>UQKK01000008.1 GCA_900541505.1 uncultured Ruminococcus sp.
CATTGAGATTTCCAAAACAGAAGCCTTGCGGCAAAAGAAGATAGAAACAGACTGATTGTGCGCTGCAAAGAACAACGCCTTCAGACCGTATCAGAATTATCAGAAATATAATGCTTTCTGACATTATAGCACAGATGATTTTTCAAACAAAGACTTGACATAAAATTCTTTAATGAAGACACCACTTACGAGAAAGTACAGAAGGAATGGGGGAGTCCTCATGAGGCGCTTTATCGAGGCGGAAGAGATTGCGGATGTTGTCAAAATTAGACATAGTGCATAAAAATTTGGAGTGAAAAACAGTAAAAACATACATTGACAACAAAGAAAAGAGGGAATAAAATTGTATACAAGAAG
The DNA here is from genome assembly GCA_900541505.1 of uncultured Ruminococcus sp. GTDB lineage: Bacteria > Bacillota > Clostridia > Lachnospirales > Lachnospiraceae > Mediterraneibacter. The sequence continues at coordinate 358 of UQKK01000008.1, forward strand.
TATAAAATAAAAATACAATTTTGAAAGCGGAGAAATTTATGAAAAAATCAGCAAAATCTGCAGCAATCGAAACTTATCATGCGATAAGAGAAGACATTATATATCGGAAGCTTATGGGGGGAACTCCCCTTGTGGAAGATGAACTGGCGGAGAAGTACCAGGTCAGCCGTACACCGATACGGGAAGCGTTAAAGATGCTGGAGGGGGACGGCATGGTTGTATATTACCCGTACAGAGGCTGTTTTGTAAAAGAATTTAATGAGAAAGATATTGTGGAGATTTTTACTATGCGCCAGGCTCTGGAGGGAATCAGCAGCAGAATCGCGGCAGGGATTATCACGGATGCGAATCTCGAACTTTTGGAAAAGAACCATCAGGAGAGTGTGAAGGAACTGCGAGCGGGCAATATCGAGAAGGCAGATGAACTGGGTGATAATTTACATAACGTGATTCTGGATGTCAGCGCGAATATGCGAATTAAGGATACACTGAACAGGCTCCATGGACAGCAGCTTTACTTTAATGTCATTACAAAACGGATTGAAGGGCGTATGGAGAAATCCATCACCCAGCATGGTGGGATACTCCAGGCACTGAAGAAGCATGACGGAGACATGGCGGAACGGCTTATGAGAGAACATCTTCAGAATACCATGGAGGATATGCTGCTCGCGGTGCAGAATGAAAGAGTTCACATTTAAATTCATATACATGTGAAAATAAAAAGAAGAGAGGTAGAAAACATGGGATACTTTACAGGAAAAACAGTTGTAGTAACCGGGGCGCGTGAAGGTGTAGGCAGAACGATAGCGGTCGAGTTCGCAAAAGAAGGCGCAAAACTGATTCTTGTCAGCCGCAAAGAGGCGGCAGAGACGGCAAAAGAAGTTGAGGAAGCCGGCGGTACCTATCTGGGATTTGTTTCCTGCGATATCGCCGAGGAAGAGCAGATTATCGCCATGGGTAAAAAAGTGGCGGAATTGTCCGGCGGCGTGGTGGATGTACTGATTAATAACGCAGGATTTAACGGAAAAGCACACTTGATTGAGAACATGGTCGCAGAGGATTGGAAGTACACGATAGGCGTGAATTTGACAGGGACCATGCTGGTGTGCAGGGAACTGATTCCACTCATGAATAAGGAAAAAGCAGCTATCTGCAATATGTCCAGCAATGTATCCAAGCGCGGACTTCCCATGCGTGGGGACTATGTGTGCTCAAAGTGGGCGATTCTCGGATTGACCCAGACATTGGCTTTGGAGCTGGTGGATAAAAATATCCGGGTGAATGCGGTATGTCCCGGACCAATCAGCGGCGATAGGGCTGAACAGCTGATGAAGATGCACGCGGAGACAGAAGGCAAGACTTATGAGGAAGTACAGAAGGAATGGGAGGACGTTCCCATGAAGCGCTTTATTGAGCCGGAAGAGATTGCGGATGTTATCAAATTCCTGTGTTCTGACCAGTCCAGCGCGATGACAGGACAGGCACTCAATATCACAGGCGGAATGTTGATGCACTAAGAGGGAAGAACATGAAGATAATAGACGGACACATCCATATTTTTTCTAAGATAGACGGGGCAAATGCAAACGGCAGCGTGAAGGGCTGCGGATACGGCAAAACGATAAATGCGGGGATAGAATCTCCTTTTATGCCTCCCCTGACAAAAGAAACCTGCTTCACGGCAGATATGCTGTTGGAAGTGATGCGGCAAAACGGCGTGGAAAAGGCAGTCTTGTTCCAGAATCCTACCATTGGTAGCGTCAATGAGGAAATCGGGCTTGCCGTTTCTGAACATCCTGAAATATTTGCGGGAGTGCTGCAGGTAGACCCCTTTTCAGAAGATGCGTTGGAGCAGGCGGAAAGACTGTTGGAAAACTATACATACCGGGCACTGAAATTGGAATTGAGTACCGGTTGGGGATGGACCGGAATCCACAAAGAGAAGGAATTTCACTATTCCATGCTGAAACCACTTGTTGAGTTCGCGGGGAAACACCGGCTGGCTGTTGTGTTTGACACTGGGGATACAGACTCGAAAGCATATCTTCCAGGAGAACTGGATGAACTGACAGCACAGTTTCCGGAGGTGACTTTTGTGATTGAACATGGAGGTTATTTGACACCGGAAGGGGACAGAGAAAAGTGGGAGCAAATGACAGATATTGCCTGCAGAGAGAATGTATATCTTGGAATCTGCGCGATTTGGAGCCTGCTGGAGTCAGAATACCCCGGAGAGAGCGGCAACGATATTTTAAAGAGACTCTATGATAAGGTAGGAGCAGAGAAACTTATCTGGGGGACAGATGCGCCCTGCACCTGCAAGTTTTATACCTACGGACAGATGATGGATGTTGTAAGGAAACATGCGCGCTTCCTGTCTGAGGAGGAGTTGGAGAGCGTATGTTACGGCAATGCGCAGAAGGTCTATTTTTCATGACCGGCAAAGCGCAGTAAATTTTTTAAATCAAATTGTATACAATTTGTATAAAATCTTGAACGGAGGAAAGAGATGCTGAAACATATTCCAAAAGAGATGACTCCGGATTTGATGAAAATCCTTATGGAGATGGGACATTGCGATGAACTGGTCATCTGTGACGGGAATTTTCCGAGATTTGCATACCCGGAACGTGTTGTGTACTGCATGGGAAATGATAATCCTCAGATGTTGAATCTGATTACAGAGTATTTCCCGTTGGATAATGGGATGGAAGAGCCTGTGATACAGATGGAGGTATCAGAAGGAGACTCCTATGTGCCTTCCACCTGGGGGAAATATGATGAAATCCTTGAGAAAAATGAGGGCAGGAAAGTGCCGAAAAAGTTCTTAGACAGGGAAGCATTTTACCGAAGAGCAGGCAATGCCTATGCGGTTGTCGTGACGGGTGAAACGACCTTTTACGCGACGGTCATCCTGAAAAAAGGAACCGTAGGAAACGGCTGATGATAAAGGAGTATTTGCGATGAAGATTACAGGGATTCATACTTATATTTTAAAAGTTCCGTTAGGGGAACAACGATTTTATTCCTCACAGTGTGCATTTCCGGAGCGAAACAGTATGCTGGTCAAAATCGAGACAGATGAGGGCATATACGGATGGGGAGAAGGCGGGCAGTATGGTCCGGCGGAACCGGTGAAGTGTGTGATAGATACGATTCTCGCCCCTATATTAAAAGGTAGAGACCCCATGGATAAAGGAATCCTGTGGGATGAAATGTATCAGTCCACCAGAGATTTTGGACAGAAGGGCACATATATCGAGGCAATCAGCGCTGTGGATATTGCTCTGTGGGATATATGCGGGAAGGCATTGGGAGTGCCGGTATATAAACTCTTAGGAGGTAAAAAGAGAAATTTCGTCCCATGCTATGCTACGGGCTGCTACTACAGGGGAGAAGATGTGCTGGATTTTAAGACTGCTCTTCCAAAACTTCAGAAGGAAGCGGAAAGTTATGTGGAAGCCGGATTTGAGATGCTGAAGATAAAGGTAGGGCTGCTGTCGGTTGAGGACGATGCAAAACGTGTCAGTGCAATCCGGGAAGCGGTGGGGGAGAGCGTGAAGCTGTTCTGCGACTGCAATCATTCCTACAATGCATATACGGCAATCAGAATGGCAAAATACCTGGAAGAAAATCAGGTCTTATTCATGGAGGAGCCCGTGGTGCCGGAGGACTTTGAAGGATATTGCCGGGTGAGAAGTGCCACAAAGATTGCGGTTGCCGGAGGAGAATGTGAATACACGGCATTTGGGTTTAAAAGGTACATTGAGAGAGGGTGCATTGATATCGCGCAGCCGGATATCTGCGTGAGCGGCGGACTGACAGAATTTCAGAGGATAGCGGCGGTTGCAGGGGTATACGGCACAGCGGTCATTCCCCATGTATGGGGGTCGGGTGTGGCGATTGCGGCAGCGCTTGCGGCTATCGCGGCTATGCCGCTGTTTCCGCATACGGCAAATCCGGTGCCTTTCCAGAATGAGCCCATGATGGAATACGACAGGAATCCGAACCCACTTCGGGATGAACTGCTGGTTGAGAACTTTGAATTGAAGGACCGCAAGGTAAAAGTCCCGGATAAAGAAGGTCTTGGTATAGATATTGACGATAAGGTATTGGAAAAATATCGTGTGCTGTAGCGGCATCCTGGCGGGAAACAAGGGGAAAGGAGAATGAAAATGCAGGAGAAGACAGAGCAGAGCCAATATCTCGTGGAGATGCGGGGAATATCAAAGTCTTTTGCCGGGATTAAAGCACTGGACCAGGTAGATTTTTTTCTCGGAAAAGGCAGAGTAAACTGCCTCTGTGGGGAGAATGGAGCCGGCAAATCTACCCTGATAAAAATCCTTTCAGGAGCTTATCAAAAGGACAAGGGAGAAATCATCCTGGAAGGGGAAAGAGTAGAATTTACAAGTCCGAAAATGGCAAGGGAAAAGGGAATTGACCCTATTTATCAGGAATTGGACCTTATAGACTGCCTTTCCATCGCGGAAAACATTTTTCTGGGAAATGAGAAACAGAAAAGAAAAGGGATTCTGGACAGAAAAGCGATGTATAAGGAAGCGGAAGCTCTCATGCGGGAAGTCGGTGTGACCATAGATGTGCATAAAAATGTTGGGGAGCTGAGTGTGGCGTTAAAGCAGATGGTCGCGATTGCCAAGGCGTTGTCCATGCAGAGCAAAGTATTGATATTGGATGAACCCAGTGATGTACTCACAGGAAAAGAGCTGGATACATTGTTCGAGATAGTCAGAAAGATAAAGGCAAAAGGAGTCGGGATAGTCTATATATCCCATCGTCTGGAAGAAGTCTTTGAGATTGGCGATGATGTGACAATTTTCAGGGATGGAAAATTTATCGCCATGAGACCGGTTGAAGAAATGACGCGGCAGACGCTGATACAGGCGATGGTGGGGCATGAGGTAGATGAAAATATTGCCGAACAGCATGGAGACCCATCGAAACCTGTCCTGCTTAAAGCAGAGCACATCACGAGAGGGAATACGCTGAAAGATATCTCGTTTTTCCTCCGGTCCGGTGAAATCCTCGGAGTGGCAGGGCTGGTGGGAGCAGGAAGAACAGAGCTGGCTCGCGCGGTCATCGGAGCGGACGTGCTGGACTCCGGCACGGTGAAGCTGCATGAGAAGACGGTGCATATAAAATCACCCGGAGATGCCCGCAAACATGGCATCGGCTATATCCCGGAAGACAGAAAAAATGATGGCCTCGTACTGATACAGAGCGTGGGCAGGAACGCGGTGCTGACTGTTTTAGGTAAGATAAGCCGTTTCGGGATTGTCAGGAAAAAGGAGATGGAGAAGATAATCCGTCACGGAATCGACTCCCTGCACATCAAATGCAGCACTCCTGAACAGCCGGCAAAGAACTTAAGCGGCGGAAATCAGCAGAAGGTTGTGCTTGCAAAGTGGTTGGCTTCTGGTGTTGAGGTATTGATTCTCGATGAGCCTACGCGGGGAGTAGATGTAGGTGCGAAAAGCGAGATTTATGATATCATTCGTGAATTTGCAGCGCAGGGCAGGGCGGTCATGCTCATATCTTCGGAGATGAGCGAAATTTTGAATATGAGTAACCGCATCATGGTCATGTCGGAGGGCACTGTGTCCAAAGTATTTGAATCGAACCAGGTCACACAGGAAGAGCTGCTGGAATATGCGCTTCCCAAATCACTGAAGAAAGGAGCGAAAGTTTCCTATGGATGAAACGATGAAAAAAAGCGTAAAAATCGAGAGAATCATTCGCGGAAATACGATTTATATCATTTTGGTTGTCATGATTCTTGCAGCGTCCATACTGTCGCCGAATTTTCGCTCTTTTGCAAACATATCCAACTTGCTGAGTCAGTCTTCCATTATCGGAATTCTTGCGGTGGGACAGACTATTGTGCTGATTACAGGCGGATTTGATTTATCCATGAGTTCCATGATTGCACTGTCATCGGTCGTCACGGCACTGTTCCTCCCTTACGGTTATCTGCTCGCCCTGCTTGTCTTACTCATGGTGGGACTGGCAAACGCCTTTTTTGTAAATAAAGGAATCTCACCCTTTGTCGTTACATTGGGGATGCAGGGGGTGGCGAGGACGCTGGCGCTGTGGTGGTCGGACCAGAAGTCCGTAAGCATCGACTGGGAAGGCATCAAGTTCCTGGCATATACAACATTTTTGGGAATTCCGATTTGTGTGTATCTATGGATTGCGGTTACGGTTCTGCTTACCTTATTTTTGAACCATACGGTCATCGGGCGCCATATATACGCGATAGGAGGAAGCCCGGAGTCTGCAAGACTGTCGGGAATCAATGTGAAAAAGACGAGATATGTGGCGTATCTGCTGAGTGCGTTCTGCGCATTTTTATCCGGATGCATCTATGTATCCCGACTGGGAGTGGGGGCGCCGGACAAAGCAATCGGCTATGAGATGGATGCCATATCCTGCGCGATTATCGGGGGAACCAGTCTGCTGGGAGGCGCCGGTACATTGAAAGGAACATTTGCAGGAATGTTGATTTATGGAATTATCACCAATTTCCTGAATCTGATGGCAGTCTCCTCCTACTGGCAGAAGGTCATTAAGGGACTTATCATACTGGTTGCCGTGTATTTTAATATCAGAGCGAGCCGCAAGCAGGAGGTGAGATTATGAAGAGAGCATTTGGGAATAAACTGCTGAATGAATACCGGCTGTTTGTAATCCTGGTCATCATTATTATCGCGCTTCAGGCGGCAACACACGGACTGTTCCTGCAGAAAGGAAATATCATCAACCTGTTTAACCAGAATGCGATGCTGGGGATTATCACAATCGGACAATTCCTTGTCATACTGACGGGAGGAATCGACTTGTCTGTAGGTACGGTAATGATGATGAGTTCCGTCATCTATGTACTGTATCAGGATTTGGGCCCACTGCTTTCGGCGATAATCTCCATTTTAGCCGGGACACTGTTCGGACTGATAAATGCGGTGCTCATTACAAAACTGAAGATTAACTCTTTTATCACGACACTGGGAACCATGACGATTGCCGAAGGCGTCGGCTATGTGCTGGTAGACGGGCATACGATTTTCAGTATCGAAGATTCCTTCCTGAAGCTGGGGCAGATTCGTATTTTTTCGGTTTCCCTGTATGTGTACATATGGATAGCGCTCACCGCAGTGATGATATTCATCCTCAGGTATATGACATATGGAATCAAACTGTACAGCGCAGGAGGAAATGTGTCAGCGACGAGACTGTCGGGAATCAATACGGATGCCGTAGTGGGTTCTACATACGTGATATCGGGGTTTCTGTGCGGACTGGTCGGTGTGATGTATACGGCAAGGCTCTGTGTGGCAGACCCGTCTGTCTCCGGAAGCTTTCATACCGATTCCATTACGGCAGTGGTCATTGCAGGGACTCTGATGACAGGGGGAAAAGGAAAGCTGTCTCATGTGTTTATCGGGGTTCTGATTCTTGGGATGCTGAGCAATTTTATGAACACGCTGGGAGTACCGACGGCGCTCCACGTAAGAATCAAAGGTATCATATTGATACTCATGGTATTGCTCAATATCTATCAGAATGAAAAAGCTTAGGAACCCGCATATATAAAATCATGATTTTGCAGTACATAAAAATGTACTGGAAATAAAATGTCACAAAAAACCATTTATGCAAACAAGGAGGTAACGTATGAAAAAGAAAGTTTTAGCAGTATTGGTGTCAGCGACTATGGTGTTTGCTCTGGCTGCGTGCGGTACGGCGGATAGCTCTTCCACCGGCGAGTCTGGCAGCAGTGGCGGTGAGGCTGCCTCAGATGGCACATATACGATTGCGTTTTCACAGGGGGACAACGGAAATTCCTGGCGTGTGACTTCCACCAATGATATGGAGGAGACAGCGAAAGAATATGGATTCAATTACATCTGGGCAGACGCAGGGGCAGACCCGTCCAAGCAGCTCTCAGATATAGAGGATTTACTCGCGCAGAAGCCGGATATTCTGATTGTAGACCCAGTGGAATCCGAAGCTTGTACTCCCTGCGTGGACATGGCAGCAGAGGCAGATGTGCCGCTGATTACTATTGACCGGGCAGTGAATGCGGAAATTGGGACAGGGACTTATGTGGCGAATATTGAGCAGGATTTCGTGGAGGTAGGAAGACTTGCAGCGCAGTATGCGGTGGATTATCTGACAGAGAAGAACGGTTCTGCCTCAGGGAAAGTACTGCTGATTACCGGTACAGTCGGCTCCTCGCCGAATACAGATGAGGAGGCTGGTATCAACGAGGTGCTGGCAGAATATCCGGATATTGAAATTCTGGACAACCAATCCGGAGATTATATGCGTGCTACAGCGCGTACAGTCATGGATGACTATTTGAACAAATACCCGGAGGGAAGTGTGGACTGTATTATCAGTTTCAATGATGAGATGAGTTTTGGTGCATATCAGGCAATGCAGGATGCCGGAAGGACAGATTTGGTTGGAGCAATCATTTCCAAAGACGGGATGAAAGATGCACTGGAAGAAATTATCAATGGCAATTTCTATGCATGTGTGCAGTGTACGCCGTATTTTGGTGAAGTGACAATGGATTTGGCGCAGAAGATTTTGGACGGGGAAGAGTATGAGTCTGAAATCAGCATACCGTTTGTATGCTTCGATATGGGTGAAAACGCGGAAGCAACTCAGGAATATTACGATACACTTGTAGAAAAAAATCTGGACTACTAAGATTGTTGTGGCAATGCAGTGTTACATTGCCGCAGAATAAAGCGAGCCGGGACTTGCACAGTCCCGGCTCATACGTTTGGTTTTATGCCTTCTGATTTTCAATCTCCTGCATCTTCATGGCGCGGACCTTAAGCGGCAGTCCGAACAGGTTGATGAAGCCTTCCGCATCGTGGTGGTCGTAGAGTTCTCCTGTGGTGAAGCTTGCCAGGGATTCGCTGTACAGAGAGTAGGGTGATGTCTCTCCGGCTTTGATGATATTGCCCTTGTACAGTTTGAATTTCACTTCGCCGGTCACATACTGCTGTGTCACATCGACAAATGCCTGGATTGCCTCGCGCAGAGGTGTGAACCACTTTCCTTCATATACAATCTGCGCGAATTTATTGCCGAGGTCTTTCTTTACCTCATATGTAGCGCGGTCTAATACCAGCTCTTCCAGCTGCTCATGTGCTGCCATGAGGATGGTTCCGCCCGGTGTCTCGTAGACGCCGCGGGATTTCATACCTACGACACGGTTCTCCACGATGTCAACGATACCGATACCGTGTTTGCCGCCCAGAGCGTTTAACTCTGTAATAATATCGGAAACCTTCATCGCCTTGCCGTTTATCGTTTTCGGAACGCCGGCTTCAAATGTCATGGTGACATATTCGCCTTCCTCCGGAGCTTTTTCCGGGGTCACACCGAGAACGAGCAGGTCATCGTAGTTCGGCTTGTTTGCCGGGTCTTCCAGCTCCAGACCTTCATGGCTGATGTGCCATAAGTTGCGGTCGCGGCTGTAGCTGTGTTTCGCATCAAAAGGAAGGTCGATGCCGTGCTGCTTGCAGTACTCAATCTCTTCTTCACGGGACTGCATGGTCCAGATGTCAGTCATACGCCATGGAGCGATAATCTTGATGTCCGGTGCCAGTGCTTTGATTCCCAACTCGAAACGAATCTGGTCGTTTCCTTTTCCTGTCGCACCGTGGCAGATGGCAACAGCGCCTTCCTTGCGGGCAACTTCCACCAGTCTCTTGGCAATGACCGGACGTGCCATAGAGGTACCGAGAAGATATTTGTTCTCATATACAGCGCCTGCTTTAACGCATGGCATGATGTATTCATCACAAAATTCATCAATAATATTCTCAATATATAATTTGGAAGCGCCGGATAACTTTGCGCGTTCCTCCAGTCCGTCCAGCTCCTCGCCCTGTCCGCAGTCGATGCAGCAGCAGATGACTTCGTAGTCGAAATTCTCCTTTAACCACGGGATGATGGCAGTCGTGTCAAGACCGCCTGAATACGCTAAAACAACTTTCTCTTTACTCATTTTATCTTCCTCCTGAATCATTTTATTGGATAGATGCAGTCACCGTCTGACGGTGTGCATGTCTCGCCTCGATAAGCTAACACATACTATACACCACATTTAATAATTATGCAATAGTAAATGTGAAATATTTTGGAATATGTTACTGTTCACAGGTACCTGCGAACAGTAACGATTTCAGCCCATTTAAAATGCAACTTCGATGCATGGGGCTGAAATCTTGCAATTCATCATACTGGCGCATAGCTTGACAGCTAGTGTCAAGCTTGCGAGTGAACAGTAACTAAAACATGCATAAAATATACATATAAATGCATAAAAATACGAAAATGATTCAATTTTATGCATTGATGAAAGAGAGGATAATCAAAAATGCAGGCAGGGATAATATAACCACTAGTTAAAAAAATCGAAATAAATATACAACCGCTCAATAGAAAACAACCTTTGTTTTTGGTATTCTGGAATCAGAAAGGAGGAGACCATGAAATTACACGAAATTATCAGACAAAAACGCAAGGAGCGGGGAATGACGCAGGAGGAATTGGCAGTATACCTGGGCGTCTCTGCTCCGGCAGTCAATAAATGGGAGAGAAATGTGAGTTTTCCCGACATTACCTTTCTTCCGCAGCTTGCGACATTGTTTCACATCAGTGTGGATGAATTGCTGGGATATGAGCCGCAGCTTACAAAGCAGGAGATACGCAGGCTGTATAAGGAATTTTCAGCGCGGTTTTTAAAAGAGCCTTTTTCCGCTGTGGAGAAGGAGGTAAAGGACTATGTGAAGCAATATTATTCCTGCTTCCCCTTTGTGTTTGAGATGGCGGCGCTTTTGTTGAATTATGCATCTGCTTCGGAAAATCCCCAGGCAGTGCTGGCGGATGTTATCGAGCTGGCCGACAGGGTGGAGATGGAGGCAAAGGATGTGTATCTGGTACAGTCGGCGCGGGAGATGAAATGCACCTGCTATCTCTGGCAGGGCTGTCCCGATGAAGTGTTTGCCATGACAGACGAGGAAATCCATCCGTTCAATCAGGAGTATGTGCTGGTGGCGGAGGCGTGGGTGATGAAGGGGAATATTGGGAAAATGCAGGAAATCCTTCAAGTAGGCTTGTATCAGCATCTTCAGATGCTCATGAGCGGTACCACAAGGCTCTTAGGAGTGGAGGAAGACCCGGCAAGGGCGCAGGAGATGATTCGGCGAGGTGAAGGACTGATTAAACTTTTCTCCATCGATAAGCTGCAGTTTAACGAGGCGGTGAAATTTTATCTGACAGCGGCGTCCTGGTACTGCAAAGCGGGAAGAAAAGAAGAAGCGTTGGAGATGGTGGAGAAATATGTCACCTGCGTATTGAACCAGAGTTATCCTCTGAAACTTAAGGAAGATACGTATTTCAACGCCATTGGCGGGTGGATAGAGAATCTGACATTGGGCGAGATGGCGCCCAGAGAGATGGAGGCAGTGAAGGACTCCATCCTCCATGAACTGGAAAATCCCATGTTTGCGTACATCAGCGGGGAAACAAAGTTTAAGAAAATGAAGGAAAAACTGCAAAATGGTCTGCGAAAATCAGACAAGTAAGGAAAGGAAGTGTGAACTTTGGAAAAGCTGATAGAGTATCTGCCGATATTGCTGCCAATCCTGATTTTGGAGTGGGTGCTTGCTATCACTGCACTGGTGCATGTTATCAGACATCCCAGATACCGTTTCGGAAATATGGCAGTCTGGGTTGTGGCGGTTTTGTTCATCCAGATTATCGGGCCAATCGTTTATTTTACATTCGGAAGGGGCGAGGATGAATGAAGATACTTCAGATAGAAGGACTTAAGAAATGCTTCGGCTCCCACCGGGTATTAGATGGGGTGTCCATGTGTGTGCCGGAGCACTGTGTATACGGATTTCTGGGAAAAAACGGTGCGGGCAAGACCACAACGATGAAGCTCATACTGGGACTGTTGAAGGCTGATGAAGGCGAGGTCCGTGTGCTGGGAGAAAAAGTAGAATTTGGGTGTGCGCAGACCAACCGCTACATCGGATATCTGCCGGATGTGCCGGAATTTTACGGGTATATGAATGCGGCAGAGTACTTGACTTTCTGCGGGCAGGTCAGTGGGATGGAGAGAGCGCATGCAAAGAGTAGGATAGAAGAAGTCCTTCACATGGTGGAGCTTTTGGGGGTAAAGAAGAAAATAGGCGGCTATTCGCGGGGAATGAAACAGAGGCTGGGCATCGCCCAGGCGATGCTCCATGAGCCCAGGCTCCTTGTATGCGATGAGCCGACCTCCGCCCTGGACCCGGTGGGAAGAAAGGAAATCCTCGACATTCTCTCTCAGGCAAGGGAAAAGACGACAGTTCTCTTTTCCACTCATGTACTCTCAGATGTGGAACGGATATGTGACCGGATTGCCATTTTAAATGACGGAAAAATCGTGCTGGAGGGAAATCTGGAAGAAATCAAAGAGACTTATGGGACCTGCGGCGTTTCGGAGGTCGTGCATCCTACTTTGGAGAAGGTTTTTATGGAGGCGATTCAATGAGAGCATATTTTGCATTTATAAAGAAAGAATACATGGAGTCAGTCAGGACATACCGTTTTCTGGTCCTGGGCACCGTCTTTTTGCTGCTGGCGTTTTTAAGCCCTATCGGTGCGAAATATATGCCGGATATCATCAGCGCCTTCCTGCCTTCCGGGGTGGTGATACAACTGGCAGAGCCGTCTGCCATGGATGCCTGGATGCAGTTTATGAAAAACTTCTCCCAGATTGGGCTGTTTGCGGCGGTCATTGTCTACAGCACGCTGATGTCCGGGGAATATGCAAGGGGAGCACTTATCATGGTTCTGACGAAAGGAATGTCCAGAAAATCTGTGATACTGGCGAAATTTACCTGCGCTGTCTGTTTTATCACTCTTGTCTATCTGGTCTGTGTCGGTGTTTGCGCGGGATATGCCTGGTTTTTCTGGGGAGAAGATTGGAGGGTATCAGGGCTTTGGAGCGCGCTTGCGGGGATGTGGTGCTTTATTGCTCTGCTTTTGGCGGTGGTCATGTTGGGCGGGGCGCTGTTTCGCAGTTCCTACGGCTGCCTGCTTTTTACCGGGGCAATCGTGGTGGCGCAGATGATAGGGAGTATCATCCCGAAGGCGGGCAGGTTCCTCCCTGTGACATTACTGTCAGACAGCACTGCCATTTTGAACGGACAGACGGAGGGGATGGCAAGACTTGTGGTCATCACAATCCTCGCAGCAGTCCTCTGTCTCACCGGGGCGGTGCTTGTATTTGAGAAAAAGAAACTGTGATGTGCAGAGCGCCCTCCCTTATGGAGGCGAAAACCTGCCCGCCCATCTTTTCTGTCAGGCTTCGGACGATGGATAACCCCAGTCCGGAGCCTTTGGCATGCCGGGATTTATCTGCCTTGTAGAAACGGTCAAACAGGCTGTTCACATCAGGAGATTCTCCTTCTGGCAAATCATTGGAAAAGGTAATGGATGCGTCTTCCTGCACGATGGACAGGGTACCCTCCCCATAGTTGACCGCATTTTTTAAAAGATTGGAAAATACCCGGTAAAGCGCCTCCTCGTTGGCGAGGATAGAGAGTGTCTCATTAGGGAAAGACAGGGACAGGGAGAGTCCGGCGGACTGGATGGAGTTATAAAAGGATGCGAGAAGGTCGCAGAGCACGGGATAAGGGTGCATCTGCGACAGATTCAGTTCATATTCTTCCTGGGTCAGCTTCGTATAGAGAAACAGTTCATCCAGAAGTCCTTCTAAATCCTTGAGCCTCCGGCGGATGATGTCAAGATACTGCGCGGATTTCTGGGAGTCCCCGGAGGACTTTAAAAGTTCCAGATACCCGCACGCCCCGGTCAGAGGGGTGCGGATATCGTGGGAGATACAGGAGATGGTGTATTTGAGTTCATCCGCTGCTTTCTGCTGTGAGATGGCGGTCTCCTGTTCTCTGGACAGACGTCTGTTAAAGGCGCGGATAACCCGCAGAAATCCCGGTGTGCGCAGACTTGTGGTGAGGCGCAGGTTGCTTCCGGGCTCGGTCTCTTCTAAATCCTGCGCCCACCTCTTTAGCTGCAGATGGATGCGCACCAAAGTAAGCAGAAGCACAGCGCATAAGAGAGCAAGGAGCAGTGTGATGGTCAGCAGTGAACGTGTCATAGGAACCTCCTAAAAATTTTCAGATATCTCTTTTTTGCAGGACAAGGGCAGATATAATCAGCCAGACAACTGTCCAGGCGATGCTCACTGTGATGCACCGCATAAAGGTATCCTGCACGGCAGGGAAGGTGATGTTTTCCACGGAGCCGTATATGGTGTACTCAAAGCGGATGAAATCCAGTTTCAGGACTCCTGCGATACTTTGCAGAGCCTGCAGTACTGTCCCGCTTGCGAGCAGCAGCGCGGCAGCAATGGCGGCGGCTTTACTGCGGAAAAAGAGGCTGAATGCTGTAAGCATTGCCGTGTATCCTCCTGTCGCCAGCCAGAAGATGAGGACGAATTTCAGGTAATCGTCCGCTTCAGACGGCGTAAAAGGAAGATGAAATGCCCTGCAGGCAAGGATAAAGGCGCCGATGAGCAAAAGGATATAGATGAGTGCCACCATCTGGAAGCACAGCCATTTGCTAATAAGATAGCTGAAGCGAGAGGCGCGCAGGGAAAAGATATTCTTGGCAAATCCACTGTCAAAATCCGTGCATATGAATAGAGATGCTAGGATGGAGAGGACGATGAAAAAGACGCCGCCTCTGAAAACAGTGGAGGATAACAGTTCTGTGTAAGGAGCGCGCAGCACCTCCGGCAGTCCTGTTTCATTGAGCTGCACCTGAAATCCACTGTCTGTGAGCATACTTTGAATCTGCGGGTCAAGGGTCGTCTTTACAAGGAAAAGGCAGAAAACGACCATGACAGCCAGGACGAAGAAAGCAATATAGATTCCTTTGCTCCGGCTGATTCTCCTGAAATCCATACGTATCATATCAAACATGTTCTTCCCCTCCCATCAAATTTAAAAAGTAAGATTCCAAATCCTGCTGATGCCGGTACAACTCGTGTACGGCGATTCCCCTGGCGGAAATAAGACGGCTTACCATCTGCGGCTCACAGGGAGCATAGATGTGCAGTTCTCCGCGCGGGTGCACTTCGTAATCGGTAAGATGCAGCTCTTCCTCCAACAGGACGGCGGCTGTTTTTGCATCGTCCACACGGATGAGGAGATAATCGCGGCAGTTCTGCTTTAATTCCTCTGCCGCGAGTTCCTGAATCATCTGCCCGTCCTTGATGATGCCGTAGCGGGTGGCAATTTTGCTCAGTTCTCCGAGAATATGGGAACTGATGATGATGGTGATGCCCCTCTCCCGGTTCAGGCTTAAGAGCATTTGCCGTATCTCCTGTATCCCTTCCGGGTCCAGTCCGTTGATGGGTTCATCCAGAATCAAAAGGTCAGGGCTGCCAAGGAGCGCCATGGCAATGCCAAGTCTCTGTTTCATTCCCATGGAGAAGTGCCTGGTCTTTTTCCTGCCCGTGCCGGAAAGTCCGGTGAAGTCGAGGAGTTCGTTTACTTTTTGCTTTGCGTCTACGAGTCCCAGACACCGTGCTTTGAGCATCATATTTTCCCAGGCGGAACAGGAGGGGTAGAGCCCGGCATTCTCGATGAGCATGCCTGTCCGTCTGCGGAGAGTGTCGCTTGTTCCCTCCTTTTCAAATAAGCGGATGGCGCCTTCCGTGGGTGCGGCAAGTCCGCATATCATTTTCAATGTGGTGGATTTTCCGGCGCCGTTTCTGCCGATAAATCCGTAGATATCGCCCTTTTTCACAGTCATATCCAGATGGTCGACGGCTCGCTTTTTGCCGTACACCTTGGAGATGGCAGATAACTCAACTACATTCATTTTGTGTGACCTCCTTTGCTTGATAAACCCATTATGGAATATAAACTTCCAGAAATCGCAAAGAAATGTTTAAGAAAGTTTAAAGCCGATGCCCCACACTGTTTGAATATAGTCGGAAGTACCGCTCTCCTTTAATTTCGCGCGGATGTTGCTGATGTGGACATGGATGGTCTTGTCCTCAATGGCGTAGTCCTCCTCCCAAATCATCTCGTAGATTTCCTGTTTGGTAAAGAACTTTTCCGGGCGGCGGGCGAGCAGGGTGATGATGTCAAATTCATGTGCCGTCAGTTCCACCGGGACACCGTCGATGAGGAGGCTTCTGGAATCCATGTCGATTTTCCAGCGCTTGTAAGTCAGGGAATTGCCGGGGGAAATGCCTTTAAGACGGCGCAGCTGCACCTGTATGCGCGCCAGTAATTCCTCCAGCTCAAAAGGCTTTGTCAGATAGTCGTCCGCTCCGTTTAAAAGCAAATCCACCTTATCATTCAAGGCGCTGCGGGCGGAGAGCACGATGACGGGAACCCGGCTTTTTAAACGGATTTCCGGGAGCAGTTCCTCCCCGGAGATGCCGGGGAGCATGAGGTCCATAAGGATGAGGTCAAAGGCAGTGTCCATACTCAGAATGAGCCGCGCCTCCGTGCCGGAGAATGCAGATACTGTCTCAAAACCGTTCTCCTTTAAAAATTCAGATATCATATGATTGATGTCCGTGTCATCTTCGATAATCAAGATTTTTGCCATGGTCTGTCTCCTTTATTTCTTTAAACAATATGCGCCGCCGAGCGTCAATAGGAAATGTCTGCGGGCTGCCGCGTGCCAATCTCAAAACCACCGAAGTTTCGTCGGCGGCAAGGGACAATTTGTTTTAGTATATCACAACTCTTTTGGTTTGTGTTATACTATCAGAGAACCCTCTCGCTGCAGCGGCACGCATATTTTAAAATAAGATTCTTTTCGTGCGATGTCCCTAGAGAGGGGAAAACCAGACGGAGAAATAAGATGGTAGAGATAGACAACACCTGTTTCCAAATCGGGCAGATTTGTGAATCCGGTCAGTGTTTCCGATTGGATGAGACAGGAGAACATACATATGAAGTGACGGCGGGCGACCGCTATCTGAGGATAGAGGCGGGGCAGGAGAAGACACGCCTGCTGTGTGGTACAGAGGAATACGAGACATTCTGGAAGCAGTATTTTGATTTGGACACGCCCTACGAAGACTACATTGAAGCGATTGACAGGGAAGATACGTATCTGTGTGAGGCGGCGGGATTTGGCAGCGGCATCCGTATCCTTAAGCAGGATGTGTGGGAGATGGTGGTTTCCTTCATTATTTCCCAGCAGAACAATATCCCGCGAATCAAAGGGCTGATACGCACCTTGTGCGAGCACTACGGCAAGGAATGTGTGAGCGCAGACGGAAAGACCTACTACACTTTCCCCGATGCGGCTGCACTGGCTCATGTATCGGAGGAAGAACTGCGGGCGCTGAAATTCGGCTACCGCAGCAAATATATCTGCGGGACGGCACAGATGGTGGAGGAAAAACAGGTTTCCCTGGAAAATCTGGCGTCTCTTTCCTACGAGGAGGCGAAGGAGGAGCTGTTAAAGCTTCCGGGAATCGGCAAAAAAGTGGCGGACTGTATCTGCCTGTTCGCCCTGCACAAGATGGATGCCTTTCCGGTGGATACCCATATCCGGAAGGTTCTGGAAAGAGAATACCCACAGGGCTTTCCCTTTGATAAATATGCGGGATTTTCCGGGGTGCTGCAGCAGTATATTTTTTACTATGATTTGAAAAAAGCGGAACGATGAAGATTACAATATGATTTGGATGAGGAGGTTTTGCTGTGAAGATTTTGATTGTTGTGGATATGCAGAAGGATTTTGTGGACGGAGCGCTGGGGACGAAGGAAGCCTGCGCCATTGTTCCGGCTCTTAAAGAACGTATCGAAGGTTTTGACGGGCTGGTGCTTGCCACCCGGGACACTCACGGGGAAGAGTATCTGAATACGATGGAAGGAAAGAAACTTCCGGTCGTACACTGTGTAAAGGGGACGTCCGGGTGGGAATTGTACCCGGAGATTGAGGCGGCGCTTGCGCAGAAATGGAAGGGATATAAGGATAAGACAATCTTTGACAAGCCTACCTTTGGAAGCCGGGACTTGGGAGAATATCTGCTGCGCCTGGAAAAAGAGGGTGAGACGATTGAGAGTATCACGCTCACCGGGGTGTGTACAGATATCTGTGTCATCTCCAATGCCCTTTTGATAAAGGCGTATCTCCCGGAGACAGAAGTACGAGTGGAGGCGGATTTGTGCGCAGGGGTGACGAAAGAGAGCCACGAGCGGGCGCTGGAAGCCATGGAGGTATGCCAGATAGAGGTTATCCGCAAGTGACAGGAGAGGCTTGCGTGTATTTGACGGTGCAGCGGGAGACAGCTTTACGCTTATGTGCCATTCGTAAAACAAAAGATGTAAAAAGCAGGAGGAGAAAAAGATGGAAAATTTCATATACTATGCGCCCACTAAGGTCGTATTCGGCAAAGGTGCGGAGAAACAGACAGGAGAACTTGTAAAGGAGCAGGGCTGCAAGAAGGTCCTGGTGCATTACGGGAGCGGCAGCGTAAAAAGGTCAGGGCTTTTGGATAAAATCTTTGCCTCCCTGGACGAGGCGGGCATTTCTTATATTTCCCTGGGCGGTGTGGTGCCAAATCCCAGACTGTCCCTTGTCTATGAGGGGATTGAGCTGTGCAGGAGGGAAGGGGTGGACTTTATCCTGGCTGTGGGCGGCGGCAGTGTCATCGACTCCGCCAAAGCCATCGGTTACGGCGTGACAAATGACGGGGATGTGTGGGACTTTTTCGAGAAAATCCGTGTTCCCAAGGGTTGTCTGCCAATCGGCGTGGTGCTGACCATCGCCGCGGCGGGCTCTGAGATGAGCAATTCCTCAGTCATCACCAATGAGGAAGGCTGGAAGAAGCGGGGCTGCAACCATGAGAGCTCCCGCGCGAAATTCGCGGTGATGAACCCGGAGCTTACCATGACACTGAGCGCCTACCAGACAGCCAGCGGTTGTGTAGATATCATGATGCACACCATGGAGCGCTACTTTAACCTTTCAGATAATATGGAGCTGACCGACGGGTTCTGCGAACATCTCTTGAGGACAGTTATGAAGAATGCGAGAATCCTCAAAGATAAGCCGGATGACTATGAGGCAAGGGCGGAAGTGATGTGGGCGGGAAGCCTGTCCCACAATGGTCTGATGGGCTGCGGTACTGACGGCGGCGACTGGGCGAGCCACCAGTTGGAGCATGAGTTGGGCGGCATGTTTGACGTGGCGCACGGCGCGGGGCTGGCGGCAGTCTGGGGAAGCTGGGCGCGCTATGTGATGGATATGCGCCCGGAGCGGTTCGCGCAGTTTGCGGTCCGTGTCATGGGAGTGAAGGAGGAGCCGGATGTAAAACTCACGGCACAGAAAGGAATCGAAGCCATGGAAGATTTTTACCGCTCCATTGATATGCCTACATCCCTGCGGGAGTTGGGCGTACAGCCCACAGAGGAACAGATGGGAGAGCTGGCAGATAAATGCTGTTTCCACGGAGCACGCACCATCGGATGCGTGAAGAAGCTTAAGAGGGATGACATTTACCGGATTTACCAGGCGGCGAGGGGATAACTGCTTGAAAAGGAAGAATATAAAGATTCAGAGATAAATCCTCAGATATAAAAATCTGGGAGCAAAATTTTGGATTATGACGGCATAAAGCTTACCATAGAAATAAATAATTCATCTGTAAAGAGGAGGATGGTATCATGGAAACAACACTTCAGGATTTAAAGAACAGAAGAAGCATAAGGGCGTATAAGCCGGAGCAGATTCAGAAGGAGGAATTGGAAAAGATTTTGGAGGCGGGGACTTTCGCTCCCACAGGGATGGGGATGCAGTCGCCGAAGATTGTGGCGGTGCAGGATAAAGAGACCGTTGCACTCTTGTCAAGATTAAATGCCAGCTTTTTCCCAGGCGGCACGAACAGCGACCCCTTCTATGGGGCTCCCACTGTGCTGGTGGTTCTGGCGGACAAAGAGCGTCCAACTTATGTGGAGGACGGAAGTCTTGTCATGGGAAATCTGTTAAATGCGGCGTACGCGGTGGGGTTAGGTTCCTGCTGGATTCACCGGGCAAAAGAGGTGTTTGCTTCCGAGGAAGGAAAAGCGCTCCTTGAAAAATGGGGACTGGACCCGGAAAAATATGTGGGAGTCGGACACTGCATACTGGGGTATCCGGCGGACGGCGCGGTGCCCCAGGCGAAGCCGCGCAAAGAAGATTATATTGTGTATGCGTAGAAGGAGAGAGCAGAAGAAACGGTTTTAAATGAGTTAATCTACAAATAAATATTATAAATGGAAGATGTTGACCTTATTGCGGCGGCATCTTTCTCTTTTTCAATTCTATATATATATCAATCAGCATTTTAATCTTATGATGGATGTCCAGTTTTCAGAAAATCCCATCAAGGCTAAAATGCTTTCCCTAGGAGCATGATATTTTAAACAGTGCTTTAATTCATAATAAAAATTCCGGAAATCCTCTCCGTCCAAGAGATATTTCAGAATGATAACTTCCGAAAAAATATCATTCTTCCCCATTTGGTAGCGACCATCCTTTTGAGGGATACGAAGTTTTCTATGTATCAGCGTGTCCGTGATACTGTCTTTTGTTACATAGTTGAAAAAGCGTTCTCCATGGGCGCATACGTTACGATGCTTTGTCATAATTGAAAGAAAAGAGTGCATATCTTTCCTGCCGATTTGCTGAAAATCGTTGCAGACTTTAATCGGAACGGCTGCCTTTAGGTAATCGAACATATGCGAAAGCTGCCCGATGGTCAGAACCTGAACCATAATCCACAGGGGAACATTATGGTGTTTTGCTTTATAGTGGTTGATATAGTCATGTTCATTTTTATGAGAAAGCTGGTAATGAAAAATACGAAGGAGTTTCTGGATTCCATGCTGCATAGAAGCTGTCGGCATATAGTGTGATAAAGACAGATATTCCGTTTGATTTTCGCCATAGGTAGCTGAAAAATGATAGGCAAGAGAAGATTTCACACTTCTTTCCGCAATCAGCATATATTTTAGAAAAATGCTGCGTAATTCATTGTCGAATTTATATAAATGGTAAATATCCTCAAAAGTAGTTCCATCCATATATTTTCCTGTGGTTGGATTTTTAAAGGTATTTTTATATCCGGTAATAAGGGAAAAATAGCTTGTTTTAGCCAGGATATGCTTGGCATAGTCCGTATCTTCGATAACCAAATTTTTTTCATTTTGCAAGAATATCAGTAAATCATCATATGTTTGAAACGATTTTGCCATTTTTCCACCTCTTTTGCCATAAATAACGAAAGGCCCCCGCAGGAGCCTTCCGGACTGGAGGCTTCACAAGTTTCTCCAGTACGATCACTGAACTAAATATAGCAAAACTGACGCAAAAAGTCAATCCCGCAATTTAGCTCTATTTTAAGTATATGCGCACTTAAAATAATAATGCATAGAAGTAGATAATATGATATAAATGTTCTATAATTTATTGATAGAAAACGAGGAGGAGAAGTGCTTGACTGAGGAATATTTTTTTGATGCAGATTGCAACTCTGCTTTCCGGGCAGATAAGCATGACATCTTATTCCGGCAGTACCGTGAGACGGACTGCCCGGCGATGGCGCAGTTGTTTTATGATACGGTACATACAGTGAACATAAAAGATTACACCCAGAAGCAGGTGGAAGCCTGGGCGGACGGCAATGTGGATATTAGGGTGTGGCATGAGTCGTTTCTTTCCCATCACACGGTTGTGGCAGAGAAAGGTGGTATGCTGGTGGGATTCGGAGATATGGCAGCGGACGGATATTTGGACAGGCTGTATGTCCATCGGGATTTCCAGGGGCAGCATATCGCCTCCCAAATCTGTGACTGTCTGGAAAAGGAATGTAAAGCTTTTCGTTTTACCACTCACGCCTCCATCACGGCGAGAGGATTTTTTGAAAAACGAGGGTATCATGTGGTGAAGGAGCAGCAGGTGGAGCGCCGAGGAATCGAACTCACCAATTTTGTGATGGAAAAGGAAAATGTGGCTTGAGAGACTGCGTTTTATATGAGAATTCCTCAAACGAGGCTTTCATGCTCCTAAAAGAGCTGTTGGCTTAGAGTAACACAAATTGCGATTGACTAACCCGGCAGGGGACTCCTAAAATAGAGAAAAGGAGGGATACCTATGCTGGCATTGTCGAAAGCAAAAGCAGGAGAGAGTTACACGGTAAAATGGATGTTCGGGGTTCCGGAAGTGCTGGAATTTATGCACAGTCACCACATCGAGGCGGGCAGTACCATCCGGGTCATCCAGAAGTGTAAGGACAGTCTCATCATTGGCACAGAGGATGTAAGGCTTGCCATAGGAAATGAAGTGGCGGACCGCATCCAGGTATAAATATTATAGAGAATACGCAGGAAAAGGCGTGCGAAGTATATCCCGCAGCAGAAAAAAGAGTTGACAAAAATCCCGTTGTGAGTACAATAAAGACATAAGTGAACAAGGAAAAAGTACAAATGATTGGGGTTTCAATGATGGATAAAAGAGAAAACAGTTTTGTCATCATGGATAATTTTCGGACTCTGCCGCTTGCTGACAGTGTTGTTTTTGTGCCGTGCACAAGATTTCCCCTTGGGGTACGTGCATAGTTTCAAAACAAAATAAGCAGGTGTAATGAGGATATTGTTGTACGAATCATTTGGAGTTACAGGATACAAAGGATAGGAGTATGGCTATATGCTTCTGTCCTTTTTCTTATATCAGAGGGAGATGACTCCCGTCTCTATAGGCGGTGAGTAATAAATCCGTATCAGTGGCGGGTGTCAATCTCCCTCTGATATACGCTCCGCGAGGATGCGCAGGGATTCGTAAAAAGAATGATGTCAGCAGAGCTGACCCGAATCCCGCGCCAAGACTCGCGGGCGAGTCTTGAATTTACCCGGAAAGGATTTTGACTATGGCACCAGAAAAGATTGGATTTATCGGTCTGGGACTGATTGGCGGCTCCATCGCAAAGGCGGTGCGCCAGTACTACCCCGACTGTGAGATTATCGCATTTGACAAAAATAAGGAGACCCTTGCCCTGGCGGTACAGGAGGGGACTATCCACATCTCCTGTTCTTCCATCGATGACAATTTTCGGCACTGCAGCTACATTTTCCTGTGCGCTCCCATCGCCTACAACACCGCTTATCTCTCACAGGTGAAGCAGTATGTGGACGATAGCTGTATCCTCACGGACGTGGGCAGCGTCAAGACGTCCATCCACCGCGAGGTGGTGGCGCTTGGACTGGAAGCTTCTTTCATCGGCGGACACCCCATGGCAGGTTCGGAGAAGAGCGGTTTTGTCAACGCAAAGGCGCACCTCATAGAAAATGCCTATTATATTCTGACACCTTCCGCCAGGGTGTCGAAGGAGAAAGTAAAGACTTACCGGGATTTTATCGAATCGCTGAGAGCGCTCCCCATCCTGCTTGGCTATGAGGAGCACGACCATATCACCGGAACCATCAGCCATCTGCCCCACATCATCGCCTCCTGCCTGGTAAATTTTGTGAAAGACACGGACGATAAAGATGAGCTCATGAAAATGCTGGCTGCGGGAGGATTTAAGGATATCACAAGGATTGCCTCCTCCTCGCCTGTCATGTGGCAGCAAGTGTGTCTGAAAAACCGGGACAATATCGCGGACATCCTGGGACAGTACATCGAGGCTCTTTCTCAGGCAAAGCGCTGGGTGGAAGAAGGCGCGGAGGAATCTTTATACAGTATGTTCGAGTCCTCCCGCGACTACCGCAATTCCATGCCCAACTCCTCCGCCGGACCCATCAAGAAACAGTTCGCGCTGTACTGCGACATCATCGATGAGGCGGGCGGGATTGCCACCATCGCCACCATCCTTGCCAGCAACAACATCAGCATCAAGAACATCGGCATCATACACAACCGGGAATTTGAGGAGGGCGTGCTGCGCATCGAATTTTATGACGAGGACTCTTCCGGCAGGGCATTTTCTCTTTTACAGAAATACCGATATGTCGTTTACGAAGTGTAAGGTCCGCAAAATACAGCAGCCTGAAAAAGGAAAGAAAGGATTATAGAATATTATGACAGAATTATGCAGCATCAGCGGATTGAAAGGCACCATCACCGTGCCGGGAGACAAATCCATCTCCCACCGCTGTATTATGTTTGGCTCCATCGCCAGCGGAACCACTGAGGTGGAACATTTTCTCACCGGGGCAGACTGCCTCGCCACAATACAATGTTTTCGCAAGCTCGGCATCGACATCGAAGAAAAGAACGGAGCAGTCACCATACACGGGAAGGGACTTCACGGGCTTTGCGCCCCTCACGACATCCTGGATGTGGGGAACAGCGGCACTACCACCCGGCTTCTCTCGGGGATTCTCGCCGGGCAGTCCTTTGACTCCAAGCTCTCCGGGGATGAGTCTCTAAACTCCCGCCCCATGAAGCGCATCATGGAACCGCTCACACAGATGGGGGCAAATATTTCCAGCATCTTAAGGAACAACTGCGCGCCCCTGTATATCACACCGGGGAACCTCCACGGAATCCACTACGAGTCCCCGGTTGCCTCCGCGCAGGTGAAATCCTGTATCCTGCTGGCTGGTCTGTACGCCGATGGAGAGACTTCCGTGACAGAACCCAGCCTTTCCAGGAATCACACGGAGCTGATGTTAAAAGAGTTCGGCGCTGATATAACCTCCACCCATGCACTGGACAGTTCCCGCGCCACTGCTGCCATCCGTCCCTGCAAAGAGCTCTACGGACAGCACATCACCGTACCGGGAGATATCTCCTCCGCGGCGTACTTCATCGCAGCCGGGCTTCTGGTGCCGGATTCGGAAATCCTCATCCAGAACGTGGGCATCAATCCCACCAGAGCCGGACTTTTGAAGGTCTGCGAGGACATGGGCGGAGACATCACCCTCTTAAATGAGCGCACCCAGGGCGGAGAGCCCATAGCGGATATCCTGGTGCGCACCAGTCACCTCCATGGTACTACAGTGGAAGGAGATATCATCCCCGCCCTCATCGATGAGATTCCTGTCATCGCGGTCATGGCGGCAGCGGCGGAGGGCACCACCATCATCCGTGACGCGGCGGAATTAAAGGTCAAGGAGACGGACCGTATTGAGACTGTCACAGACAACCTCGCCGCCATGGGATGTGATGTCACTCCCACCGATGACGGCATGGTCATCCGCGGCGGTCGCCCGTTAAAAGGCGCGGTCATCCACACCCTTTTGGACCACCGCATTGCCATGGCATTCAGCATCGCCGCGCTCATCGCGGACGGGAACACGAAAATCCTTGACAGCAAATGCGTGGATGTGTCCTATCCGGAGTTTTATGATACCTTTGAACATCTCCTGTAAAGACACGCCAACCTTTCCGAAAGACTTTCCTATGTTATAAAAATCTTAAGAATTTCTTTTCGGAATCCCAACTTTTTTTCTTTATCTTTAATGATAGCAGCGGTGTTCCCGGACAGACAGCCTCGCTGTCTTCCCCGGGAGCGCCGGTATATGACGATTCCGCCGGGCGCGATACGCCGCATCATGAAATGAGAAAAAAAGGAGGACTTTCCATGTTATTTGTTCTGTATCCGTTATCATGTATCTTTATTCCTGCAATACTTCTGCAGATTTTCTTCTGCTGTTTCAAAAAGCGACGTCCGCCCTATCTCGCCCTTCACATTGTCTGGGTCTATATTTTTCTCTTCTACCTCTATCTCGTGCTGGAAGTCACGGGAATCGGGACCATCTGGGATATCGGGAAATTCGGCAGTGTGATACGCCCGGAGGAAATCAATCTGGTGCCATTTGCGGGAAGCGGATTTATGACCTGCTTTTTAAACGCATTTATGTTCATGCCCTTGGGCTTCCTTCTTCCCCTTATCTGGAAGAAATACCGGAATTTGACAAATGTGGTTCTTCTCTCTTGTGTCTATTCCCTTGCCATTGAGGTCTGTCAGTTGTTCAACCGCAGGCAGAGCGATATCACGAACCTGCTCATGAACACGCTGGGCGGAGCCCTGGGGTTCTTTCTCTGGAAGCTGTTTTCTGTTTTTCTTCAGAAATGGAGAAAGAAATTCCCTCGCTCATCAAAAGGGGCAGCCTCCCGCGCGGTCAGTCTCGACCGCTTTGAAGCTGCCCTGTACACAGGTTTTTCGATTCTTTCCCAGTTTCTCTTTTTCAACTGGAGATGGCTGATTTAAGCCGTCTCCACCAGATTCCTGTTCAATTTCTTCATCTCCGGCACTATAAAAAATGCCACGATGACCGCCGATGCCACATCCGCAATCGGGGCGGAATATAAAATCCCGTCCAGCCCCATAAAGAGCGGAAGAATCAAAATCAGCGGTATCAAGAGTAAAAGCTGCCGCAGACTGGACAAAATCGACGCTTTCAAAGGCTGTCCTGTCGCCTGGAAATAGTTTGTAGATACAATCTGAAATCCCGCGCAGAAGATACTGAACAGATAAATGCGCAGACATTTCACGGCAAACTCGGTAAACCCTGCATTTTCATTGCCGAAGATGCCGATAATCGTCTCCGGCATTGTCTGGCAGAAAATCCAGCAGACAAAGATTAACAGCGTGGCAAAAAGTACGGCTGTCATATAAGTCTTTTTGATTCTCCTGTAATTTCCTGCGCCCCGGTTATATCCCAGGATAGGCTGCGCCCCGATGCCGACGCCAACTCCGAAGGCGCCCATAATCATGGCAATCTTCACGACAACTCCCATGGCGCTCAGTGCCACATCCCCGCCGATATGACTCTGGTCTCCGTAATAGACCAGAGAATTGTTCATCACCACCTGCATGATACAGGCAACAGACTGTGTGATACCGGAGGATATCCCCAGCACCAGAAAACCGCCGATGCGCTTTGCCTCCAGTCTCATATATTTTTTATGTAACCGCATGTGAATGGGCTTTTTGATTTCTTTTACAAAATACCCCGTCAGGATGACAGCGGAAATCAACTGAGAGGTGATGGTCGCAATGGCAGCCCCCTTGACACCCCAGTGGAAGACAAAAATATAGATGGGGTCCAGCACGGTATTCAGGCACGCCCCTATCAACACTCCATACATGGAAAGGCGCGGATGCCCGTCCGTCCTCGCCAGGTTGGACAATACGATGCCGATGAGGTTAAAGGGAGTACCTATCAGTATGATAGATGTATAGTCAATGGCGTAGGGCATAATCTTCTCCGTCGCCCCAAACACCTTAAGCAGCGGCTTTAAGAAGATGAGCCCTAAAGCCATGAGAATGACTCCCACGATTATAGTAAATAAAAATGCGTTGTTCAGCGTCCGCTCCGCCTCCTCGTCCCTCTTTTCTCCCAGGCGGATTGCCGCATAAGCACTGCTGCCCGCGCCTATAAGCGTCCCGAACGCCAAAAGGATGGTCATGACCGGGAATGCCACTGTCGTCGCCGCATTTCCCAGATATCCCACGCCCTGTCCGATAAAAATCTGGTCTACGATATTGTAAATCGAGTTGATGAGACAGGAAATAATGGCAGGCACCGAAAATGATACCAGCAAACTCCCAATGGGCTTATAGCCCAGCGGATTTTTGTCTTTTTCCTGTACTGCTTCCATCGTCATAATAATCCTCTCCTTCCTTCATTCTCTTTTGCCGTCTTCTCACCGTTCCTTAAGAATCCGGCAGGAGGCCTGCGCCATCTTCTCCAACTGCCTGACAAAAATCTCTTCCTCCTCAGGAGTGAAATCCGACAAAAGTGCCTTCTTCCACTCATTCCTCGTGCGGTAGATTAATTCCACCGCATCGGCAGCCTTCTCCGTGGCGTGAAGATGCTTCACTCTCCTATCCTTCTTGTCTGTCTTTGTCTTTACATACCCCAAATCCATCAGTTTTTGTACCGCTTTTGTGACCGTTCCCTTGTCAAAATGTCCCGCCTTCGCCAAATCGTACATGGTAATTCCGTCGTGCTCATAGATATAGGTCAGAAAATACTGCTGTCCGCAGCCCACTGCTCCTCCCAGACAACTGTCCAGATATTTCTGGCTGTTCCTCTGAATGGTTGAGATATGGCGCAAAAAAATCAATTTACTTTCTTCCAACATGTTCTTTCTCACTCTCTCCTATCTGGTCATGCGGGCATGGTCTCTGCCCGCCGTTTTTTGTATAGGGAACGAATTTCCCTATGCAACAGAACAAAGTGGGCAAGCCCACTTCAACTCCCCTTCCCCTCAATCTTGAGGGGCTTTCCCACTTTGTGCGCCGAGCGCAGTCGCTTTAGCGACATGTTACCTCATGCGCTCGTGTGCATCCCGCCCGGAGGGTTTTTTATTTTATAGGAAATTCGGAAGAATTTCCTATAAAAGAACAAAAGGTTGACCGTTCAACCTTTTACAGATATATCCTATCTCCTTTTAGTTGAACTGTCAACCTTTTCTTTTATATTTTTCTGGTTACTGGCTTTTTACTGTTTACGCAAAGCGTGACCTGTAACTCTGGCTTGCAAAAATCCAGCCATGCTTCGCTCGTTTCTTAATAGTACTTCACTGTGACATGGCGTCCCATCTCCTCCGCCACATGGACGAGCTGGTCCACCACATTCATCCGCATACTGATATCAAAGCTCAATTCCGAGCTTTTGTGCGCGTCGTTGACCGCTGTGCCCACAAAGAGGTTCAGTTCCGTACATTCTTCTATAATCATCTTTGCCAACTTGGACGCCCCGTTATTGGCATCCAGCTCGTCAAAGAACTCCACATCAAACTCGTCGTTTGCGTACCGTTTCAAAAGCTTCAGCACTTTACCCAGCGTCAGCACACCCTCTGTCACCAGGTCCAGCCCCTCTATGACTGCCATGGGCGGCACATCCGGGTCTGTATGGTCGATTTTCGTGATGATTTCCTTGTGCAGGATGCGCGCCGCGATATTGGCGCTGGTCCCGCCGGAGACAACTTTCTTTCCCTCCGCGTGCATGAAATCATACATCAGTCTCTCATCGTCCGCTTTCTCCTTGGGCGGTCCGGTGAAAATGTTCACCACGCGGCGGTCAATGACCCTCGCCACCGCCACCGTGGTGTCGTCCCCCGGTCTCTCCACATACAGCTCATCGCATGCCTGGCTTAACAGAGCCGCCAGACGGGAGGCAGAGAGGGTCTTCTTCGTACACTTTAGGGTATACTCCGCCATACTCTCCCATGTCCACCCCTGCAGGTTTAAGATTTCCCCGGCTCCTGCATAGATAACGCCGTCGCTCATCAGCACAAAACAGTCCTTTTTCTTCACCTGGAAACGGTACTCGTGAATCTTTTTTCCCTCAATCTCCCGCTCCGTATAGGGATATTTCACAATCCTTCCGTCCCGGATAAAGACGCACCCCGGATTGTCGTACTCCACCAGGTACGCCTCCCCGCTGTGGAAAATCTGTAAGATGGAGAACGTGGCATAGGCAACCTTGCGCACCTGACAGATGGGGAGCGTCTTAGCAATAGTCTCCACACAGGAATCCAGAGCAGCTCCCTCGTAGAGCATGGTCCCCAGAATCTTGGATGTCAATGTCGCCAGAATATTCGCCTTCACGCCGCTTCCCATGCCGTCCGCCAGAATCACAATATCCGAATCGTCGGTCTTTAAGATTTCCACCTTATCCCCGCAGAGTTCTTCCTCATATTTATTCAGGCTTTTCCACGCCACATCGATGCTCACACTCATAGGCTACTCCTCCTCTTCCAGGATGGAATCGCGAAGTTTGGTAAGCGTCACCTTTGTCTCCGCTGTCGTCTCGCCCAGAAGCCCCGCAATCTCCTGCGCCACCATCATCTGCTTTTCAATGACTTTCTGCGCCATCTCCACGGTCTCTACTTTCAGATTATAGTGCTGCTCCTTCATCTTCTCCTCTCTGGTCACATCCTGGAAGGTCACCAGAACGGAATCCAGATTTTCGATGTAGACAATGGTCTCCTCGGCAATCATCCTGCCATGCTCAAGCTGTATCTTCTTGTGGATGACAGGCTCTCTCGTGAGCAGCGTCTCCTCGATATCATCCGCCTCAATAAACTCAAAAATATATCTCTGCAGAGCCTCCTCTTTTCCCACGCCCAAAAGCTCCTGCGCCTTTTTATTGCAGTCCAATATCCTCATGTCATTTCCGATGACAAAAATCATATTGGGCGTCACATCCATCACTACATTGGACATAGATTCCGCCTGATTCAGCGCGTAAGGCATGCACATAGACAATTCCGCCTTGCCCTGGAAGACCGCCACCGCCTTGTCGCGGCAAGTGGGATATCCGCAGGCGCCGCAGTTCAATTCATCCTCCGGCGCGTATTTGCCCGTGGATTTTAAGATTTCCCGGATTGCCTGCTCAGAAGGCATCCGGTCTGTCAGCCGGTTATCCATAAATTTCTTCGCCAGCTCTTCGGTGCTCATATCCGGCAGGTCCCTCGCCGCCTTATAGGTGACGCCATTATCTATTTTTACTTTTGCTTTGACATAGGAGGTGTTCCATCTGGCGGACGCCGGTCCCTTAGCGCAGCCTCCCTCACAGACATTTGCCTCGATAAAGCACTTCTCAAGCTCGCCCTTCTTTAAGCACTCCAGCATCTCCATGCAGTTTTCCAGTCCGTCCACATACACCTTGTGATATTCATCCGCGTCTTCCTCGGTCACAACAGACTGCACAACCCCGCCGCTGACCGGATAGAGACGGTTAATCTTCGGGTTCGGGTTCCCCATGGGCTTTTCCTCGCACTGGTGAATATCTATTCCTGCTTCCTCCAGCCAGATTGCCAGCTCCTCAAAAGTCAGGATGGCATCGATAGCGCCAAACACTCTCTCATCCCCGATTGCCTCCTGCTTCTTGGCGATGCAGGGACCTAAGAAGACGACCTTGGTATCCTGCCCGTAGAGTTTCTTGATATAGCGCCCGTGCGCCACCATGGGGGACACCACAGGGGCTAAGAGGGGCACACACTCCGGATAGTATTTCTCCACCAGGTCATTGACGCTGGGACAGCAGGTAGTGATGATATTGGGCATCTTATTTTCCCGGATAATCTTCTTGTACTCGTTCGTCACCATGGCAGCCCCTTCCGCCGTCTCCCTGACCTCATAGAACCCCAGCTTTAACAGGGCATCCACCACCTGTCCGGGGCGGTCAAATTCCAGGACCCCCACATAGGACGGCGCGATGGAGATGACAGTCTGAAATCCCTGGCGCAGATATCCCTTCACCCTGTCCATATCACTGGCAAATGTCTTCGCGTTCTGGGGACAGACCTCCAGACATCGCCCGCAATTGATACAGTGGTCAATCATGATATGTGCCTGCTCGTCTTTGACGGAGATTGCCTTCACCGCGCAGTGGCGGACACATTTGTAACAATGGCGGCACTTTGCATCTTTGAAGTCGATAACTCTCATAATTTTAACTCCTTTTACTTTCCTAAATACCAGCGCTGCTGTCTGAGAATTACAGTTCAGCCATCAAAACGGCGCGCGCAAAACTGTAACGTTTGAGAAAAGCAGGGCGCCGGATGATTCCGACGCCGCTGCTCTTACTTCATAAAACAGAGTGTACTTCACACATTCCTGCGCCGAAGCGCGGCTGCATTAACAGCCATTTAGTTGATACTCCTCTTTACATAAGTCGTATGCAGAATGTGGTGTGCCTTCTCACTTCCCGGCTCGCCCAAATACTCCTCATACACTTTCTTGATGGACGGATTCTCGTGGGACTTACGCAATGTCTTCGCCGCATCGTTGTCATACAGCGCTTTTGCACGAATCGCGCGCACATCCTCAAAATTGCGCACATCCGCGTGTACTTGCGGCTGTCCTCCGCCGTTTACACATCCGCCCGGGCAGCACATGATTTCCACAAAGTGGTAATCTGCCTCTCCCGCGCGAATCTTATCCATGATGACCTTGGCATTGCTAAGACCTGAAGCCACCGCCACTTTCACATCCATACCGGCAACATGGTAAGTTGCCTCCTTGATGCCTTCCGTTCCTCGCACTTCCATGAATTCTACTTTTTCCAATGTTTCTCCGGTCAGCTTCTCCACTGCGGTACGAAGGGCCGCCTCCATAACGCCTCCGGTCGCTCCGAAGATAACCGCAGCACCTGTGGATTCTCCCAGCGGGTCGTCAAAACCTTCGTCGGGCAGGCTCCTGAAATCGATGCCTACTTTCCGAATCAGGCGCGCCAACTCTCTGGTTGTAATGGAAATATCCACATCCGGCACTCCCGCCGCGTTCTGGTCTTCCCTGCCAATCTCGAACTTCTTCGCCGTACATGGCATCACGCTGACGCAGACAATGTCTTCCGGTTTGATTCCCATCTTCTCCGCATAGTATGTCTTGGTGATGGCGCCGAACATCTGCTGCGGAGATTTACAGCTCGACAGATGGTCTAACTGGTCCGGATAATAGTGCTCGCAGTATTTAATCCATCCCGGTGAACAGGAGGTCATCATCGGCAGCACACCGCCGTTTTTCACTCTGTCGAGGAACTCTGTCGCCTCTTCCATAATAGTCAAATCGGCACTGAAATCGGTGTCGAATACTTTATCAAATCCAATTCTGCGAAGGGCTGCCGCCATCTTGCCTTCCACGTCGGTTCCCATGGGATAACCAAACTCCTCGCCCAGCGCCGCTCTCACAGACGGAGCCGGCTGTACGACAACATGCTTGGTCTCATCGGCAATCGCCGCCAGCACATCATCCAGGAAGTCCTTCTCATAGAGGGCTCCGGTCGGACATGCCGCAATACACTGTCCGCAGGATACACAGCTTGTATCACCCAGTCCCATGTCAAACGGAGAGCCGATAAATGTGGCAAATCCACGGTTATTCGGTCCGATAACTCCAACGGACTGCACTTTCTCACAGACTGCGGAACATCTTCTGCAGAGGATACATTTATTGTTGTCGCGAATCATATGTACCGCGCTGTCATCCAGCTCATAGTGCGGTTTCTCGCCCGCAAAGTGGTCTTCGTCCGTCACACCGAGCTCCTGGCACAGCTCCTGAAGTTCACATTTCCCGCTTCTGACACAGGAGAGACATTTCTTGTCATGATTGGAGAGCAGAAGCTCCAGCGTCCTTCTCCTGGACTCTAAAAGCGCCGGTGTGTTGGTCTTAACCTCCATGCCCTCGCTTACGGGGTGCACACATGCTGCCACCAGGTTTCTCGCTCCTTTTACTTCCACCACGCACATACGGCATGCGCCAATCTCATTGATATCTTTTAAGAAGCACAGCGTCGGTATCTTAATCCCCGCTGCGTGTGCCGCCTCCAAAATCGTAGAGCCTTCGGGTGCGGTCACATTCAAGCCATTAATCTTTAAATTCACATTTCCCATCTTCTCACACCTCCATTACTCTTTGTAGATTGCACCGAAACGGCATTTTTCCATACAAGCTCCACACTTCAGACATTTCTCCGGATTAATCATATGAGGCTCTTTTACCTTGCCGATGATTGCATCCGCCGGACATGTCCTTGCACACAGCGTACAGCCCTTACATTTATCCGCGTCAATCTTGTACTGCAGCAGGTCTTTACATACCCCTGCCGGACATTTCTTATCTACAATATGAGCGATGTACTCGTCTCTGAAGTAACGTAAGGTAGAGAGCACCGGGTTCGGCGCAGTCTGTCCCAGCGCGCACAGAGAGTTGGTCTTCAAGTGATTGCACAGTTCTTCCAGCTTATCCAAATCCTCCATGGTCGCCTGCCCCTTGGTTATCTTGTCGAGAATCTCCAGCATACGTCTGGTGCCGATACGGCACGGTGTACATTTTCCGCAGGACTCATCTACCGTAAATTCCAGGAAGAATTTGGCGATATCCACCATACAGGTATCCTCGTCCATGACAATGAGACCGCCGGAGCCCATCATGGAACCGATGGCGATGAGGTTGTCATAGTCAATCGGTACATCAAAGTGCTCTGCCGGGATACAGCCGCCGGAAGGTCCTCCGGTCTGCGCTGCCTTGAATTTCTTGCCGTTTGGCACACCGCCGCCGATTTCCTCGACAATCTCGCGCAGAGTCGTACCCATCGGAATCTCCACAAGACCTGTGTTGTTAATCTTTCCGCCCAGGGCGAATACCTTCGTACCCTTGGATTTCTCTGTACCCATGGATGCGAACCACTCCGGTCCCTTCACGATAATCTGAGGGATGTTCGCGTAGGTTTCTACGTTATTTAAAATGGTCGGTTTCTGGAACAGACCTTTTAAGGCAGGGAATGGCGGACGGGGTCTCGGCTCTCCTCTGTTGCCTTCGATGGATGTCATGAGAGCCGTCTCCTCGCCGCAGACAAAAGCACCTGCACCAAGTCTCAGTTCTATATCAAAATCAAAGCCGCTGCCGAAAATATCCTTTCCCAGCAGACCATATTCTCTCGCCTGTCCGATGGCAATCTCCAGACGTTTGACCGCAATCGGATACTCCGCGCGCACATAGATGTAACCCTGGGACGCTCCAATCGCGTAACCCGCAATCGCCATCGCCTCCAGTACCGCGTGAGGGTCGCCCTCTAAGATGGAACGGTCCATGAACGCGCCGGGGTCTCCCTCGTCGGCATTACAACAGACATATTTCTGGTCCGCATCATTTGCCGCCGCGAATTTCCACTTCAGTCCGGTGGGGAAGCCCGCGCCTCCTCTGCCACGCAGACCGCTGTCCAGCAGAATCTGGATGACATCCTCCGGCTTTTTCTCCGTCAGGACGATACCCAGCGCCTCATAGCCGCCGGTCCCGATATATTCCTCAATATTCTCCGGATTGATGACACCGCAGTTTCTCAGCGCCACTCTGTGCTGCTTCTTATAAAAGTTCGTCTCATTGAGGGGCAGGATTTTGTCTGTCTTTGTCGTCTCATCGTAGAGCAGACGTGTCACAACCCTTCCCTTGAGCAGATGCTCGGATACGATTTCCGGGATATCATCTTCTTTTACCATGGCATAGAAGGAACCCTCCGGGTACACAATCATGATGGGTCCCAACGCGCACAGACCGAAACATCCTGTCTGTACAACGCCGACCTCCTCGGAAAGTCCCTGCGCTTCAATCTCTTTTTTCAGTTTCTCTATGATTCTGTGGCTTCCCGAAGAGGTACATCCGGTTCCGCCGCAGACCAGTACATGTGAACGATACATATGTAATCAGCCTCCTTTTTTCCAATCTACAAGTTGTTCTTCTCCGCGTTCAGGGTATATTTTGTCACAACCTGCCCGCCTATTAAGTGAAGCCTGAGTACTTCCATCGCTTTTTCCGGATTCATCTTCACATAGGTCACCTTTTCTTTGCCGGGCTCCATGACCTCCACAATCGGCTCATACTGACACAGTCCGATACATCCTGTCTGGGTCACGCTGATTTTCTCTGTCAGCGCCTGCTCCTGCACAGCATCGGACAGTGCGGTGAGCACCGGTCTCGCACCGCTGGCAATCCCGCAGGTCGCCATGCCGACAACCACGCGAATCTGGTTCTCATTCTCTGCGCGCACGCCTACTTTTCCCTGCATCTTTTCTCTGATGGCGCGTAATTCTTCAAGGCTTTTCATATATTTCCTCTCTTTCTTTTTCCAAACTCATATCTTTTCAGATATCTGCTCCTCCGTCTGTCTCCAGCTTGTTGGTCTCTAAAAACTCCCGGATAAACCCGGATATCTCTTTCTGCGTGAAGGAGACCTCTTCCCCCACGATTTCCCGAATTTCTCTCGTATCGAGGACAAATTCTTTCTCCCCGTACCGGTATGTATAGACAAAATCTATCTTTTCATTAAAGACCACCAGTGTGTGGATGGTGGATGTGATATCTCCCAGCGGCATCCTGTCAATGTGGGACAGGGTAAATACCGCCTCCACTGTTGTTCCCTTTCCTTTTTCTGAATCAATCTGAAATGTGCCTCCCGTGCTTAAAGCTGCCTGTTTAAAAAACGGAACCCCAAGCCCGACTTTCCGTGTCGTGCGCGTGGTATAGAAGGGGTCCTGTACCTTCTCAACCTGCTCTTTGTCCATCCCGCAGCCGTCATCCTTAATCACCACACGCAGCGTATCTGCTTTCGGCTGTGCCGCTACAGTGATTTCTATGAGGTCTGCCCCCGCACGGACGGAATTTTCCGCCACATCCAGAATGTTCATGGCGATTTCCGGCATCATAGTCTATTCATATTTCGCCAGAATCTCATCTATATCATCTACGGTCAGACGTCCGTAAACTTCGCCGTTTATCATCATGACCGGCGCAAGTCCACATGCACCGACACAACGGCAGGCATCCAGCGAGAACCTCCCGTCCGGTGTGCACTCTCCGCCGACGATTCCCAGCTTCTCCATCAGGGCATTGTAAATGTCCCCGGAACCCTTTACATAACATGCGGTCCCAAGACAGACGGAAATCTGGTATTTCCCTTTGGGACTTAAGGTAAACTGAGAGTAAAATGTGGCAACTCCGTAGATTTTTTCCATCGGGATACCTGTCTCATCCGATATCATCTTCTGAACTTCGATGGGAAGATACCCGTAAATATCCTGCGCTTTCTGCAGAATCGGCATCAGGGCGCCCTTCTCGTCCTTGAGCTCGGATATCACTTTCATCAGTGACTCTTCTTGTTCTTTTGTTCCGGAAAATGGAACTGTCTCCTTCTTTTCAAGCATTCTTCAACCTCCATTTCTGTGTTTAGAGCTACATTGATTATATAGTATCATAATATATGACAAATTACCAACTGTAATTTTCTCCGTTTTTATCAATTTTTTCCCACTCCTTTCCCAATCCGCCCATTTACTATAGTCATATTTTTTAACACTTTCATAATTTAGTTTATTTTTCATACATTTTACACAATTTTGTCTGATTGCTTATTCTGCCTGCAGATGATATACTGGGTATAACTTAGGATTCTAATTTTTATGTTTAGTGAGGGACGGTCTATGACAATCAAAGAAATGCAGGAGGCACTGAGTGCCCACATACTTTTTGGCGAAGAACTGCAGGATTTAGACGTGCAGTATGTTTTTTCCGCTGACATGATGAGCGATGTGCTCGCTTTCTGCGGCAAATGTTCTGTTTTGATTACCGGTTTATGCAACCCGCAGGTAGTGCGCACCGCAGAGATGCTCGATATCGTCTGTATCGTCTTCGTCCGGGGGAAGATGCCGGATGAACACATGCTCTCGTTGGCGCAGGGCAAGGGCATCGCGATTCTCACCACAGACCATTACATGTTTACGACCTGTGGAATCCTCTATGAACACGGACTGCGGGGAGGTGCATAATTATGAGCGAAACTCTGACTTTTGAATATACGATTTCCGGCGATGATTTCACGCGCGCCGGGGAAGCCAGCAGTTCTGTTAAGAACAAATTGAAAATGCTGGGTGTCGATGACATGGCGATACGCAAGGTCGCTATCGCCATGTACGAGGGCGAAATTAACATGGTCATACATGCCAACGGCGGTACCATCACCGTCACCATTTCTGATACTGAAATCACCATGGTGCTCGCTGATACGGGACCGGGTATTGTGGATATCGACAAAGCCATGCAGGCGGGATATTCCACTGCCCCGGAAGAAGTGCGTTCTCTGGGATTCGGCGCCGGAATGGGACTTCCTAATATGAAAAAATTCTCGGATGATTTTAAGATTGAGAGCACCGTAGGCGTGGGAACCACTGTCACCATGAAGGTCTTCCTGTAAAACAGTTTTTACGCAGGACGGACAGGAAAATGTCCGAATCGCATCATTTCCGAATTGCATTATTTTATAGAAAGGAGACTTCTTCCATGGATAAATTTATCCGCTCCGTGCGGCTCAACAAAGCTGCCTGCCAGGGCTGTATCAACTGTATCAAATACTGCCCCACCCAGGCGATTCGCGTGCATGACGGCAAGGCGCACATCATAGACAAATTCTGCATCGACTGCGGAAGATGCATCCGCTACTGCCCGCATCACGCCAAGATACCCTCCTATGACCCGCTCACGGTAATAAACGATTACAAGTACACGGTGGCGCTTCCCGCCCCATCGCTGTACGCACAGTATAATAACCTGACAAATGTAGATATTGTATTGAACGCCCTGCTCAAGCTCGGTTTCGACGATGTATACGAGGTCAGCGCGGCGGCAGAACTTGTCTCGGAGATTTCCAGAGAATACATAAAGGCACACGCAGACGAGGGACTGTTTATCAGTTCTGCCTGTCCCTCTGTGGTTCGGCTCATACGGGTCAAATTTCCCTCCCTTATCTCCCGCCTGCTGCCCATCAAGCCGCCGGTGGAGGTCGCCGCGGAGATTGCCCGAAAGCGCGCCATGGAAAAGACCGGGCTTCCTTCCGAGGATATCGGTATCATCTTCATCTCTCCGTGTCCCGCGAAGGTCTCCTATGCCAGAGAGCCTCTGGGCATAGACAAGAGCAACATCGACAAGGTAGTCGCCATCAAGGACGTCTACCCTCTGCTTTTGCCTCTCATGACCAAGGACGAGAGTCAGCTTCAGCCGCTCTCCGCTTCCGGTCGTATCGGACTGGGCTGGGGAAACGCCGGCGGAGAGGTGGGCGGACTTCTGATTGACAATTATCTCGCCGCTGACGGAATCATCAATATCCTCCGTGTCCTGGAATCATTGGAGGATGAGAAAATACACGGGCTGAAATTTGTGGAACTGAGCGCCTGCAACGGAGGCTGTGTGGGCGGTACTCTCACGGTGGAGAATGCCTATGTCGCCACGACCAAGACCAAACGTCTCTTAAAATACCAGCCGGTATCCCGCAATCACCTTGCCATCACACCGGAGGCGGAAAATATTTACTGGGACGACCACGTGGAATATGAACCCGTATTCCGTCTCGGAAACACCTTTAAGGAGAGCCTGGAGATGATGAGTGCGGTGGAAGCCCTCACAAAAACATTCCCCGGTCTGGACTGCGGTTCCTGCGGGGCGCCCACCTGTCAGACTCTGGCAGAAGATATCGTGCGCGGCGAAGCCACCGCCAACGACTGTATCTATGTACTGAGGGAACACATTTCCAGTCTCTCCAGGGAAATTGAGCAGCTCTCAAAAACAATGAATCTCTCCGGCGATGACCAGGACGAAAACGCGCGTCTGCTCTCGGACTATATCCAGACGCTCACCGCGGAGCTCGCAGAATTTGGCGTGCCGGGAAAGGAGGAACCGCATGGAACTAAAAACAATCCTCGAACTTCCGGAATGTAAAGTTTTAGTAGAAGGAAATCCGGACCGCAGCATTTCTAAAGTATTCTGCTGCGACCTCTTGAGCATCGCCATGGGGAAGGCGCCGTCTGACAGCGTATGGGTCACGGTCATGGGGAACAAAAACACCCTCGCTGTCGCCTCCCTTGCTGATGTCGCCTGCATCGTCCTCGCCGAAGGAGTCGCCCTTGACGAGGGTACACTGAAAAAGGCGGAGGAGGAAGGCATCGCCGTCCTTTCCACAGACCTTCCGGTCTTCGACATCGCACTGGAAATCCATGAGGCAGGGCTTGCATGACCGGGCTCTACTATGACCTCCATCTGCACTCCTGCCTTTCCCCATGCGGAGACGATGACATGACGCCCGCCAATATCGCGGGCATGGCGGCTGTGAAAGGGCTGGATGTCATCGCCCTGACCGACCACAACAGCTGCCTAAACTGCCCTGCCGCCATGTACCACGGGGAACAGTACGGCGTCACCGTCCTGCCGGGCATGGAACTTACGACCATGGAGGAAGTGCACGTGGTCTGCCTCTTTCCGAATCTTGCGTCTGCTCTCTCCTTTGATAAATATGTCTATGCCCATCTCATGGATATTGAGAACAACGAAGAAATCTTCGGGAAGCAGCAGATTATGGATGAGACGGACACCGTGACCGGGAATGTAAAAAAGCTGTTAATCAACGCCACGGATATCTCTTTTGACGAGGCTTTTCCTCTCGTCGCCTCCTACGGCGGAATCGCTTATCCGGCGCACATTGACAAGACTTCCACCAGTCTTCTCTCCAACCTGGGGTTCGTTCCCCCGGACAGCACGTTTTCCTGCGCGGAAATCCATGACTTTAAAAACCTCCATCAGATTCAGCGGCAGCACCCTTATTTTCTGAACTGCCATATGATAAGCAGCTCCGATGCCCATTATCTGGAGGATATCCGTGAGCCGAACTATCAGATATTCGCTAAGTCCAGAGAACCGGAGGCGATATTGGCGGCGATTGCAGGCGCAAAGCCGTAAGCGGCGCGGCGTTCCCAGACGCCTGCAGCTGACTGTATATGGCACGACATCTCCCAGGCGCCGGTTCAGAACCACTGCGAACCACATAGCAGGCAATCCTCAGGCGCCGGCTCCAAAAATGGGGACATGAAAAAACAGGGAAGGATTTTACATCGTATGGAAATAAAAGAAATCAGAGAAAACAAGAAACAGTATCTCTCCCTCCTTCTCTTAGGCGACGAACAGGAAGATATGATAGACCGCTATCTTGAAAAGGGCACCCTCTACGTGCTGGATGACGGCGGGGTGAAGACGGTGTGCGTTGTCACCGATGAGGGTGACGGCATACTGGAGATAAAAAATATCGCCACCGCCCCGGACAGCCAGGGCAAAGGCTACGGGAAAGCCATGATTGATTTTATTGTGCAAACTTACAGAGGGCAGTATGCCTTTTTGCAGACAGGCACAGGGGACAGCCCTCTGACTGTCCCCTTCTATGAGAGATGCGGCTTTTCCCGCTCCCATGTCATCCCTCATTTTTTTACGGAACATTACGACCATCCCATCTGGGAAGGAGGAAAAATGCTGGATGATATGATATATTTTAGGAGGAAGCTGTAAGTTTACCGCAACTCCCGAAATAAAAATCTCACTCAAATCTTCTGTTATTAAAATTGAATGACCAAATCATTCGCCTGTGTGATAGCATTCAGCAGGTTGCTCACTTTATCGGCATCCCCTATCACGTGTACCCTTTCTTTGTCCACATCAAAGGGAACACCGTTCACATAACCAATGGATACGATGGTTTTGTCGCTCTTGATATCTCTGATTCCTTCTTTTGTCTCAATCACTACCTTGCTGTCTGTGATTTCCTTTACCCCCGCTTCTGTGTAAACCGCAACGTTATAATATTCAAAAGCATCCCGCAGATAGCTGGTGTTTGCCATGCAGGAGCCGGGAACCTTCAAGATATCATCCAGCATCTCAACAACAGATACCTTCTTACCCTGCATTGCCAGTTCATAGGCAATCTCACATCCGGTCAATCCACCGCCAATCACAACGATATTTTCCCCGCAGTCACCGGGTTTTTTCAGGAAATCCAAGGCGTTCACCGTATATTCATTTCCTGTCACCTTCAGGTTTTTAGGCGCCGTGTTTCCTGTGGCGATGATGTACTCATCCGCCTCAATCTCAGACAGAGATGTTACTTCATGGTTTAAATGAACCGGAATCTGATGTTTCTCTATCTGCACTGCATAGTATTCCAGCAATTCACGGTCTTTTTCTTTGAATGTAAAGGAAGCGGCTTCATTGAACACCCCGCCTAAACGGTCACTCTTCTCGTAGATATCCACTTTATGACCTCTCTTTACCGCCTGGATTGCAAACTCCATTCCTGCAATGCCTGCGCCAATGACTGCGAAATGCTGTGGATGTGCACTCTGTGTCACCTCGTACTTCTTTTCATTTCCCGTATGAGGATTTAAGGCGCACCCTGCATGTAGGGAGCCATAGACTGCTCCGGAATCTTTCCAGAGAGCAATCGCCATACAGCCCAGATGACAGGAGATACAG
This sequence comes from uncultured Ruminococcus sp., assembly GCA_900541505.1. Classification (GTDB taxonomy): domain Bacteria; phylum Bacillota; class Clostridia; order Lachnospirales; family Lachnospiraceae; genus Mediterraneibacter. The sequence continues at coordinate 42,227 of UQKK01000008.1, forward strand.
GGGCGGATATCCTCCAATCTGCCTTCCTGAATCTTTGTCAGGTAATCTTCCTCTGCTAAAAATTGTCTGCCGATTCCCACAAAGTCCAGTTTTCCTTCTCTGATTGCCGCACTTGCCTCATCAAGCTGCATCCGCCCGGCACAAATAATTGGTTTTTCTGTGTACGGCTTTATAGCAATGCTTTCTTTTAAATTACAGTTTAAGGGCATATAAACCGGCGGGTGTGCGTAATACCAGGAATCATACGTACCATTGTCGGCATTGAAGCCGTCAAATCCGGCATCCTCCAAAATCTTTACCGCCTTCACAGACTCTTCTAAATCCCGTCCAATCTCCACAGAATCGTGGTCTGCCGGGATGATTCCCTTATTGAAACCTCTTACTTTGGACTCTACGGAATAGCGCAGAATGACCGGATAGTCCTCCCCACATAATTTTTTGATTGCTTTGACTACCTCACATGTAAAACGAAGCCGGTTCTCAAGGCTTCCGCCATATTCATCATCGCGGTGATTCGTATATGTACATGCAAATTGGTCAAGAAGATAACCTTCATGAATAGCGTGCACATCGATGCCATCCACGCCGTTTTCTTTGCACAGCAGCGTAGTCCTGGCGATGCCGTCAATAATATCTCTGATATCTTCCGCTGTCAGCGCTTTTGTTTTGCACTCCGGAATCCACCTGTTCGGAAGTCCTTCATCAGCGGATGCTGTGGTGACATCCAGATTCATCGCCTTATTCAACTGCTCATAATTGTCCCACATCTGTTTTGGAATCGGGAAGTTTCTGCCAAGCCCCGCTGTCAACTGAAAAAATACTTTTGAACCAAAGCCATGTATTTCATCCATCAGTTCCTTTACTCCTGCAAATGCCTCCGGATGGTCGCCCAGACAGGCTCTTCCCGCAAAACTGAAGGGAGAGATAGCTCCCGGGATAATCAATCCGATTCCATCCTTCGCCCTCTGCACCATTAAATCATGGATTTCAGGATTGTATCCCACCGGCTTCAGGGTCCACTCGATAAGTGCCGTCGTTGCCATGGGAACCATCACAAAACGGTTCTTAATTTCACAACTACCGATTTTTGCGGGAGTAAATAGTATTTTGTACTCTTCTTTCATTTTTAATCTTACCTCCTTGAATATAAGCCGTAATTCATTTATAATCATTCTAAAATAAACCGCTATCCGCAACAACTGTCAATCTTTTCGCATATGTAGGTTAACCTACATATTGCGCTGAAATGTAGGTTATATTATGAAGAACGACCCGAGAGTACAAAAAACATTAAACGAGATAAATAACAGCTTTCTCAAGTTGGCAAAGACCAAAGATGTCAGCAAAATAACCATCAAAGAACTGTGTGAAGAAGCAAATATCAGCAGGAGTACCTTTTATGACCATTTTGAGGATTACCCCTCCTTTTTACATCAATTAAAATCATACCTGCAGAATACCTATCTTTCATTATCAGAAGTATATCATTATGATACAGACACTTCCGCTATGGTGAACAATCTGGTGAATTTTATCACAGGAAACAAAAATATGGCATTTTTTCTTTTCAATGACAAAGAACTTCTTCAGTCTACAGTGGATATTATGAGAGAAAAAACGTTGCCCGTGTGGGTGAATGAAAGTCATTTAAGTTACATGGAGGCTGATTTTGTCTTCACGTATTTTATCAATGGCACGGCAGCCGCAATTAATTTCTGGATGAATCATCAAAATGAAATGGATGAAGAAACGTTTAAAACGATGTTTGAGCAGACAGTGAAATACGGTGTATACAATTACATCTATACCGTATAAAGGAGGATTTTTGAGATGGATATTTTTGAAAAGCTGCACAGCGGGGACCTTTATTCCTGTACAGACAAAGCGCTCCTTTCCACACAGGCAAAATATTTGGATAAACTCTACGACTATAATCAGACCCGTCCCTCCGAGTCGGACAAACGCACTGCACTGCTGAAAGAAATGCTGGCGGAGATGGGGGAGGGCAGTTATATCGAGCCCCCTCTTCGCGCCAACTGGGGCGGACATTTTCTCCATTTAGGCAGCAATGTGTACGCGAATTTCAACCTGACTCTTGTGGATGATACCCATATTTATATCGGTGACAACACCATGATTGGACCGAATGTGGTCATCACCACCGCGGGGCATCCTATTTTACCCGAACTGCGAAAAAAAGGCTCCCACCAGTTCAACCTTCCCGTACATATCGGCTGTAACTGCTGGATTGGCGCAGGTGTTTCCATCATGCCCGGCGTCTCCATCGGGGAGAATACCGTGATTGGCGCGGGAAGCGTAGTGACAAAGGATATTCCGGACAATGTCGTGGCATTTGGCACTCCGTGCCGTGTGATACGGAAAATAAGCGAAAAGGACCGAATCTGCTATTATAAAGACAGAAAAATAGACTGGGATGCTATAAATGCCAGTCTGTCTTCCTCTATAGACTGAGATAGCAGCACAAAGAGGGTGTCGCAAAATCATCTTATTAGATGATGAAGCGCTGCCCTCTTTGTGTTTAACAGAGCATTGCACTAACTTTGAACTCTCTCTCATTCATCTCGAATTTCCCAGTGACCACTAAAACCACTGCCAACATAGCTTACACTATTCATTTCTTTAATCCGCCGTTTAACTGTTCTTACGCTAACACCTAATTCCATAGCCATTTTTTCTGTGCTTATTTTGTTATCTCGTCGAATTAATGTCAATATCTGAAGATTTAATGTTTCTTGAGTGCCATCTTGAGTGCCATCTTGAGTGCCATCTTGAGTGCCATCCTGAGGGACATCTTGAGGGACATCGCGAGATACATCTTGAGGGACATTATAATTCAGGTTTGGCAACACCACTGTAAACTGATATCGGTCTGACCTAAAAGAAGGGCGTTTATCTCTGTCATAATTTATCTGAACTTCATAACCGCTGATGATTTTTCCAAAACCACTGCCTTTTCGTTCCATATAGCCAAGTCGATTCAACACATCCGCAAGAACCGGATTTCTTCTGGTTGAAGGCACTGTAAGAGGATTCCGCTCCTGTATCAGAGAACCATCCGGCATCCCTCCCGGAGAATAAATCTCCATCCTGTCATCATAAATATCAATATGAACCTCACTACCGTTTACCAGATAGTCGCGATGTGCCAATGCATTGATGAGCGCCTCATGGTAACTTCGTTCCACATATTCCGGCATTTCCTCTCTGGAATTTGCAGTTTTCCTCCACATTACCTTACAATTCCGCTTGATAAATGCTTCTCCGTTTTCAATCAGGGAAATCACACTACCCTCGTATTCTGCATCATCAAACGCGTCAACCGTACCGCCGCTTTTATTCAGGCCATTCCACCTTGTGCAGAATAACCGTGAGCAAAGAATGGGGCTTTCATCAGCAAAGAGTACTCCGGCATTTGTCAGATATCCCTCTTCATTCGCCAACCCGAAAGAAATCAAATTCTTCTCATCAAAGCTGTTCCCTGTCCACTTCTTGTATCTTTCCCTGAGTTTTGAAAAAGCATAATCCTCTGTCCTATAAGTAGAATTCTGCGAGTCATAAGATGTATTCTTTCCCCTTAACACAAGGCGTTTCAACTCTGTTGCCGCAGCCTTTACGCTTTCATTCCCGATACGGATGTATGCTTCCAGCACGCCGTCCCCAGAGTAATAATATGGTGTTTCTTCACCCTTATAGATATCAAGAATCAGTAATACCTTTCCGTCTTTTGTTTTATGAAATCTAAGGTGAAATTCTGGAATCGGTTCTAATCTTGTCTTGATAATCTCGCTAATCTTTTCCGCATCTTTTTCCGGTTGGGCAAGTCCAACTATCTGTCCTTCATCGGAAATTCCAAAAATCAATGCTCCGCCGGAAGTGTTAGCAAACGCACTGACACTTTTACACCAGCTTTTGGGCTTTTTTTCTTCCAATGCAAGTTTTTTATCGTATTCTGTTGCTTCGCCAATCAAGTCTGCTATACTCATAATTTCATCCACTTCCTGTTCTGCAAATAACAAAAATTATATGTTTATTCTACCATATTATTCAACATTAATGTATTTCATTTTATCTGTCTGTCCCATCTGTTTTTTATAATTTTTCTATTTTCTTCCGCATTTCCCTGACTTTTTCAGGCTGTGTACCGGAAGAATTGATTCCGATGACGAGATTGTCCTTTTTTATAATACTGGGAAAATAAAAGTCGCATCGCTCCTTTTTATCCGCCGTATTCACCGGGATTCCTTTTCTTTTGCAGGCTTCCCAAATCCGGGTGTTGATTTCCTCCCTGTCGGTGGCTGCCAGCACTATATCCGCGCCCTCTAAATCACTCTCAACAAAGGGGCGTCTCTCACAGCAAATCTTTCCTTCCCGCTCCCACTTCTCTATGCTCTCGCAAATGTCCGGCGCCACCACGGTTATGCTGCCCGCGAAAGGCAGCAGCGTCTCCACCCGGCGTGCAGCAATCTTTCCCGCGCCTGCCACCAGTATCTTTTTATCTGAAATATCAACGAACAATGGAAAATACATCGCGAGTGACCTCCTTTTCCCGGTATAGTTCTTCTTTTTGCACAGCGTCAGTGTACGCCGACGCTAGGTCTACAACTGATACAGCAGTGCATTGCAGATGCAGGCGGCAATGTTGCTGCCTCCTTTTCTGCCCCTTGCCACGATATACGGGACATCTTTCAAAGTCAGTATCAGCTCCTTGGACTGCACCACATTGACAAAGCCCACCGGCACGCCGATGATGAGCTCCGGCTTGATTTTTCTTTCCCCTATCAGTTCATACAGGCGCACGAGTGCTGTGGGTGCATTTCCAATGGCAAAAATCAGCTTCTTATCCAATCCCGCCGCTTTGTCCATGCTCGCCTGTGCCCTCGTGGTCCCGTTTTCTTTGGCTGTCCGCGCGATATCCTCATCAGACATAAAACAGAAGACCTCTCCGCCATACTCGGACAGCTTTTTCTTATTGATACCCGCTTTTGCCATCTGGGTGTCCGTAACGATGCAGGCGCCCTCACTTAATGCCTCAAGCGCCTTCTCCACAGCATGTTCGGAGAATACCAGATTTTCCGCGTAGTCAAAGTCCGCGCTGGTGTGGATACACCGTTTCACGATAGCTTCTGTGCCGGGAATCAGCCGCTTTTCCCCCAGCTCCTCTGTGATGATTTCAAAACTCCTCTTCTCTATCTCCGAAGGCAGTACTTTTTCCAACTCAATTTTCATGTGCCTCTATCCTCCCTGTTCTTTCCTTTAACACGGTTGGGATGCCGCATACAACCCGAATCACCGTATCCGCACGCTCGGCGATACAGGTGCAAATCCTTCCCGTCAGTTCCCGGTACTTCCGGTCAAAAGCGTCCACGGGAACCAGCCCGCATCCCACCTCATCACTGACGAGGACAACCTGCGGATTTTTCTCTTCCAGAAGGTTTACAAAGCTTTCTGCCTCCATATCCGGGGCTTCTTTGAGGCTTCTTCTGATGTACGCTTCCAGATGAAAGATTCCCCCACAGGTGAAAATGTCCTCCATACCGCAGGTCCTCCCGTCACACCAGTCCATACCGGGAAACATTTCCTTCGCCGCGGCGCTTTTTCCCTGAAATGCGCCGCCGATTATCAGCTTCATCCCTCTACTGCCTCCTTCTTTTTTGTCAATCTCTGCCTCTTCCCTTTCTTTTTCTGAAGAAGATAGCACACCTGTACCAGAAAGGGCACACTTTTTTCCGAGGGAAAACGGCACGGTTCCCCCGCAGGATTCCGGTCCTTTTACCTGCACAGGTATGCCGCAGGTCACTTCATACACTGCATCCGCGCGCTCTGCCATCAGACGGTTGATGCTTCCCAGCACTTCTTTGTAGCGGAGCATTTCTTCTGTGACCGTCTCCGCTTCCGAGAACACTTCGTTAGTCACTACCACCAGATGTGCGCAGCGCTCAAGCATCTTTTCTATCCCTTCCATCACCGTCTCCACACACCTTGCCGATTTCTTCTCCTGCGACCGCTTTGCAATATCCAGTGCTCCCAGGCTACCTACTGTTCCATAAGTATCGGCTGTTTCTTCCATATATAATTCATTTGCCGCCAGGTTGGACATGCACTCCAAAAGGACACAAAAGCCCTCCTCCCGCGGAACATGATTTCCAAGCCCTGTTTGGCACTCCACTGTGACAAAGCCTTTCCCCGCGCGAAGCTGTCTGTGGCGAGCGATTTTTTCTTTCGTCTCCCTGCCGCAGGGCACCATGGTAGCGAAATAATACAAATTGCCAGAATTCTCGCTTCCGCTTTTCTGCACGTTTTCTTTATAGAGGCTGACAATGAGGTCCTCCGCAAACCGCGATTTCCCGCTTCCGCTTCCGCCTGTCACCACACAAAACATCCCGTTTTCTCCTTTTCTATACGTCACAAAAAGTCCGCTCTATTATTTTCCGCTCTACAAAAATTCTAGTGTACTGTCTCATTGGCTTTCCGCGATATCCGCATAGCGGTAATCCAGGGCGCCGCTGGCGGGAATCTGCCGGATTCCTGTAATCTCCGGGTTTACGAGATTACAGCTTTTCATCCCGTACAGGGGAATGATATAGAACTGCTCTCCCACCGCATACTGCTCCGCCTCGTGCAGCAGAGCGAACCGTTCCCTCGCATCCGTCTTTTTGTTTGCCTCCCCTACAAGGGCGTCATAGGTTTTATCCGCAATATTACTGCAGTTATAGGTGCTGTCGGACAGCAGCATAGACAGATACGTATAGGGGTCCGCAAAATCCGCCGTCCAGTTCATCCTGCACAGTTCAAAGTCTTTGGCGTGTCGGTCCGCATAGTTGCTCTGGAGCTCCTGCGCCTGCAGACGGATTTCAATATTTAAATTCTCCCTCAACTGCTCCTGTATGACCTGCGCCGTGTCGGAGTCCATTTCCAGCGTGGGATATTTATAGGTCAGTACCGGAAATCCTTCTCCGTCCGGATAGCCCGCTTCCGCCAGAAGTTTTCGCGCCCTCTCCACATTTTCCTCAAAGGGCACTTCCGTTTCTTCCACAAAGTATTCCCCGGTATTCTTGTCCTTCAAATATTTTGCCACCAGATTGTAGGCGGGGCTGGTATCCTTCCCCACAATGCGGCACAATTCCTCCCGGTCGATGGCAAGGTTGATGGCTTCCCTGACCCGCACATCGTCCAGAGGCTCGGTATCCAGATTGGGATAAATATAGCGGGTGGCAATCAAATCCGTCACCACCAGGTCCTCCTCACCCTCGTAGAGCTCCATCACCGTTGACAAGAGGGACGTCGCCACATCCACCTCCCCGGTCTCATAGGCGTTTGCCATGGACTGCTGGTCATCAAAAAAGCGAAAGAGGATACTGTCCAGAGAAATGGCGTCCGCATTCCAGTAATTTTCATTTTTCTCCAGCAATAAATACTGCTTGGGCTCGTACTTAGCCAGGCAGAAGGGACCGTTTGCCACACTGGTCGCTTCCTCCTTGTCCCAGCCGCTCAAAGCCGAATCCGCGTAAGACACGCAGGATGGCAGATACACCGGAAGCCGCAGCAAATCCAGAAAATAGCCGCAGGGCTCCTCCAAATGGAAAATGAGGGTGTACTCATCCGGCGTTTCCACGCCTAAGCTCTCTTTCGACATTTCCCCGTTATAAATCTCCTGTGCGTTTCTGATGGGGAAGAGATAATTGGCATATCCGCTCCCGCTTTCCGGGTCAAGCGCGCGGGTCATGGTATTTAAAAAGTCCGCCGCTGTGACCTTCTTTCCGTTTGACCACAGGGCATTTTCGCGGAGATGGAAGGTCCAGACCGTCTTGTCCTCGTTGACCTCGTAGAACTCTGCCGCCCGGTACTCGATGTTTCCCTCCTCGTCAAAGGTCACCAGTTCATCCAAGGATGCCGCTGAATAGGTGAGAAAGGTAAGAGCGATGGAGCCCGCCGGGTCCATGGAGCCGGTATCGCTGCTCACTGCCACCGTGATAGATTTTCCTTGTGTGGAGGGGAGTTTTTGCGCGCTCATACAGCCGGGCAGTACGCAAACACAGCACAGTATTATCAAACATATTCCTGTAATCTGCTTTCTCACTGTATCCTTCCTTTCTCTTTACTTTTTTATATACAATGACAGAGGGAGCGTTTATATCTGCGATGTCATAGGCAGATTTGTGCTTCCTTTTCTGTGCTCCTGTGCATAGAGGAAGCACGCCACCTCCCGGTCCCCAAACCGATAACGAGGCGGATTCTCTCTGCCGCAGCGCTCCATCCGGTAACCGCACTGCCCGTAATAAGGGCAGCCCGCGCCTGTCTGACTGCGCTCCCTGATGGGCGCATACTTTTTCCGCCTCGCCCTTTTCGGGTCCGGCACGGGATTGGAGTCCAAAAGCTGCTTTGTGTAAGGGTGCCACGGGTCTTTACAGATTTCCTTCGTATTTCCGCTCTCAATCAGGTTGCCCATGTACAGGACCCCCACCTGTTGGCTGATTTGTTTCACCACATTTAAATCATGCGAAATAAACAGGCAGGCAACATTTCGTTTCCTCTGCACAGAGGAGAGAAGTTCCAAAATTTGTGCCCGGATGGAGACGTCCAGCGCAGAGACCGCCTCATCGCACACCAGAATCCGGGGATTGCTTATCAGGGCGCGGGCAATAGTGATGCGCTGCCTCTGCCCTCCGGAAAAGGCGCGGGGGTATTTGTCCACATCCTCCGCCTCAATTCCCACATCCTCCAAAAGACGCACTGCCTTCTCCCTCTGCTTCGCCTTTGTCTCTAAATGTATATTTGTCTTATGCGTCCCCGCCTCTGTATCCTCTCTCGTTTTTGCTGTCCGGGCTTCTTTTGTCTGTGCACGCATGGCTTCCAGCAGTGCTTCCGCAGCCGTCAGTTTCGGATTTAAGGAGGCGTATGGGTCCTGGAATACCATCTGGATTTCCTGTAAAATCCGCCTTCGCTCTCTGCGTTTCAGAGTGTCCACCCGCTTTCCCTGATACCAGATTTCCCCGGAGTCGGGCTTTTTCTGTCCGGTGATGAGCTCTGCCAGGGTGCTCTTGCCGCTGCCGCTCTCCCCGATGAGACCGAAGGTAGTACCCTTTCGTATAGTAAGGGAAATGTCCCGCACGCCCTCTCGCTGAAAAGAAGGGGCTGTCTGTCCAAGCCGGAGAACGTCTGTCTGCCCAAACCGGAGAGCGCCCGCCCTTTCATCCCGGTATATCTTCGTTACGTGCTTGAGCTTCAGCACTTCTTCACCGCCACACCTTCGCCGCGCAGATTCGTCTGGTGAAATATTCTGTGCGGGTCCATCCGGCGAACTATCCTGCTTTGACCCGCCCGGCAAATCGTCTTTCGCCGGACATTCCGGCTTTCTTTCTGAAGGCTTCTTAGCCGTCATCCCCTCCAGTCTGGCGTCCCGGACGAGTGCTCTGGTATATTCTTCTTTTGGGGCATAGAAAATCTCCTCCGCGCTGCCCGCCTCCACCACGGCGCCGTCTTTCATCACATAGATGCGCTGACAAAGGGAGGCGACCACGCCCAGGTCATGGCTCACCAGAAGAATTGCCGCTTTCGTCTCCTCCGCCATTTTCTTGAGCAGTGTAATCATCTGTCCCTGGACAATGACATCCAACGCTGTGGTGGGCTCATCGGCAATGATAAGGCTCGGATTTACAGCCAGCGCCATGGCTGCCACCACCCGCTGCTGCATGCCGCCGGAGAGGGCGAAGGAGTACTGTCTCATCCGTTTTTGCGGCTTTCTTATCCCCGTCATCTCCAGAAGGTCAGCGGCTCTTTTTTTCGCCTCCGTGCGGCTTATCTTCTCTCTCGCCCGCACTGCCTCGATTAATTGTCCCCCAATCTTTCTGGTGGGGTTTAAATAGGCGGAAGGGTCCTGGAACATCATCGCCATCCCCTCCGGCACATGAAAGAGAGGAAGGCTTTCTTTTCTGCCTTCAAAAGAGAAATGCCCGCAGGAAATATCCGCCTCTCTCCCCAAAAGTCCCATGACCGCACGCATCGCCGTGCTTTTTCCGCAGCCCGATTCTCCCACGATGCCGACAATCTCTCCCGCCTCCACATGGAAGGAAAGACCCCGGACCGCCTCTTTTTCGCCGCCGTTATGAAATTGTACATTGAGGTCACGCACTTCAAGCAGGCTCATTCTTTTCTCCTCTCTTTTTTCTATGCTCACTTAATCGCTTCTATTTTTTCCCATTCTCTTCTACTCTTTCCCCGTCTTTTCCCTGTATTTCGCCTCCAGCCCTCTCCCTATAAAATTCAGGGCGAAGATAAGCAGACACAAAATCAGTATGGGGTACAGCATCTGATAAGGGTACAACTGAATCTGGCTCTTTGCCTCCTGTATCATGGTTCCCAGGCTTGCCGCCGGGGGCGCAATCCCCACACCCAGGAAACTTAAAAATGCTTCCGTAAATACCGCCTGGGGCACGAGAAAGGTAAAATTCACTGTCACCGGACCCGCAATATTGGGAAGGAGATGTTTGAACAGAATCCGCGCTGTGCCTATGCCTTCCATCTGCGCCGCCCGGATGTATGCCTTTCCCTTTTCCCGCAGGATTTCCCCCCGCACAATCCTCGCCATGTCAACCCAGCCTGCTACGCAGATACCAATCACAATGCTCTTCACCCCGGCGCCCATCACAAGGGTAATCAGTATCACATACAGAAGGGAGGGAATGGATGCGAGGATATCTGCCAGGCGCATCATCAGAAAATCCACCATTCCTCCCGCATACCCGGAAATGCTGCCGTAGAGGACTCCCAGAACGCCGTTTATCCCTGCTCCCGCAAGTCCCACTAAAAGGCTTATGCGCGCACCGTACCAGACACGGACAAAGATATCTCTTCCAAATTTATCTGTCCCAAAGAGGTGGGAAAGAGAACTCCCCTGATTCTGTATCTCCCCATGGATTTCCGTATACGTGTAGGGAGAGATTCCCGGTATCACAAGCGCTGCCGCAAGCCAGATACCAAAGAGAAAGATTCCCGCAAAGAGTATTTTGTTTTTTCTCTTTTCCAATGTATCACCTCTTCCTTAAATAAGCCTCCCGCACACGGGCGTCCAGCAGGGCGCACAGAAGGTCTGTCAGCAGGTTGATGAGGATGACCGCACTCCCCATAAAGATGGTAAGTCCCAAAATCAGCGTATAATCGCGGTTTGAGATGGAGCTTACAAACTCTTTTCCCAGTCCCGGTATATTAAAAATACTCTCTACCACGAAACTTCCCGTCAGCAGGAAAGCGGACATGGGACCCAAATAATTGAGTACCGGAATCCACGCATTTTTCAACACATGGAACACCACGATTTTCCATGGTTTCATTCCTTTTGCGCGGGCGAGCAGCACATACTCTTTCTCCATCTCCTCCCGAAACGCGGTATCCGTAAGCCTTGTCACCACCGCAGCGGGATAGACGGCAAGGGAAATAACAGGCAGGATATAATGCGCCGGGGAAACAAGCCCTGTGACAGGAAGGACTTTTAACGTCACCCCGAATAACAGGAGCAAAATAAGCCCCAGGGCGAAATTGGGAATCCCCACACCCAGCAGCGTCCCGCCGGATATGACCGCGCGCAGCGCTTTTCTTTTTGACAGGGCGCTTATCATCCCCAGAATCGTCCCTGCCAGTGCCGCTGCAAGCACCGCAAGAAGTCCTAAGGATGCCGTCACCGGGGCGGCGCGCCCGATGATATCCGACACCCTCACCCCCTGCTGTTTGTAGGAAATCCCCAAATCCCCTTTGAGAAGGTTTCCCATATAGGTCCCATACTGCTCGATGGCAGGTCTGTCAAGACCGTACTGCTCTTCCACCGCCTCCACCACTGACGAGGAGACATTTCCGCTCTGGAAAGGGCTTCCCGGTATCATCCTTGTGAGAAAAAAGGTCACTGTCGCCAGGACAAACAAGGAGGCGATTCCCACTGCGATTCTCTTTATCGTATAGACTGCCATATCTGCTCCTTTGTAAAACGGACATTCACCATCCGCTTCGCTGTCTGCTCATGAAACTAGTGTACTGTCTGTATCGGTTCAAATGCCATACTTCTCCAAAATCATGGTCTCCATCCCATCCATGGACGCCTGGGGCGCCACGGATATACGCATATGGTACTTCTGCGCCTCTGCCTTCGTCTGTTCCCCGATGCACAATGCCTCGACTTTTGTAAAATCAAGCCCCTCCATCGCCCGGACAAATCCCCGCACCGTTGACGCGCTGGTGAAGGTCACCCCATCGACTGCTCCGCTTGCCAGCAGGTCTGTAATCTTTTCCTTCCACGGCTGGTCTGTCACCGTATGGGTCTCATACAGCGCAATATCCGAGACCGTAAGTCCCGCTTCCAAAAGAGGCGGCAGAAGAAAGGGGGAGCCCTCCTTGGCGCGCAGGATGGTGACATGACTGCCCCTGCCCGCCTGGTCTGCCAGCTCGTTTCCCAACTCTTTGGCACTGTAAGTCTGCGGCACCAAATCCGCGAAAAGCCCGTGCTCCTTCAGCGCATTTGCCGTGGCGGAACCGATTGCCGCCACCTTTATCTGCGCCGGGCGGCGGTATAGCGCTCTGACATCCAGCTTTCGCTCCTTCAGTCCCTCAAAAAACACAGAGACTCCGATGGGGCTTGTAAATACCAGCCATTCCTCGCTTTTTCTTCTGCCTATCTTCTGCAAAGTCTCATCGAGAACCGGGTTTGGTCGGATTTCCTCGGCCTCAATGGAGGGCATCTCGATAACCTGCGCCCCCAGCCTGCGCAGACGGGAGGCAAAAGCCGAGCTGTTCTGTATGGGGCGGGTAGTCAGAAACAATCTCCCGCCAAGGCTGCGCTTTTTCGCCCAGGAAAAGGTTTCGGACAGGGCGCACACCTTCCCCACCACGATGATAGCGGGCGTACCGATTCCCTCCTCTTTCGCTCTCCGGCTGATATCCGCAAGAGAAGCCACCACCTTTTTTTGTCCCGCATTGGTGCCGTTTTCCAGCACTGCCGCCGGAGTTTCCTTCGCCATCCCCGCCTCAAGGAGCCCCTCAGCAATCCAGGAAAGCCTCGCCATCCCCATAAGGAAAATGAGAGTCCCGTTTAAACGGGCGAGGGCTTCAAAATCAATGTGAAGAGAGCCGTCCTTTCTGGCATGCCCGGTGATAACGTGAAAAGAAGAGGTATAGTCCCTGTGAGTCACAGGAATCCCCGCATAGGCGGGTACCGCCGTACAGGATGTCACCCCCGGCACCACCTCAAAGGGGATGTCCTCCGCTTTTAAAAGCTCCAGTTCCTCCCCGCCGCGCCCGAACACAAAGGGGTCTCCCCCTTTGAGCCGCAGCACCTTCTTTCCCTTTTTCGCCTCTCTGACAAGAATTTGGTTTATCTCCTCCTGGGGAACCGCGTGGTTTCCGGAGCGTTTCCCCACATGGATGTTCTCTTTTCCCGGCGGAATCCGGCATAAAATCTCCGCGCTTAGGAGGGCATCATAGACAATGACATCCGCCTCCTCCAAAAGCTGCGCTGTTTTCAGTGTCATAAGGGAAACATCCCCCGGCCCCGCCCCGCAGAGCCATACCTTTCCGACAGAATCCTTACCAATGGAATCTTTACCGTCGGAATCCTTTTGCCTGACCTTTGCCTTTACTTCTTCTCCCACTTTGTCCTGCTCTGTCATCGCCCGGCCTCCTTTCGCATACGAAGCGCCAGCGTCTCTCCCAGCTTCTCCGCCTGTTCCTTTTCCCCTGTGATGCGCTCCACAAAAAATGCTCCGCAAGGGGGTATTTCCCCGCCGGAGGAGCCCGGAGAAACCGCCTCACAGTACAGCCCTGTCAGCACAAGTTCCCTTCCGCTTACCTTCGCGTAGGCAGCCACAGGGGAAGTGCAGCCTCCGTCCAGGGCGCACACAAAGGCGCGCTCCGCCAGCGCCGCCGCCTTAGAAGCCCCATCGTCAATGCCTTCCAGATAAGGATGTCCCTCGCCTGCTCTGCCCTGCACGGCTAAGATGCCCTGTCCTGCCGCGGGAATCATCTCCTCCACAGACAGGTATCTGCCAATCACATGCCGCATCCCAAGTCTGTGAAGTCCCGCCGCTGCCAGCACTGTGGCGGTATACCCCTCCGCCTTAAGCTTGTTAAGGCGGGTCTGTACATTGCCGCGGATTCCCCGAAACGCACACCGGGGGTACAATTGTTTCAACTGCAGCGAGCGCCGGAAGCTGGAGGTGCCGATGACAGCCCCCGCCTCTGACAAGAGAGCTTCCCTCTCCAACGCCCTCTCTTTAGGAGACTTTGCCGAATCTTCTTTTGTATCCGGCGGAAAGACCAGCACGTCTCTGGGGTCCTCCCGTTTGGAGTAGGCGAGGATGGGAAGGGCTTTTGGTGTCTCCATTGGCATATCCTTTAAACTGTGGACAGAAATGTCGATGTCTCCCGCTTCCAGTGCTTTGTCCAGCTCCCGGACAAACAGTCCTTTCCCGCCGATTGCCGCCAGACTTTTGTCCAGAATCTTATCCCCTGTCGTCTTCATGGTCACAATCTCTGCCCGGATTTCCGGATGGAGAGATTCTATCTGTTCTTTTATAAGCTCCGCCTGAATGACTGCCAGCCGGCTCTGCCTGCTGCCGATGCGAATTATTGATGACATGACGCCTCCATTCCTTTCTCTATGATTTCATACACTGCTTTCATATCCAGATTCTCCCGCAAGATATCCGCCAGCAGGTCATACTGCTGTTCCTTGTACGCTTTCCAGTCCACTGCCTTCATCTCATCTGCGGCGTATCCCTTTTCCTTTAAGAGAGCGCCCACAAAGGCTTTCACCACCCGCGCCTCGTCAAAGATTCCGTGCACATAGCAGCCATACACATTTCCCGCCTGGGCGCCGTCCGGACTCTCCCCGCTAAAAGACAGTTCCCCGCTAATGTTCCCGGTATTTTCGCCGGAATCCCTTTTTGCGTCCCCAGAACCTTTTTGCTTTTCTTCCAGACAGTTCTGAAGATTGACAAGAGCACAGGCGCCTTCCTCCAAATAGGTCTTTCCCATGTGGATTTCATAGCCCTCCAGAGGAACGCCCGACATGTCCTTTAAAATACCGCCTGTTTTTTGGAAGCTGCCCCGTACGCGGGTGCGGGTCTTTTCCGGCGCAAATACGGTGCGGATGGGAAGCAGCCCCAATCCCTTTGTAATTCCTTTTCTCTCCACGCCCTCCGGGTCAGAGATAGAAAGTCCCAACATCTGATAGCCGCCGCAGATGCCAAAGACAACGCCGCCTTTTTTTGCGTGCTGCAGGATTTTCGCCTCCAGGCCGCTCTGCCTTAGCCACAGCAGGTCCTCCATGGTATTCTTGCTCCCCGGAAGCAGCACGGCGTCGGGGTTTTTGAACTCCTCCGCCGAGGAGACGTAGCGCAGAGAAATCTCCTCCAAGCACTCCAGAGGCGCAAAGTCCGTGAAATTGGAGATACGCGGCAGACGCACCACCGCCACATCGATAAGCCCGGCGCTCTGCTTTTTCTCAAAGCGGCTGGTGAGACTGTCCTCCTCATCGATGTCCAGATGGAAGTAGGGGATGACACCCCGCACGGCGATGCCTGTGCGTTCTTCCAGCATCTTAAGTCCCGGCTTTAAAATTTCCTTATCGCCCCGGAATTTGTTGATGATGGTTCCCTTCACCCTCCTGCGCTCGTCCTCCTCCAAAAGGGCGATGGTCCCCACAATCTGGGCGAACACGCCGCCCCGGTCAATATCCCCGGCGAGCAGTACAGGGGCATCCACCATCTTGGCAAGCCCCATGTTCACGATGTCGTTCTCTTTTAAATTGATTTCCGCAGGGCTTCCCGCCCCCTCGATGACAATGACGTCAAACGCCTTTCGCAGGCTTTCATAGGCTTCCAGAATACAGGGAATCAACTCCTTTTTCCTGCGGTAATACTCCGCGGCGGGCATCACGCCCTTCACCCTGCCGTTTACAGTCACCTGGGAGCCTGTGTCATTGGTGGGCTTTAGGAGGATGGGGTTCATCGCCGCCAGCGGCTCAATCCCCGCCGCCTCCGCCTGCATGACCTGCGCCCGTCCCATCTCTAAACCTTCCCTGGTGATAAACGAGTTGAGCGCCATATTCTGGGATTTAAAGGGGGCCACCTTATATCCGTCCTGCCGAAGAACCCGGCACAATCCCCCCGCCAGGACACTCTTTCCCGCATTGGACATGGTCCCCTGTATCATGATTGGCTTTCCCATTGTCTTCCTCCTTCTCCCTGTTTTCTGTCTGTGGGGAAACGCTCTGCCCGCCGCTGTGACAATGCCTTTCCTGTGCGTTTCCTTCTGTTTCTCGTCATATTCCTCATCGCATTAAAATCTTTCTCATGGCGTCCATGAGCTTTTCATTTTCCTCATGCCGCTTTACTGCCACCCGGTAGTATCCTTTTTCAAGCCCCCTGTAATTTTTGCAGTCCCGGATGAGGATGCCCTCTTTTAGGAGTAAAGAGAACATATCCAGGGGGCTGTAAAACAGGATAAAATTTGCCTCGGATGCAATGTATCTGATGCCCAGCCCGGTAAGCTGTTCTTCCATCCACGCCCTCTCTTTCGCCACATCATCGCGCATCGCCGCAATCTGACTGTCCGCCTTCGCCCCAAGCGCCGCCTCCCCCGCCGCCTGTGCAAGGACGGACACATTCCAAGGCTGCATAAATTTACGCATATTGAAAAAAAGTTTCGTATCAGAGGATATCCCGTATCCCAAGCGCAGTCCGGGAATAGCGAAGGTCTTGGTAAACGCCCGCAGCAAAAATACCATGGGGTATTCTTCTAATTTTTCCGTGAGAAAGCTTTGCCCTCTCCTGTCAGCAAACTCGCGAAAACATTCATCCAGCACAAGTCGGATGTGGAGTTTTTCACAGCGGTCGGCGATTTTCTCAAGCAAATCTTCTTTCAGCACTCTCCCCGCCGGATTGGAGGGCGAGCAGAGAAAGAGCACATCCACATCTTCCTTAAGACTGTCTAAAAGGGTCTCTGTGACATCGAAATTTTCTTCTCTTTTCAGGGGCACATAGCAGATTTCACACCCTACACTCTCCAGCGCCCGCTCATATTCCGCAAAAGCGGGCACGGGCAGGACTGCCTTTTTCGGTCTCACCGCCTGGGTGAAAGAAAACAGAAGCTCCGCGGCACCGTTTCCGAAAATCAGCTGCTCCCGGCGGATGTGCTCCTTTTCTGCCAACGCTTTCGCAAGCCTCCGGCACTGGCTGTCGGGATAATTTACGATGTCCGGCACCGCCCGCCTCACCGCCTCAAGCACCGCCTCCCCCGGACCAAAGGGATTGACATTCACAGAAAAATCCAGCATATTCTCATACGTATAAATATCTCCTCCGTGCGGATACTCCATCCTCTCACCTCACCTTTTATCGAGCACACCGCTCTGTTATTTTCACGTCATTCTCCCGCCCTGCAGTTTTGCCGCTCACCGGGTGCTGCCTTTGTCAGAAACCTGAGCAGGCTGCGAGTACGCCTGCTTTTAAAGCACCCAGCAGAAGCAATGTCAGAAAGGAAGTCATATACATCAGTCTCCCGGCGCGGTTGATGTCCTCCGGCTCCGGTTCCCGAAACGCATCCCCGATGGTCTCCTTGTGCACCGTTTTCCCGAAGTAAACGGCATCCCCGGCAAGCTGAATTTTAAGCGCCCCGGCACAGACCGATTCCGTCTGCGCCGCGTTGGGACTTTTATGCTTCTTTCTGTCCCGCCGATAAATTCTCCAGGCATTTTTTCCATCCATCTTAAGAAGAAATGCCGCCGCTGTCATGAGCAGGGCGCTCAGTCTGGCGGGGATGAAATTGAACACATCATCCATCTTCGCGGGAATCCTGCCAAAATACAGATATCTTTCATTTTTATAGCCCACCATGGAGTCCATGGTGTTCACTGCCTTGTAGAAAAATCCCAGAGGCGCGCCGCCCAGGATGAGGTAGAACAGAGGCGCCGCCTCCCCATCGGAGGTGTTTTCCGCCACCGTCTCCACCGCCGCTTTTGTCACGCCCTTTTCATCCAGAGCCTCCGTATCCCGCCCCACAATCATGGACACCGCTCTTCTCGCCCCATTAAGCCTCCCCGCTTTCAGCTCCTCATACACCTTTTTGCTCTCTCTTCTTAAAGAGGTTGCCGCCAGAATCTGGAAGCACCAGAAGCTCTCCAGAATATAGCGCAAGCCCCAATGTATCTGCCCGGCAAGCCAGAGGAGCAAAAGGGGGATGCTCACACTTACCAGCACCACCAGCACCCACAGAAGCGCGCCTCCCCACAGAAGCCGCCGGGTCTGTGACTCCCCGCAAAGTCTGCGTATGTGTTTTTCCAAAAAAGAAATCCAGGCGCCAATCATCCGCACCGGGTGATAGAGCCACACCGGGTCTCCAAATACAATATCCAGAAAAAATCCTGTCACACATGCTGCCAGTGAAATCATGGGTCAATGTTCCTTCCTGTATCGCTTTGTAAGAGGGAGGATTTCCGTAAAGCAGCGTTCTCCCGCCCGGAATCTTTCGATATCCAGAACTGCCTGGTATCCTTCCCCGTTTGCCGCCTGCCATGTGTAAAACTCCCGGCAGGAGACATCATACGCTGAGAGGACTGCCATCATTGTCCCGCCGTGCACGACAAAGGCGGCGCTCTTGTCTCCCTCAGACAAAGCCTTTTCTATCGTCTTTTGAAATCCCTGCACACATCTTGCCCGGAACGCTTCCTTTCCCTCCCCGTTGGGAAAGGGAATCTCCCCGCCGGAGTGAAGCCACCGGATATATGCCGGATGTTCTTTTAGTTCCTCATATGTCTTCTTTTCAAACGCGCCGAAATCACACTCCCGCAAAAGAGTCTCTGTCACAATCTCCTGCCCCGGATACAGAAGCTCTGCCGTCTGGATACACCGCTTCATGGGACTTGCGATGAGCATTTCTGCCCTGGGATAAAAGAAAGGATTTTTGACAAACTCTTCTCTTGCACGGCAGGACAGTTTCTCCTCCGTGCTTCCGATATACTGACGCTTTTCGTTTCCCGGCGTCTGAAAATGCCGGATAAAGATGGTCTGCATTACCTCCATAGTCCGCCTCCCGCAGTCATGATGCCGATTGCCATGAGCAGTTCACATAAAGAGAGGAAATATCCCGCAAGGTCCCCGGTAATTCCCCCGAACTTCTTTTTGCTCATCCAGGCATACCAGGCAAAGACTGCCAAAGCGCACAGGGCTGCCGCAAGGCAGAGTCTCACATCTAAGTACGCCATGACGATTAGGCTCCCAACCGCCCAGATGACCATAACGGTTCGCACCCGTTTTCTCTGCGCCCGCTCCTGAAAGGTCTTTAAAAGTCCGCTGTCCTTTGCCGCCGGGAAGGTCACCACGGAAAACCCGCTGAGTGCCCGGGACAGCACAAAGGTACAGGAGAGCACGCTCAGCATATCGAGAGTAATTTCCCCCAGCACCGCTGCGCTTACCAACATATAAATACACATGCCCAACACCGCGAATGCCCCTGTGTGGGAATCTTTTAAAATGGCAAGCTTTTTCTCCTTATCCCCGTAGGAGGCAAGGGCATCCGTGGTGTCCATAAATCCATCCAGATGGATGCCGCCGCTTATGAACACCGGAATCAATGTCAGAGCCGCTCCTAAAAACAGAGGACTGACCGCTGCAAACTTAAGCAGAAGATATCCTGCAAGGTACACACAGATACCTGTCACAGCTCCTATTGCCGGGAAAAAACACATCGCATACTTCATATTTTTTTCATCCCAGTCCACATGAGGTACCGGAATTTTCGAGTACATGGATAAGGCGATAAAAAATGCCTGTACAAGTCTCATATCTTTCTCCTTTTGCAGCGCCTGTTGCTTGTCCGCATCGTCCTTAAGAGACTTCGGACTTATTGCCTGCATCGTGTTTACAGTACTTTATACTGTTCTACCTGGATTTCCTCAAAAGTGCTCATCTCCCGGTACACCGAAAGCCCCATATCCAAAAGGGGCATAGCTGCCACCGCGCCGCTTCCCTCTCCTAAGCACATGTCGCACATCAAAAGCGGGGAGAGATTAAGGGCTTCTAAGACTTTTTGTCCGCCCGCTTCTTTCGGCAGATGGGAGGGAAGAATATAGTCCGCCGCATAAGGGCACATCCGCACCGCGCACAATGCCGCCGCCGCAGAGATAAAACCATCGATGACAATGGGGACATGGTACAGCGCTCCCCCTAAGAACACGCCGGAGAGTCCCGCGATATCCAGTCCCCCCACCTTAGAGAGCACATCCGGCACATCCTTGGCATCCGGCTTCCACTTCGCGATGGCTTCCCGGATGACCGCAATCTTCCGGCTTAAGCCCTGGTCGCTCAGTCCTGCGCCCTTGCCTGTCACCTTTTCCGGGTCCTCCCCCAACAGAACAGACACAACCGCGCTGCTGGTGGTGGTGTTTCCGATGCCCATCTCTCCGGTGGCGAGAATATCGTACCCTGCCTCCTGCTTTTCCCGCACAAGGCGGATTCCTGTGAGGATTGCCCGCTCCGCCTGGTCGCGGGTCATCGCCGGTTCTTCTAAAAAATCTTTGGTCCCATAGGCAATTTTATCCTCTTTCCTGGTGACCCCCGGCACATCCCGAATCATCCCCATATCCACGGGAAAAACATCCCCCCCTGCCACTTCGGACATGAGACAGACACTGGTTGCCCTACGGGTGAAATTTTCCGCTACAATGGCAGTCACATCCTGCCCGGTCTGGGTCACCCCTTCTTTTACCACGCCGTTATCCGCGCAGAGGACTAAAAGCCCTTTCTTTTTCAAGGTATAGTCGGGCGTCCCCTTGATGCCCGCGATATCGATGACCGCTTTTTCCAATTTTCCCAGACTGAACAGGGGTTTTCCCACTGTCATCCAGTGCTCGCCCGCAAGCCTTCTGCTCTCTTCATCGGCAGGTCTGATTTGAGCAATATCGTCTGCCAGCATCGTGTGCGCCGTGCGGTTTTCCCCCTCTGTCCTGTCTGTTTTTTCTTTGTTTTCTCTGTCTGTCAATGCACTCAACCTCCCATCTTCATGCACTGTTCTACGAATCTTTCGGCAAATTTTCTGTTGGACGGCAGATAGAGATGGGGAAATCCGGCAAAAAGTCTGCCTTCCATATGTACACACTCCCAGGAGCACCTTCCATCGGGCTTCACCGCCACGCAGTCGGCGCCGTTGTCCGTGCTGTCCCAGTAATGAAATTCATGTCCCCGGATATTTTCATCCTTCTTTAAATACAAGCCGTCCTTTTTTCCTTCTATTTTCACATAGCCAAACCTCGCAAGCCGCCCCTTTGAAGCAGCGCTTCCTTTTATCACTCCCGCCATGCGCCAGGCTCTGTCTTCCCTGTCCTTCAGTTCTTCCTGGAGATAGAGGAAGCCCCCGCATTCCGCCAGGCAGGGGATACCCGACCGAACCGCCTCTTTTATGCTTCTGCGCATGGAGACATTTTCAGAGAGCACTCTCGCGTAGAGCTCCGGGTAGCCGCCTCCCAAAATCAACCCCTGTGCATTTGCCGGGAGTTCTCTGTCATGGAGGGGACTGAAATACCTAAGTTCGCAGCCCAACTCCTCGAGCAGCCTTAGGTTTTCCTTATAATAAAAGCAAAATGCTTCATCCCGCGCCACCGCCACAAGGGGCGCAGGAATTTCAGGCGCCTCCGGGGATTTCCCCGGCGCGGGGATTTCCGGCACCTGCGCTGCCACGGCGCAGAGTGTTTCCAAATCTACAGTTTCTAAGAGGAGTTCTCCTGCCCGCGCCATCCTCTCTTTGAGTCCCTTTAACTCTGCGGGAGTGACAAGTCCTAAATGTCTGCTCTCCAGAGAAAATGCTTCATCCTCCGGCACGTATCCCAGCACCGGGATGGACAGTCCCCGTTTTGCCAGCTCTTTTTCCAGCATGTCCTTCATCCTCGGATAGATTCCCGCAGTGATACGGTTTAAAAGAATGCCGCGGATATTGCTGTCCTCTCGAAAACGGGCAATTCC
Source organism: uncultured Ruminococcus sp. (assembly GCA_900541505.1). Taxonomy (GTDB): domain Bacteria; phylum Bacillota; class Clostridia; order Lachnospirales; family Lachnospiraceae; genus Mediterraneibacter. The sequence continues at coordinate 64,243 of UQKK01000008.1, forward strand.
CTCGATGACAGCCGCCGCGGACAGCGCCATCCCCCTGGCGGAAAGGACCAGGATGACCGGAGCCTGCAAGGTCCGCGCTACATCGTAGGAGCTTGCCCTAAAGGAATCCAGCGCCATCCCGTCATAAAATCCCATCACACCTTCCACCACCGCAATGTCCTTATTCCCGGCGTGACTGGCAAAAACTTCCGGCAAGTCTTCCTCCTCTGTAAAAAAGAGGTCCAAATTTTCCGAGTCCACTCCCAGCACTTCCCGGTGAAACATGGGGTCTATGTAATCCGGTCCGCACTTGCACGCCGCCACACGATACCCCTTCATAGTGAGCGCCTGCATGATGGCGCAGGAAATCACCGTCTTGCCGCTTCCGCTTGAGGGGGCGGAAATCAGGATTCTCGGTATCTTCATATGGTTTCCTTTCTCGCAGTGTCTCTCTCTTTTTCTCCTGCGGAGATGATATAAACGGGATTCTGCCCCATCATCATGTGAAAAGTTCCCAATTCGCGGGATTTTGCCACGAATATCTGAGTCACTTCCGCATTTGGCAAAAGCCCCTCCTGCATCGCCTCCATCGCCTCTTTGACGGTCTCTAAAGAGATTGCCGTCAGCACGACGCGCGCACGACTGTTCATCTTTAACACAGTCCGCAGGATGTCTTTTACATTTCCGGAACTGCCACCGATAAACACATGGGTCGGCGCTTCTAAGTTTTTCAGCGCATCGGGAGCGGTTCCTTCCACGATTTCCACCCAGTCAGTCTTAAATTTGCGCTTATTTTCTCTAAGCAGGGCAATCGCCTCCGCATTTTTCTCCACCGCATAGACACGGATATCCTCACTTAAGAGCGCTGCCTCGATGGAGACAGAACCGGTACCCGCTCCCACATCCCAGAGAACCGAGTCTCTCTCAAGTCCCAGCTTGGCAATCACAGCGGCGCGGATTTCCTCCTTTGTCATGGGGACGGTTTTCTTTCCCGCCTCTGCACGTATAAACGCGCTATCCGGGACGTGAGCGCAGGTTTTCTTTAAAGGATGGGGATGGAAGACCATCGCCGCGGCAAGTCCCTCAACGTCTTTTGGCTTAAGCTCGCTGGCTTTTTTTATGAAAATTTCTTCCTCCGGGTAGGAGAGATTTTTTCCCACCGCCACTTCCGTCTCACCGAGACCGTACCAGTTAAGCTTCTCGCAGATTTCCTCTTCCTGCCCTTTTCTTCCCAGCAAAAGAAATACTTTCTCGTGATAGGCGATGCTCTGGATGTAATTGCTCGTCTGTCCGTGCAGGCACACAATCTTTGCATCCTCCCAGGATACGTTTAACCGGGAGGCAAGATAGGAGACAGAAGAGACACCGGGAAACATCTCCACGGTATATTCCGTACCTTCTGTATATTCCCCAAGTGCTTCTGCCAGCTTCTTTGCCCCGCTGTAAAATCCGGTATCCCCGGAGAACACCACGGCGAACCGCTTACACGATGTATGCTCTCGGATAAACCCGGCAATCTCAGGTGCCCGGTATTCGCAGTATGTCTCGAGACCTAAGCTTTCCGTATTTTCGTGTAAGCCGGATGAATAGGGCGTCTCTTGTGTGTCACTCTTTTTCATCTCTTTTATGGCTGCAAGGGCGCTCTCCACCATCCGGGACGCCCCGATGATACAGTCGGCGAAACGAAGCCTCTCCTTCACTTCCTCTGTCATCATCTTGTGACCGCCCATCCCGATTCCCAGCAGATACACCTTCTTTTCTAACGTTTCTCTCTCACACATTCTGATATCCTCTCGGTGTCACCATCTTCCCCCGGATTTCTTTTGTCTGGTCGTTGCCGATGAAAACCGTGGTGAACATATCCACCGCCCTGTCCTTTAACTCTTTAAGGGTCAGCACCTCGTACGTTTCCCCTTCTCTGCCGATATTGCGGACAATCCCGCAGATTGTATCTTCCCGCTTATATTCCAGCATGCACAGACACGCCCGCATTAAATAGTCCGCCCGCTTTTTGCTGGACGGGTTGTACAGGCAGATGACGAAATCCGCCATCGCCGCCGCTTTTAAGCGCTTCTCTATCTTCTCCCAGGGTGTCAAAAGGTCGCTTAAACTGATGACCGCGAAATCGTGCATAAGCGGAGCTCCTAAGACTGCCGCCCCGCCGGAGGCTGCCGTGATTCCGGGAATAACTTCGATTTGAATATCCGGGTACTCTCTGCCAATCTCATACATCAGCCCTGCCATCCCGTATATGCCCGCGTCACCGCTGCACACCATGGCGACGTCCTGCCCCTTTTTTGCCTCCTCAAACGCCATCTTACACCTCTGCGTTTCCTGGCGCATAGGCGTGGTGAGGTAGGTCTTATCCGGGAACTCCTCTTTTATCAGGTCCACATACACCGTATACCCTGTGATGACCGGACAGTGAAGGAGTGCTTTTTTTGCCTCTGCCGTCATCTGGTCTCTGGCTCCGGGTCCTAAGCCCACTACATAAATCTTACTCATCCTTTGTCCTCCTCTTTTTTGACCTGTGCTTCACAGGGAATATGCGCCCTACGGTACTCCGTGGTAAACGCCGGGTTATAAAGTTCCGAGCGTCCGTACTCTCCATCTAACACCTTTCCCACTACGATGAGGGCGGTCTTGATAATCTGCTCTCTCTTCGCGGTGGCAGAGAGCTCGCAGACCTTGCAGCGGCAGACCTTCTCATCCTCCCAGGTCGCCTTGTAGACGATTGCCGCCGGGGTATCTTCCGGATATCCTCCTTCTGTCAGTGCCTGTTCTAATTCCTCTAACATCCCGGTGCTCAAGAAGATAACCATGGTCGCCTGGTGCGCGGCAAAACTTTGAATGGATTCTTTGTCCGGCATCGGCGTGCGTCCCGCCATCCTCGTGATAACAACAGACTGGGAGATACCCGGCAGTGTATACTCCGCTTCCAGAGCTGCCGCTGCCCCGCAAAAAGAGCTGACTCCCGGACATATCTCGTAAGGGATTCCTCTCTCTTTTAAAATATCCATCTGCTCTTTTATGGCGCCGTACAGAGAAGGGTCCCCTGTGTGGAGGCGCACCGTCTTTTTGCCTTCCTTTTCCGCCTTCTCCATCACACGGATGACTTCCTCCAGCGTCATGTAGGCGCTGTTGTGAATTTCACAGTCCTCTCTGCACATTTCAAGAAGCTCGCGGTTCACCAGCGAACCCGCGTAAATGACAACATCCGCTTCCTTCAGCAGCCTTTGTCCCCGCACAGTTATCAAATCCGGTGCTCCCGGACCTGCCCCTACAAATACCACCATGTCTTTCCCTCCTGTTTTTTGCCCCGCTGTCAGGACTTTTATCTATCCTTTATGATTGCCAGAGAATAGTATCCCGCTGTGTCCGGTATCTCCTCCACACTGGTGTAAATCCGTTCCCCCGGCATGCCGCAGTTTTCTACCATCTCCATCTCCATGCCCTTTTCTGCTGCCGCCTGTTTCACGGCGGGCATCTGGCTTCCCGCCTTCATCAGCACCTTTGTCCCCGAATAGTGAAGCGCCTCCTCCACCCCGTAGGATGCCGGAATCACATGGAGTTCCTCTTTGTTTTCCACAAGTCCCATGTCCATGCGCGCCGCCGCCGCGCAGAAGGAGGGAACCCCCGGCACCAGCACGGTGTCATACCCTCTCTGCTTCATCCTGCCATGCACATACAGACAGGTGGAGTATACAGCCGGGTCGCCCAGTGTGATAAACACCACGTCTTTCCCCCTGTCGAGATACTCCGCCAAAGCCTCGGTATCTTCCTCATGGATTTGTTTCAATGTCTCTTTATCCTTAATCATAGGCATGGGGATGCACAATTTCCGTTTCTCCTGAAGCCCCGGAATCGCCTGCCTCGCAATCTGATATGCCGTGCAGTTGTCAAGCCATCCCCGTATATCAGGGGTGTCCGTCTCGGCGAATACCGGATGGCGCATGGTCTTATCCGACACCGGTATGACAAGGATATCTCCTTCCCGTATGATTCTTATCGCTTTCAGCGTCAGAAGTTCCGGGTCTCCCGGTCCCACTCCGACTCCATAAAATGTTCCCTGCATCTGCCCCTCCTTATCTGTGTGTTTCTTCTGTTTGTATGTATCGGATGCGTTTGAGCACCTCGTCCGCTTTTTTTGTCTTTCCCAGGATTCCGTCTTCCGTGGAAAATACGATTGCCTCCGCCTTTACCTTTCCCTGACAGCGATGGTTTAAGTGAAATTCGATACGCTCCATGACAGTTTCCATGACTGCGGGCAAAAGCCCTTCTGTTTTGAGAATCTCCACCGCCTCTGTGGTCGTGATACACTGGAAAATCCGCCCTACCGTCTCTCTGTCTGCCCCCGACAGCGCCGCGTGGGATGCAAACACTTCCATCCGGCAGTCCGCCTGCCGGGAATGGGTGTTCATGACCCCGGCTGCCAGCTTGATGAGTTTCCCCACGTGCCCGATAAGCAGCACAGATTCCATGCCAAGATGAACGGCGTCATCTAACGCCTCCCCAATGTAGTTGCTGCACTTGACCGCCAGATTTCCGTTGTAGTTCAGTTTCTCCGCGAGGAAATCGCTGCCGTAGTTTCCCGGCACCAGGTAGCAGGAGGGGTATCCGTTTTCCTTTAACATCTTCATCTCCAGAAAAATGGTGTCCGTCAATGCCTTCTCACTCATGGGCTCCACAATCCCGCTTGTCCCTAGCACGGAGATACCGCCCTCTATGCCAAGCCGGGGATTGAAGGTGCGTGCTGCCAGTGCTTTTCCCTCCGGGATGGAGATGACAATGCGAAGACCTCCCGTATATCCCGCCTCCCTGCACACTTCCTGAGCCTCTCTTAAAATCATCTGCCGGGGCACTTTGTTGATGGCAGCCTCGCCGGGTTTTTGCTCCAGTCCTTTTCTCGTCACCCTGCCGACACCCTCGCCGCCGTCCAGTGTGATTCCATTCTCGTCTGTCCGCTCTGCCTTCGCGAAAACGAAAATCCCATCCGTCACATCCGGGTCGTCCCCGCTGTATTTTTGCACTGCGCACTTGACAAATTTTTCTGTCCTCTGAATCGATTCCACGTCCAGATAGAGAAGGATTCCCTTGGGAGTCAGAAGTTTGACCTGCCGTATCTCCTCCCCAAAAAGCAGCATACGGACCGCTGCCTTGGAAGCGGCAGCCGCACAGCTCCCGGTCGTATATCCAAATTTAAGACCTTCTTTTGTCTGCCCGATATCGTATGCCACGTTCTCCTCCTTTTTCCTGCCTCTTGCTTGCCGCGCAGCCCAGTGTACTGTCGCACCAACTTTCAGTATAATGAGACAGTACACCAGGAATTACAGTACATCCTCGATATGCTCTAAAATAAGGTTCTGGATTCCTTCCATCTCCCCCAAGCCTTTTATGATTGCCCTGACTTCGTAGCCTTCCTCTTTTAACTCACTCATCCAGGAATCTTCTTCCCCTGCCATGTCATTTTTGGCGTGGTCTCCTGCCACAATCATAAACGGCATGAGCAGCACTTTCTTTTTCCCGGATATGCGAAGCTTTGTTATGACATTCTTAAGCTCCGGAAAGCTCTCCACGGTTCCCACTAACACCTGCTGATAGCCCAGCTCATGGAAGGTATATTCCAGTGTGGGGTATGCGGAGTTGGCGTGATGTTCCGTGCCGTGCCCCATGAGCACCAGCATCTCATCCTCCGCCACATCTACTTCCGCCATCACAGCGTGGATGGCTTTTTTATAGTCATCCACACTGCTGAGCACCGGTTTTCCCACCTTGATTTTCTGAAACCGGTCCATATACTCCATGATGTCCTCCATCATGCGGTCGTTCTCAATGCCGTTGATGATGTGGGTGGGCTGTACGATGACCCGCTCCACACCTTCCTGTGCCAGACGCCCAAGGGCTTCCTTTACATTGTCCACCGCGAGGTCCTCGGTGCGCTTTAATTTGTTGATAATCATCTGGCTGGTAAATGCCCGCACCACCCGGTAATCCGGAAACGACTGTGCAATCCGCCTCTCGATTGCCCCGATGGTCTTCTCCAGTGTATCTAAGTGACTGGTGCCGAAGCTGACTGTCAGGATTGCCTTTTTTTCATTCATTTATTCCTTATCTCCTTTCAGGATATAGTCTTTTAATTCTTCCATGGACGCCAGAGGGGTGAGTGTACCGTCAAGCCTTCCGCCTTTTGTGAGCGCCTCAAACATGGTCAGCACTGCAGGAGGAGCCAGATTGGTCTTTTTAAGCGCCTCTCTATCTGCGCAGACCTCCAAAGGGGTTCCCTCTTTTAAGACTTTTCCCCCGCACATGAGCACCATCCGGTCCGCCCACTCATAGGCATAGTCTATATCGTGGGTCGCCATCAGCACCGTGATGCCCTCCTTTGTCATGTCCTCCACTGCCCGGTTGACTTCCTCCACATGCTTTGCGTCCAGCGCCGCTGCCGGTTCATCTAAGATAACCACCTCCGGGTGCATGACCAGAATGTCCGCGATGGACACCATCTTTTTCTGCCCGCCGCTCAAAGCGTGGGTAGGGCGGTCCTTGAGACTTGAAATGCCGAATCTCTCGATAATCTGGTCCACCTCCCGCCTCGCCTCTTCCTCGGATACTCCCATGTTCAGGATTCCGAAAGAAATTTCCTGGTACACGTCCGCAAAAAACAACTGACTGTCCGGGTCCTGGAAGACGATTCCCACTTTCTTTCGCAGAGATAAAAGTCCCTTACGGCTGTAATCAACTGCCTCTCCATTCAGCCTGACCTGCCCCTTCTCTGGTCTTAATATCCCATTTAAGCACAGGAAAAAAGTTGATTTTCCGGAGCCGTTGGCACCTAAAAAGGCGACCTTCTCTCCTCTGGCGATTTTTAGGTTCACCCCATTCAAAGAGGGCGTTTCATTCTCCTCATATTTATAGTAGAGATTTTCTGCCTCTAATATCCATTCTTGTTTCATTTTCGTATACTCCAACTTAAGACCATCAGCGCTAACAGAACTGCCTCAAAGAGGACGATACCGGCTATCTCTTTTGCCTTTGCCGGATAACTTTTACGAAGCACACGGATTTTTCCGTCATAGCCTCTGGCTTCCATGGCATCGTACAGCGCGTTGGAGCGCTTCATGGCGCGGATAAAAAGAACCGCGCCCATGCTGCCGAAGGATTTCACAGAAGTCCGAAAATCTTTATTGCCAAGTCTGGAGTGCTGTGCCGTCGTAATCTCGGAAGCAGTCTCCATCAGAAGAAAGATGAAACGGTAAATCAACAGCATAAGCTCCGTCAGCAATGCCGGACAGTGTAATCTGGAAAGCACTCCCAAGATATCCGTCATCGTTGTATTAAGTGACAGAAAATACAGGCAGGAAACCGCCGCCAGCGCCGTCAGTATCAGCCGCAGTCCAAGCCACAGCGACGAAACGCTCCCTGTGATATACCATTCCCCCACCGGGATGGCGAAGGCATCCAACGGCGTCTCTGTGATATTTACAAGAATTGCCAGTGTCCCCAGCAGCAAAAACGCACTCGGTATTCGCAGCAGTCTGACATACAAATTGATAGAAATTTTCCCTTTTTTCACCGTCAGAAATGTATTCACCGCTAAAGCGGCAGCCGCCACCAAAAAGGAGCGGCTGATGACACAGAAAAACAGTGTGATGACAGCAAACGCGAATTTCTCTTCTGCATTTACATATCGGAGCGCTGAGCGATAACAGAGCTTATCAATCAGAATCATACCTGCTCACCGTTCTCCTCGTTCTTCATCCACTTTTTTCTCTCCACAAATCTTCCCATCAAAAAGGCGATGATTCCCACGCCTATCCCTGTCTGCACACAGAAGATGAGACTCTCTACCTCTCCCGGAAGTTCTCCGTTCAGCGCGGTCTCAAGGACCGGAGTGAACCATGGTGTGTATTCCCCGTGGATTTCCTCCACCATGACACTTCCCGCGTCATCCGAGCCGCCGAACTCTGCCCCTTTTAAGGCGAACAGCGGTATGACCGCGATAAGGACTGCCGCAACCAATAATGCGATAACTGTCTTTTTATTTTTACTCATGGACGTTTCCTCCCTTCAGAAAACCGATGGATTTCAATTCCGGTTTCGCGTAAGTCTCCAGACCGATTACAATGACAACGGTCAAAAGCCCTTCAATGACCGCCAGCGGAAGCTGGGTCGGTGCGAAGACACCCAGGAATTTCACTGCGGAAGCTGCCACACCGCCCGCCTCTGACGGGTAAGCAAGGGCGAGCTGGATACTCGTCACACAGTAGGTGAACAAATCTCCCAGAAATGCCGCCAGAAAGACGCTTACTTTCCGGTTCACCCCGCATTTACCGCAGAGTTTATAGATTCCGAAAGATACCAAAGGTCCCGCCACTGCCATGGAAAAGGTGTTGGCTCCCAGTGTCGTCAATCCTCCGTGCGCTAAAAGCACTGCCTGGAAAATCAGCACAATAATACCCAGGATGCTCACCGCCGCAGGTCCGAATAAAATCGCTCCCAGACCTGTCCCTGTCATATGGGAACAGCTTCCCGTCACAGACGGAATTTTAAGCGATGAGATCACGAAGATGAACGCTCCCGACATAGCAATCAGTGTGATAATTCTCCTGTCTTCATTCAGTTTCTTTTTCAGCGAGAAAAATCCGGCTGCCAGAAATGGCAGGCAGATAACTCCCCAGGCGATACAATACCCCGCCGGGAGATATCCCTCCATGATGTGCATTGCGTTAGAAATCGGTGCCACAGCAAAAAGCACCGCGAAAGCCGTCAAAGCTTTCAGTGTGATGTTTTCTTTTTTTGACATTTTGCTCTCCTTCCTTTCTTCTCTCCTATCCTCAAACATATTTGATAAGAGAATGCTGCTTGTCTTGAAATATTCCAGGCAGCCGCAGAAAAAGAGCCTGCAGCATACACCCGGTCATATTCCCGTAACCTCCCAAATCCATTTAAAAGTGAATCTTCTGACTTAAGCCTCAAAACGCAGCCGCTCCGCCTTCCCATAAATGACTTTACAGTGGCATATTGAAGCGCCGCTAAGCTAATACAGCAACGGGTATTGTGCAGGATTCTCACCTGACTTCCTCCGCCTGTCCTGTTTTAAGACAGGCTGTCTTTTAAATGTATGCCGGATTTGGGCATATCCTGTGTACTGCGTTATTTGCCATGAGACAGTACACTAGTATTCTATGCCTTTGCGGGCATGAATCCCTCTGTCAAAAGGATGTTTGACTTTGCGTATCTCGGACACGTAATCCGCCAGCGCGAGCAGCTCCTCATCCGGGTCCCTCCCGGTGAGAACCACTTCTAACTCTTCCGGTCTCTCCTTAAGAAACGTGACAACTTCTTCTGGCGGAAGCAGACGGTAGCGAAGCGCTGCCATACACTCATCCATGACCAGCATATCGTACGCGCCGCTTTCTGCCTTCTCCTTCAGTGTCCTCCACAGTCTGAAGTACATGTCCTTAGCTTCTGCTTTCTCCGCCTCACTAAGCGTCCAGAAAAAACCGAAGGATTTCTCCACAGGCAGTACCTCAATCTGTGGAATCTGCCTCAAGATTTTCAGCTCACCGGATTTTTCATCCTTTAAAAAGCGCGCAAACAGGACCTTCTTCCCACTTCCCGCGGCACGTACCGCAAGCCCGGTGGCAGCCGTTGTCTTGCCTTTGCCATCTCCGCAATATATGTGTAAAAGTCCTCTCTGCATAAGCCTTCACCTCAAACATTGGAATCCGTATTATTTTAGCACATGAGGGCTGACAAGTAAAGTCAGCCTGGATTTTTTGCCGTCCCAACAGCAGCATGGTTTTTCCCTTCCCAACAGGTCTTTAGCGCCCTTCCTGTAAAACCTGTAACTCTATTGCCTTAAAAAGCAATATTTATAAGTCAATCAGCAATATCCGCGCAAAACAATCACCCTATACACGTTATAATTCAATTATCATTATGATACAGGAGGTAATAAAAATGGAACAATATCCATACAGTCCAGAGCTGAAAAAGCCCATCTCTGCCGGAGACACAGATTTTCTTAATCCCAAAGTCCAAAAAAGTATGGCAGCCATCATGAAGATTTTCCAGCTTCAGGCAAAACTGGCACGAGTCCCCAAAGGAGTGAAAAAAAGCTGGCATGAGTATCCGGGAGCTGATTCTGCGACACTCCCCTATCTTCTCGCAGAACCCGCAGGGGAAAAAGAAAAACTGCCGGCAGTTATCTACTTCCACGGAGGTGGATTCATGTATCCCATCCAGTCTATGATGGTGAAATTATCCGGTATCTATGCAGGCGCAGCCCATGTCAGAGTGTTTCTTCCGGAGTACCGTTTTGCCCCGCAGCACTCCTGCAAAACAATTCTGGAAGACTGTTACAGCATGGTAACTTATGTCTATGACCACGCAGAGGAGCTGCAAATAGACCAAAACAACATCATTCTCTACGGCGACAGTGCCGGCGGCGCTCTCGCAGCCAATGTAACACATATGCTGAAAGACCGAAAAGGACCGAAGATAAAAGCGCAGATGCTCATCTATCCCGTGACGGACGACCAAAGTGAAAAATATGAATCCGTAAAACAATATCCCAACGCGGCATGGAGTGCTCATGCAAACAGACAGATGTGGCAGCTTTATTTCAGTAAGGGCGACTGTGGTATGAGAAAGTATGCAGTACCTATGGAGTATGAAAATCTTGCAGGCATGCCGCCCGCATATATAGAACCGCAGGAAATTGACATCCTGCGTGATGAAGCAATTGCTTATGCAGAAAAATTAAAATCCGCGGGAGTACCCGTACAGATTAACCTGATAAAAGCCAGTTATCACGGATTCGATGCGGATGTAAAGAATCCCTTTGTCAAGCGGGTTCTCACAAAAAGGATTCAGGTACTTAAAGAATTTATAAAATCCAATTCACAGGTGAGATGAGACAGAAAAATCCTTCCGATACTGATTGGGTGTAGAGCCGTATTTCCTGCGGAATGCCTGAATAAAATTTGACTCTCCCGAGAATCCCACGATTTCACTGATTTTATAACCGGGGATATTGGTGGAGCGTAAAAGAGTCTGCGCATATTCCAGTCTCAAATTTAAAACATAGTCTGCCGGCGTAAAATCTGTATATTTTTTAAACTGCTTGATGAGATAATATTTGCTGAATCCCGCAAAAGACGCCATTTCATCCAGGGAAATACTGCGGGTAAAGTTATTTTCCAGATAGGTCCGAAGCAGCAAAATGTTTTCCGGTATCTGTTCTAAGTCCGGTCCGGCTTTCAGACAGTCAGTTACATAGAGCAGAAGATTCTGGATGCGGTTATCCACGAGATAATCTCTAAACTTTGACGAAGACATATGCGTACGCAGAATCTCTTCGAGAAGCATTTGAAAATGACTGCCATCATGACAGAAAAAAACAGGATTTTCAGCATCGATAAAACTTTTAAAAAACAGTTGTGAACTGCCGCCGTAAAAATGCAGGCTGCCCTGTGTCCAGCTTTCACTCACAACCCGGTATTCATGAGCAATGCGGCAATCAATCAGGGCTCCCTTATGTTTCTCTAACTGATAGGTTTTCCCTGCATATGTAAGGCTGGCAGACCCGCTGTAAGTATAAAGGAGCAGCAAAGACGGATAATTCTGCCGCCTTGTAAAACTGGGATACCGTTCCTCATTATAGGAAAAGCTCTGCACATACATCAGCTTCTCCTGTTTTTCTTCTGAAATCGGATGAGACAAGATAAATCTGCTGTTGCCGGAAATATAGTATTCCTCAACATCGCCGGATGGCAGCTGGTCTTTAATGCGATTTTGATAAGTCACATCTTCCTTTACCGTTTTGGAAGTGTAGCTTCCCTGGTAATACTGAAAATTAATTTTATCAAACATAGAGAACTCCTTTGCAGTCTGTTTGCAGCTATCACTATTATAGGAGAAGGAAACAGAATCTGCAATAAGAAGGATAGTTCCCGTCAGGAGGTAGAAATGAAAATAGCAAATATGAAATGCCTTGGCATGAAAAACCCTCTCGGAGTTGACAGAATCCCCTATTTTTCCTGGATGCTAGAAAGCGAGAAAGAAAATACTATGCAGACGTCTTACCGCATCACGGTATCCGACGAACGCGGCGTCAAGGTCTGGGATTCCGGTGTAACAGACACACAGCAAAACACTTATATTCTATATGAGGGGAATCCCCTTTCCAGCTGCCGCACCTATCACTGGAGCGTTACCGTAACGGATAACTGCGGATGCAAAGCGCAGGCGGACGCAATCTTTGAAACCGCCTTTTTGCATCCCCACGAATTTCCGGGAAATTGGATTCTTGCTCCAATGAAAAGGAAAAAGCCAAAAACAGGATTTGGCAGACAGGATGCCGCGACTATGTTCCGAAAAAAATTTCATCTGAAGAAGAAACCGGTAAAAGCGCGTCTCTATGCCACCTGCCACGGAATATATGAAGTTTCCCTGAACGGAAAACCCGTATCAGACCGCCTTTTTGCACCGGAACATACGGTGTATGGGAAATATCTCTGCTATCAGACTTACGATGTAACCGAACTTCTTTCAGACAAAAATGTTCTGGGCTTTTATGTGGGAGACGGCTGGTATCATTGTCCCAACGCCAAACCAAATCTAAAGAAAATTGAAAACAGACACGCCCTTCTGTTTGCTCTGATTGTGACTTACGAGGACGGCAGCGAAGAACGCATCTGTTCCGACACACAGGTAAAGGCTTCCTATGGACCGATAAGACATTCTGATTTATATGCCGGTGAAAAATACGATGCTTCCCTGGAACAAAAAGGGTGGGATACTCCCGGATTTCCAGATAATTCCTGGCATTTTTGCAAAGAGGTGAAGTTTGATAAAGATAATCTGATTGCGCAGCTTGGCAATCCTGTAAAAATCGTAAAGCGCCTTCCTGTAAAAGAAATTCTGTGCAGTCCGAAAGGGGAATACATTCTGGACTTCGGTCAGAATATGGCTGGCGTGGTTGAACTGCACACAACAGCTCCCGCCGGAACCGTAATCACTTTAGAACACGCAGAAGTGCTGGACAGAGACGGAAATTATATAAATAATATCATGGGAGCGGGCGGAGTCGGCGCAGGCTGCGACCAAAAGGACCAGTATATCTGTTCCGGCGGTGAAGCTTCCTATCGTCCGCATTTTACTTACCATGGTTTCCGTTATGTGAGAGTAACCGGAATCGAGCCGAAAGCAGAGGATTTTACAGCCTGTGTATTCTCCACCGATATGGAAAATACGGGAACTTTCTCCTGCTCGGATGATGCTCTGAACCGATTGTATAAAAATATTCGCTGGTCACAGACCTCAAACATGCTCTCCATCCCCACCGACTGCCCGCAGAGAGAAAAAGCCGGGTGGACCGGAGATATGCTGGTATTCAGCAAAACAGCGCAGCTGAATGAAGACTGTGAAGCCTTTTTTACAAGATGGCTTGAAAATATGACCTGCGACCAGGACAAATACGGCATTATCCCCATGGTAATTCCCGAGAACGGGAATTATCCTCTGGTAGGTAAGTTCATGATGTTGTCCTACGGGGAAAAAGGCAAAGGAACTTCATCCGGATGGGGAGATGCCGCGGTGACAGTCCCCTACTCCATGTATGAAGTCACAGGAAATACCGAAATCTTAAAAAATCAGTACGACTGCATGAAACGCTGGTGCGATTATATTATCGGGAGAGCTGCCGCAAAAAAGCCAAAAAAGAGTTCCCTGCCGGATGAAACAGAACACTATCTGTGGGATACAGGATATCATTACGGAGAATGGCTTATCCCAAGCCAGAATAAAAACGGTTTGGATATGAAAAACCTGAAATCCATCATGGCTTCCTCCTCCTGCTACACTGCTCCAATCTTCGGCTGGAATTCTGTAAATACATTTGCAAAGATTGCCGAAATACTCGGCAGAAAATCGGATGCTTCCAAATATCAGACAATCGCGGACAAAATGAAGGAAGCGTTCCAAAAAGGGGTAATCCGTGAGGATGGCTCAATGCCATCTGCCCTGATGGGAGCCTACGTTCTGCCTCTTTATTTTGACCTGGTTCCGGATAATCTGAAAAAACAATTTGCCGCAAACCTGGTAACTTCCATAGAGAAAAACAATTACCGGATGGACACCGGATTTTTAGGAACTCCGTTTCTTTTGGATACGCTTTGTAAAATCGGCCGCCGTGATTTGGCTTACCGCCTCTTATGGCAGGATGAAAAACCATCCTGGCTTTCCGAGGTAAAAGAAGGAGCCACTACTATCTGGGAAAACTGCTTTGGCTATGATGAACAGGGCAATCCCGGAAGTTTAAGCTTCAACCATTATTCTTTCGGATGTGTAGCAGACTGGATTTACCGTAATATTAACGGCATCATACCACAAGAACCCGGATTTAAAAAGATTTTAATCGCGCCGCAGCCGGATGAGCGCCTTACCTTTGCCAGAAGGGAATTTTGTACACCGCAGGGCGTTGTCTCCGTATTCTGGAAAAAAGAAAACGGAACCTTTTTTATGCGGGCAGAGATTCCATGCAATACTACCGCAGCAATTCGGCTGCCCAATGGTACAGAAGTAACGCGCGGAAGCGGCACATGGGAAATACAATACTAATTCAAGACTCGCCACTGATACGGATTTGTTACTCACCTCCTATAGAGGCGGGAGTCATCTCCCTCTGATATATCCCCTCTCTTTATCGGCCGCATGTGCTCCTGTAAAGAGAGGGGTTTTCTCTTCTCCCAGACTTTTATCCCAAAATCTTTTTCAAAACTTCCCTCACGCTCTCCGGGTCTGCGTTGCCCTTCATCTGCCGCATGACCTGACCTACGAAAAAGCCGAACGCCTTCTCCTTGCCGCTTCGGTATTCCTGCGCCGCCTTTTCGTTCTCCGCTACAATCTTTGCCGCCACTTCCTCCAGCATTTTCGTATCTTTCACCGATTTCATGCCCTGCTCTTCAATATACAAAATGGGGTCGATGTCTTCGTCAAAGATTTTCTCAAACACCTTCTTGGCGTTGCGGTTGTTGATTTCCCCTCTCTGGGAAATGGCAATCAAATCCGCAAGATGGCGGGGTGTGAATGTGATGTCCTCATACTCCAGTCCTCTGTCCTTCATCAGGCGCATCGTCTCCCCAAGGAGCCAGTTTGCGGTCTGTTTCGGCTCCTTGCTCAGTCCCGCCGTCTCCTCGAATATATCCGACAGATGCCTGGATTCTGTGATGAGGGAGGCATCGTATTCGGAAAGACCGTATTCCCTCTGGTAACGTGCTTTCTTCTCATCAGCAAACTCCGGCTGTTCCTCTTTTAATTGTCCAAGCCACTCGTCTGTGATATGCACCGGGGGCAGGTCCGGGTCCGGGAAATACCGGTAATCCTTGGCGTCCTCCTTGGAGCGCATGGCATAGGAATATTCCTTGTTATCGTCCCATCTGCGTGTCTCCTGCTCGACAGATTTTCCTTCCTCTAAAAGTTCTATCTGCCGCTCCCGTTCATTTTCAATGGCTCTGGTGATTGCCTTGAAGGAGTTTAAGTTCTTCATCTCCGTGCGCACTCCCATATGCTCACTGCCAGTCTCCCGCACAGAGAGGTTGACATCCGCTCTCATAGAGCCCTCCTGCAGCTTGCAGTCGGAAATTCCCAAATACTGTACGATATGGCGCAGTTTCTCCAGGTAGGCGATGACCTCCGCGGCGCTGCTCATATCCGGCTCTGACACAATCTCAATGAGGGGCACACCGCTTCTGTTAAAGTCCACCAGCGAGCAGTCCTCCCACTCGTCATGGATGAGCTTTCCTGCATCCTCCTCCATGTGCAGTTCATGTATCCGCACCCTCTTCCGGTAGGAGTCTTTCTCCCCCGACGGTACATCCAAGTCCACGTATCCCTCATAGCAGATGGGAAGATAGAGCTGGGATATCTGGTAGTTCTGCGGATTGTCCGGGTAGAAATAGTTCTTGCGGTCAAATTTGCTCAAATGGTTCACTTTACAGTTCAAGGCAAGCCCTGCCTTGAGCGCATACTCCAACACTTTTTTATTGAGCACCGGAAGGGAACCGGGCATCCCGCTGCACACCGGACAGGTGTGAGTATTCGGCGCCCCGCCGAACTGGGTGGAACACCCACAGAAAATCTTCGTCGCTGTGGACAATTCGATGTGTACTTCCAAGCCGATTACGGTCTCATACTGCTTTGCCATCTTACCTTCCTCCCTCTTCTACGCACTGTTTCGCCCCACAGGACATGCTTTTTTCCGCGCTTTTATTCTCCCTTAGCCGCTCAATTGCCATGGGATAACTTCCCCGCGCCTTTTCCGCCGCGTACGCTGCGCGAAGGACCTTCTTCTCCTGGAAGCAGTCTCCCAAAAACTGGATTCCGATGGGAAGCCCTGCCCCGTCGAATCCCACCGGGAGGGTTAATCCCGGAAGTCCCGCCAGGTTCACAGCCACGGTGTAAATATCACTCAAGTACATCTTGAGCGGGTCAGAGAGGCTCTTTCCCAGGAGGGGCGCCGTGGTGGGCGCTGCCGGAGCCAGCAGGATATCGTATTTTTTAAATGCCCGGTCAAATTCTTCTTTTATCAGCCGCTTCGCTTTGAGGGCTTTGATATAATAGGCATCGTAATAGCCGGAACTTAACACAAAGGAGCCCAGCATAATCCTGCGTTTTACTTCTCTTCCAAATCCTTCCGAGCGGCTCTTTTTGTACATGTCATGGAGTCCCTCATAATCCTGGCTTCTGTATCCGTATTTCACCCCGTCAAAGCGCTCCAGGTTGGAACTTGCCTCCGCGCAGGCGATGAGATAATAAGCGGGAATTACGTAGTCCGTAAGTTTCAGGGAAAAGGTTTCCACCTCCGCCCCCATCTCCTTTAACTGCTCTGCCGTCTTCTTGAGTGCCTGTGCCACCTCGCCCTGCAGTCCTTCAGAGAGATACTCCTCTGGCACCCCGATTTTCATGCCCCGCACATCCTCTGTGAGCGCCTCCATGAAATTTCTGTCTTGTCTCGCCATGCTGGTGCTGTCCATCTCATCCGCCGCAGCGAGAATCGATAATGCCGCCGCGCAGTCGGATACACTCTTTCCCACCGGTCCAATCTGGTCCAGAGAAGAGCCGTAGGCGATAAGCCCATAGCGGGACACGGTACCGTAAGTGGGCTTCATTCCGGTGACTCCGCAGTAGGCGCTGGGCTGCCGGATGGACCCGCCGGTATCCGAACCCAGTGCCAAGAAGGCCTCCCCTGCCGCCACTGCCGCGCAGGAACCGCCGGAGGAGCCGCCCGGCACCCTTGTTAAGTCCCAGGGGTTTCCTGTCACCTGAAAGGCGGACGTCTCGGTAGTGCTCCCCATGGCAAATTCATCCATATTGGTCTTCCCAACAATGACAGCCCCTGCCTCCTTTAACAGCGTAATCACTTTCGCGTCATAGGGCGGGATGAAATTTGAGAGAATCTTCGAGGCACAGGTGGTCTTCATTCCTGCTGTGCAGATATTGTCTTTCACCGCTACCGGCACGCCCGCGAGGGGACCTGTATATGTCCCGTCGGCAATCCCTCTCTGCACTTCCTCCGCGCGTTTCAAAAGCGCTTCTCTCTCCTGCACTGTCAGATACGCCCGGATGCTGCCTTCTGCCTTTTCTATCTGTTCTAAGGTACTCTCCACGGCTTCCGCTGCCGTGACCTCACCTTTTTTTATCGCTTCGCCAAGCTCTGTGGCTGATTTTTCTATAAGCTGCATGTCCTTTTCCTCCCTTACATCACCGTTTTTGGCACCTGATACTGCCCGTCTTTTTCTCTCGGCGCGTTCCTCAACATCTCCTGTGACTGGTCACCATTGACAACCTCATCCTTTCGAAAAACATTTTCCATTTGGAAAAGGTGCGTCATGGGCTCCACATTCTCTGTGGGGAGTTCGTTTAGCTTTTCCACATAATCCAGCATTTCCTGCATATCTTTTTTTGCCTTTTCTTTCTCCTCCTCGCTAAGAGAAAGCTTTGCCAAAATACCGATATATTCCATCATTTCATCATCAATCTGCTTCGCCATCTTTTTCTCCTTTCTCTACGGTACCAGCCTGTTTAAATCTCTTGGGAAGAGGCAGGTCTCACGCACATTGTCCTCACCCAAAAGCTGCATAGTCAGTCTTTCCAGCCCGATTCCTAAGCCTCCGTGAGGGGGCATGCCGTATTTGAAGGCATCCAGGTAGGATTCCAGCCCTTCTTCCGTCATCCCTCTCGCCGCAATCTTCGCGCGCAGAGCCTCATAATCGTGAATCCTCTGTCCGCCTGTCGTTATCTCCAGTCCGTGGAAGAGCAGGTCAAAGCTCAAGGTGTACGTCTTATCCTCCGGGTCATCCATGGCATAGAAGGGGCGCTTTTTAGAAGGATAGTGAGTGATAAATACAAAGTCCGCCCCATACTCCTCCATAAAGTACTGCCCGATGAGCGCCTCTTCCTCCGGCTCTAAATCGTAAGGGTTTCTCATCCTTCTGTGATATTTCTCCGACACCAGACGCTTCGCCTCATCAAAGCGCACGAAAGGAATCCTGTCCGTACTTGGAAGCGCGACTTTCAAAATATCCAGTTCCTTCTGGTATTCTGTTTTAAGCAGCTTCGTCATCGCCTGCAGAAATCCGGTCTCCATCGCCATGATATCCTCAAAGCTTTTGATATATCCCATCTCAAAATCCAGGCTGGTGTACTCGTTTAGGTGGCGTTTTGTGTTGTGCTTCTCCGCCCGAAATACCGGTCCGGTCTCGAACACCCGCTCAAAGACACCCACCATCATCTGTTTGTAAAGCTGGGGGCTTTGCTCTAACACCGCAGGCTTGTGGAAATAGCTGAGTTTGAAGATGTTCGCTCCGCCTTCCGCGCCCTTGGCTCCAATCTTCGGCGTATGGATTTCCGTAAATCCCTGGCCATAGAGGTAATCCCGAAAGGCGCGAAGTATCCCCTCTTGGATTTTGAATTTTGCCCGCTCCCGCACGTTTCTTAAGGACACCGCCCGCATATCCAGCCGTTTTTCCAGGGAAGTCCCCATCTTCCATTTATCTACAGCCAAGGGAAGGGGCTCATATGCCTTCGTCAGCACTTCCACCTCTTTGAGCAGAACCTCCACGCCGTGGGGCGCTCTCTTTTCCTTTCTAAGCACACCCCTTACCCGCACGGTATCCGCCGTGTGGACAGCGCTGATGTCACATCCCGACTGTCCCGCGTCATATACAGTCTGCAAAATGCCGTCCCGCTTGCGCAGGATGACAAAGACAATCTCTCCCATGCTGCGGATAGAGTGAACCGCTCCCTGGGTACAGATTTCTTCTCCTTCCTCTCCTTTTTCAAGGATGTCTGCAATCTCCCACTCCTGTTTTTCCATCTCTCCTGTTAAAAAATCCATTTCTGTATCTCCTTTCTTTTACCAGAACCGCTCGATAGCGGTGTACATTTCCTTTTCTGTCAAATCCAAAAACTCTCCCTGTGATATAAAGAAACCCGGCCCTCCTTTTGGGAGTGACCGGGACAGCTTCTTTTCTCTCTACATCTTCTTGATTCTCTCAATCGCTCTTCTCGTATTCTCATGGGAACCGAACGCGGTCAGCCTGAAATATCCTTCCCCGCACGGTCCGAACCCGGAACCCGGAGTTCCTACCACATGTGCTTCTGACAGCAATGTGTCAAAAAACTCCCAGGAGGTGAGTCCGCCCGGCGTCTTCATCCAGATATATGGGGAATTGACGCCCCCGTACACGGTATAGCCCGCGTCCCCCAGTCCATGGAATATCATATCAGCGTTCTCACGGTAGTACTCCATCTGCGCTTTTAACTGCTCCTGCCCTGCCTTAGAATACACTGCTTCTCCGGCGCGCT
Organism: uncultured Ruminococcus sp.; assembly: GCA_900541505.1. Lineage (GTDB taxonomy): Bacteria > Bacillota > Clostridia > Lachnospirales > Lachnospiraceae > Mediterraneibacter. The sequence goes on from UQKK01000008.1 coordinate 84,094, forward strand.
GCACGATATAAGGCGTTCCGTTGTACTTCGTTCCCTGACGTCGAAACCACAGGGAATGTAAGGAAATTCCGTCGCGCACAAGGTCTTTGGGCACAACAGAAAATCCCAGCCGGACTCCCGTGAATCCCGCATTTTTTGAAAAGCTTCGAAGTTCAATGGCACAGGTTCTTGCCCCCTCACATTCGTAAATGCTGTGGGGAATGTCTTCCTGTGTGATGTAAGCTTCGTAGGCAGCATCGTAGATGATGACCGCCCCGGTCTTATTTGCGTAATCAACCCAATTCTGCAACTGGTCTTTTGTGATAACTTCACCTGTCGGATTATTCGGAAAGCACAGATAAATGATATCCGGTGTCTCCTGCGGCAGTTCAGGCACAAAGTTATTTTCCTCTGTGCACGGCATGTAGATGACATTTTCAAATTTCTCCGCAGCAGAATTATATTCTCCTGTCCTTCCCGCCATCACATTCGTATCCACATATACCGGGTAAACCGGGTCGCACACCGCAATCCGGTTATCCTGTGCAAAGATTTCCTGAATGTTTCCGGAATCACATTTTGCCCCGTCTGATACAAAGATTTCGTCCGCTTCAATACGGACGCCACGGTTTCGGTAATCAGACTGGGCGATGATATTTCGCAGAAATTCATATCCCTGTTCCGGCGCATACCCTCTGAACGTCCCGGCATGCGCCATCTCGTTCACCGCATTATGCATGGCTTCGATAATCGCCGGAGCAAGAGGCTGGGTCACATCCCCAATCCCAAGCCGGATGATATCTAAATCCGGATTTTCATTCTGGTAAGCATTTACCTTTTCCGCGATAGTGGAAAACAGATAATTTCCCGGTAATTTAAGATAATTTCGATTCATTTTCAGCATAATGTATGGTCCTTCCTTTTGTTTACATTTTCTTAAGTTCCTGCGCGGCGCGTGCTTTTGCCCCGCTGTCTGAACCTTCTATACCTTATGCGCCTATTGCTAAATCTCATCGTATAAGAGCATAAGTATCATCTGTGCAGTCTCCACCATATTGGTCCCCGAATCCATACTGCTCTTCTGGATATACCGGTAGGCTTCCGCCTCGTCCATATGGTTTCTCTCCATCAGAATATATTTGGCATTATTGATATAATTTTCTTCCTTTTCATCCCGCACCTTACGGCTGCGCTTCTTTTTCCTGAGCTTTCGCTCCTGCTGTGTGAGCATCATGCCCACTGTATTAATCAAATCCGCCACTTTCAGCGGCATCTCCACCGCAATGACATCCCGCACATCGTTTGCCGCCAGTGCCCGCGCCGAACCGATGAGCATGAGTTCGTAAGAGGGAGGCAGATATTCCACAAGCTGGGTGTAATGCATATCACTCAACGTACAGCTGGAGATGACAATCCCCGACTCTCCGGCATTTTGTGCCTCCTGCAGTGCCCCCGCTCCCGAGGTGCATACAGCGCTGACTTCCAAACCGTGTTTTCTGAGAATCCCACGGATTTTCTTTGCATCTTCAATTTTCGGAAGTGCAACGATTATACTGCTCATCAGACGCCCCCTGTTCTTCGGTCACTGCATTTTTCCATCCTGTATGGATATTATATCCGATACAGGTACTCTTCAATCTCCCATTGTGTCACTTGATTGGCGTAGCGGTTCCATTCCTGTTTCTTTTCCTTTACGTAGCGCTCGGTGAACGCATCTCCCAACACGTCCCGGATAAAGGAATCATTTTCCATCGCTCTCACCGCCTGGGCAAGATTTTCCGGAAGATTAACCGGTTCTTTCTTAGCATCCAGCTTTTTGTCGATTCCATCCAGCCCCGCGGCAAGGCAGAGTGCTAATGTGAGGTAGGGATTGGCAGATGCATCCGGCAGGCGGAACTCAATTTTTCTGCCCCGTCTTCCCGGCTGCGGAATCTGAATGAGTGCCTCTCTGCCTTTTCCCGGTCCGATGGGCGCCCCGAATCCGGGAACCAGTCTTTTATAGGAATTGACAAGGGGGTTCGTGATTGCCGCCATAGCCTCCGCATGACGCTTCAGCCCTCCGATAAACCAGAGCGCCTCCTCGCTCATGCCTTTGTCATCGCCGAATACATCGAATCCGTCCTTCTCCAGATACATCTTCATATGCATACCGGAACCCTGGATGTCGTTCTTCGGCTTCGGCATAAAGGTGGCGTGAAGTCCGTGGCGCTTTGCCACCGTGCGCACGGCTGTCTTGAACGTAATCAGAGCATCCGCCAGCTTCATGCCCTCCTCCGGGCAGAAATCAATCTGGTGCTGTCCCGGCGCTTTCTCATGGCAGGAGGAGGCAATCTCATATCCCATATCCTCCAGCGTCAGTACCATATCTCTCCTGGCGTTCTCCGCGAAATCGAGAGGACTCAAATCCAGATAGCCTGCCTTTTCATGGGTAAGCGTGGTGGGCACCCCGTTGTCGTCTGTGTGGAACAGGAAAAATTCACATTCCGGCTCCGCAAAGAAGCGGTATCCCTTTTCTTCCGCGGCTTTGATAACGCGCCGCAGGATGTAACGGGAACTCTCCTCCACCTGACTTCCATCCGCCCGGTACACATCGCACAAAAGACGTGCTACTTTCCCCTGCTGGGGACGCCAGGGCAGGATGCAGAACGTATCGATATCCGGGTACAGATATAATTCCTCTGTATCCTCCAAGTCAAAGCCCCGCACTGCGGCGCCATCGATACGGCACTGTCCGTCCAGCGCCTTCTCCAACTGCCCCACCGTCACTGCGATGTTTTTCATAGCACCGAACATATCTGTAAACTGCAGGCGGACAAACTCAACGTCCTCCTCTTCCATCATGGCAAATATCTTCTCTCTCTTTTGTTCCAGTTTCTTTTCCTGTTCCATATCCCTTCTCCTTTTTTCGGATTCTGCCCGAAAATGTCTTCTGCTACAGGCGGACCCGAAGGACTTTCCTGTGATAAATGTAGTAACAAAGAACTCCTCTGCGCATCCCACCCGGAGGGTTTTTTATTCTATAGGAAATTCGAAGGAATTTCCTATAGAATAAAAAAGGCGCTCTATCCCAGCTACCTCTGCCGGTAACCTGATTAGAACGCCTTTGTCCATGCGGGTATTATATCAATACCTGGTTAGATTTGTCAATAAGAAATCCGCGAAATCATGTTATAAATTTAACACTGTATCAGTGTATCCGTTCAGCCCGCGCCACTCGCAAAAACATGCAAGCATGTTTTCTGCTTCCCGTACACTGTATGGCTGAACTGTAACTACAAGTTTGTATACCCCATGAGGGACTCATCCACTGCTTTCGCCGCTTCAATCCCTTCTTTGATTGCCCAGACTACAAGGGACTGCCCTCTTCTCATGTCCCCTGCCGCGAACACGCGCTCCGCGCTTGTCTCGTATCCTTCCTGCGCCGTCTCCACATTGGTGCGGGCATTTAAGGCAACCTGGAAGGCATCGGCGATGTATTTTTCAGTCCCTAAGAACCCTGCGGCGATGAGCACGATATCCGCCGGTCGCTTCTCCTCGCTTCCTTTGATGGGAACCATCTGCATGCGTCCGGTCTTCTCATCTTTTTTCGATTCCAGCTTCACTGTCTGGATACCGTTTAGATTGCCTTCTTTATCCTTGTAAAATTCTGTCACGGTGGTGCAGTATTCTCTGGGGTCTTTGCCGAACACCGCGATTGCCTCTTCCTGCCCGTAGTCTGTCTTCAAGACTTTAGGCCACTGGGGCCAGGGGTTGTTTTCCCCTCTTGTCTCTGGCGGCTTAGGCATCATCTCCAATTGTACCACGGATTTGGCGCCTAAGCGGATGGAAGTACCCACACAGTCATTTCCCGTATCTCCGCCGCCGATGACCACCACATTCTTTCCCTTTATCTCCGGAAATGTCTTGTCTTTTAACTGGGAGTCAAGAAGGCTCTTGGTCACCCTGGATAAGAAATCCACGGCAAAATAGATGCCTTTGGCTTCCCTTCCCTTTGCCTTGATATCTCTGGGGTTTGAGGCGCCGCACGCTAAGATGACGCGGTCAAACTCTTTTAATAAGTCCTTCGCCTTCACATCCACGCCCACATTCACGCCTGTGCGGAAGATAACGCCTTCCTCCTCCATCAATTTCACTCTCCGGTCGATGACCTCTTTTTCCAGTTTCATATTCGGTATGCCATAGCGCAGCAGCCCGCCCACACGGTCGGAGCGCTCAAACACTGTGACCTCATGTCCTCTGCCGTTGAGTTTTAACGCCGCCGCCAGCCCTGAGGGACCGCTTCCGACTACGGCGACCTTTTTCCCGGTGCGCACCTTGGGCGGGTTTGCCTTCACCAATCCCTGCGCGAAGGCATTTTCGATGATGGCGTACTCGTTTTCTTTGGTGGATACCGGAGCCATATGGTAGCCGCAGGTACACGCCTCCTCACACAGCGCCGGGCAGACGCGGGAGGTAAATTCCGGCAGACAGTGTGTCTTGGAAAGTCTGCGGTACGCCTGCTGCCAGTTTCCCTCATAGACCAGGTCGTTGGTCTCCGGCACTAAGTTGTGCAAAGGGCACCCGGATGCCATGCCGCCAAGCATGGCTCCGGACTGGCAGAAGGGCACGCCGCAAGCCATACATCTCGCCCCCTGCTCCTGCTGTTTGGCAAGCGGCAGGTGTTTCTTAAACTCACGGAAATCTTTGATTCTTTCTTTCGGCTCCCGCTGTTTTGCCGTCTCTCTCTCATATTCTAAAAATCCGGTCGGTTTTCCCATTGTATGTGAACTCCTCCTATTCTTTCCCTGTTCTTATGCATCTTCCTTTAAGCCTGTCTAATGCTTTTCTCCGATGCTCTCATAAAACGCCGCAATCTGCGCTTCCTCACTGTCAAGTCCTTTTTCCTCAAGTCTTGCGCTAAGAGACAGCATCCGTTTGAAATCATTGGGGATGATTTTCTTAAATTTCGGCAGATACTCTGTGAATGCCTCCAGCACTTCCTTTCCTTTTTCAGAACCGGTGGCCTCCACATGCGCTTCAATCATAGAGCGCAGTTCCTGCTCGTCATATTTTGTCTCCACTTTTTCTATGGAAATCATGCTCTTGTTGATATTCTTGTACAGGCGGTTGTCCGTATCCAGCACGTAAGCAATCCCGCCGCTCATGCCTGCCGCGAAGTTTTTCCCGGTCTTTCCAAGCACTACCACACGGCCTCCGGTCATGTACTCGCATCCGTGGTCTCCGACACCTTCCACCACCGCGTAAGCGCCGGAATTTCGCACGGCGAAACGCTCACCGGCAACACCACAGATGTAGGCCCGTCCGCTGGTCGCCCCGTAGAGCGCCACGTTGCCGACGATGATATTTTCATCCGCCCGGTAGGACGCCTTCTTGGAAGGATATAAAACCAGCTTTCCGCCGGAAAGTCCCTTGCCGAAATAATCGTTGCTGTCACCGCAAAGTTTCAGTGTAAGCCCCGCAGGGATGAATGCCCCGAAGCTCTGTCCGCCGGCTCCTTCACAGTGTACCACATAGGTGTCTTCCGGCAGACCTTTTTTGTACTCCCTGGTGATGTCCGAGCCGAAGATAGTGCCAAAGGTACGGTCGGTGTTGGTCACCTTCACATGGGTTTCCTTTTTCTCCCCTGTTTTCAGTGCCTGAACAAACTCTTTTTCCAGGACTTTTACATCCAGCGTTTTCTCCAGCGCGAAGTCGTATTTTTTCTTTGCGTCAAAGGTCACATTCTGCCCTTCTCCCTCGCCCGGATTGTAAAGGATGGCAGACAAATCGATTTTCTCAGCATTGGTAAGCTTCACTCCTTTGCGTGCCTTCAGAAGGTCTGAGCGTCCCACCATCTCGTCCAGCTTGCGGAATCCGAGCATTGCCATGTACTCTCTCAGCTCCTGGGCGATAAACCGCATGAAATTCTCCACGTATTCCGGCTTGCCCTGGAAGCATTTGCGAAGCTTCGGATTCTGGGTGGCAACTCCCATAGGACAGGTGTCTAAGTTGCAGACTCTCATCATGACACATCCGATGACAACCAGAGGAGCGGTGGCGAATCCGTACTCTTCCGCTCCTAACAGGGCGGCGATTGCCACATCCCTGCCGGTCATCAGTTTCCCGTCGGTCTCAATCATCACGCGCTCCCGAAGTCCGTTCTGGATGAGCGTCTGATGCGCCTCCGCCAGTCCTAATTCCCAGGGAAGTCCCGCGTTGTGGATAGAGCTCTGGGGAGCCGCCCCGGTACCTCCGTCAAAGCCGGAAATGAGGATGACTTCCGCCCCTGCTTTGGCTACACCTGCCGCCACAGTGCCGACTCCTGCCTCGGAGACCAGTTTGACAGAGATTCTCGCGTCTCGGTTAGCATTTTTTAAATCATAGATTAACTGCGCCAAATCCTCGATGGAATAGATATCGTGGTGCGGCGGCGGGGAAATCAGGCTCACGCCCGGTGTGGAATGTCTCGTCTTGGCAATCCACGGATAGACCTTTCTGGCGGGCAGATGTCCGCCCTCGCCCGGTTTTGCTCCCTGCGCCATCTTAATCTGGATTTCTTTGGCGCTTACCAGGTAACGGCTGGTCACGCCGAATCGTCCCGATGCCACCTGTTTGATAGCGGAACAGCGGTCGTTGTCCGTACCCGCGGAGTCCAGTCTCTCCTCGCTCTCACCGCCCTCACCGGTATTGGATTTCCCGTGCAGGCGGTTCATGGCGATGGCGAGCGTCTCATGTGCTTCCTGGGAGATGGAGCCATAGGACATCGCCCCGGTCTTAAAGCGCTTCACAATCTCCTCCACGCTCTCCACTTCCTCAAGGGGCACCGGCGTTCTCTTTAAGTCAAACTCCATGAGCGTCCGCAGATAGCCCTGCTCCTCTTTGTCAGCCAGCTTCGTGTATTCCTTGAACATCTGATAATCGCCGCGCTTTGTGGATTCCTGGAGCAGGTGAATGGTCTGGGGGTTGTAGCGGTGCTTCTCCCCCTCACTTCTCATCTTGTGGGTTCCCTCACTGTCCAGCTCCAAATCTACGGAAAGTCCCAGCGGGTCAAAGGCGCGGGAATGGAGTTCATCCATCTGTCTCTCCAGGTCTTCCAGCGTGATACCGCCCACCCGGCTGATGGTGTCTGTAAAATATTTATCAATCAGCTTCTCTGAGATTCCCACTGCCTCAAAAATCCGGGCGCCTAAGTAAGACTGGATGGTGGAAATTCCCATCTTGGAAGCAATCTTTACAATGCCCTGCAATACCGCGTTGTTGTAGTCATCCACTGCCGCGTAATAATCTTTGTCCAGAAGTCCGTTGTCGATGAGTTCGCGGATGGTATCCTGCGCAAGATACGGATTCACCGCGCAGGCGCCGTATCCCAAGAGTGTAGCAAAATGATGGACGCTCCTGGGCTCCCCGGACTCTAAAATGATGGACACCGCCGTACGCTTCTTCATGCGCACCAGGTGCTGATGCACTGCGGAGACCGCCAGCAGAGACGGCATGGGAACGTGGTTTTCATCCACTCCTCTGTCGGAGAGGACAAGGATATTTGCCCCTTCCGCGTAGGCGCGGTCTACCTCCACGAACATCCTTTCAATGGCACGCTCGATTTTCGTACTCTTATAATAATTGATGGAAATCACAGCGGTCTTCAGACCTTCTACATCCAACTCCTTGATTTTGAGCATATCCGTGTTGGTCAAAATGGGGTGGTTGATTTTTAAGACCTTACAGTTTTCCGGCTGCTCCTCTAAGAGGTTTCCATCTTTTCCCACATACACCGTCGTCCCGGTCACAATCTTCTCGCGGATGGCATCGATGGGCGGGTTTGTCACCTGGGCGAAAAGCTGTTTGAAATAGTCAAACAATGGTCTGGGTCTCTCCGACAGCACGGCGAGAGGAGTGTCTTTTCCCATGGCAGCTATGCTCTCGGAGCCATTCAACGCCATCTTGTAGATACCGGAGCGGTATTCCTCGTACGTATATCCGAACGCTTTCTGAAGCTGTTTCAAACGTGTTTCGCTGTATTCCTCCACTTTTTTATTGGGAATCTTCAGGCTTTTCAATTCCACCAGACTGCTGTCCAGCCACTCCCCGTAGGGCTGTCTGGTGGCGTAGTATTCTTTGAGTTCCTCGTCCTGGATGATTTTTCCCTGCTTCGTATCCACCACCAGCATCTTTCCGGGATGGAGACGTTCTTTTAAGACAATCTTCTCCTCCGGGATATCCAGCACGCCCACTTCTGAGGAGAGAATCATGTCGTCATCGGAGGTCACGTAATATCTGGAGGGACGCAGACCGTTTCTGTCCAGCACTGCCCCCATGATATCTCCGTCCGAAAACAGAATGGAGGCGGGACCGTCCCAGGGCTCCATCATAGTCGCGTAGTACTGGTAGAAATCCCGGATTTCCTGGGAAAGGGTCTGGTTGTTCGCCCACGGCTCCGGAATTGCCACCATCACAGCCAGGGGCAGGTCCATGCCGTTCATCACGAGAAATTCCAGGGTATTGTCCAGCATCGCCGAGTCAGACCCCTTGGTGTTGATGACCGGCAGAATCTTGTGCAGCTCCCCTTTGAAATAAGCGGAGGACATGGTCTCCTCCCTTGCGAGCATTTTATCGGCATTTCCGCGGATGGTGTTGATTTCTCCGTTGTGCACCATGAGACGGTTCGGATGCGCTCTCTCCCAGCTTGGGTTGGTGTTGGTGCTGAAACGGGAGTGCACCAGAGCGATGGCGGACTCATAGTCTTTGCTCTGTAAATCAGTAAAGAAAGTACGAAGCTGTCCCACCAGGAACATGCCCTTGTAGACAATGGTCCTGCTGGATAAGGAGCACACATACGTATTGTCGTTGCTCAATTCAAATTCCCGGCGGATGATATAGAGCCTGCGTTCAAATTCCATACCGCCCTCCGACTCCTCCGGCTTTCCGATAAACGCCTGGGCGATGTAGGGCATACAGTCTTTTGCCTTGTGCCCCAACACCTGCGGGCAGATGGGAACATCTCTCCAGCCTAAGAGCTTCAAGCCCTCTTTCTCCGTGATAATCTCAAACATTTTTTTCGCCTGGTTGCGCTTTAATTCCTCCTGCGGGAAAAAGAACATACCGATGCCGTATTCTCTCTCCCCGCTCAACTCTATCTGCATTTTTTTACATTCTTTGGCAAAAAATTTATGAGAAATCTGCAGAAGGATTCCCACACCGTCACCAGTCTTGCCTTCCGCATCCTTTCCGGCGCGATGCTCTAAATTCTCCACAATCTTCAGGGCGTTCTCCACTGTCTTGTGACTCTTTTTTCCCTTGATATTCACCACGGCTCCGATACCGCAGTTGTCATGTTCAAACTCTTCCCTGTAAAGCCCCCGGCTTTTGCTTTGCTGTATCTGAAAACTCATTTTTTCCTCCTCTGTCCTAAATCTTTTCCTCTCATCTATTCTTTTCTCTGGCGGTATCCCACCGCCGCCTCAATCAATCCCGCGAACAAGGGGTGTGCCCGGTTGGGTCTGGACTTTAACTCCGGGTGCCCCTGTGTCCCGATAAAGAACGGATGGTCTTTTAGCTCAATCATTTCCACAATGTGCCCGTCCGGAGAAAGCCCGGATAATTCCATCCCATGTGCCTTTAATTCCTCCCGGTAATCGTTGTTGACCTCGTACCGGTGACGGTGCCTCTCGGAAATCTCTTCCTTCCCGTAGAGGGCGTATGCCTTAGAATCTTTCTTTAACACGCAGGGGTACGCTCCCAGCCGCAGCGTCCCGCCGATATCTTCGATTTCATTCTGTTCCGGCAGAAGGGCGATGACCGGATGCAGGGTGTCTGGATTCAGCTCAATGCTGTTGGCATCGTGGTATCCGATGACATTGCGCGCGAACTCCACGATTGCCATCTGCATGCCGAGGCAGAGCCCCAGAAACGGAATCTTCTGCGTCCTGGCATATTCCACCGCCGCAATCTTGCCTTCGGTTCCTCTTGTGCCAAATCCGCCCGGCACCAGGATTCCATCCACACCTTTTAAGACTTCCGAAACATTCTCCCGGCTGATTTCCTCCGAATCAATCCAGCGGATGTTCACCTGGGCGCGGTTCTGAATCCCTCCGTGTTTCAATGCTTCCACCACACTTAGGTAGGCATCGTGGAGCTGAATGTATTTCCCGATAAGCGCAATCTCCACTTCCTTGTCAGGGCTGCGCAAATCCTGAACCATACTCTTCCAGTCACTCAAATCCGGCTCATGACAGGGGATGTCCAGACATTCACAGACCACCTGTGCCAGCCCTTCCTCCTCCATGGCAAGGGGCGCTTCGTACAGATACTCCACATCCAGGTTGGTGAGCACCCGGTGACTCGGCACATTACAGAACAGGGCGATTTTATCCTTCACGTCCTCCGTCAGCGGCAGTTCGCTCCTGCACACCAGCACGTCCGGCCAGATTCCCATGCGCTGCAGCTCCTTGACACTTGCCTGGGTGGGCTTTGTCTTAATTTCCCCGGACGCCTTTAGATAAGGAATCAGTGTCACGTGAATGAGCACCGCATTCTTTCTCCCCACATCGAATTGGAACTGGCGGATTGCCTCCAAAAAAGGCTGACTCTCGATGTCTCCCACCGTTCCGCCCACCTCAATGATGGCGATGCGGTCCTCCTCCGGATTCTTTGCCCGGTAAAACCGGCTCTTAATCTCATTTGTAATATGCGGGATAACCTGCACTGTCCCGCCGCCGAAATCTCCGTGGCGCTCTTTCTGCAGGACGGACCAGTAAATCTTTCCTGTGGTCACATTGGAGTTTTTGTCTAAGTTCTCGTCAATGAACCTTTCGTAATGTCCCAGGTCCAAATCCGTCTCTGTCCCATCGTCTGTGACGAATACCTCCCCATGCTGAATGGGATTCATGGTCCCCGGGTCGATGTTGATGTAAGGGTCAAATTTCTGCATAGTCACCTGATATCCCCTGGCTTTTAAAAGCCGCCCTAAAGACGCCGCCGTGATTCCCTTTCCCAGTCCCGATACAACGCCGCCGGTGACGAATACATATTTTACTGCCATGGTTTTCATTCCTCCTCGTCCTACATTTTTATCTATCAGTATTTCCCGTGACAGAAAAAAAGCGTCAGAAACTCCAAAGAATATTCTTCGTTTCTGACGCCATTGTCACGTATTCACTTATTCTGATGATATGTGGTTCCAAAAAACCATGCAACTACTATATAACAAAATCTCAAAATTGTAAATCCTTTTTTGCGGTATTTTTCTGCCAATTGTTGCAGCTCGCTACGATTTACAGCCGATTTAGAATTGTCGGAAGAGGGCGGCGCACTTGGACGTAATAAATGGGCAAATCCTCCTGATTTTTCTAAAATAACTCTTGACATCCTCGCATTTTTCTGTATACTACTACACATAAGCAGAAGCAAAGGCGCTTTGGTGATTCACCAGGGCGCCTTTTCCTTTGCCCGGACATATTCTCCCCGCAGGCTTTTGCTGCATATATAGAAAGGAGTTGTTATACTCATGACGAAAAAAAATATCCCTGAAATTTACGGAAGCCTCGTATTTAACGACAAAGTGATGAAGGATAAGCTTCCAAAAGATGTCTATAAGGCACTGCGCAAAACTATCGAGAACGGCACCCATCTGGAGCTGGATGTGGCAAACTCTGTCGCTGTAGCCATGAAGGAGTGGGCGGTTGAGAACGGAGCGACCCATTTCACTCACTGGTTCCAGCCCATGACCGGAATTACAGCGGAGAAGCACGACAGCTTCATCTCTCCCACCGGGGACTGTGAAATCAATATGGATTTCTCCGGCAAGGAGCTGGTAAAGGGCGAGCCGGATGCGTCCAGTTTCCCGTCGGGCGGGCTGCGTGCTACCTTCGAGGCAAGAGGATACACCGCATGGGACCCCACCTCTCCTGCTTTTATCAAAGACAAAACCTTGTGTATCCCTACCGCTTTCTGTTCTTACAGCGGGGAGGCACTGGATAAGAAGACACCTCTTCTGCGCTCTATGGAGGCGTTGAGTAAAGAAGCGGTCCGTCTCCTCCACATCCTCGGCAAAACGGATGTGACAAGGGTTTCCACCACCGTTGGACCGGAGCAGGAGTATTTTCTCGTAGATAAAGAACTCTATCGCCAGAGAAAAGACCTTATGTTCTGCGGACGTACTCTGCTGGGCGCTCCCGCACCCAAAGGACAGGAGATGGAAGACCACTATTTCGGCGTATTAAAGCCCCGCGTCTCCGCCTATATGCATGACCTGGACGAAGCCCTCTGGAAGCTGGGAATCCCGGCAAAGACCAAGCACAACGAGGTGGCTCCTGCACAGCATGAGCTGGCTCCGGTCTTTGACACGGCAAATGTGGCGGTAGACCACAACCAGGTGACCATGGAGATTATGAAAAAAATAGCGGATAAGCACGGACTTGTATGCCTGCTGCACGAGAAACCCTTTGAAGGCATCAACGGAAGCGGCAAGCACAACAACTGGTCCATCACCACCAACACAGGAGATAACCTTTTAAATCCCGGAAAGACACCTTCAGAGAACACCCAGTTTCTTCTCTTTTTAACTGCAGTCATCAAGGCAGTGGACGACTACGCGGAGCTTTTGCGCATCTCCGTAGCGAGCGCGGGAAATGACCATCGTCTGGGAGCAAACGAAGCGCCTCCGGCAATCATCTCCATTTTCCTGGGCGATGAGCTGGATGCCATTTTGAAGGCAATCGAACACGATACATACTTTAACGATGCGGGACGCATCCAGATGAGCGCCGGTGCCACTGTGCTGCCGCATTTCATCAAGGATACCACAGACCGCAACCGTACCTCTCCGTTTGCCTTTACCGGAAATAAATTTGAGTTCCGCATGCTCGGCTCCTCTGCTTCTGTGGCGACACCGAACACGATTTTGAATACCGCGGTGGCGGAATCCCTCTCCGGCTTTTGCGAACAGCTTGAGGGAGTACCCGCGGAGCAGCTCGACGAGAAGATTCATCAGATATTAAAGGAAACTATCAGCGCCCATAAACGCATCATTTTCAACGGAAACGGTTATACCGACGAGTGGGTGGAAGAAGCAGAAAAACGCGGACTTCCGAATTTAAAATCCACCGCAGACGCGCTGCCGGAGTTCATCGAGCCGAAGAATCTGGAACTCTTCACAAAACATCATATTTTTACACAGGAAGAAATTTACTCCCGCTATGAAATTATGATGGAATCCTACAGCAAGACCATCCATATTGAGGCGAAAACCCTCACCGAGATGGCAGAAAAAGATTTCCTCCCGGCACTGCTCTCCTACCTGGGAGATGTGGCAAGCATCGCGCTTCAGAAGCAGACACTCCTGCCGTCAGCAGCTTCCGAAGCCGAGAAAGAGCTGGTACAGAAATTGTCCGACAGCTACGAGGAGATTTCCCGGCTGCTCAATATCTTAAAAGAGGATACGCTGGAGGCGGAAGGACTCACAGACCTGCTCAAGTCAGCACAGTATTATCATAAAACCATCCTGTCAGATATGGAAGCACTGCGCTCCTGTATTGACGAGGCGGAGGCGATGGTCCCCGATGACCGTCTTCCCTATCCGACTTACAACAAGCTTTTGTTCTCTGTTTAAACCCGCTATAGCCCGCCCCGGTACCAAAACGGCACCGGGGCGGGCTAAATTTTCTGTTTACAATTTTTCCAGATACTTCATAGCCTCCGACAAAGACATCCCCTCTTCTTTCGGGCGTCCGATGACTAAAAGCCGGGCGCCCGTTTCTATTGCCGCCCTGAGCTTTTCATCAAATCCGCCTGTCTTGCCGGATTCTTTTGTCACAAAATAGGTCGCCTGTACCTGATGCAGGAGCGCCACATTCATCTCCTCAGAAAAGGGTCCCTGCATGGCAATGAGATGTTTTCCCTCCAATCCCAGACGAACAGCTTCTTCCACAGAAGGAAGCGTGGACAATACCCTCGCATAACAGCGTTCTTTAAAGCCCGGAATCCTCGTATATTCCCGCAATTCTTTACTCCCCGTGGCAATGAGGATGTTGCCCTTTGTATTTTTAAGATATTCCACGGTCTCTGGCACCGACGCAAAAATCTTTGCCTGCTCTTCCTGCAGGGCAGTCTCGCCCTTTTCCCTCAGACAGCGCAGATACTTACACCCGGCACTTTGACATGCCGCTTTGATATTCTCTGTGACTGCACGGGCAAAAGGATGGGTAGCGTCCATCACTGTGTCGATTCCTTTCTCTTTCAGAAAACTTTCAATTTCTCCGGCATCCATCCTCCCGGACAGCACCTTTTCTTTCTCAAATCCTGTCAGGACTTCTCTGCCGTATTCCGTAGCTGTACTGACATAAAAATCAAGCCCCAGCTTCTGTGCCTTCTCCGCAAGGAGCCTTCCTTCCGTAGTCCCTGCAAATATCAATATCTCTGCCATGTTTTTTTCTCCAAATCCATCTGTTCTTCTCTTTCATCCGCCAGAAAGCAGGATATCCCTTCGCTAATCAAAGTGCAGCGTTATCTTTCTCCTCGCAAGGGAAACCGTCATTCCCTCCAATTTTGCTTTCGGCGCAATCAGTTCTCCCCCGATACAACTTATAAGCGCCGCCCTCTCGCAGACATTGTCCACTCCGGTCACCTGTTTGACAAAATCAGAAGGCTCGCTTATCGTTTCCGCCTGCTTCAGTTCCTCCGCTGTGTATGTCCAAAATGGTATCCCGTATTTCCCGGCAAGCTCCACAAGTCCCGGCTCATCCTTCTTCAAATCAATGCTCGCCACCGCCAGCAAATCTCTGTCTGATAAGCCGTGCTGCTCTAATATCTGCTTCAGTCCTTTTTCCAGTATTTCCCGAGAAATCCCTCTGCGGCATCCGATTCCCGCCACTACCGTCTTTGGCGCAAGATATAAAATCCTTTCCTTCTGCCTGCACCCTTTTTTTCTGCCATCCCGCCACTCTTCTGCCATATCCTTCTCCGTCATGCACACTGCAGACTCTTCCCCGGTCTGCGATGGTTCTCCCTCCACAGCAACGCCACATATAAAATCTGTACGCAGTTCTTCCACCACAACACCACAGGAAAACCCTGTATGCAGTTCTTCCACCACAACACCGCAGGAAAACCCTGTATGCAGTTCTTCCACGCTGCTGCAGCATACCAGCTCTGCAGGGAGCTCTCCCCGCCACGGATATGGGCTGTAAAAGCCAACCTTTTCCCCCTCCAGAACTGCCGCGGAGATTGCTTTTGCCATCTCCCGGTCTGTGATGGCAAGTCCATTCTTACGGGCAAAGACATCCACCGCAAATTTCCCCTGTACGTCCGTCGCCGTGGTGATAACCGGTACGGCTTTTATACAGGAGGCAATCTCTTTTGCAGTCTCCACCGCGCTTCCCACGTGTCCGGACAAAAGCGGTATGATGTACCTTCCCCGCTCGTCCATCACCAGAACCGCGGAATCTGTGTACTTGTCCTTCACCCAGGGGGCAATATAGCGGACAGCGATTCCCGCCGCTCCGATGAACAAAATCCTGTAGTTCCCCCAGAGTTCTCCCAGCCAGGCCTTCACATTGTCCGGCAGGGAAGAAAGTCCGTTGGGCTTCGCATATTTCTCCGGCGCATATCCGGCGCAGGGGATTCTCTTATTCTTTAGTATCTCACAGAGTTCCCTGTTCATTTTGCTCCCCTGCCCGGTAAAACTCAAAATCACCAGAGGTTTTTCCCCACGGCGCAATCCCGCCTGTTCTGCTTTCACCGCTGCTTCTCTCTTCGCCGTCTGTTTTTCTTCTCCTGTCATTTCGCCCGCTCCTGTTTTCTTCACTCTCTGCCGCTTTTTCCTTGCCTGCCGTACCTTCCGCTTTTGATAATCTGTCCTTTTCTTACCGGCTGAGCACAGCCGCTTTTCATTCCTCTCCTAAAACTCCATCACAAGTCCTGACCTGAACTGCTGTACGATATCCCCCAGGCAGTCTTTTAAGATTTCATATCCCGCCGCTCCCGTACAGTGACCTGTGTAAAGCTTTTCAATCCCGGTCTCCTCCACTCTTTTCGCGAAAGCTCTCACCTGTGCCTCAGTTTTATTATACAGATGAAAACCTCCTGCCAGCGCCCGAATCTTTTTGCCGGGAAACTCCTGCTCTGCCTCGCGGATGATATTGTCCGCACCAATGTGGGAGCAGCTGTTAAAAATCACCAGTCCGCCGTCTGTCTCAAAAACCAGGCTCTGTTCATGGGCGAAATCATCCGGTCTCCACTGACCGTCTCTTCGCACGTACATTTTCTCCTGCCTGCCGATTTCCTCTGTACCGTCTGTACGGTGTCCCAGAAGGGTTACCCCCTGCACAAGCAGCCTATCTTCACCCACATAGACGATTCTGTCCCTGTATTTCTTTAGATTTCCCCGCGCAATTCCGATATATTTCTTAAATATCTTCTTTCTTTTATAGCAATTTTCCCCACAAGCCTCACGCAGATAGAACTTTGCCCTGTCATTCTCCTCAAAAAACCGCCCCATCCCGTCCGCATGGTCATAGTGCGCGTGGGAGAGGACGGCGTACTCCACATCCTTAAGGGATAATCCCAAATCCCTGGCATTTTCTGCGAAAAGTCCCGAAGCGCCGGTATCTAAGAGAATATTATGTCCTTGATATTCAATGTAGAAACTAAGCCCCCACTCTCCTTTTATCCCGTTATAGGCAATATTATCCACCAATACAGTCGCTCTCACAGGCATCCCCTCTTTCCCCGGCATACGCCTGCCCACTGTGCGGGCAGTCCTCCTCCGGCTTTATCCTTCTTGTCGTATCGACCCAATCTTTCTCCTCAGTATAGCACACTTTTTATATCCTCCATAGACAAACTTTGAGTAACCGGCTCTATTTTTCCAGCAAAACCCAGTTTGCCCTAAAAGGTCTCATCAGGTTCCAGTATCCCACACCAAAAAGTCCATACTCCCTTGCGAGAGCGAGCTTTGCCTCGATACTCCTCACATCCTCGAACCAGACCTCATGCGCCATTCCCGACTTTGTGTAGGTAAACCAGGGGCTCATGGAGTTTTCCGAAAATTGGATTTCCGCCCCATTTTCCGCCGCGATGACAGGCGCCTCCTCATTTCCTATGGTAAGTGCCCTCGTAAGCCCTCTCTCATAAGGGAGCTGCCAGTCATACCCGTAATTGGGGATTCCCAAAATGAGTTTTTCCGGCGGAATTTCCGTCACCGCGTATTCCACGACCTCCCTCACCTTTTTGATGGGAGCTACGGCCATGGGCGGACCATAGGTATACCCCCACTCATAAGTCATCAAAAAGACGGTATCCGCATTTTCTCCCAGCAGTCGGTAATCCATCCCCTCATAGAGGAGCCCTTTCTGCCCGGCAGAGGTCTTTGGCGCCACCGCCACAGACACTCTGTATCCGCCCTCATGCATGGCATCCCGAAGCCTTCCTACAAACTCCGCAAAGGGAATCCTGTCCTGGGGCAGAATGTATTCGAAATCCACACTTACTCCCGCGTATCCTCTCTCCTGTACGGTATCAAACAGCGAGTTAATAACTTTCTGCTGTATCTCCAGATTTTCTACAATAACTTTGATAAGCTGGTTGTTAAACCCTCCTCCCGAAAACGGCGTCAGTACCAGCATAGGTCGGATTCCGTTTGTCCAGGCAGATTCCACCATCCACAAATCATCTTGGGCTGGCGGTATGAGTTCACCCTCAAAGGTAAAGCCGTAGGAAAACACAAGCAGTTCGTTTAAGGCAATATAGGATTGTTCCAAAATATAGGGCTCCACAAACGGATAGGCGTAGCCGCTGACTTCCATTCCCGGCCGCATATTTTCACTCTCACCCGGCGGCACAACGAGAAGAGCCTGCCCTTCTGCCAGACGGTCCCGGTCCGTCAGACCATTATCCCATGTAATTTTCCATACCGGTACCTGAGTCTGTCTTGAGATGGAAAACAAGGTATCTCCAGATTGGACAATGTATATCAAAAAATCACCTCCGTATCCAAGATATGAAGGTGATTTTCTGATTATGCTCCTGAAGTGGAAGTCTCAAATTTCCACTTTTTTGTTCGGCATCGCAGCAAGTGCTTTTCTAAACCGTACCGCAAACAGAATCGCCGTAAATGTCACCGCAAACATGTCTGCCACCGGCTCCGCCAAGTATACCGCCATTGTCTGGTTGGATTTCCATATCATTGGAAGAATGTAAATCAGGGGAAGCAGAAGAACAAACTTTCTCATGACGGCGACTACGATTGCCTCCTTCGCTTTTCCCAACGCATTGAACGTCATCTGGCATGCCATCTGGATTCCGAATAATACCATCACCGCCATGTAGACTCGCAGCGCTGTCCTCGTAAACTCCACCAATTCTCTGTCTGAGGTAAACATTGCCGCAAATACCTGCGGAAAGAGCATGACACAGAGCCACAGCACTGCCGCATAGCACATACTTGTCTTTAACAAAAGCTTGAACGCCGCTTTCACACGCTTCTTATTGCCCGCGCCATAATTATAGCTGATGATGGGCTGCGCTCCCTGTCCGAGCCCCTGCATGGGGAGCATGGCGAACTGCATGACGCTGGTCAGAATCGTCATGGCGCCCACGGCGATATCCCCGCCGTATTTCAAAAGAGAGGAGTTAAAGCATACAGAGATGACACTCTCGCTCGCCTGCATAACGAAAGTGGCAGCTCCCAGCGCCAGACAGGGAAGAATAACCTTTGCCTCCAATTTTAAATTTTTTCCTCTTATCTTCAAAAATGTCCGTTTTCCGAACAGAAAATACAATACCCATGTACAGGAAATTGCCTGGGAGAGAATCGTTGCCAGCGCCGCGCCCTGCTCGTTCATCTTCAGTCCGAAAATAAATACCGGGTCCAGTATGATATTGGTCACCGCACCGATGAGTACGGAGAGCATTCCCGTCTTTGCAAATCCCTGCGCCGTGATAAATGCGTTCATCCCCAAGGTGAGCTGTACGAAAATCGTTCCCAGTGCATAGATATTCATATAATTCACCGCATAGGAAATGGTATTTTTGCTGGCGCCGAATGCCAGCAACAGGTCCCGGTTCCACAAAAGGAGTATAATTGTCAGCACGACCGAGATAAGAATTTGGGTCATAAAGCAGTTCCCCAGTATCTTTTCTGCCTCCTTTGGTTCCTTTTTCCCCATATAAATAGACGCCCTCGGCGAACCGCCGTATCCCACCAGCGCCGCAAACGCCGATACCACCATAATAAGCGGCATACACACGCCCACCCCGGTCAGCGCTTTCGCCCCAATCTCCGGGATATGCCCGATATAAATCCGGTCTACGATATTGTACAGCATGTTGATAAGCTGTGCCGCCACCGTGGGAAACGCAAGCTTCGCCAGAAGCTTTCCCACCGGTTCTTTTTCCAGAAAATCCTTCTCTTTATCCATCTGTCTCCTCCCTTTCCGCTGATTGGACATTCTTAAGAATCCTGTTGTTATATTCCATATACCTTGCAATCTCTTCCCTGCTGAATCCGGAAAAAATCTGTCTCCAGTATGCTGCCTGGACTTGTTCGATGCTATCCAAAAGAGGCGCCGCCTCTGAACGCATGTGCAGATGGATAATTCTCCTGTCATTCCTGTCCTGAGCACGCTCCAGCAGCCCTTTCTGGATGAGCGATTCCACCGCCTTGGACACACAGCCCTTCGAAAGCATACGGTATTCCGCAATCTCCATCGCCGTGTCCTTGCTCGGATTGTGCTGCAGGAAACTCATGATGTCCGTCTCCGTAGAAGTCAGCTTATACTGCCTGGCGACCTGACTTAACATTCCCTCATACAGCTTTATAATTTTCCGTATCCGAACCCAGTACTCTGTTCCCTGATACATAAAACATCTCCTTTCCCGGATACAAAAGGCTGTCGGCATTGCCTTAACTTTCTGCTAGCCCCGATATCCGAAATTAGTTTCTTCATAAACCTTTTACCAGAAAACTATTATACACTTCCTTTCGGCTCTGTCAACCCTTATCGCTGCACTCCAAAAGCAGAAGCTCTTTAAGGCACTATTGCATGACAATAGCGGCGTTCTCTTTAGACAAATCCTCAAAAGAAGTTTATAATATATGTATACGTCGGCGCCTCATCGCCCGTCGCCATGATTTTTGAAATGTCAGGAGGTCCCTTTTCCTATGCCCGATAATGAAAAAACAATCCTTTTTGAGCAGACACCCATCCCTAAGGCTGTCTTAAAACTTGCAGTGCCCACCATTTTAAGTTCCCTTGTCATGGTTCTTTACAACCTTGCGGACACTTATTTTGTCGGCATGCTCAATGACCCGGTGGAAAATGCCGCCGTCACCCTCGCCGCACCTCTTTTGCTCGCCTTCAACGCAGTCAATAACCTGTTCGGCGTGGGCAGTTCCAGTATGATGAGCCGCGCGCTGGGCCGCAAAGACTACGACACTGTAAGCAAAAGTTCTGCTTTCGGCTTCTACTGCGCCCTTATCTGCGGTATCGCCTTCTCTTTGCTGTACACCGTTTTTCACCAGCCCCTTCTCTCCATCCTCGGAGCGAACGCTGAGACCTTTCAGGCGACTGCCGCCTATGCCAAATGGACCGTCTCTTTCGGCGCTGCCCCGGCAATCCTAAACGTGGTACTCGCCTATCTGGTGCGCTCGGAAGGCGCTGCTCTGCACGCCAGTGTAGGAACCATGAGCGGGTGTCTTTTAAATATCGTTCTGGACCCGGTTTTCATCCTCCCCTGGGGTCTGAATATGGGCGCGGAAGGCGCGGGGTGCGCAACCTTCCTCTCCAACTGCGTCGCCTGCCTGTATTTCTTCATCCTTTTGTACGCAAAAAGAAAGAATACCTTTGTGTGCATCCACCCGCGTATGTTCCGCTTTAATAAGGAAATCGTCATCGGTGTCTGTACCGTCGGTATCCCTGCTTCCATCCAGAATCTTCTGAATGTGACCGGTATGTCTGTATTAAATAATTTTACTTCTGCTTTCGGCTCGGATGCTGTCGCTGCCATGGGAATCACCCAGAAGGTCAACATGGTTCCCATGTACATTGCCATGGGACTCTCACAGGGTATCATGCCTCTGGTAAGCTACAATTTCGCCAGCAAAAATATCCGCCGCATGAAGAGTACCGTCCTCTTCTCTGCCCGCATCGCGGTTTCCTTCCTCATTGTTGTGGCAGTCGGCTACTATATCGGGGCAGACTCTCTTATCCGGCTGTTCATGGAGAACAAGCAGATTATTGAATACGGCTCCCATTTCCTGCATGGGTTCTGCATAGGTCTCCCCTTCCTCTGCATTGATTTTCTCGCCGTGGGCGTATTCCAGGCGACAGGGATGGGAAAAGAGGCATTCCTCTTCGCTGTTCTTCGGAAGATTGTATTGGAGATTCCGGCGCTCTTCCTGTTAAACCTTCTCTTTCCTCTCTACGGACTTGCCTACGCCCAATTCACCGCGGAGCTCATCTTAGCGGCAGCGGCAGTCATCGTACTCTGCCGGCTGTTTCAGAAACTGGAGAAAGAAGTCTGTTAAACAAAAGACCCGCCAAAGCTATTTTCCGTGCTTTTGCGGGCCTTTTATTCTCGCTTTTTCTATTTTATAAACATCGCATCCCCAAATGAGAAGAACCGGTATCGCTCTTTCACCGCCTCCTCATATGCCGCCAGAACATGTTCTTTGCCTGCCAATGCGGACACCAACATAATCAAAGTAGACTCCGGCAGATGGAAATTGGTAATCAGGCAGTCCAGCACTTTGAACTGATATCCCGGATAGATGAAGATATCTGTCCAGCCGCTGCATGGTCTGATATGTCCGTCCTGTTCGGCCGCGGATTCGATAGTCCGGCAGCTCGTCGTACCTACACAGATGATACGTCCGCCGTTTTCTTTTGCGCGGTTTATCTTCTCCGCCGCCTCTGCATCAATCATGTAAAATTCCGAGTGCATGTGGTGATTCTCTACATCATCCACCTTCACCGGGCGAAATGTCCCAAGTCCCACGTGGAGGGTGACTCTGGCGATGTCCACACCTTTTTTTTCAATCTCTTTTAAGAGCTGCGGCGTAAAGTGCAGCCCCGCGGTGGGAGCCGCTGCCGAACCTTCATGGGCGGCGTACACCGTATTGTATCGGTCTTTTTCCTTTAGCTGATGGGTGATGTAGGGAGGAAGGGGCATCTGTCCGAGTCTGTCTAAGATTTCCTCAAAAATCCCCTCATATTCAAAACGGATGAGGCGGTTTCCCTCCTCCACGATATCCACCACTTCGCCGACTAAAAGCCCGCCGCCAAAAGATATCCTTGTTCCCGGTTTCGCCTTGCGCCCCGGTTTGACGAGTGTCTCCCATACATCATTCTCGCCCCGTTTTAGAAGCAGCACCTCTATCTTTGCCCCGGTCTCTTCTTTCTCGCCAATCAGTCTGGCAGGAATGACCTTTGTATCATTAATAACGAGGCAGTCTCCCGGATTTAAAAATCCGGTAATTTCTTTAAATATATGGTGCTCTGTCCTGCCCGTCTCTTTGTCCAGCACAAGCAGCCTGGAGCCGGAGCGGTCTTCTAACGGGTCCTGGGCAATCAACTGGGGCGGCAGTTCATAGTAAAAATCACTTGTCTTCATGTATCTGATTCCTTTCCTGTCCCCGCAGGTTTACTGGCGCAGTTCAATTCCCAGTTCTTCGAGTCCTTTCAGGATTTTCTTCATCGCTGCAGAGACCTCTGCCTCCTCCAGCGTCTTATCCTTCGCGCGGAAGACGATGGAATACGCCACAGATTTGAACCCTTCCTTAATCTGGGAACCCTCATACAGGTCAAAGAGCTTGTAGCTCTCCAGATATGCTCCGCCTTTCTTGGCAATGACTTCCTCAATCTGTCCCGCCAGAACTGCTTTCGGCACGACCATACTGATATCCCTTGTCACAGCCGGGTACTTCGCAATTCCTGTGTACTTTCTGTCAAAGGTTGCAAATTCCAGAATCTCCGGCATATCAATGACAGCAATGTAAGCGCGCTCTCCGATTCCGTAGGTATCCAGCACCTCCGGGTGTACCTCGCCCAAGTATCCTACCACCTTGCCGCCATAACGGATTTCTGCCTGGCGTCCCGGATGCAGATACGGTTTTCCCGCATTGGGGTCATATGTTTCTTTCTCTTTCATGCCGATTTTCTCGAAAAATTCTTCCACAACGCCCTTCATGCTGAAGAAGTCGCCTTCTCCGTACATTCCCAGCGTAAACTGCATCCGCTCCTCCGGGAGCTCCGTCAGCGGAAGCTGTTTTGGCAGATAAATATTTCCCAGCTCATAGAGACGTACATTTTTATTTCTGCGGTTGTAGTTGGTCGCAAGGGAGGTCAGCATCCCGTTTAAGGATGTGGTTCTCATAATACTGTAGTCCTCGCCCAGCGGGTTCATAATCTCCACCGTCTTGCGCAGCGGAGAGTCCGCAGGGATGAGGAGCTTATCAAACACCTTCGGGCTTTCAAAGGAGTAAGTCATGCCCTGGCTGAAACCGCAGAATTCCGCGATATCTCTCGCCACCTGCTCAATACGCAGCTTGTAGGACAGTTTTCCGGTGGTCGCCTCTCCCTTTGGAAGGGTCGTTGGAATATTGTCATATCCGTAGAATCTCGCCACTTCCTCCGCAAGGTCCGCCAGACGGAATAAATCATGACGGAAGGTGGGAGCGATGACTTCCTTCGCCTGGGCATCGTAGTCCAGACCAATCTTCTCAAAGTATCCGAGCATCTCTGCCTCCGGGATGTCCGTGCCCAGCATGTCATTGATTTTCTGCGCGTCAAACGGCACTCTCACAGGCTCTTTCTTCTTTCCGTACACATCTACCATGCCGCCGACCACTTCTCCTGCGCCCATCTCTTCCACGAGCTGGCAGGCGCGGTCAATTGCCGCCTGTGCATTGTTGGGGTCCAGACCTTTTTCAAACTTTCCGGACGCGTCCGTACGCAGTCCCACACGCTTGCTGGATTTACGGATATTTACCCCGTCAAAACATGCCGCCTCGAAGAGCATCGTTTTTACATTGTCTGTAATCATGGAGTTTTCACCGCCCATGATTCCTGCCAGTCCAATCGCCTTCTCTCCGTCGCATATCATCAGCACGTCCTCATCCAGTTTTCTCTCCTGTCCGTCCAGTGTTACGAAGGTCTCTCCGTTTTTCGCTGTTTTGACAATAATCTGGCGTCCTGCTATGGTATCCAGGTCATAGGCGTGCATGGGCTGTCCATATTCTTCCATCACATAGTTTGTGATATCTACCAGGTTGTTGATTGGACGGATTCCCACGGAAGCCAGTCTCCTCTGCATCCATTTCGGTGAAGGTCCAATCTTGATATTTTTTACTACCCTCGCACAGTAACGCGGGCAGAGCTCTGTATTTTCCACAGAAACCTTAATATAATCGTTCACGTCCTCGCTGTTGCCTGTCTCTGTCACAACCGGAGGTTTAAATTCTTTTCTGAAGGTGGCTGCCGCTTCTCTGGCGATACCGATGACGCTGAAGCAGTCCACACGGTTGGATGTCACCTCGTACTCGAAAATGACATCGTCAAGCCCCAGAGCCTTTACCGCGCTCTCCCCGACAACCGCATCTTCCGGGAAAATGTAGATACCATACTCCGGCGCTTCCGGGTACATATCGCGGGTAGAACCCAGCTCCTCGATGGAACACATCATACCGCAGCTCTCCACACCGCGCAACTTTCCTTTTTTAATCTTGATTCCGCCTGCCACTTTCTGCCCCGGCTCGTGTCCGCCTGCCACACGACCGCCGTCCAGTACCACCGGCACCTTGTCTCCCTCTTTGACATTGGGCGCACCTGTCACAATCTGCACGGTCTCTGTGCCGATATTCACCTGACAGATAATGAGTTTATCCGCATCCGGATGTTTCTCAATCTTGTCAATCTGGCCGATGACAATCTGGTCCAAATCCGCATCCATTTTCTCAAAACCTTCTACCTTTGTTCCGGAGAGTGTCATCGCATCCGTATACTCCTGCGCCGTCACATCCAAATCCGGGACATATGCTTTTATCCATGATAATGAAGTATTCATAATTCCAAATCCTTTCTGTTTGTTTTCTTTTCTTAGAACTGTTTGAGGAAACGGATGTCATTCTCATACAGCAGTCTCATGTCATCTATCTCGTATTTCAGAAGCGCGATTCTCTCCAGTCCTACACCAAACGCGAATCCATTGTATTCCTCCGGGTCAATGCCGCACATTTCCAGCACATGGGGATGTACCATACCGCAGCCTAAAATCTCTATCCAGCCGGAGCCTTTACAGAAACGGCATCCCTTACCGCCGCATTTGAAGCAGCTCACGTCCACCTCCGCGCTGGGCTCTGTGAATGGGAAGTGATGAGGACGGAACTTGGTCTTTGTCTCCGGTCCGAACAATTCCTTGGCGAAAACTTCCAGTGTTCCCTTCAAATCCGCGAAGGAAATATTTTTGTCAATCACAAGTCCTTCTATCTGGTGGAAGGACGGTGAGTGGGTCGCATCCACCTCGTCGGAACGGAACACCCTTCCCGGCGCAATCATACGGATGGGGAGTTTCCCCTGCTCCATCACACGCGCCTGAACCGGGGATGTCTGGGTACGCAGCACAATCTCTTTATTGATGTAGAAGGTATCCTGCTCATCCTTTGCCGGATGGTCCGCCGGGATATTGAGCTTCTCGAAGTTGTACAGGTCGTACTCTACTTCCGGTCCTTCCACAACCTCGTATCCCATACCGATAAAGATACGCTCCACTTCCTCCAGGGCGATGGTGTTGGGATGTCTGTGTCCCACACTGTTCTTCTTTGACGGAAGCGTCACGTCGATAACCTCTTTTTTCAGTTTCGCCTCACGGATTGCCTTCTCCATCTTCTTTTTGGACTCTTCCATGAGATTTTCAATCTGCGCTCTCGTTTCATTGACGAGCTGTCCCACCTTCGGTCTGTCCTGGGGCGCCACATCTTTCATTCCTTTTAAGACTGCGGTGAGCTCCCCTTTCTTTCCCAGGAACTTCACGCGCACATCATTTAATTTTTCCGGCACATCTGCCGCCTGAATCTGGGCGATTGCCTCAGCCTTAATCTGCTCCAGTTTTTCTTTCATTTTCTTTCTCCTTTCATCCATTTCAAGCCGCCGCAAAGTGGGCAAACCCACCCGGAGGGCTTTTTTGTTCTAACAGAAAGTCCTTTGGACTTTTTTTATAGAACAAAAAAAGACTTCAATCCCTCAAAGGGACGAAGTCATCAATCGCGGTACCACCCTAATTCCCGCTGCTTATGCAGCGGACACTCTTGTTTGTGTAACGTACAACCTACGGCACTTTCTACTCACAAAATTCCTTCAAACCTTCAGAACATCCTTGCATCCTGTCTGCTTATAAGAAATCCTTTTCAAAAATGCAGCTTGCGTGGGAAATTCGATTGCCATCTGAACTAAAGAAAACTTACAGCCGGTGATTTTCTCTCTCTGATAGAAAATGGTTCTCTACTTTACACGTTCATCGCTTTTCTCTGTTTATGCTGAAACCTTGCCTTCTCTGTAAAAGAGCCTACACAGTCGATGAAGAGAGGGTACGGTCTCTTACGCCGTCAGACGGCGAAATCACTCTTACATTTTAACATAAGGTTTTCGTTTGTCAAGAAATTTCTTCCTCACATCTCTTTTTTCGACGTGAATCCCTCCAGCTGTGCGTTGACTTCCCCGCCGATGAGGATGATATACATACACATATACAGCCAGAGCATGATTAAAATGATGGTCGTAAGACTCCCGTACATACTGGAAAATCCGGTGAAGACATCCAGGTATATGGAGAAAACAAAGGAGATAAGGAGCCATCCGCACGCCGTCACCAGCGCCCCCGGAAGCTGCTTTTTCAGTGTCGTCTTCTCCCGGTTTTTCCGGTTCGGCAGAAACTTATAGATTAAATCCCAAAACACTGTGAGAACCACCAGGGAAACAACCGTCCGAATCCGGATAATGAAATCCACCACCTTGCTCAAAAACGGCACATGCACATAGACCATGGCGCTGATACTGTTTCCGAAGACAGACAGCACGAGCGAGAGGATAATAGCCAGCAGGAAGATGACCGTATACAGCGAAGCGCGGATACGCAGATAGATATAATTACGTGTCTCCATATTCTCATAGATACAGTTCAGCCCCGATGTCACGGACAGAACCCCTTTCCCCGCGGACCACAGCGCTATGAGGATGGTGATGGGGATGATAGTTCCCGAACGGGTATACACTTCCAGCACGATAGAGCGGATTAATCCTTCCACCGATGAGGGAAATACCTGTAATACGGCGGACATCACATCCTCCATGGATACGGGCGTAAACTGCACCATCGTCAGCAGCAGGATGATAATCGGTATCAATGACAGCATAAAAAAATATGCCGCCTGCGCCGCATACGCTCCGGTATGGTGCGACGCCACGGTGTCCATGATATTTATTATGCGTCTTTTTAAGTTGCTTCCTTTTCCCGACATTAACTCCTTAACCTTTCCCGGATTTGACACATTGCCTGCGGAAACAAAAGCGGCTGCATAAAACAGCCGCCTTCCTCTTTAGTAGTTCCCCAAAATGCCGGTCCTGTATTTTGACTCCTAGCCACAGCTAGGTGGGCAACCGC
>UQKK01000009.1 GCA_900541505.1 uncultured Ruminococcus sp.
GAAGAGGTTTCGGTCTCTTCCCTTTATTTTTGCCAATGATAATTATACTCTAAGTGCGAATCATAAATAGGTCGTGAAAAAGTTTTTAAGCCTCTTATCGGAAATGGTAAGAGGCTTAAATTTACTTTGTTTCTTTTATTTGTCCTGCACAAGCAGGGGATTCCAATACTTCTTCCCTGCCTTCTGCTTATCCATGGTATTTAATATCGCGCATCCTTCCAGCACAATGTCCAGCGCGTAATTGTGTCCGACTCCCGCCTCAAATCTCTCACCGGTAATCATATTGTCAGACACCGAGCACACCGAACCGCCGCGTCTTCCAAACAGACCTGCCAATGTAATGACTGCGGACGATTCTCTGTCTCCGTTCAGACATCCGGCTCTGTTATAGATTCCCGCGTGCTCGATATTCCAGGGCTGCAGATATCCTCCCACGCCGGGTCTTCCCCCGCCCACATAATCGCTGTCACAGGACACGGTAATCCCCACATGATACGGCTGCCCCGACTGTTCCGCTGCCGCTGTCATGGCACATACCACTTCATAACTGCTGACCGCCGGATACGCCGCGTCGATGTACGCTTTTGTCATTCCTTCATCCCGGACTGCGCCGGAAGCAATGACGATGTCACCGGGATGGACGCCGTCGCCGAATCCTCCGGAACCTCCTAATCGAATAAATGTAGAGGCGTCTGTAAATTCAAGATAATCGTATAAAATCATCTCCATCTCCGGGGCGCCGCTCCCCCCGCTGACCGCGGTAATATGCGCCCCTTTGTACCATCCGCTGTACGAAGTAAACATCCCCGATTTTCCTATCAGCTCCGCATCTGTCAGGCGGTCCGCAACGACCTCTGCAGGGTCTTTCCCATACGCGCAGAGTGCATCACGAACCAGCACGATGACGAAATCTCCTACCTTTTCCGTATCAATCTGTGTCAGCGCCGGACGCCCATTGATGAAAAATCCTCTCGGAGGCACTTTATCTTTATAGGGATACCTCTTCTGCATCTCTTTTATCGTTTCCTTGTTACGGATTTCATCACTTTTCATCCTTTTACCCCGCTGCTATTTTTGCTCTACCGTGAAATATTTCGCTACATACGCGCCCTCACTTACCATATATCCCGCCGCGCCGCATGTGTAAGTCGCATCCTGGCATTTCACAATTTCTGTTCCGTCTATATACATAATAAGCTCTGTCCCTTTTACAGCAAATTTCAGGTCATACCAATGTCCGGGCGTATAGTCAAATTCTGTCTCTGCCAATACTGTCACTTCATCTGCCTTGCGCATAATGATGGAGGCTTTTCCATCGCCGAGTACTGCCGCGTAGTATCTGCGGTGTCCCTTTGACCTTGCCACGAGACCTGCCTGTTTCGCGTGGACAAACTGGATGTTGGATTCTACAGAATAATCTGTCCAGTCCGTTGCCCCGATGCTCATGACGCCGTTGTCCTCCGGATGCGAGATAGAAAATGTCGCCTTGAAATCAGGACCTGTATGTTTTGTACTGTTCATAAACGCCATCATCCATTTCGTCCTCGTCACAAAAGGACTGATTCCCGGTGTCAGTTCATTGGCAAGCCCCATGTGGAAACGTTTCGGAGCGCCCTTCCAGTCAACGGAGCGGATGACAACTCTGCCGTCACATCTGGTTTCTGAAAGGAACTCAAATCCCAGTTTGTAAACGGCTCTGCCCTTTGTATCCGGCACCGTCCAAGTAAGAATGTTTTCTCCGTTATGTAACGTATGGATTTCCTCTGCTGCCTGCGTGGCAATCTCATCTTTTCCGTCATAGTATGAGATGAAGAATCTAAAGTCCGGATTCTTATCATTGTCACAGTCAATCACTGCCGTCACCGTCTGTCCTGTGTAGAGAGACGGACTTGCGTACACTTCAAAATAGCTTGTATCCGGAGCGGCTTTCGGCGCCGGGTCCACATAAGTCTGCACGGATACCGTTGCGGTAAGCGAGCCAGACACTCCTTCATAGTCAATGGCAAGTCCGGGTTTTCCCTCTGTCTCCAGTGTATTGGAAACTTTTTTCCCCGCCTGCTCGAAAACAGATTGTTTGTGCAGCATGAAGCCCTGTACAGAACCGGGATACTCAAAGGCGTATTTTTCGGACGGTATCTCTACGGTCTCGCCGTTTAACGCTGCCGCTGCCTTTAAAATCTTGCGGCTCTCACGCACTGCATCGAAAATGACATCTCCGCCGTCTGAACTGACCACCAGCATCCGGTCTGCCACCGGACCTCTTAAATCTACCTGCTCGTTCAGGCTCGCAAGTCCGAGACGGATTGCCGTCAGGCAGCCGACGTTTCCGCCGTTGCAGTCCGTATCCCATCCGGCGGAAACAGCGATAGATACACATTTTCTCAAGTCATCTCCGCCCATCTTCAGCGCCATGATAACAGCCAGGTGATTCGTCACCATAGGACAGCCGCCCATATATCTCTCATAGTCGTGATTGTCCTCTATCCACTGGCGGACCTCATGCCAGTCACTTGCCTTTTCGCACTGTTCCAGCACATCATCCAGAAGCTGGTTTAATTGCTTTCCGTATTCGTTGTCAGCAATATATTTACGGCAGGACTGAATCAGGACGTCCAAATCTTTCTCTTCAAATGCCATCGCCTCCATAGCGGCAAGATACACCGCGCACTCTACGGCAATCCCGGCATGACTTACCACAGCCGCCTCTCTCGCCATGCGAGCCGCCCGGTCAGGATTTCCCGGATTTACCATAGCCCAGGTATCGATAAAAATCTGGGAGCCAATCTGTTCCGCGATAATCATCCCGTTCTTTTCTCCTGAACCGCTGTACGGAGGTTTGATTCCCTGCTTTAATCTTAAATACGCCGAATGTTCTGTTGACCTTGCCAGTCCGCCCCACCAGAGGATGGTTTTATCTTCTATGACATAGTTAAGCCACGCCTCACCAATCTGTTCCGCTGTAATATTTTCCGGATATCCGTTGTCCTCCAACGCCCTGTAGAAGACAAACGTTCCTGAAATATCATCGTCCGGCACAATAAAGGGCGCTCCGGTTTTCTCGGATACATAATAATCAATCTGCCCCAGTTCTTTATTTATCGCTTCATAGGACCATCCCTCTACCGGACGTCCCATGTACACGCCGATGATTTTTCCTAACACGCCTGCATAAATTTGCTCTCTATATTTTGTAACACTCATATTAAACCATTCCTTTCCACTTTTTTATCATCCTTTGACCGCGCCTCCTGCCATTCCTTCCACAAATCTCTTCTGGAGGAGCAAAAATACGATAATCATCGGCACCACCATAATCACGGCGCCCGACATGATAACGCTGTAGTCTCTGGAAAAACTGCCGTTCAGACTCAAAAATTTCAATGTCGCAGTAAAGTTCTTCTCACTCTGCAGCAGAGTTGTACTCAACAAATATTCATTCCAGGAAGACAGTCCCACGATACATGCCACCGTCACAAGTCCTGGTGACACGATTGGCATCACGACTTTTCGGAACGCCTGGAAGGTACTTGCCCCGTCAATCCTTGCCGCCTCCTCCAGCTCATAGGGAACCTTCAAATAATATGTCCTCATCAGGAATATCGGCATAGGAAGATTCCACGCAGCGATGGCAACGCCAACTGCATATACATTTCCTATCATGTTTGTTTTTACAAACATGCTGTACAGAGGAAGCATGAACATCTGCAGCGGGACTGTCGTACAGAGCATAAAATACAGCGTCAGCGCCTTCCATGTCTTCACTCTGCGGGTTGCCAGCACATATCCCATCGTCGCGGAGGCTACCACTCCTGTGATGATTGCCGTGCCCGTCAGTTTGATACTGTTCAAAAAGCCTTCCCCGAATTTGCCGACCTCCCACGTATAGGAGAAATTTTCAAAATGAAATGCCTCCGGGAACGACAGCGGGTTCTTCAAAATTTCCGCATGGGTTTTTACGCTGTTCAACAGTACGAGCACCAGCGGAAACAGGGATATGATTGCAAAAGTCACCAACACGATTACAGCTACCCAAAACCATTTCTGTCTCCGGGCTTTGCCGGTTCTTTTTCGTTTCATCAATCCAGCGCCTCCTTTCTGCTGAACCACGTATAGAAAAAGGCAGCGATACAGCCAAATATACCAATCACAAGGGAAACCGCCGCGGCCTTTCCAAACTTAAATGCCGAAAATGCCATGGTGTAAGCGTAAGTGCTCAATACTTCTGTAGCATGCGCCGGTCCTCCTGACGTCATCAGATAAATGTAGTCGTATGTACAGAAGGAATATATCACAATCAAGATAAACATGAGCCGCACTGTGGGGGCAATATTGGGCAGATACACGTAGATAAACGTCTGAAATCCATTGGCGCTTTCTATTTCCGCCGCCTCAATCTGGTCTTCCGGAGTCTGCCTGAGTGCCGCCAGATAGATGACAGTAAGGAATCCCCAGTAATGCCAGATATCTACCATCGCCACGCCCAAAAGCGCTGTTCCCATATCCGCCAGGGGGGAAGTAATTTCCCACCCCAGCCTCTGCATAAATCCAATGAGCCCTCCGTTTGGGCTGAAAATCATATTGAGCCAGATAATGGCGTTGGTCGTAGGCGCCAGAAGATACGGTATCAAATACATCACCTGGAAGGACTTGCTGCCTATGTGAAATCTCGTCATGATGACCGCGGCAATCATCGCCACAATGACCGGCACCGTGACAAACAGAAGCGTCCATTTCAGGTTGTTTGCGGCAGCCTTCCAAAATACCCAGTCTGCGAATAGCTCTTTAAAATTCTGTAATCCTATCCATATCTTCTCATCTGAAATCCCGTTCCAGTCCGTGAACGCTGAATAAATGGTCTGGAATGCCGGTATCAGAATCACAAATCCACTTAAAAATATCGCCGGCAATGAGAGCAGATGATAGGTTAACGTCTTGACTCTCTTCTCTTTCTTTTTTCTTCTTACTTTCATATGTTCAGTCCCCGCTGTATCGTACAGCCACTTAAATTTAATGACTCCGCGACATCCATGCTCCTATTTCTGTTTTATTTCAGATTCTGTTCCTCTTATTTCTATTCTACTTTCGGTTCTGTCACCGGACATACCGCTCCGTTCGCAATTTCAGTTTCCAGTTCTGCCGCCACAGTTTTACAGAAGTCTTCTGCTGTTGTGACGCCCTGCCATACGGTATCTACATCTTCATAAGCTGTCAGTGTGGCTGCCGGGAAGAATGTAGCCGGGTGATAAGCAAAATATCCTTTGTCAATCTGCACGATTGCTTCCTGTACAGACTCCATACTCATTTTTCCAAGCCCTGTCATACTGCTTGTGTCGTAATCCGCCAGTTCTTTAATCGGAACACACCAGTAGCCGGGCCATCCTTCTGTCATTGCGGTGGAAAACTCCGGTGTGAGCATGTAATCTAAAATCTTCGCACATTCATCCGCATACTCCGTCTGCGCGTTGATAGAGAAATTACAGTTCAGAGAAATATCATAGACCGCTTCATCCAGATTTCTGGTCGGCATATAGCTGAAACCGACTTACTCTATATCATCCCCCGTAAAGGACTGAGCTACGAACTGCGTATATACTGTAGGCGCCATGACCATCGCGCAGCGCTCGTCTGCCAAAAGCTGCATCACTTCCTGGGAATCCAGATTCACATAGTCATTTCCGGAAAAATACCCTTTTTCGTACCACTCTTTTGACACTTCCACTGCCTCGACCATATCCGCATTGTCAAAGCTCTCATTTCCGACCAGTGCATCATAGAGCAGGTCCGCTCCTGCGTAGTGATTGATAATCTGGGAAGAGAAATGGTCGTTACATGGCTTCCATCCCTTATTTCCCGCGCCCAGCGGATAAATGCCCGCTTCATCTGCCGCTTCAAGCAAATCAACCATTTCGTCCCAGGTTGTCGGCACTTCCCAGCCCTGCTTCTCAAATAAATCCTTATTATAATACAGTCCTCCTATGACAAGCCCTCCGGGAGTAGAATACAGACTTCCGTCCACTGTAAGGGAATCATACAGTGCAGTCAGCACTCTGTCTTTCCATCCATACTGCTCGGCATAGTCGTCCAAGTTCAGCACAAGCCCCTCTGCCACATATTTGGACGTATAGGACGGACCGGAGGCATACACGATATCCGGGCCGTTTTTCGCTGCCAGCGCCACAGGGATGTCTGTATCCACCGTATTTCTGAACTCGATACTCAGTTCATATTCATCCTGAGATTCGTTATACCAACTATAGAGAACGTCTTTCATTGTCTCCTGATAATCTGTCGCAGCTCCCCAGAACCACATGGTAATCTGTTTTTTCCCGCTGCTTGTCGTGCCCGCTTTCTCTTCTTCCTTGCCTCCGCAGGCTGTCAGCATCCCAATCACCAATACCAATGATAAAACTACAGAACATATTCTCCTTTTCATTCTATTTTCCTCCTCATTTCATAGCCTCATGCCTCAGCTACAGTCCACTGCGGAACCATTTCCAACAATTCATCCGCGTATTTCTCAAGGTCTACATGGTTTACATTCTTTATGGTCTCTCTCCAATCCTTCGGAACAGCGTCCACACCACTGTAAGCTCCTGCCATAGCGCCCGCCATTGCCGCGTTCGTGTCACAATCACCTCCTAAGTTCACACAGTATTCATTGACTTTCTTGGGGTCTCCCTCGCCCAGGGCAAAGAGACCGATTGCCACCGGTACTGATTCTGCCGCCAAATCGCCGCCGCCAAAGTACTCATAAATATCCTTCATTGCTTCTTTCGGACTTTCCGCCTTTTTCACCAACTCATATACAAACTCTATCCGTTTTGAAATAGAAGGTGATACGATGGAATATCCGTATTTTTTTCCTATCTCTGCCGCCCGCATAGTTTCGCGCACGATTTTCTCAATATCTTTTTCTCCTTTAATGCACAGGGCAACACCCCACGCCACCGCCGCCGCCGAAGACGTGCACACCGTTGTATTATGGGTGGGAAGACATGTCTGATATACATCTCTTACCATTTCTTCGCAGCTGGAGTCCCGCAGTCCGTGGATGATTCCCACCGGACTTATTCTCATGGCTGCCCCATTGGTATTTCCGTATTTTCCGCTCTGTGTTATGTCTTCTCCCGCGCGTATCGCCTTCAGCGCCCGCTCTGTGCTGGGACCAAGAGGACTTGCGTATTTGTCTTTTACCCGGTCCGCCCAGCCAAGGATTTCTTTGACCACATCCATGGGCACCACTTTTTTGTTCCGTATAAACGAGTTCATCAAAGCCAGCGCCTGCTCTGTATCATCCGTATATTCGCCCGCTTTTAACCCGTCGTGATAAATATGACCTTTTTCAGCCGGATAAAAGGTGTCAATCCATCCCCAGGTCTTTTCGATGTAATCCGGTGTCATAAACGACGATGGAACTCCCAGTGAATCCCCTGTTGCCATTCCATACAAGCTTCCCAGTACTCTTTCTTTTTTTGTCAGCATCTTTGACTTCTCCTTTATTTTTATTTTTCCTGACTGGTCTGGTCTTATCTCTTCCAGTCTCCGCCAGGAAATTGTTTTTCTAATCTCTCCGTCAGCATATCCCAGTGTGGCATTTCATTTTGTCCGCCCCACTTTTCCAATACAAAACTGGAGTTTGCCGCCGCGAAATATGCCGCTTTCTCGTAAGAGTATCCTTCTATAACCGCGCTCACGATTCCGCTCGTGTACGCATCTCCGGCCCCTGTAAAATCTACAATGTGATTGGGCTTTACTGTCGGAATATGTATCTCTCTGCCCTGGTAAAAAAGGACACTGCCTTCTCCTCCGTAAGTAACAATCAGGCAGAGATTGGGATAAGCTTCCACCAGCTCTTTTCCGCTTTTATATGCCGCCTCTTCGCACAGCTCCTGTATCTCCCGCTTGTTCACAAGCAGGATATCTGTATCTTTCAGATATTTTGCGACCTGCGGATTTCCAATTCCTGTTATGAGAATCTTCTTTTTCTGCTGTATCGCCATCTCCAGATATGTCTCTGTAAACCGATTCAGAACAGGACATACAACACACCATTCCCCGTCTAACTCTGTCTGTGCCGGGACACTCACATCTGCCGCTCCCGCATAGGCAAAGCACATCGTTGTTCCATCCTTCTGCATAAACATCCATGATTTCCCGCTTGTCTGTCCCGTCTCACAGGTAAACCGAGTCTCAATCCCCAGTTGTTCCCATCTGTCTCGTACCATTGCACCCTCTTCGTCATCTCCCACAGGATAATGAAGAATCGGATGGGTCTTGCCAATCGCCGCCAGCCCAACCGCAATATTCGGGGCGCATCCTCCCGGAACAAATGTGAAGTTATCGCTTGTAATCTGAACAATCTCCCCCATCTGCGGCAAATGATTCACCTCAAAAATATAATCACCGATTGCTGCGGCTCCGATTACTGTTACTGGTTTTCTCATTTTTGAATCCTCATTCTTGTTCTATTGTTCGGTTGTCTTGTTATGTATACATATTAACTCCTCCTTTTCATTCTGTCAAGCTTTTTATTTTATCTATTTTTCTTTGTAAATTCAGAATTATTCTCTTGCTTTTTTTCTTTTTTTGATATATGCTGTATACATAATTATACATGTTGAATTTTTAACAGAGGTGACTATTATGGATAGAAAACACGTAGAAATCGACCGTTCTTCTCCCATCCCCGCCTATTATCAGATTGGGATGGATATACAAAACCGGATTCTCCGGCATGAATGGGACAAAAGCGGACGGCTCCCCGGAGAGGTCGAACTTGCCAAACAGTATAATGTGAGCAGAATCACCCTGCGCCAGGCACTCGCTGAGTTAGAGAAAGATGGACTCATCCACAAAGTGCGCGGCTGCGGTACTTTTATTAATTTGCAGGCGGCTCCTATCATCACAGAATTAAATTATTCTGTAATCTCCAATGACCGTCTGCAGCAGTCCGGCTCTAAAATCACAGCCAAAGTATTGGAACAGCACCTTGTGACAGACCTGTTTCCGGATGTCGCAAAAAACTTAAAGCTGGAGAAGAATGATTCTGCTGTTTTCATCAAGAGACTGTTTCTTGTGAAAGATACCCCGCTGGCAATCTGCATGTCCCATATTTCAGCCAAGCTGGTACCGGAATTAGAAGACAAGCCGCTTATCAACGGCTCCGTCTCACAGACCTTAGACAAATACTATAATCTTCATTCTGACAGGGTAGACGACTATATCGAAGCGGTGCGCGCCACGCAGTCAGAAAGTGTTCTGCTTGACCGTTCTTACGGCGTTCCACTGATTATGCTGCAAGGAACTTCTTATCTGAAAGACGGCACACCCCTGGAATATTCGCGTACTTATTGGAGCGGTGATACCGTCCGTTTTCATCTTTCTCTG
Organism: uncultured Ruminococcus sp.; assembly: GCA_900541505.1. Lineage (GTDB taxonomy): Bacteria > Bacillota > Clostridia > Lachnospirales > Lachnospiraceae > Mediterraneibacter. Next base: position 9,388 of record UQKK01000009.1, read on the forward strand.
CAAAATGGGAAATACGGTTTTACCATTGCTCCCTGACTTTAGAACTTGGTAAAATATTATTTTATACTTGACAAGGGATTATTTTCGCCTTAACATGTATGCATATCAATACATGTTAACATATTTCATTAAGGAGGTATTTTTATGGGAAAAATGAATGCGGCTGCCGCGCGTGAGAAAATCTGGGAAGAACTGTTAAAGGTTGCCCGTCCGGACTCCCGGTTCAGTTGGAATTTCGCGGAATTTATAACAGACTATGAGGGCAGTGACAAATGCGCTGAATTGCTCACCCAGACAGATATTTATAAAAACGCGCAAACGATTTTCATTACACCGGATAACAATCTGGAAAAGCTGCGTGAAATTGCTTTTTGCGACAAAAAAACTGTAGTTATGACAAACTACAGTATTTCCCGTGGATTTTTCCTCATCCGCCCCGGAGATATCCCGGAAGGAAAAGAGGAGCTCGCCTCTCTGTTGGACGGTGTCGCAAGATATTGGAAACATCAGACATTGGCACAGCTTAAAGAATCCATCGGTCACATTGATATGATGGTCACCGGCGCCTCTGCCATCACGCCAAGCGGTATCCGATTCGGAAAAGGACATGGATATTTTGACTTAGAGTGGGCGATGACTTATTCGACCGGGCTGGTAGATATCGACACTCCTGTCTTCGCAGTCGGTCATGACTGTCAGGTTGCCGACGTAGATGTGGAGGTTCGTGACTTTGACACAGCCATTGACTATATCGTAACCCCTACGAAGGTCATGAAAACCCGCCATGAATTTCCCAAGCCCACAAGAGGAATCATCTGGAGCCAGCTTGCTCCTGGCATGAGAGAACAGATTCCTCCGGTGCAGGAATTGTGGTGCAAAGTCCACTGTAAATAACCTGTTGTTATGCTTTTGCTGTGCCATGACAGCCAAAAAAGGTTCTCCTATGAAATCTAAACTCATAGAAGAACCTTTTATCATCTAGAACAAAGAGTACCTGAGGGATTCGTTTAATCCCTCGTCTCCATCAGCACAATCATCCCATACGCGAAGGATATCTCCACCTCATCCGCGGCAAATTCGTTGCTCACGCACAGGCTGTCATAGGGTCTTAAGGTATGTCCCTTCAGGGGATATTTCGCCCCGGAGATGTTTAAATCCTCCACGATTCCGCCCAGAGAGAAGACAGAGAAATACTTTCCGAACGCCTCTTCCTTTTTCAGGATAATCTTATCCTCCAGAAGGCGAATCTGGTTGTGGCTGTCCATAATCCTCGCATCAGCGCCCGCATCCAGCGCGATTTTCAGGCTCTGTACATTCGCCCACACATGGTCGATGCGGGTGCCTGTCCCGCCCAAAATCACGATTTCTTTGCGCCGCAAATCCAGGCACAGCCGCAGTGCGATTTCTGTGTCCGAAGCATCCTTTACCGGGTTAAACTCCCGAATCGGTATGTTCGTCTCTTTCTTGTAATATGTGACAACTTCCGCGGGAGCACTGTCAAAATCACCTACGATATAGTTCGGTTTGATGCCGTGCTCATACAAAAAGATAAGCCCCCGGTCCACACCGATGATAAACTCCGTATCTTCGCTTTTCAATACGGAAAGAGCAAAATCTTCTTCCAGCATCCCGCCGCTTACAATGACCGTGCGCCTACTCATATTTCTTCAATATCTCCATGAATTTCTTTGTATTTTCTGTGGCATCTCCTTTAAACACACCGGAGCCGGACACAATGACATTTGCCCCTGCTTCCAGCACTTCTCCCACATTGGAGTGGTAGATGCCGCCGTCCACTTCGATATCCGCCTGCACTTGATTTTCCTCTAACAAAGCCTTAAGCTCACTGATTTTTTCCAGTGAAGCGGGGATGAAGGACTGTCCGCCAAATCCCGGCTCTACAGACATGATAAGAAACATCTCCGCCTCTTTCAGATACGGTTCCAGAGAGCGAACCGGGGTATTCGGCTTGATGGAGATTCCCGCCTTCATTCCATTCCTATGAATTTCCTCTAACGTCTTGTGTAAATCCTTGCACGCCTCATAGTGTACAGTCAGGTAGTCCGCGCCCGCCTCTTTGAACTCTTTCACATAGCGGATGGGCTCTGTTATCATCAGATGCACGTCCATCACCTGATTCGTGCAGCCTTTTATAGAGGAAAGCACCGGCATGCCAAATGAAATGCTCGGCACAAAATCACCGTCCATCACATCAAAATGGATATATTCTGCTCCTCCGGCTTCAATCTGTTTTAACTGTTCGCCCAAAACCTTAAAATCTGCCGACAAAATCGACGGCGCCAAAATATTTTTCATTTGCTAATACCTCCTCTTTTCTTTGAGCTCCAGATACATCTCCGTATAGTCCTGATATCGTATCTGGTGTATCTTCCCTTCCGCCACGGCTTCCTTCACCGCGCAGCCCGGCTCATGGATGTGGTCACATCCGTGAAAACGGCATTTGCCCTCATAATCGGCAAATTCGCGGAAGTAATACTTCAGTTCTTCTTTTTCAAAATCTCCTGCATACAGGGAACTGAATCCCGGTGTATCCATGATATAAGAACCATCCTCTATGACAATCAGCTCCGAATGCCTGGTGGTATGCTTTCCCCTGGCAATCTTTTCGCTGATACTCCCTGTCTCCATCTGCACTTCGGACTGGAGCAGATTGATAAGCGAGGACTTCCCCACGCCGGACGGTCCGGCGATGGCTGTGGTTTTCCCTTTCAAAAACTCTTTCAGACTTTCGATATTCTCCTGTTCTTTCGCGCTGGTAAACAAAATAGGATATCCGCAGTCCTCGTATATCTCCTTCAGTTTTGCAATCTCTTCATCCTCCGCAATGTCCTTTTTGTTAAAACAGAGCACGGCGGGGATATCCTTGCTGTCCATCATGACAAGGAACCTGTCGAGAAGATTGAAGTGAGGGCTGGGCTTTGTCACCGCAAATACAACCAGCGCCTGGTCGATATTGGCGACTGCGGGTCGTATCAGTTCGTTCTTCCGGGGAAGAATTTCCGTGATATTGCCCTCCATATCCTTCTCATGGAGCACTTCCATCTCCACCATATCTCCGACCAGAGGTTTCTTCTTATCCTTGCGGAAGATTCCTTTTGCTTTGCACTCATAAACACCGGATTCTACTACGTCAACGTAGTAGAATCCGGCAATTCCTTTTATTATCTTACCCTGCATAAACTGCTTCTTTCCGATATCTGCTATTGTGTGTCTTCATCCGGGTTTTCCGGCTCTTGGTCGCCGGTGTTTCCTCCGGATTGGGAAGGACCGTTGCTCACCACAAAGTCAACGTATGTTCCTTCATCCACTGAGCCGCTGACTGACTGCCGGATAACCTTTCCTGCTGCCACCGTTGAGCTGTCCTCGTAGGTAATCTGCCCTACATTCAAACCGGCATCCCATAACATCTGCTGCGCCTCTTCCAGACTGTGGTTCGACAATGACGGGACGGACACTTTCTTTATCTGCGGTCCCTTACTTACCACATAATCCACGGATGAATTTTTATCCACTTTCTTATCCGCGCTGGTCTTCTGGGAAATCACGATGCCAGCCTCGTATTTATCGCTGTATTCCTCGGTTCTGTTGCCCGGATTCAAGCCTGCATTGTAGAGCGCGTTCTGTGCATCTGACTCCCACATTCCCACGATATTGGGAACCGTGGCAGGCTCCGCGCCGAGACTCACGTACATTTTAACGGAGGCGCCTTCCTTTACTTCTGTGCCTGCTGCCGGGTCTGTGGAGATAACCTTTCCCTCCTCCACGTTGTCGTCATATTTGCCTTCCGATGTCACCACCAGGTTTGCTTTCTCCAGTGCTTTCTGCGCATCGTCTTCATCCTTTCCCGCTACATCCGGCACCTGTACAGTCTGCGCCGCTTTTCCGGTGCTGACGACAACTTTAATTTCCGTGTTCTTATCTACCTTCTCGCCCTTGCCCGGGTCCTGGCTGATGATTTCACCCTTGTCGTATTTATCAGATTCCTTCCTTTCAGAAACAACCATACCGAGTTTTTTCTTATTCAGCGCCTCTTTCGCCTTTTCCTCTGTCATTCCCGTCACATCGGGCACTGTCACCTTGGTGGTCTTCTCCTCAGTAATCGCGGACCCGCCTTTAAAGAGCCCTGCTGCATTAGCCGCCAGGAAGATGACTGCCAGAGCAATCACTGCCGCCGCGACAATCATCAATATCTTCATGATTTTCTTTGTATTGGGGTCTACATTGCTCTTCTTTTTCCCGCTATAGCGCCTGTTCCTGTAATCGTCTTCTTCCTCGTCGTAGTCATCCTCATCGTTATCGTAATCATCTTCATCATATTCATCCCTGTAGGGGCGATTCTGCGCGCGGTCCAGTTCTTCTGTGGACATGACAACTGTGCGGTCTCCTGAGCCTGCATAGATACCGGAATTTACAAAATCTCCGTCCGGGTCCACCAGTGACCGCTTCAAATCCAGAATCAAATCCTCGCATTTTAAATATCTGCTCTCCGGATTCTTCTGGGTACATTTCAAAATAATACATTCCAGACTGTATGGAATATCCGGCACTTCCTCCGCCGGGGAGGGCACCTCCTCCTGAAGATGCTTGATTGCCACGGATACCGTGGAGTCCCCGTCAAAAGGCACATGTCCGGTCACCATCTCATACATGGTGATTCCGGCGGAGTAGATGTCGCTCTTCTCATCTACAATACCGCCCCGCGCCTGCTCCGGAGATGTATAGTGTACGGACCCCATCACGCTGGCACTGATGGTATTGGTGGAAGTCGTCGCTCTGGCGATTCCGAAATCCGTCACCTTCACCTTTCCATCTTTGGAAATGATAATATTCTGTGGTTTGATATCCCTGTGAACGATATGCTGGTTGTGAGCTGCCTGGATACCCGTCACCATCTGGATAGAGATGCTGATGGTCTCCTTCGCTGAAAGCTGTCCCTTCTTATCGATATAATCCTTCAGCGTGATTCCCTCTACCAGTTCCATGACCATATAGTAAAGTCCCCGGTCCTGTCCCACATCGTAGACATTGACAACATTCGGATGCATAAGCCCCGCCGCCGCCTGTGCCTCGCTCAAAAACTTCTGGATGAACACTTCATCCGAGCGGTAATCACTTTTCAGCACTTTAATCGCCACATACCTGTTCAGCTTATGGTCTTTTCCCTTATAGACATCCGCCATGCCGCCGGAACCGATGCGGCCCAGTATCTCATACCGTTTCCCTAAAAATACTCCTTCTTTAATCATACACTCACCTCATCCGCGAACGGTTCCGCCAATACAATCCCTATATTGTCCGTACCGCCGTTTTCTTTTGCAGCTTTTACCAGGGACTCTGCTGCCTCCACAATATCTCTTCCTCCCTGTACAATGTGGAAAATCTCTTCATCCTCCACCATATTGCTGAGACCGTCCGTACACATCAGTATGATGTCCCCCCGTTTCAGACGGTGCTCATAAAAATCTACTTCCACGTCAGCCTTCGCCCCGATTGCCCTTGTGATGATGTTCTTATCCGGGTGATGCTTCGCCTCCTCCGGCTTGATACCTCCTAAGCGCACCATCTCTTCCACAAGAGAATGGTCCTTCGTAAGCTGCTGGATTCCCTGGTTAATCAGATACAGACGGCTGTCTCCCACATTTGCGAAATACATCATCTGCCCTTCTATGGTCGCAGCGACTACGGTCGTCCCCATCCCTTTTAAATGGGTATCCGAGGAAGCTTTTTTGATGATTTCCTTATTCGCGGTCTTGATTGCCTGTACTAAAGCTCTCTCCACATCTTCCTCATCGCTTTGCTTTAATTCGCGCCGCAATACTTCTACTGTGTATTTCGATGCATAGTCCCCCGCCTGGTGTCCTCCCATTCCGTCAGCTACAACAAATAGATTCTTAAGACTTCCGAGCGGTCTGTCCGTCGTATAGACATAATCTTGATTTACCTGTCTTACCATTCCTACATCAGTAATGGAAAATGTCTTCATATATTATCTCCTTTAATCATTCTGCCTTCGTCGAATCGGCATAACGTCTCCGGAGCTGTCCGCACGCTCCGTCAATATCTGCGCCCATTTCCCTTCTTATAGTAACATTTATCCCATTTTTTTCAAGATGATTTTTGAAATTCAGGGTTTTTTTGCTGTCCGGGCGCTCAAAATCTCTCTCTTTAATTGGATTTACCGGAATCAGGTTCAAATGGCAGTTTCGCGGCTTCAAAATCGATATCAGTTCCCGCGCATCCTCCTGTGTATCATTGACGCCGTGGACAAGGCTGTATTCAAAAGTAATCCTGCGCCCTGTCTTTTCAAAATAGTAGTCGCACGCTTCAAGGACTTCCGAAAGGTCATATTTATTCGCCACAGGCATGAGCGCTTTTCGCTTCTCCTGTGTGGAACCGTGCAGGGAGAGCGCCAGCGTAATCTGCAGATGTTCCTCTGCCAGCCTTTTTATCTGCGGCACCAGCCCGCAGGTGGAGACCGTCACATTGCGCTGACTGATATGTAGCCCCTGCTCATCCGTCAGAAGATGGATGAAGCGCACGAAATTCTCATAATTGTCCAGCGGCTCTCCCGTCCCCATGACAACCACGTTGGAGACGCGCTCCTGGGTGATATTCTGTATCCGGTAGATTTGTCCCAGCATTTCCGAGGGAGATAGATTCCTCACCAGCCCGCCGATGGTGGAAGCGCAGAACTTGCATCCCATGCGGCACCCCACCTGGGAGGAGATGCACACAGAATTGCCGTGCTTGTAGCGCATGAGCACACTCTCCACCATGTTGCCGTCATAAAGCTCGAACAAAAATTTATTCGTCCCATCCAGCTTGGATTCCTGCCTCGCGAAAGGCTCAACCGGAAGGATAGCATATAACTCCTCCAGCTTTTGCCTCAGCGCTTTTGAAAGGTTCGTCATCTCCTCAAAGGAAAAGACGCATCTTGCGTGGAGCCATTCATATATCTGCTTTGCCCGGAATTTCTTTTCTCCCAGGGCTTCCATCTCTCTTTGCAGTTCTTCATATGTATATGCGCGAATGTCTTTCTTCATATCCTGTTTCCTTTGTTTTACTTATACACCAGCCTGGCGATGAAAAATCCTGTTTCCTTCGTCTTACTTACGCACCAGCCTGGCGATAAAAAATCCGTCGCTGTCGTGGATTCCGGGGAGCATCTGCAGCCACCCTTCCTCATGTACGCTCTCCTTTAATTCCTCACACACAAAGTCTTTGACTGTCTCCAGGGAAAACTGTGGAAATTCCTCTAAAAACCAGTGCACATTTCCCTCATTCTCCGCCCCATGTACGGTACAGGTGCTATACAGAAGAGTCCCGCCCGGTTTTACATAGCTTTGCACAGTTGTTAATATCTCTCTTTGAAGCTGTACCAAATCCTGAAGGGCGTTTTCATTGATGCGGTATTTCAAATCCGTCTTCTTCCCCAGGACGCCCAGCCCGGAGCAGGGCAAATCCGCCAGAACCACGTCCGCTTTTTCCACACAGTCACTGTCCAAAATCCTGGCGTCCATACAGACTGCCCGGATATTGGCAAATCCGGTGCGCTCGATATTTTCTTCGATGAGCGCTCGCTTGTACTCTGTCAAATCCCGCGCCTCCACGTATCCGCTGCCATTTAACAGCTCCGCCGCATAGAGGGCTTTTCCGCCGGGAGCGGCACAGACGTCAAATACAGTATCATTTCTGCGGATTCCCGCCGCTTTCACCGCCAGCATAGAACTGATGTCCTGCACCACAAACCAGCCTTTTCGGAAAGGCTCAAGGCTCTTAAGATAATCATATCCCTTTATCCGGAAAGCAGAGGACAAATAGGGATGGGGTTCTACGCTCACGCCCTCCCTCTCAAGTGCCTCCTTAAGTTCTTCCGGTGTGGCTTTCGCCCGGTTGCATCGAATGGTGACCGCCTTCTCCTGCTGGAACGCCGCCGCCATTTTCACCGTTCTCTCCATCCCGTAATCCTTTTCCCACATTTTAAGAATCCACTCCGGCATGGAGTATTTCACAGAGAGCGCCGCAAGTCCCTCTTTCGGATACTCTACTTTAGAGAGGTTCCGCGCCGTATTGCGCAGCACACCATTTACAAACCCTCTCAGACTGCCAAATCCCTTTTTTACCGCCAGCTTCACCGCCTCGTTGCACACTGCCGAGTCCGGCACGCTGTCCATATATTTCAACTGATAGACCGCACTCCTTAAAATGTTGCGGATGACAGGCTTCATCTTCTTTACTTTCACCTTGGAAAAGGAATCCAGTATATAATCAATCTCAATTAAATGTTCGAGAGTCCCCTCTGTCACGCGGGTGATAAACGCCCGCTCTTTCTTCTCCATATACTGGTATTTTTCCAGTGTCCCTCGAAGGACGATATGGCTGTACTGCCCCTCCTCAAGCACTTCCATGAGAATTCCCAGTACCAGTTCTCTCTCGCTTACCGCTTTAGTCATTTCTCCTTCTTCCTCCTGTCAGGATGATAAGACGCAAGAGCTGCAAAATCATCGCCGCCGCGCTTGCCACATAGGTGAGCGCCGCCGCGCCTAAGACTTTCTTCGTCGCCGAAACTTCATCCGGATAGAGCATCCCCGAAGACTCCAGCACTCTCACCGCGCGATTGGAGGCATTGAACTCCACCGGAAGGGTCACCAGCTGGAAGAGTACTGCCCCGAAAAACAGCCAGATTCCCAGATTGATGAGAATTGTGGACATATTTCCGTTCATGAACAGCCCGATGAGAATCAAAGGCCATGCCGCCATGGAACCGAAATTTGCCACCGGCACCAGAGAACCTCTTATTTTCAGCGGCGCGTATCCGGTGGCGTGCTGGACCGCATGTCCGCACTCGTGTGCCGCCACTCCGATTGCCGCCACAGACGAAGAGTTAAAAGTGGCATCGGAAAGTCCCAGCGTCTTGTTTCTGGGGTCGTAGTGGTCTGTCAGATTGCCGGGGATATGGTGCACCCTCACATCATAAATCCCGTTCATGCGCAGAATCCGCTCTGCCGCCTCTTTTCCCGTCATTCCCGTATGGCTTCTCATCCGGGAATATTTCGCGTACACCCGGTTCACCCTGGATGAAGCGACAATACAGATGAGCGCTCCAATCAGAACCAGAATGTAGGTCGGGTCATAATAAAATCCATATCCTAACATGTGATTGCCTCCTTTTAAATACCCGGCAGGCACGTCTGCTTCCTACGCGTGAAATACCGTGCCTGCTTCGATTGAGTACCCCCTCAGGAACGCACTTGTCTCCATCCTTTTCTTTCCCGGAATCTGCAGCTCATAAACCGCCAGCACTCCGTTTCCCGTCTGCACGCAGATACAGTCCTTTCTGACCTCCGTCACCGTGCCGGGAAGAACAGAGCTTTCCGCTGCCGCCATTTCTGCATCAGAAGGGACAGAGCTTTTTGCATCTGCCATCCCCGCGCCGGAAGGAACAGGATTTTCCGCTGCGTTCTCCGCCTTTGCTCTCCAAATCTTTACGACCTTCTCATTCCAATGTGTATACGCGCTGGGCCAGGAGTTCAGACCCCGCACCAGCCGTTCAATAACCTCCGCCGGCTGGCTCCAGTCGATATTTCCCATCTTTTTGTCCAGCATCTTCGCATACGCCGTGGGGCTCTCTCCCTGTTTTTCAAAGACAGCAGTGCCTGCTTCTACCTGTTTTAACGTCTCCACACAGAGCGCTGCTCCCGCCTCCGCGAGTTTGTCGTGGAGGCTCTCGCCCGTCTCATCCTCGGAGATTTCCACCTCTGTCTTTTGTATCATGTCCCCGGTGTCCAGCCCTTCATCCATCTGCATGGTGGTCACGCCTGTCACTGTCTCCCCGTTGATAATCGCCCACTGAATAGGCGCCGCCCCTCTGTATTTCGGGAGAAGGGAGGCATGGACATTGATACAGCCGTAAGGGGTGAGCTCTAAAATTTCTTTTGGCAGAATCTGCCCGAAGGCAATGACCACCATCACATCTGCCTGATATTTTTTCAGTTCTTCCACGCACTCCGGCTGTCGAATCTTTTTCGGCTGAAATACGGGAATCCCATGTTTTAATGCCGCTTCCTTCACCGGAGGGAACTGCATTTCCTTTCCCCGCCCTTTTGGCTTATCCGGCTGGGTCACCGCCAGGCACACCTCATGCCCCGCTGAAATCAGAGCTTCCAGCGTTCCCACGGAAAACTCCGGCGTCCCCATAAAAATTACTCTCATCTATTCAGCCTCCTCATCTTCTTCCGCCTCATACGTCACATCGTGCAGTCCGTCCTGTGTCTTATCCACATACAGTTCCCCGCGAAGATGGTCAATCTCATGGCAGAATGCTCTCGCCAGCAGACCTTCCCCCTCGATTTCAAAGGGCTCCATCTCCTGGTTTAACGCGCGCACCTTCACATGCTCCGGTCTTGTTACGATTCCCCACTTGCCGGGAACGCTTAGGCATCCCTCTTCTCCGGTCTGTTCTCCGGAGCTCTCAACGATTTCCGGGTTGATGAGCACAATCGGTCCCTCGCCCACATCGATGACTACAATCCTTTTGAGCACTCCCACCTGAGGGGCCGCAAGACCCACGCCCATCTTCTCATACATGGTATCCAACATATCTCCAATCAGTACCTTTGTGCGGAAAGTCATCTTTGTGACCTCCTTGCACGTTTTTGTCAGTATCTCGTCTCCCATTTCCCGTACTTCTCTGATTGCCATAACTGCCTCCTAATCTTAATATATGTTCATCGGGTTAAAATCAAACTGAATCCGCATGCTGTCAAAGCCTGTGTTTACTTCAATATACTGTTCCAGTCTGTTCTTTATCCCTATCAGTGTATCATATCCGGGCGCTTTTATATAGAGCACTCTGCGATATATGTCGTTTACTTTTCCGATTCCCGGACTGGCGGGTCCGATGACCTGTATCTCCCGGCTCTCCCTGCCGATGATGCGAAGGGCATATGCCTTCAGATATTTGCAGCCGACCTCCAGTGTCGCCTCGTCTTTTCCGCTCACCAGCACTGCCAGCAGATTTTCTGCAGGAGGGTAGCCCATCAGTTCCCGATAACGGATTTCCTCCTCATAAAATGCCGCGTAATCCTGCGCCGCCGCAGTCTCAATGGCATAATGTCCGGGGCTGTAGGTCTGGATGATTGCCTGCCCTTTTTTCTCTCCTCTGCCGGCGCGTCCCGCCGCCTGGGTCAAAAGCTGAAAGGTCCGCTCTCCCGCCCGGTAGTCGTCGGCATACAGGGACATGTCCGCCGCCAGGATTCCCACCAGTGTGACATTGGGGAAATCATGCCCCTTTACAATCATCTGAGTGCCAACCAGGACATCCGCTTCCCCGTCCACAAAGGCGGAGAGGATTTTCTCATGTCCATCCTTCTCTCTGGTAGTATCCATGTCCATCCGAAGCACTCTCGCCTGGGGGAACTCCTTTTTTACAATCTCTTCAATCTGCTGGGTGCCCGCCCGAAACTCACCTATATGGCGTGAGCCACATTCCGGGCACACAGAACTCTTTGCCTCCTCATATCCGCAGTAGTGGCAAACCAGTTTTCCGCTGCGGTGAAGAGATAAAGAGACATCGCAGTGGGGACATTTGACCACATGTCCGCACTCCCGGCAGGAGAGGAAGCCCGCATAACCCCGACGATTTAAAAACAGCATCACCTGCTCTTTTTTTGCCAGCTTTTCTTCCATCCGTTCTTTTAATTTCCTGCTTAAGATGGAGCGGTTGCCGTTTCGCATCTCTTCCCGCAAATCCACGACCTCCACCTCTGCCATCTCCTGCATGCGGCTGCGGTTCTCCATTTTCAAGAGTGTATACTCCCCGTTTTTCGCCCTGTACATGGCTTCCATGGACGGGGTCGCACTTCCCAAAACCACACTCGCGCCCTCCATCTTCGAACGCGCAATGGCGGTCTCCCTGGCGTGATACCGGGGAACCTGCTCACTCTTATATGTGGTCTCATGTTCCTCGTCTATGACAATCAGCCCCAGATTCGGAAAGGGCGTAAACAGGGCGGAGCGGGGACCAATCATCACGTCCACCTCGCCGGCTTTCGCCCGCATCATCTGGTCGTAGCGCTCCCCGGCAGACAGTCGGGAATGCATGATAGATACCCGGTCACCGAAACACCGGTAAAAACGCATGACCGTCTGGTAGGTCAGGGCAATCTCCGGTATCAGCACGACCGCTTGTCTGCCCGCCTCCACCGCCAGACGAATCATTTCCATATATACTTCTGTCTTGCCGCTGCCGGTCACGCCGTGGAGCAGATAGGTCTTATAATCTCCTTTTTCATAGTCTTGCCTGAAAACATCAATTGCATGCTTCTGCTCCCGGGTAAAGGTGATTTCCCGTCTCTTAACCTCTCTCTCCTTTACCGGATTGCGGTACACCTGCTCGGTCTCCAACGCCAGCACGCCCTGTTCTTCCAGCGCGCGCACCACAGGCATCGTGATATTTAATTTCTTATTTACCAACTCATAGTCTACCACCGGGTCGTCTAAAAGAGCCGCCATAAGCCGCGCCCTCGCCCGCTGGTTCTTCTCCAGATAAAAGCCTAACTTCTCTCTTCCTTCCTCTTCATCTAAAAGAAGGCGCAGGCGCTTTTTCTGCTTTTCCTTCTCCTTCTGCTTGATGGGAAGGACGGTTTTTAACGCCTGAATCATCGTCCCGCCGTAGTGTTCCTTCATCCACGCCGCCAGAGCCACCAGCTTTGCCTCAATCGCCACGCCGTCCCCGGAGATATCCGTAATTTCCTTCACCTTTGACAGGTCGTAGTCACATTCTTCGCTGAAACCGACGATATACCCCTTTATCATCCGGTTGCCGTTTCCAAAGGGGACGAGCACTTCCATGCCAATAGAAAGTTCCCCTTCCAGCCGGGAGGGGACTCTGTATTGAAAGATTTTATCCAGTTTTTCATGCGTAATATCCACGATAATATTCGCAAACATGAATCGGTTTCACCTACTTTTTCTCGTTTTCCAGTTCTTTCAGCACTTCCTGAATCAGCACGCGCTCATCCATGGGATATTTGACGCCTTTGATTTCCTGATAATCCTCGTGCCCTTTTCCAGCCAGCACAATGACATCTCCGCTTTCTCCATGTTCGATGACATAGCGGATTGCCTCCTTGCGGTCACAGATTTCCACGTATTTCCCATCTGTCCTGCCGATTCCTGTCTTGATATCATCGATAATCGCCTGGGGTTCCTCAAAACGTGGATTATCCGATGTGATGACCGTCAAATCTGCCAGACGCCCGGACACCTCTCCCATCTCATAGCGGCGGTCTTTTGAGCGGTTTCCTCCGCATCCGAAGACACACACCAGCCGTTTGGGGTTGTATTCCTTCAGCGTTGTCAAAAGACTTTCCAGACTCATGGCATTGTGCGCGTAATCAATCATCAGCGTAAACTCATCCGAAACCTTTATCATCTCGATGCGCCCTTTGACCTTTGCCTGCTTGAGCGCCCCTTTGATTGCCTCCGCCGGCACCTCGAAATGTCTGCACACCGCAATGGCAGTCAGGGAATTGTACACGCTGAAGGTTCCCGGAATGTCAATCTCCACATCAAAATTCATCAGTCCTGCCACGTGATAGGCAACGCCCAAATACCCCGGTCTGGATACCAGATGCACGTCCTCGGCGCGCAAATCTGCCTTTTCTGAAAAGCCAAAGGTCTCCGTGCGGCAGGTCGCCCCGGCAAAGACCTCCTCAAAATATTTGTCATCCACATTGGCGATTCCCAGCCTGCACTGTTTGAACAAAAGTCCCTTGCAGCGCTTATAATCGTCAAAATCCTTATGCTCATTGGGACCGATGTGGTCCTTTCCCAGATTGGTGAAAATCCCAATCTCAAAGGGAATCCCCGCTGTCCTGTGCAGCATGAGACCCTGGGAGGAAACTTCCATCACCACGCTGTCGCAGCCTTCCTCCACCATCTGGGCGAAATACTGGTGAATCGTGTAGGACTCCGGCGTGGTGTTGGCTGCGGGAATCTTCTTCTCCCCGATGATTGCCTCGATGGTGCCGATGAGCCCTACTTTATGCCCGACCCCTTCCAGGATAGATTTTATCATATAGGTCGTGGTGGTCTTTCCCTTTGTCCCGGTAATACCGATAATCTTCAGCTTTTCCGCGGGATAGCCAAAATATGCCGCTGACATCAGGGCAAGCGCATAGCGGGAATTTTCTACCCGGATAACCGTCAGCCCTTCCGGTGCTTCCACCTCCTGCTGTACGATGACTGCGGCAGCGCCTTTTTCCGCCACTTCTCCCACATATTTATGACCGTCAGAGACTGCGCCGCTGATGCAGACGAACACACTTCCCTGCTCCACCTTCCGGGAATCATTGATGAGTGTCGTCACTTCAATGCCGTCACTTCCCTGTACCACTTTATATTCCAGACGTTCCAATAATTGACTTAACTTCATGTTCTGCTCCTCTCTGCAGTCCGTTTAAAAAACGGCAGATTTTCTACGCTGTTTATTATAACAACTTTTCAGACCTTTTTCCAGTAGAGTATTTTTATACCGGTATCAACTACGAAAGGCAGATTTTCGCTTGCAATTGCTTGCATTTGCAGAATAATGCAGATATAATATAGAAAAGGAGTGTGATGAACATGGCAAATACATCTGCCGTTTATGCCCGTATTGATACCGATTTAAAAGAAAACGCCGAAGGAATTCTTTCCCAGCTTGGGATTTCCCCTTCCAGTGCAATCCAAATGCTCTACAGCCAGATTGTCCTAAAAAAGGGGATGCCTTTTGAACTCCGTCTTCCTGACACAATGCCTACTGCTATTGGCAACATGACCCGCGAGCAACTGGATACGGAGCTTATGAAAGGCATAGAATCTATAAAATCCGGCACAGTCTATACAGCAGACGAGGTCGATTTGGAACTCAAAAAGGAGTTTGGCATATGAATGATGCATACTCCATTGCACCTGCTCTATAAAGGCTCCGTGTCAGACCGCCCCGGGAGGAAGGGCTTAGGTCTGGCACGGAGCCTCCGTCTGTTTTATTTTATGGTTTTATTATGAAAGGATGAGTTTTTATTTTAATTGTAATCTCATCGTTTTGGCAGTATTTCCCATATTTCTACCGCTTATTATCTCTCTCCTCCTGCTCTCTGGCAAGCTGCTGTCCGCACGGCGTTGTGCACAGGCCGCCATTGCAGGTACATCTCAACTCGCTGGGGAGCTGACGCCCCACACGGAACAGTGTCTCTGCAGTCTGGTCCAGAGGGATGAGCGGGTCAAATCCACCCATAATCATGTTTGCGGATACAACTGCGTTGGCAACGGAAATAGCATTTCGGTTGATACACGGCACCTGTACCAGTCCCGCCAGCGGGTCACAGATTGTTCCCAGGATATTCTGTACCGCGCAGGAAGCTGCCATACAGGACTGTTTGGCAGTTCCGCCCATCAAGTAGACTAACGCTCCCGCCGCCATACCGGAGGCTGCCCCCGGCTCTACTTGACATCCGTACAGTTCTGCTGAGTAGTTGCAGTCTTTGCTCATCACAATGCCGATGATGGATGTTACAAGCATCGCGCGAATCTTCTCTTCCATCGACAGTCCCAGATGATTTGCCACACCCAGGACAGCTCCCGGAAATACACCCGCAGAACCGCCTGTCGGTGCACACAGCACAACTCCCATGGCACTGGAGTATTCCATGGTAGCAGTTCCCCATGGAACCGCGGTATTCAAAACTCCCATATCCAACGCCTTTGGATTTGTCTTTATATATTTTTCCACCTTACCCGATGTAGGTTCGATGATGCCTGCCATATCGATATCGCCCTTTAATGCTTCTTTCGAGCTGTGCTCCATCGTCTCCACCACATATTTCATGTAGTCCCACACCTGATTATAGGTCCAGCCTGCACGAGCCATCTCATAGTCGATTGCAAGTTCCCACAATTCTTTTCCGGTGGACTCTGCCTTATCCAGCATCTCCTCCGCGCTGACAAAGGGAAGGTCCGCCGCGCGATTGGATGGTACCACCAGAACAGGTTCCATCACCAGCACATCCGTTACATGTTCCAATGCACGCACTTTATTAAGCACCGACTCTTCATATGTATCTCTCTGCTTGATATTCAGCAATCCGTGTCCATCTACCGTGGATACAGAGTAGCCTTCATTGGAAGGAAACATAGAACAGATATCTTCTGCCAATTTCTGATTTATTTCTTCTCCGCTGTCCGTACGCACAATCAGCTCATAGCAGTCTCCCACAATTGCTACTTCAAATCCGTCAATCTCAAGGAGCTTCACCGTGCCGCCGCCTGTGGAGTCCGAATATACTACAACTTTCTCACCTTCCGTATTTTCCAGTGTCAAATGGGAGATGTTGGGAACGACCGGAGGGAAATCTTCAATCACAAACCGGACATCCACACCTGCATCTTTCGCCTCCTGAAAAGCCCGGCGCAGTCTGGGGTCTTCCGGGCGTCTCCCCAGCAGTCCATTTACATATCCCATATCAGAACGCTGCCCCTTATACATTTGTGTGTATGCTCCGTCTTTGGCAAAAGCAATGGTCGCTTTCTTCAGTGTTCCCGGGAGCAATTGCTGGGCAAGATATCCGATACGGGAGGGACCGCATGTGTGGGAACTGGAAGGTCCGACCATAGTAGGTCCTACAATGTCATTAAAAATACTGGGATTTTGTCTTTTCATAAATAATTACCTCCAATTTTTATTTTCGTGAAATTTTATATTAAAATTATATGATAATGAAATTATGAAATCAAGTCATTTTTTTCAAAAAGTATTTTTTTGTGGAAAATTCACTATTTCTATATTAAAATAAAACATATGAAAAGAAACTTATTGGAGGTTAGACAAAATGATAACTAATGTTGGAGCAAGGCTGCGCAATATTCGTAAGGCGAAAGGGCTGACCCTCTCCGAACTGTCTAAAAAAACAGATATGTCCGTGGGCTTTTTAAGCAACCTGGAGCGCGACATCAGCAGTCCGACTCTGGACAGTCTTTGGCATATATGCGAGGCACTCGAAATTTCTCTCATAAAGCTTTTAGAGACATCGGACGGAGATGGACGACTCGTCCGGGCAAACGAAAGGGAGATGATTGTAAAGCAGAACAACTCAGCCAAATATGAGGCAATCAATTTCGGCGAAGATAAGATGGAAGGACTCGTCATCACTCTCGAGCCTCACTGTGAGTTTAAAAAGCCATGGAAACATACCTATGAGGAACTGGGCATCGTATTGAGCGGCGAACTCACCCTTTTATTTGACGAGGAAGAATTTACACTCTACGAGGGTGATGCATTCTATATAGAAGCCCAAAAAATGCACAACCTTAGTAACCGTACGGACATCCCCTGTGTCAGCTATTGGGTAAAGCAGCCGGTAAAGCCTGCTTTATAAATAGAATCTTCTAATGACATTAAAATTTTATATATAAAAAATTTTCAAAAGACTATGTGATATATTAGCATAGTCTTTTTGTGTAAAATCCACAAATATTTTTCATTTTCATGAAAACAATTGACTTTTTTATTTTTTCAGCTATAATGTTTTGTATATAAATTACATAATTATGAAATTATTTTTCACTTTTCATCATTATGTATGATATCGTCGGCGGTCACACAATTTAATAGTTATCACAGTCTTTATAAGGAGGAGAAACATGGACAAACACAAAAAAGGTTCTCTGAATCTGGCTGCTTTTATTCCTGCCATGATTATTCTTGCTGCATTTTTACTCGTAGGCTTCTTGGCACAGGACAAACTTGCAGCATTTCTGGACACACTGTTTTTCGGATTGACAGACAATCTGGGATGGTATATCAACCTTCTTGCTCTGTTCTGTCTGATTCTTATCATTGTATTCGTTATTTACAAATATGGAGATATCCGCATCGGCGGAAAAGATGCGAAGCCGGAATTTAAAACGTTCAACTGGTGCGCCATGACTATTTGCAGTGGTATCGGTACCGGACTTCTGTTCTGGGGAATGGGTGAACCCATCTTCCACTTCATGTCACCCCCGGTAGCAGCCAACGTAGAACCCGGTTCCCGCTCCGCAGCCATTTTCGCAGTATCACAGGCAATGTGGGGCTGGTCCTTTGTACAATACGCTATTTACAGCCTCATCGCTGTCGCTTTTGCTGTTGTTACATATAACATGAAGAAAAAACTTTCATTCGGCTCTCTTATTGAAGGAGTATTTAAAAGAAAAATACCGTGGCTGGAATCTCTTATTCACGGAATCATCATTCTTTGTATGTGTCTCGCCATGGCAAATTCCATGGGTGTAGGACTTCTTCAGATTGCTGCCGGACTGGAAGCGGCATTTGGTATTCCCCAGTCAGCAGCTATTTTTGCCATCATCGCAGTCGTCATGGCTGTCATCTTCATTCTTTCCTGTGTATCCGGTCTTGGCACAGGTTTGAAAAAGATATCATCCATCACAATATACCTCTTTATCGCGCTGATGATATATGTATTAATTTTTGGCGACACACAGTTTATCGGAAAGATTACCGCGGAATCGTTTGGACATTTACTCAACAATATGCCGGAAAAGACTACTATCCTGAACACGATGGCAGAGACCGATACCTGGTCCGCGGACTGGATTTTGCAGTACTGGTGCCAGTTCTTCGTATTCGGCACTCTGATTGGTATGTTCTTAAGCCGTATGGCAAGAGGCAGAACCGTTCGCGAATTTGTATTGGTAAATGTACTCGTACCATCTTTATTCTGCTGTATCTGGATAGGCATCTTCGGCGGCATGACTATCTCCCTGCAGACAAATGGTATCGTAGATGTATGGGAAGCAGTCAATACTCTGGGTATGCAGACAACCATTTTCCAGATTATCGGCTCCCTGCCCTTTGGCTCTATTGTGACGGTGATTTTCCTTGTCACCATCTGCTTCTCTTTCTGTACATTGGCAGACCCGATGGCTTCGGCGGTATCTACAATTTCCGTGCATGATGCCTCCGTAAACGATGAACCGCCCCGCAAAATCAAAATCCTCGTAGGCGTCATCATGACTGCTGCAGCGTTTATTCAGGTAGAAAGCGGCGGTACCAGCAATGTACGGGGAATGTATATTGTAATCGGAGTTATCACTTCATTCATTGTCATTCTCTGCGTCATGGCTGCCTTTAAATTTTGCCATCGCTGTGTGGACCAGCCAAACTGGGGTGTAATAGAAGATATGGCGAATCGTCTGGAAACAGAAGAAGAACAAAACAGTTAGCCTTTATAGTAAAACAGAAATAGAAACAACATAAAAAAACGAGCTGTCCCTTCGGGCAAATGAGCATTGCGGGTACAAATCCCAATTGCCCTCTGCCAGAGCAACAGTTCGTTTTTTATGCTTCCATTCACATCCTCAATATTCTCATATTTGGAGGATTACGTATTTTTGTACAGAAGCGGAGCACACACCAGCTATTATGTAATACTCCTTCCCCACGAAAATCGCCGTATCAGCCAGATACACCCGAAGGAGACCGCCCCGATTCCGAGGATGAGCCCCGGCACTGCTGCCCAGGCGGTAAAATCCCAGGGTTCCATATATTTCTTATAGTTGTCCAGGAACAAAATATGAATCAGGTAGATACCAAAGGAGCAGGAACACACACTGTCCACCATCTTCTTTGCGCGCCCTTTTACTTCCAGTCTGCACCCTCGAAGCCGTATCATCCATAAAAAGAAGGTCGCTGCGCCTGCCACAATGAACGGGCAGCCGTACTCCATAATTCTTTCATAGTGGTCTCCCATCCCATGGCTCACTGCCGCCGTTATCCCAAATACTGCCAGCATATTACATATAAATATTGTCAATGCCATCTTCTGGCTCATGCGGATATGCCGCCGGTAGCGGTAAATATAGTATCCGATGAAGACATAGAACATGTAGACCTTGTCTCCAATCAGCGGCAGGTCATAGTATGCTTCCTCATGGATAAGTGATGTCACATAGTTGAACACCGTAGTGACACTGATAAGGGCAAGGAAGGCATATTCCAGCTTCATCCCCATGTAGCGGCACATAACCTGCAAAAAGGGAATAACAAGATAAATCGGTATCATGGCATAAGGATACCACAGGTGCGGTTCCGTAGGAACATACAACACCTCCCGCAAATCATAGGGCGTATCCATGTAAAAAGTATTCCATAGATAATAGAACGCGCTCCAGACCACCAGTGTCAGGAAAAATTTTACCAGCCTTTTTATCTGTTTATCGAGAGGTTCCTCCCGTCCCAGAAGAAGCGCGCCCGTAATCATAAAAAAACACGGCACACTGACTCTGGCAAAAGTATCCAGCACCAGCGAAAAATAGTACTCTCCCTTTGGTATCCTGTCATAGGCACGACAGAAATAATTTGTCACATGGATGGCAATGACAGACATAAATGAAACCATCCGTATCAATTCCAGGTTATAGTTCCGGCTTTTCTTTCCCATCTTTTGTTTTTCCCCCGCTCTTTTTCAGAAATGTCCCTCTTATCACCGCGTCCTCTCCAAAACGCGCTCGGATTTCTTCCATCGCCGCGTTTAACTTCCTGTGTTTTTCATCCGGCGGTTTGGGAATCTCCACGTCAAAAATCGTGAGCTGCTCCGGAGCCGTCGCCTCCACCAGCTTTGCGGTGCGGATTCCCAGAAGGCGCACCGGTTCTCCGTTCCACGTCTCCCGAAACAGGCGGCATGCTGTCTCATAAAGAATCTGCGCATCACTGGTAGGGCGGTCAAGCTGCATCTGGTGAGAAATCGTCTGAAAATCGTAATACTTGATTTCCATGCTCACCATATACGCCTTCTGTCCCGCTTTCTTAAGCCGTCCGCCTACGCTGTCCGCCAGCTCTTTAAAGACCGTCTGCGCCTCCTCATAGGTTCTGGCATCCTCGGAGAGCGTGGTGGAATTGCCAATTCCCTTGGCTTCTGTCTGTTCGGACTGCACTACAGAATGGTCGATTCCGTTGGCAAACTCCCAGAGCATTTTTCCATGGCTCTTTAAATGCAGGGCAATGAGTGCCGGGTCCGACTGCGCCAAATCCCCGATAGTCTCAATCTCCAGCTTTTTGAGTGTCTCCACACTGGAGTGCCCTGCCATGTAGAGCTCTCCGATTGGCAAAGGCCACATTTTCACCTGGATTTCCTCCGGAAACAGGGTATGCACCTTGTCCGGCTTCTCGAAATCCGATGCCATCTTTGCCAGAAGCTTATTGGTCGATATCCCGATATTCACGGTAAACCCGAACCGTTCCCGGATTTCATTCTTCATCTCAAATGCCGCATCCACACTGGAATGGTATCTCCCGGCAATGGACGTAAAATCCAGATAGCACTCGTCCACACTGACCTGTTCAATCTCTTTCGTAAATGTCCGAAGGTAGTCCATCAGCATCCGGCTTTTTTCATGATACATCTTATGGTTCGGAGGTTCCATCACCAGATTCGGGCACTTACGAAAGGCATTCGCAACGGGTTCCCCCGTGCGGATGCCATATCGTTTGGCAGGCAGGGATTTGGCGAGCACCACACCCCGGCGCGCCTTCTGGTCGCCGCCGATGATAGCGGGTATCTCACGCAAATCCTGCTTTGCTCCATTTTTTAATTTTTCCACCGCAGTCCAGCTCAAATAAGCGGAATTGACGTCTATATGGAAAATGGTCGGTCTCATTGCATAATCTGCCCTTTCACCTTTGCCTCTAATTTCCCGTCAACAACGTCTATCACAATGGTGTCTTCCCTGCCTACATTTCCGGCGAGAATCAGTCTCGCAGCCAGCGTCTCCACATTCTTCTGCAGATAACGCTTCAGAGGTCTTGCCCCGTACATGGGGTCGTACCCGCCCTCCACGACGAAATTTTTCGCCGCGTCTGTCAGTTCAATGGAAAGCTCCTTCTCCTCCAGACGCCTGTTGACATCAGCAACTAACAAGTCAATGATGGCATGAATATTGTGTTTCGTCAATGGTTTGAACATGATTATTTCGTCCAGACGGTTTAAAAATTCCGGTCTAAAGTGCGCCCGCAGGTCATTCATCACCATCTCCTGGCTGCCTCCCTCGATGGTGCCGTCCTCCCGGATTCCCTCCAGCAGATAGTTCGCCCCGATATTGGAGGTCATAATCAGGATGGTATTCTTGAAATCCACCGTCCTGCCCTGGGAATCCGTAATACGCCCATCGTCCAGTACCTGCAGAAGGACATTGAATACATCCGGGTGCGCTTTCTCAATCTCATCAAAAAGCACAACAGAGTACGGTTTTCTGCGCACTGCCTCGGTGAGCTGTCCTCCCTCATCGTATCCTACATATCCCGGAGGCGCTCCAATCAGCCTGGACACAGAGTACTTCTCCATGTATTCACTCATATCGATGCGCACCATATTGTTTTCATCGTCAAACAGGCTCTCGGCAAGCGCCTTGGCAAGCTCTGTCTTGCCGACTCCGGTGGGTCCCAAGAAAAGGAAGGAACCAATGGGCTTGGACGGGTCCTTGATGCCCGCCTTGGAGCGGATGATTGCCTCTGTGACAAGCTCTACGCCCTCATCCTGCCCGATGACCCGTTTGTGCAGTTCTTCCGCCAGATGCAGGGTTTTGTTCCTCTCGCTCTCGTTTAACTTCGCCACCGGGATTCCTGTCCAGCGGGAGATAATCTTCGCAATCTCTTCGTCCGTAACCGCCTCGTGGACAAGGCTCAAGTCTTTTGCTTTAACCTTCTCCTCTTCCTCCTCCAACTGTTTCTGGAGCTGCGGGAGACGCCCGTACTGCAGCTCCGCCGCCTTGTTCAGGTCGTACTCTCTCTGTGCCTTTTGGATATCCTTGTTGACCTGCTCAATCTCCTCACGTATCTTCTGCACACGCTCCACGGAGGTCTTTTCATTTTCCCACTGTACCTTTCTGCCCGCGTATTCTTCTTTTAATTCGGAAAGCTCCTGCTGTAAGTGTTCCAACCGCTCTTGGCTTAAGCGGTCCTCTTCCTTCTTAAGCGCCTCTTCCTCAATCTCCATCTGCATCACTTTTCTGCGCAGTTCATCCAGTTCTGTGGGCATGGAGTCCAGTTCTGTCTTGATAAGAGCACAGGCTTCGTCCACCAGGTCGATTGCCTTATCCGGAAGGAAACGGTCGGATATATAGCGGTTGGACAGCGTTGCCGCCGCTACCAGCGCGCTGTCTGTAATCTTTACACCGTGGAAAACCTCATATCGTTCCTTCAAGCCACGCAGGATAGAGATGGCGTCCTCCACCGTGGGTTCCTCCACCATGACCGGCTGGAAACGCCGCTCCAGCGCCGCATCCTTCTCAATATACTGGCGGTACTCATCCAGCGTGGTGGCGCCGATACAGTGCAGTTCGCCCCTCGCCAGCATAGGCTTCAACATGTTCCCCGCATCCATCGCTCCGTCCGTCTTCCCGGCTCCCACAATGGTATGCAGCTCATCGATGAACAGAATAATCTTGCCATCGCTGTTCTTCACTTCCTCCAGCACAGCTTTCAGACGCTCCTCGAACTCTCCGCGGTATTTCGCTCCCGCCACGAGAGCGCCCATATCCAGGGAGAAAATCGTCTTTTCCTTCAATCCCTCCGGCACATCTCCGCTGACGATACGCTGCGCGAGACCTTCCACAACCGCCGTCTTTCCTACTCCCGGCTCACCAATCAAAACCGGGTTATTCTTTGTCTTACGGGAGAGGATACGCACCACATTGCGGATTTCCTCGTCACGCCCGATGACCGGGTCTAACTTCTGGTCTCTTGCCCTCTCCACCAAATCCTGTCCATACTTATTCAGCGTGTCATAGGTCGCTTCCGGGTTGTCGCTGGTCACTTTCTGATTCCCCCTCACTGTGGAGAGCGCCTGCAGAAATCCCTCCCTGCTGATGCCGAACTCCCGAAACAGCGGTTTCACATCCCTGCTGGCATATTTTAATAAGGATAAGAACAGATGCTCGACAGACACATATTCATCCCCCATCTGCTTCGCCTCATCCTCCGCATGAATCAGGACATTATTCAAATCCTGCCCCACAAAGACCTGCCCGCCCTGCACCTTGGGACGCTTGCGCAGCAGTTCTTCCACGCGGTTCACAAACAGAGTGCCCTGGATGCTCATCTTTTCTAAAAGTTTTAAAATCAGACTGTCCTCCTGTGTGACGAGCGCATACAGAAGATGTTCCTGCGAAAGCTCCTGGTTTCCATAGTCATATGCCAGTTTCTCACATGCCTGCACAGCCTGTATCGAATTTTGCGTAAATTTATTTATGTTCATAGCCAAGTTCCTCCTTCACTACATTTTTCATTGTTCTAGGAGTAATATAGCAAGAATTGTTAGCACTGTCAAGTATCGAGTGCTAATATTTTTTGAATTTTTTTGCAAACCTGATGAAATCAAAGGTTTGCAAACATTTATCACTTTTGAAATTGTTATTTTTTTATTCTTTCTTCATTCTTTAGACTTCTGCTTTGTTTTATTTTTATTGTCCACTATCGGATTGCGTAAAAGCAAGCAATTGTTCAATATCCTGCCCGCCATATGCTACACGGATAATCGTTACTGTTGCCGTTTCCATATCAGGGATATACAATACGACATAATTATCTACAGGAACGATACGAAGTCCTCGACCGTACCACGGTTCTTTCTCGTATTTCTTATAGCGTTTCGGCATACTGTCAAGGCTGAAAATCATAGTTTCCAGACGGTCAAGCTGTCCACGTGCATTGTCTGGCGACTGTAACTCATACGCAATATATTCGTATATCGACCTTAAATCTTTGTCTGCCTGTTCTGATAATTTTACTGTAAACATCATAATCCGTAATCTTTGCGAATATCGGCAAAGGCTTGTCGTGCGTCCTTTGTACGTCCCGCTTTCATATCCGCATATCCTTTCTCAAGTTCCGCATGGAATTGTTCCTCAGACAAGACAGCCATGTTAAGAGGCTTTTCTGTCGGGATTTTCACATCAAAAGGAAGTCCACGGTGCATGATAATCTGCTTATAAAACATATTGATAGCATTTGACGCTGGAATACCCAGTGCTGACAAGATACTCTCTGCCTGTTCTTTTACCTCTGGTTCTATTCTTGCATATAAATTTGCTGATTTTGCCATAGAGATACGCTCCTTTCATAGAATTTTTGTCTTCTTTATTATATTGCATTGTGCGTACAAACGCAATATATTTTGAAGATTATGGTTCGATAATCTTCGCTTTCGTTGGATAGAAAAAGCCGCCAACTACTGCGAGTTGACGGCTGATGACTGAACTAATCTTTATTTTATCGCCCTTCTATAATTTTATCACCCTTCTATAATAGGAAGCTGGTATGCATGATACCCCTTATACCCCGACAACGCGAGCATTGTAATCAGGGTCCTCTGGGGCGCCAGATAAGCGTCCTTTGGCTCAAACCATTCGTGGACAGTATGCTCCTCTTTTCCCTCGCCGCCTCTGCCGATGGTAATTGCGGGGATTCCCAGGCTGATGGGGATATTGGCATCCGTACTGGACTCGTCTCTAAGCTCTGCTTTCATTCCCAGCGCCTCCGTCGCCTCCCACGCCGCACGTACGATAGTACAATCCTCCGGCTGTGTGCCTGCCGGGCGTTTTCCCAGCATATCAATCTCAAAATGAACCGGTAGTCTGCCCTCGTACCCTCTGGCATTCTCTTCATCCTGTGCGCACTGTACCACATCATAGAGTTCCTTTGTCAGCCGTTCCAGCTCTTCCGGAGAATCAGAGCGGATATCTACCAGCATGGAAGCACTGGCGGCAATGGTATTGACGGAAATCCCGCCTTCGATAATTCCCACATTGAAGGTGGTTTTCGGCAGTTTCGGTACTTGAAAATCTGCAATTTTACTGATAGCTCTTCCAAGCGCATGGATGGCGCTGGGCGTCCCGAACGCACCGAAACTGTGTCCGCCGTCTCCCTTGAAGGTTACCCGGAAGCGGTGGCTGCCTGTAGCAGTATATACAATACCACCGGGTACCGGGTTGTCTATAGAAACAAACCCGTCATAATGTTCTGTGTTAAAAATATATTTCACACCCTTTAAATCGCCCAGTCCTTCCTCACATACATTTGCGCAGAAGACCAGTTCTCCTTCGGGTCGGATATCGTACTCTTTCATCGCCCTGGCTATCGTCAGCAGCTCTGCCACAGACCGGGTGTCATCATTGATACCGGGGCAGTAATACCTCTCCCCCTCTTTTCGAATCGTCAAATCCGTCTCTCTGGGAAAAACGGTATCCGTATGTGCTGCCAGCATAAGCCGTGGACCGTTTCCACTGCCGGGAATGGTACCGTACACATTGTAAATGTCATCCATATAGACCTGCTCTAATCCAATTTCCTTAAATTTTGCAAGCACATACTCTGCCTTCTCTTTTTCGTCATGGGAAGGTGCGGGTATCACGCACATTTCCAACTGTTCCTTCAGCGTCCGCTCATCGTCCGCCTTAATATATTCCAAAGCCCTGCCGACCTCCGGCATATTTAACAATTCTTTCATTACCGCACTGTTTCCTTTCTTTTGGATTTTCCGGCTGTTTTCCCTATATGTTGGCATATTGAAGCAACAGGCTTAACACAATCTTTGCACCTTGTTTCAGGCTGTCTTTTATCATCCACTCTTCTCTGGTATGGGCGTGTCCGCCGCGCACCGTACCGATAGTATTGGCAATAATTCCTATGGAGAGCGGGATATTGCTGTCTGTAGAGTATGCGCCATAATCCATTTCTCCATCATAGAATGTCTGGATGATATCCGCATTGCGCTCTGTAAATGCCGAGAGCGCTTCTTTGTCAATGGGACCGTTTCCCGGACGAATACCGGTCACTTCCACCTCCAACTCGCCGCCCAAATCCTGGCAGGACTTGACTGCCTCATAAAATTTCTTTTCCATAGTCTCCAGGCACTTCTGAGATGTGGAGCGAAATTCGTACAGCATTTCCGCCGACTGTGCGATACTGTTCACCGTACTGCCTCCTTCGATTCGTCCCACATTGTAGGTCGTCTTTTCCTCCGACGGCGGGTCGATAGCGTACAGTCGTTCTACCAGCTTGCAGAGAATCTCAATAGCGTTCGCCTCCCCATAATCCAGATAGGAATGACCGCCTCTTGTCTTGCAGGAAATGCGGTAGCGGTGGGAACCGACAGCAATCGTCGTACATTGCGAAGTATAGCCGTCAAAGGAAATGAACTGTTTAATCTTGTCTCCATAATCCGCAAATAGCTGTTTCACGCCGTCTAAATTGCCGCTTCCCTCCTCACAGGCATTGGCAACAATCATAATGCCGCACTTCATATCAATCTGGTTATCCAGTATATATTTTGTTGACATTAAAAGATTTACCAGGTTGGACGTATCATCCCCGATACCGGGAGCATAGATTTTTTCCTCATCCTCCTTCATGGGCAGAGGCTCCAAATCCGGAAAAACCACATCCGTATGGGCTGCAAAAACTGCATATTCATCATATTTATCGCAGTTAATCTTGCAAATGACATTTTTCGCTTTGTCGATGGTTACATCTTTTGCCCCATGTTCTATGAGCCATTCTCTGACAAAAGATGCCCTCTGTTCTTCCCTGCGGCTCGGCGCCGGAATCTTCCCCAGAGTGCGCAGCAGTTCCAAAGACTCTTCTGCGTTCACCTCTGCATATTTTTCCGCAATCTCAATTATCTGTTTTTCCATAGCACTCCTCTTCTATATCTCATTTTTATAAATCAATATATCCAATGTTTCCTTCTATCTTTATATCTGTGCCAAAGGGACGGCTAAGTTCTGCCATATAGCGCAGTACACTGTCGCCCTCCGCCAGCATCGGCGTCCCTCTGCGGGTCCGCTTTTCCTGCATCCGAAGCGACAAAGGATAAAGCTTCACCTGTTTCAGTTTCCCGTCTTCCAGAGTCCAGGATGCCATGACAGAACGCCAGATATTTTCCAGACTTGGGAATCCGGCGATGCCGTTTTTCGTCCGCTTATCCATGTATTCCCCTACTGCGGAATCGAAAGGCATCCCTTTATTCGCATAAGCCTCGAAGGGCTGCACACCCACCGTCTCTGCCTGGAAAATGAAATTTCCCAGGCTATAGCAGATGAGACCGCCGTGGTAAATCTCTATGCCGCGCAGTTCATGGGGACCGTGACCGATTACCGCGCAGGCTCCCGCATCAATACAGCGTTTTGCCATCTTTTCCAGATAACCGGGCGGTGTTGCAAAATTATCATAATCCGTCTCATGGGCGTGGATACTGACGATGACCGCATCAGCCTGTCTCCCCGCCTCCTGTATGGCTTTCTCCACACGTTCCATGTCTTTTTTATGCGGGGCAGTCTCCACATAATCCTGCTCATCCAGAGCAAACTGGTAGGTTCCGAAATTCATCTTTCCCTCCGGCTTCGGATTACCGTATCCCATCTGGATACCGTAGTCGTCATACGCGTTGACATAAGTAGCTTTGACAAGCTCTTTCACCATTTCAAAGTGCTCTTTTGTCACATGGTAGGTAGTCGTAAACCGGAGAGGATTCAGCCCCGGGCGTCCTGTCACCTCGCCAGACTGCCCGCCTGCCATGCTGGACAGGTGAAAGCTGGAGCAGGCGCCGATTAACGCCACTCTTCCTTTCGGAGTTTCCAGATAACATGGGCGGGACGCCTCTGCCAAGTTTGCGCCGGTTCCGGCATATACCATATCCCGTTCCTTCAGATGGCGTATCGTCGCCATCACGCCGCCCTCTCCATAATCTCCGGAGTGATTGTTGGCGGTGGTGAAAATATTAAATCCGTAGGCGCACATGTCATCCAGACATCTGGGGTCGCTCATCGCCCACGTGCCGCCGCTGACCGCAGAAGGAGTTCCTTCACTGTCATGGAAAGTCGTCTCCAGATTGGCAAACCCTACATCATGGGCGCTGATGATTTCCTTCAATCCTGAGAAACCAGGATATCCTCCTTTAGGAATCCGCTGGGTAACAAAAGAATCTCCTGTAGCGATAAACGTCATCGTATCCATCTTCTTTCTCCTCCTTTTCACATTATCGGATTCATATCTGCCGGACTGTTAAAATATCGGATAAACCGTCATAATCCATCCCACAGCCACGACTGTAATAACAATAAATGGAAGCCATCCGGCTTTTGCCAAATCTTTCATATTGTAGTTTCCTGCACCCATCATGATGGGAACCGTTGGCGTTGCCAGCGGTGTAAAGAATGCTGTCATGGATGCAATCATACACAGCATGATAGGTCCGATGGGGTTTGAACCCAGGGATTTACAAATCATAATATACAGCGGTACGAAGATAGAGTAAATACCTAAATTCAGCATAAACTGTGTAAGGATAAACGGAACAAGGAAGAACAGCAGTCCTGCCAGATAGTTGTTATTAAGTGACAGGATAATCTTGGAGAGCTGGTCTCCGATTACGTCCGCGGTTCCAGTTGCGGAAAGCGCCGTACCGATTTCCAGACAGCCTACATACAACAGTACCATACTTAAATTCATGTTATTGATAATCTCATTTTTCTTCAGTACGCCTGTGGCGGAAATGACAACAGCGCCCGCCAGAGCCACCTGCCATGTGGCAATTCCGATATAGGAAGAAAACAGCAGACAAATCAATACAACCACGAAGGTCATGTAACCGACCACTTCTCTCACCGGACTTAACGGCTCCTGCTGTTTCTGCGCGTTTGTCTTGATATCATCCGCTTCCTTTTTGTCCGGGCAGAATCTCGGAACAACGAAGATAGCCAACAGTATGATGATAATCGTAGTCGGAAGCTTCGCATAGGTGATATCTGTAATTGTCATATTGTAATCCAGATAGTCATATGCCTCCAGGAAACCTGTAATTCTCGCCATTTCGCTGACTGCGGAGCTGAGCGGCAGCGTGATAACCGTACCTACCGCAGTAATACCGATTGGGAACATCATCTTAGAAGGGCTCACATTCATCTCACGACAGACACCCAACGCCATGGGGAATACAACACTGAAGCATACCACAGAGCTGGGAATGAACTGCGCCAGGATAAACGTCAGCAGTACATATCCCGCCAGCACCTTGGTAAACGAGCCTTTACTGATTTTGCAGATTCCCGCGGAGATTTTATTAATCATCTGGGTGCGGTTTAATCCTGCCGCTACTACGAACATACTCGCCATCAAAATCGTGCTTGTATTTCCGAAACCTGCCAGTATCTCCTCCGGAGCCAGACATCCCGTAAATGCCATAGCAAGCATACCAATCAGAGAAATCGTTGTGATGGACACATATTTTGTGCCGACCGCAAATCCAATCAGTGTCAGTATAAATATAATCAAACAAATTGTCATTTGACTCATAAAATACATTACCTCCTCATTTTCCATTTTCAGATTAATGCGACAATGCAGCCTTGTCGCACTCGCTAAAAACAGGAAAAACATTAAATGCGGCCGCTATTTTCTGTGTTTTTCTCTGCTTGTGTCTAATTTTAGCACTTGACAGAATCTTCATACAAATATAAAATTTTACCTGTTATTAATAAAAAATTTATATACCAGTCAGATATTGACTCCCGCCCATAGGCGGTGAGCGATTCTTGAATACTTTACTAAGGAGGAGAGACCAACATGAATATTGAACAATTTTTCTATGTGGTAGAGATTGCGGATACCTGTTCTTTCAGCCAGGCGGCAAGAAATCTGTATATCTCACAGCCGAACTTAAGTCATGCCGTCAAACAGATTGAAGATAAAGTGGGCTTTCCCCTTTTCGAGAGAACCCCAAAGGGCGTATTCCCCACAGCGCGAGGCAGGGAAGTCATTGAGCGTTTCCGCATCCTGCGCCAGGAGTATCGGCAGGTGGAGGATTATCTCCGCTCCCCTTCTCCCTCCAACAAGCTGTATCTGAACATCGGCGCTTTGAATGTAAACCGGACAGCCAACGCATTTATCCGTATCATCCAACAGTACAGCAAAAGCCCTATTCACTTTTCCTTCCTGACCTATTCCTACTTGGATGAGCTGCTTCCCCTGGTGGAAAATGCCCAGTTAGACTTTGCTGTGGTCGGATTTCTCTCTCCCTTTTTAAAGCAGATGAAAAACCGGCTTTCCAATAAATCCATTGAATACGTTCCCATCAACACTGCGCCCATCTGTGCGGTAGTGGGACCGCAGAATCCGCTCTATGAGCGGCAGGACAGCGTCTCTTTGGAAGAATTATATCCCTACACCATTGTCCAGTACGGAAATCCTTCCAACGACCCCACCCACTCTGTCCCCTATGTCATCGGTCTTTCCAACCGCTGCTACGGCGAAGTACATGTCGGCAGCAGCCAGCTTTTCTACGGAACGCTGCATCAAACTGCTGCCGTGGGGCTGGTTTCCGCCACCAGGGAATCCTACGAGTACTTCCAAAACCTGCGTTTGCTTGAGATTTCCGACTGCCAGGTGTACTCTGAATTTGGCTACATCAAATCCAGGCGTGTCCCGCTCTCGGATATTGCTTCCCAAGTACTTAAAGAGGTCTCACTTTTATTTTAATCGGAAGCTATAAATTTCATTTATAGCTTCCGCCATAAACTGACAATCAGGCGCAGACAGGGTGAAAAATTTTTCACTGCTGCCAGAGAATTTTCTTGCGTATAGAGAACCAAGTTTCCTATACGCAAGAAAAAAGGAAGAGACAAACGCCTCTTCCCAATCATACTGATTCGTTAAATCATTCCTATCTGCTCAACCGTCCAGCGCGGTAATTCCACAGACTCATTTCTCTTTTCTACAGCCTTTCGCTGCTGTCGTTCATATATTTATATTCCGCCACCGAACGGTCAAATCCCTTGATATGACGGTACAGCCACTCAATGACATTCTTGTTGACCTGCTCTACGAAAGCATCGGAAGGACCTTCCTCTTCCTCCAGCATGTTGTAGAGGTCTTTGACAACCGCGCGCAGCTTGTCATGCTCCTTCTTATGCTCCTCAATTCCCGGATAGCTGATGGATTCCTGCAGCTTTTCCTCTTCACCGAAATGAAATTCCGTGTAATCTGCCAGGTAGTCCAGGGTCTTTATCGCCACCGGCTTCTCCTTGCTCGTCTCACAGCTGTCCAGGAGCTTGTTGATTTTGTCAATCAACTCCTTGTGCTGGGAATCAATCATCTCATTACCTGTTACCAAACTCTCGTCAAATTCAGCTCTCATCTTCGTTCTCCTCCTACACTTTATTGTTTTTACTACACTTCATTGTTTTTAAATTTCATAATCATCTCGTTTGTCAGGCTGTCTCTGGACGGCTCGACCGGAATCTCTTCCCGCTCAAACCATTCTGCCAGAGCCAGTTCCTCTCTGTCAAGGGTAATCTCATCCGCCCCGTCCAAATCACAGTAAAAGCCCAGCAGAAGGGTATCTGTAAAAGACCAGGGCTGGCTCTTGTAGTAGCGGATGTTCTTTACTTTAAGTCCCACTTCCTCCATCACTTCCCGCGCCACGGTCTCCTCCGGCGTCTCGCCAATCTCTGTAAACCCTGCCAGGAGCGCATATTTCTTATAAGTCCTGCCTGCATACTTGGACATGAGAAGGCGGTTTTTATCTGTCACCCCGATAATGACAGCGGGACAAATCTTCGGGAACTCCATATTGTGACAGTTCTCGCAGTACATCATCCGCTCCTTGTCATCTTGTTTCATAAGTTGTCCGCATCTTCCGCAGTATTTGCGTGAGCGGTACCAATTAAAAAGCTGATAGCCCGTGATGCCTGCAAAGGCGCGGTACTGCGGCTCCGCCAGCCGGAAAACCTCCGTATTCTCCATTGTAAAGTCTGACAGGCGTTCCCGGTTGATTTCATTTACAAGGTAATATCTCTCATCATCAATGGAGAATAAGTATATGTAATCCTGATAGATTTCCTCATTCAAGCGCTCTAAATCCTTAAACCTCGGAAATACAATGCCCTCTGCGGTCTTCTTTATAAGTACCGTATGTTCTCCGTAATGCAGTGCAACGCTTTCTTTATCCGGCGGAATCTTCCTGTATTGATTATCATATTTGTGCGGTGAAATATCCTGTATCATTTGTCTGCCCCCATATCCTTTTTCTCTCGTTTTTTCCCTCTGCCTGTAAAAATCACTGTCAGTATACTCCCGGCAGCGATAAACACATCTGCCAGATTAAAGGTCACTGCGCTGACCTTCTTAAATCTGCTCTTTATACTGATATAGTCTACCACATATCCGCGAATCAGACGGTCCAGCGTATTGCTCCACGCCCCGGCTGTTAAAAGGGCTGCTCCCTTTTTCCTGCACAGGCTTCTGCTTTTTCTGAACGTGATAATCTGCCAGGCAGTGAGGAGAATGGTAAGGATGAGTGAAAGCCCCCGAATCAGACGGGGACGGTCGTCCAGAAGGTTCATACAGGCACCCCTGTTATGAACCTTCCTTAAGACGAACCATTTCCCCGCCGGCTTTTCTTCTTTCTCCCCAAACCGCTCCTCCACATAGGATTTAAAGAGCCAGTCAGCGAGAATTAGGATTACGGTTGCCAATCCCAATATCATCGTCATTTCTCCGCCGCCTTATCCACAGCCTCTGCTGTCTTGTGGACCGCCTTATCCACAGCATCTGCCGCTTTCTGTGTCATATCCGCTGTTTTCTGCGCTGCCTTTCCCACCACATCCGCTGTCTTGTGGACTGCTTTGTCCATCGCATCCGCCGCTTTCTCCACGCCCTCTGCTGTTTTCTGCGCCGCTTTCTCCACACCTTCTGCTGTCTTCTGGGCTGCTCTCTCCGCTCCTACTGCTGTTTTCTGGGCTGCTTTCTCCGCTCCTTCCGCCGCCTTCTGTGCCGCTTTGTCACTCATATCTGCTGCTTTCCGGGCGGTATCTGCTGCTTTTTCCTTCATTTTGTCCGCAAAATCCTGCGCTTCCTGCTCCATATTTTTATCTGTCTCCTTCTCTGCGCTATTCTCCGTTTCTGCCGCCGTGCTGTTCTCATTTTCCGTCGCCGAGTTGCTGCCGCTCTCTTTCTCGGTCCTTTCATCGGGCATCTTCTCTCCGCAGTATGGACAGAATATCATATCCTTTGCCACCATCCTGCCGCACACATTACATTTGACGCCGCCGCGTACGCGAATAATCTTGCGGCGGTATTCTCTGATGCTCTCTTCCCTGCTTTCTACTGCTTCACAGTACGCCTCTGCCTCCGCATCCACGGATTCCTTTTTCTGGTATTGACGGTAAATCATTCTGCCGATTTCCGCAAGGTCCTTTTCATTCTCTTTTTCCAGCGAGCGAATCTGACTTCTGAGGCGCTGTACCTCTACCGCTTCACCCGCCTTATTTGTCACAGCCTCCGCTGTCTCGCCGAGCCGTTTTCCCAAATCTTCAAAAAAATCTTTCATGCCGCTTATCTCCCTTCGTCCATATATCTGTGCCGGTTATCTCCCTCTGATATACATTATACCCCACTGCCGGGCAACTTCAACCATCTGCGGACGCATTTTACATTTTTATTATAATTTCCCCGCATGAGCGCATATATTTATCATAAATACGATATCCGTATATGAGACAGCCGTTCAGCCTTCAGAAACGGCGCGTGCTGTTGCTATATGAACAGGAGATTTTATGGAAAATGAGACAAAGTGCAGAGAGTGGATACTCTCGGAGGAATACCGTGATTTTATCATCAACGACAATCGGACTCCCTTTTTTGAAAATATTGCGCAAAACCCCGTCTGTGAACAATATGCCGGTTTCAGCTACCGCTGTATCTACCTGCCCCGGCTCCAGGCAGAGCCCCTGACAAGCTCCAGGTTTTCCTATAACGCCATCCCCAAGTGCTATGCTCCGCTCAGCATGGAAACGTTAAATCAGGCAGGCATCCTCTCCATCCAGAATTATCCCACACTGCAGTTAAAAGGAAACGGTGTGCTCATCGGATTTATTGACAGCGGCATCGACTATGAAAACGAAGTCTTCCGCAATCTGGACGGTTCCACCCGCATCGCTGCCATCTGGGACCAGACCGAACAGAGCGGAACGCCGCCCTCCCAGTTTCTGTACGGCTCCGAGTATTCCCGCGAGCTCATAAACGAAGCGCTCGCCTCCGATTCTCCTTCTTCCGTTGTGCCTTCCGTGGACGAGACCGGACACGGCACCTTCATTGCCAGCCTCGCCGCCGGTTCCGCCGTGCCTTCCCGGCAGTTTTTAGGTGCCGCCCCCGAATCCACCCTGGCTGTGGTCAAACTGAAACCTGCCAAGGCTTACTTAAAAGAATTTTATTTCATTCCCGACGACAGTGTATGCTACCAGGAGACCGATATCATCCTCGCCCTGCGCTATCTCAATGAGTTGGCGGACAGCCTTGATATGCCCCTTGTCCTGTGTATTGCGCTGGGCACCAGCATGGGCGGGCACATCGGCTCTCTGCCGCTGTCCAATTTAATCGAAAACTACAGCAGCTACGCCGACCGCATTCCTGTGATTGCCGTGGGAAATGAAGCAGATAAACGGCACCACTACTACAATGAAATCATGAACGTGGACGATGAAAAAACGGTGGAAATCCGGGTGGGCGAGGGGGTTCCCGGTTTTACCATGGAGCTGTGGACAGAGATTCCCAACATCCTTTCCATCTCCCTTGTCTCCCCCTCCGGCGAGTCCACTTCCACCATCCCCATACGCGGAAACACCATTACAGAACTGCCATTTCTCTTCGAGCGCACCCGGGTGGTGGTAGATTACCGGATTCTCGTGGAACAGACCAATTCCGAGCTGATATCTTTTCGTTTCTCGGCGCCTGCTTCGGGTATCTGGAAATTAAATGTCAAGCCCCTGCGCGTCATCGATGGACGCTTCCATATCTGGCTGCCGCTCACGGAATTTATCGGCGGGGAAGTCTATTTTCTGGACTCTGACCCTTATTATACCCTGACAAATCCCGCCAATACGCTCAACTCCATTGTTGTCTCTTACTACAACGGCTCCACCGGCGGTCTGGCACTCGCCTCCGGCAGAGGGTATACACGGACCGACCTCATCAACCCGAACATCACCGCCCCCGGAATCGAGGTGGAAGGCGCGCTCCCCCAGGGACGTTTCGCCGTGCGTTCCGGCGCAAGCATCGCCGCCGCCGTGACATCCGGCGCCGCCGCCCTTCTGTTGGAGTGGCTCTTTCAGATTGGCACACCAAGCATAGACTCTTATCAACTGAAAAGCCTCATGATTCTGGGCGCAGTGCGTCCGCCGGGCATGGAATATCCCAACCGGGAATGGGGATTCGGGCAGCTTAATCTCTACAATACCCTGGATGAAATGCGAAGACTGTAGATGAAGACTATAGATAAAAATTGCCGGATAAAAATTTCAGATAAAAACATAGAAAAAGATGCAAAGTTCCGCGGAAAACGACCTCTCCGCGGAACTTTATTTTTTCTATTTTCTTGAAAATAAATGCTTGATAAATACGTAGAGTACGATGACAAAGGCTATCAGATACCCCAGCGCCCCAATTGCCGGGATTCCCCATATCTTGGGAGTCATATTAGTCGTGCAGATGATACTGGAACTGATTAGGAGCGCCATCACCCACAGTCCCATCACAATGTTGCGCACGAGGCGCCGCAATAGTTCCGATAAATCATCCGATACATGAAGGTCTAAGTTCACTCTCGTCTGTCCCTTCATATGTCCGTGCAGAATGTCTGCCGCCATTGACGGGATATCCAGCGCTTTGCGCAGGGAACGATAAAGGCTCTTACCGCCAGACTTCAATTCCTTTTTCAAATCCAGGTTCTTGAAAAAACTTCCCGCCATCCGCGCGGATGCGATGTCCACCATATTGATGTCCGGGGCGATATCTGCCAGTACCCCCTCCATATGGGTAAGTCCTCTTGCCAGCATAGTCAATCCATGGGGCATGCGTATCTTGTTTTCCTTCATGACATCCATCAAGTCCATCATAATCTGCGCCACATTGATTTTCCCCATATCCGTATTGCCGTATTTTAGAAGAAGCCCGTCTATATCCTCGTACAGCTTGCTCTGGTCAGGCTTTTCTTTAAACTCTCCCAGCGCCAGCACCGCTTCCTGGATAAGTCCGATTTCGTGGAACGCCACGCCCTGTACCGCTTTTCCTATCATCTCGCGGTCACGTCCGGTCAGACGTCCCATCATCCCCATATCAATCCAGATGATTTTTCCTTCCCGAATCTTTACATTTCCCGAGTGGGGGTCTGCATGGAAAAATCCGTCGTCCATCACCTGCTTGATATAGTTGTCTACAAGCTTCGTCCCAATCTCTTTTAAATCATACCCCTCCGCCAGGAGTTCTTCTTTGTCGTCTATCCCGCACCCTTCGATGTACTCCATGACGAGCACATACGCCGATGTATACTCCTGGTACAGCTTTGGTATTCCCACAAAAGCGACTTCTTTGTTGAGTGCCGCAAACTCCTCGATATTGGAGGCTTCTTTGAGGAAATTCATCTCCTCCCGCGTCACTGACCACAGTTCATCCAGCACCATGTCCAAATCCGCCAGTCCTTTTAAGCTCACCGGCGGCATGAGACGGACCGCCTTGTGCAAAAGGGCGATATCCCGTGCCATCTTCTCATAGATGCCCTGCCGCTGAACCTTCACGACTACCTCGTCGCCGGATTTCAAGACAGCCCGGTGCACCTGCGCGATGGAGGCTGAGCCAAGCGGTTTCTCCTCAATGTGGAGAAATATCTTCTGCCACGGAACACCGTAGGACTTCTCCAGCACCTCCGCCACCTCGGTAAACGGCATCGGCGACACTTCTGTGCGCAGCCTGGTCAGCTCATCGCAGTAGGCTTTGGGCAGGATGTCCGAATGCATGGACATAATCTGCCCTATCTTGATGAACGTAGGACCTAAATCCTCTAAAATCAATCTAAGCTTCTCCGGGGTGATGCCCCTGGTGATGCCGTGCTTTCGGAGTACTGCCGTAATCTCTCTCAATCGGGATTTGTACTCTCCCGGCTCTTTTCTGCTCATTTTTACTCATCCGTTTCCGCAGCTTCTGTCTCCTTTATCTCCTCCGCTGCCTCTTCCTGTGCCGCCGCTTCTTTCTTAAAAATTTCTGCCTTTAATTCTGCCACCTGTTCCGGTGTCATCTTATCCAGCAAATCCTTCAAATCATCGGCGGCGGAAGGCTTCTCGGCAGATTTGACATTTTCTTTCACTGTCTTTTTGATATTGTGCTTCAGCTCTTCATTCAAGACCTTTCCCTGTTCTACTGTGAGTTCGCCCTTTTTCACCATCTCATCTAATAAGTCTTTCGACTTCTCCGCAGTCACCGCCACTGCGCCGATTCCTGCCAAAAGTACCTTTTTCACATTATCTCCGAGTTTTTCCATCTTTGTCGACTCCTTTCTTATACCCTCTCTTTTTATAGATATCTCTTTTTATGAAACACTGCTTCGTCTGATTACAAAAGCACAGCCGCCAGTTTGGGAAGGAAAATCACACATCCTGTGATGGCTGCCATCAAAGCCGCGATGAGCACAGCCCCCGCCGCCGTATCCTTGGCAATCTTCGCCAGAGGCTTTTTCTCCTCCGTCACCAGGTCCACCACCGCTTCCACCGCAGTGTTTACCAGCTCCAGTGCCAAAATAAGCCCGAACAGGACAAGGCAGATACACCACTCTGCGACCGATATCTTAAGCCAGATTCCCGCAGCAACCACCAGAATGGCGGCAGCACAGTGAATCTGCATATTGCGTTCCTTTGAAATCCCATAGAAAATGCCCTCAAAGGCATAGCCAAAACTTTTATAGAGTGGGTCTTTTTTCTCCTTCTTCAACGCGCTTCTCCTATTTCTTTTTTCTCTGATTATATTCCCCGCGGATTTCCGCCGCATTCTCATAGTAACTCGTTACCATCTTATCCTCCGGTACGTTCTGCTCCGGCACAGGCGCTGTTCCCGGAGCAAACACAATTTTCAGAAGGATTGGTGTAACAATCGTGGTGATAACCACCACGATAATGACCGGTCCTAAGAACTGCGGACTCATCAATCCCAGAGAATCTCCTTTACTCGCCACGATAAGGGCGACCTCACCACGGGAAATCATACCGACTCCGATACGTTTTACCTGGTAATTCTTGTACCCGCACATTTTCGCGCCCAGCCCGCAGCCGATAACTTTCGTCAAAATCGCCACAATCGTAAGCGCCACGGCAAAGCCGACGATGGCGGCGGACATTTCCGGCAGCACGACCTTCAAGCCGATGCTGGCAAAAAATACCGGTGAGAGCAGCAGATAGGACAAGGTGTCAAACTTGCTCTCCAGGTAGGTCGCGCGGCGCACATTGGAGACAATGAGTCCGGCGATAAACGCGCCCGTGATGTCTGCCACGCCAAAGACATCCTCCGCTATGTATGCCATCAGAAGGCAGAACACAAAAGCGACAATGGTATGTCTGTGCAGCTCTTTTTCCGCATCGTCCACCCATTTTTTATACAATTTATAAAACAGGAATCCCACCACTCCCGAAAAGGCGAAGAACCCTACAATCTTTAACAGCACAACACCCAGGCTGATGCTGGAGTCTGCAAGACTGGTGACGATTGTCAGAGCAATGATACCCAGAATATCGTCTATGATGGCAGCTCCCAGTATGGCATTTCCGGAATGGGTCTTTAGTTTTCCCAGTTCCTTTAGTGTCTCCACAGTGATACTTACCGAAGTCGCTGTGAGGATGACGCCGATAAAGATGTTCTGCAGAAAAATGCTGGCACTCGCGCTGGACTCAATCATACCCGGCTTATTGAAGAACCAGGCAACCCCGAACCCGCCGAGAAGCGGGACAATGACACCGCACAGGGCAATCACAAAGGACGCCTTGCCGCTGGCTTTGAGTTCTTTGATGTCCGTCTCCATTCCGGCGCTGAACATGAGGATGATGACCCCGATTTCCGCCACGGATTTAATAAAGGATGTCTCAGACAGGATTCCGAATCCCGCCGGACCTAATACCAGTCCCGCCAGAAGCGCTCCTACCACCTGCGGCATCTGAACCCTTCTTGTCAAAAGCCCAAGAAACTTGGTGCACAGTAAAATAATTGCCAAATCCAATAGATAACGATAGCTTTCCATTTTGTTTCCTCTCTTTTCTGTCTGTTTTATCCAGCAATATAATATAAGGAATATGCCCTCTCTTTGAAAAAGAGGGTATTGATATGTCCAAATTCCCGGTCAAAGACAGCCCCCTCTGTCTTTTAAGCCGGCATGGTATTTTCTGCCTCCCTTCTTTAATGCAGACGCGGCACTTCCTGCCCTCTAAGCTCAATGATAGGTCCGCCTGTTCCTTCTATGTACTCTCTTGTGATGGTAACCTGCCCGATGCTGTCATCCTTGGGTATCTCATACATGATATCCAGCATAAATTCCTCGATGATAGCGCGCAGCGCGCGGGCGCCTGTGTCCTTCTCCATCGCCTTCTCGGCGATTGCCTCCAGAGCCCCGTCGTCAAACATGAGATTCACTTCATCCAGAGCCAGGAGCTTCTGATACTGCTTGAGAATCGCGTTCTTCGGCTCCTTTAAGATTTTCACCAGCATATCCTTATCCAGCCCTTTCAGGGTGAATATGATGGGAAGACGACCGATGAACTCCGGAATCATCCCGAATTTGCGCAAATCCTCCACCGTCACCTTGGATAAGAGTTCCTTGTCATGCTCGAATTTATCTTTCAGCTCCGCATTGAAGCCCATAGAAGTCTTTTTCGACAGCCTTTCCTTTATGATGTCCTCCAAATCCGGGAAAGCGCCCCCGCAGATAAACAGTATATTCTTTGTATTAATCGTGGTGAGCGGCACCATGGCATTCTTGCTGTTCGCCCCCACCGGGACTTCCACCTCGCTGCCCTCCAGAAGCTTTAACATTCCCTGTTGTACCGACTCTCCGCTGACATCCCGCTGATTGGAATTGCGCTTCTTGGCAATCTTATCTATCTCATCTATGAAAATGATGCCCTGTTCTGCCCTCTCCACATCGTTGTCCGCAGCCGCCAGAAGCTTCGATACCACGCTCTCGATGTCGTCTCCTATGTATCCCGCCTCGGTAAGCGACGTAGCATCCGTGATGGCGAGCGGCACATCCAGAAGTCTCGCCAGAGTCTTCACAAGGTACGTCTTTCCGCTTCCGGTCGGTCCAATCATGAGCATGTTGGACTTCTCAATCTCGATATCGTCCATAGTATCTGTGGCAACCCGCTTATAGTGGTTATATACTGCCACTGACATGGCTTTCTTGGCATATTCCTGCCCCACCACATACTCGTCCAGCTTCGCCTTAATCTTGTGCGGAGCCGGGATATCCCGGATATCCAGCTTGTGGTACTCTTTGGGCTTTTCCTTTTTCTTTTTTATCTTCTGACTCTTGGGAATCGTATTCTCCAAATCCGCCATATTGAAGAACTGCACGCCCGGCATGTTCATCAGACGGTTCAAATCCACCGCCCCGCTCGTCATGGCGTCAAAGCTCTTCTGCATACACGCCGGACACACTGTGATATTGTTCGGCAGCTCTACCATCTTTCCTGTCACACTCTCCGGTCTGTGACAGATAAAGCAGATTTTCTCATATTCGTCTTCTTTCTCTTCTTTTGTCTCCGCCTCTACAATCACCGGCTTTTCCTTTTCCTGCGTATCCGGTGTCTGTTTGTCCTTTTCTTTTTCTTCCTCATCTACGATGATAAAATCTCTGTCTGACATTTTTATCCTTTCTCTGCTGCATACTGTACTTATTCAGATAGGAGCGCTTGCAGCCGCGCCCCGGCAATTTCGATTATCATTATAATACACCTGCCTCTGATATACAAATGAAGATTTTGTAAATCCACCCTGCCGCAGTCGTTCCAAAGCGCTGCCTGTACGCTATACTTTAAGCAGGAAGGCGGGTATTCATCAACTGCCTTATTCCTCCAACATCTTCAGAAAATCTTCTTCCGATATGATGGGGATATTCAGTTCTTTTGCCTTTTTGTTCTTGGAGGAGGAAGACTCAATGTCGTTGTTGATGAGATAATTGGTCTTTGACGTCACAGAACCTGTCACTTTCCCGCCCTTTCTCTCAATCAGTTCCTTTATCTCCCCACGATTCGAAAAATGTGCGACCGACCCGGTGACCACGAAATTCAAATTGGCAAAAATCTGCTGCTCCGTGTCCGTCTCTTCCGCCTGCGGTATCTCCACCTCCTGTAAGAGCCGCTCGAACAAATCCCGGTTCTCCCGGTCCGCGAAATATTCCACAAAGGTACGCGCGATGACGCCCCCGATTCCGGAAATACCGTCCAGTTCCTCTTCTGTTGCATTTTTTACCTTCTCAGGGTCATTGCCAAAGGCACGGCAGATAACCTTGGCATTGGAAAGCCCGATATTGGGAATCCCCAGACTGTACACCAGCTTGGCAAGGGTCGTCTCTCTCGCCTGCGCAGCACTCTTTATCAAATTTTCGTAGGATTTTTCACCGAAGCCCTCCATATTCTTTATCTCTTCCTCGTAGCGCTCCAGATGGAAGAGGTCCGTAAAATCCTTCACAAATCCATTCATGATAAATTTTTCCAGCGTCGCTTCGGAAAGACCTTCGATGTTCATGGCATCCCGGCTCACAAAGAGCACAAAAGATTTCAGATGCTTCGCCTGGCATTTAGGATTCGTACAATACAGAGATTTGGTCTCATTTTCCATGGAAATCTTTGTACTGCCCCCGCACACCGGACAGACCTCAGGGATATCTTTCACTCCGCTCCTCGTCAGATTCTCAGCAATCTGCGGAATAATCATGTTTGCCTTGTAAACTTGAATGGTATCGCCAATCCCCAGTTCCAATTCTTCCATGATGCTTAAATTGTGTACACTGGCACGGCTCACTGTAGTCCCCTCCAGCTCCACCGGTTCAAAGATTGCCACCGGATTTAACAGCCCTGTGCGTGAAGGACTCCATTCGATTTCTCGCAGGGTTGTCTCACGCATTTCATCCGCCCATTTGAAGGCAATGGAATCCCTCGGGAACTTCGCCGTGGTCCCAAGAGACTGCCCGTAAGCGATATCGTCATAGATGAGCACCAGTCCGTCGGAAGGTATCTCATTGTCTTTAATGTGGTTCTCAAACCATGCCACCTCATCCGCTATCGTATCCGCAGTCACCGCGTGATACTCCACAGTCATAAAGCCCTGCTCCTTCAGCCATTCCATCTGACAGAGGCGGGAATTTTTAAAATCCACGCCGTCTGCCCTCACAAGGCTGAACGCATAAAAGCGCACATTTCTCTTTGCCGTAATCTCATTGTTCAACTGGCGCACAGAACCGCTGCACAGATTTCGCGGGTTCTTGTATTTGGCGTCCACATCCTCAAT
Organism: uncultured Ruminococcus sp.; assembly: GCA_900541505.1. Classification (GTDB taxonomy): domain Bacteria; phylum Bacillota; class Clostridia; order Lachnospirales; family Lachnospiraceae; genus Mediterraneibacter. The sequence continues at coordinate 52,814 of UQKK01000009.1, forward strand.
CTCGTCATTGATTTTCTCAAAATCCCGGTAGCTGATGACCGCCTCTCCCCTTAAAATGAGCTCTCCTCTGTAAGGGATAGAGAGAGGGAGATTGGAGAACACCTTCGCATTGTTCGTGATAACCTCCCCAATCTCCCCGTTTCCTCTTGTCACCGCTTTTAAAAGCTGACCGTCCCGATAAGTCAGAACAATGGTGAGCCCGTCTAACTTCCAGGATATCATTGCCTTCTGCGCGCCCAAAAATTCCTGTAAAGCCGCCACTTCCTTCGTCTTATCCAGAGACAGCATAGGGCGCTCATGCTGCTCTTTCGGCAGCTCGCTCAACACCTCATAGCCCACATTCACCGTCGGGCTCTGGGACAGTGTCGTGCCGATTTCCTTTTCCAGAGAGACCAGCTCATCATAGAGCCTGTCATACTCCAGATTACTCATAATCTCTGTATTTTCCTGCTCATAGGCATACCGCGCCTTATTCAGGATTTCCACTAATTCCCGCATTCGCTGTTTTTTTTCTTCCACAAGTCTACCTCCCGACCGACAAGATTTTCTCTCTACGATTTCTTTCTGTCTGCTTTTCCTCTCACCGGTTCATTGGACGAACCTTTGAGCAGTTCATACAGTTCGTTAAGTTCCTCATCCGTGAGCCTTCTGTATTCCCCTTCTTTGAGATTTCCCAGGCGGATATTCATGACCCGCACTCTCTGCAAATCCCTGACCTGATACCCCAGAGCTTCGCACATCCGCCGTATCTGGCGGTTTAATCCCTGGGTCAGTATAATGGAGAATGTATATTTTCCAATCTGCTCTGCCCTGCACGGTCTCGTCACCGTGTCCAGGATAGGCACGCCGCCCTCCATCTGTTTCAAAAACTCCGGTGTGATTTCCTTGTCTACTGTGACTTTGTATTCCTTCTCATGGAAATTTCCCGCCCGCATCATCTTGTTGATGATATCGCCGTTGTTTGTCATCAGAAGCAGTCCTCTGGAATCTTTGTCCAGTCTCCCCACATAGGTCACACGCACCGGAAAATTTAAAAAGCGCACAATACTGCTGCGCTCTCTTCTCTCCTCCGTACACACAATTCCTACAGGTTTGTTCACTGCCAGCACGACCATCTCGTCCTGTCGGGAAACAGTCTTCTTCCCGACCTTCACGGTCTGACCGGGGAACACCTTCATTCCTGTGACAGCACGCTGCCCGTCCACGCTCACACGACCGCTCTCAATGAGCTTATCCGCTTCCCGCCTGGAACAGACCCCCGCCTCGCTCAGATATTTATTGAGGCGGACAGGTCCCTGCTTTTCTTCAAATTCCTGCTTTATCCGATTACTCACTGCCAAACACTCCGCTTATATTATTGTCCTGGAAAAAGGTATTTCCACTATATAAAAACAGTACATCTGTAATCCGGTAGGTATCCATCACATCCTGTATCGTCCCGCTGTAATATCTGGGGTCCACCATCACGATTTCCCGGAAATACGGTGTCAAAAACTGTACAAAACTGTTGGCAAAGGAATCTTTTACAAGCAAAAGCCGTCTGTTTTCCGCAGAAGCCGTCTTAATGTCTATCAGCGAAGAGTTGCCGCCCAAGTATACTGCATACTTGTCTCTTGTCTCCAGTTTTGAAGAGTCATAGATAGAAGTTGTCCTGCGCTGCTCGTCCACGTAATTGACAATCACATCGTTATCTGTATCCGAGGGCACATAAATCTCTATCGTCTCTTTCGCATCAAGTTCCACACCGCTCTTTGCCGCCAGTGTCCCGTTAAAGCTGTCTGTCACCGGGTAAGCTACGTAGCTGCGCATCGCATCGTCAGCAATCCCCAGAGACTTCGCTGCCTCCTGGAATGTGTAGTACGCCCCCAGCGCTGTCCAGTGCGGGTCCGTCTTATAGTATATCTTCTCTGACTTCCGTTTATTCAGCACAGAGACCGCATCCACCCAGTTCACCGAATCTCCCAAATCCTTTTTCACCTGGTTGATGAGCTGGGTCTGGTCCTCCGCTGTTGCCAGAGACGGCAGTTTATCGCTTAAAATATTCGCCGCATCCGGCACCAGCAGCATAGTCATGGAAATATCCGGATAAGTCTGCCTGAAATTTTGGATTGCCTCCAGATTGGCACTCAAATTTTCCTTTTTGGGCACCTCTATCTTCTCCATGAGCTGATGGCTCTTTCCAATAAGCACATCATTCTGCTCCCTGCTGCCTCCCAGCCGGTCCAGTGTCACTTTCACACTGCGCCAGCCATTGCGCCCCACAAACTGGTCTGAGAGATAACTCTCGTAACTCTCCATGAAATTGCCGTTTGTCACACTGCTCAAATCCAGATTCGGCTTTTCCGCCAGCATACGGTTCTCCTGCTCTGACATCTCCTTGTCAGGGACAAGGAAATTCACAATCATAATCAGAAACAGGATTAAAATGAACAATTTCCCTATGAGATTTTCTATGAAGCCTTTCTTTTTTCTTTTATTTCCTCTCATGTCTCCACCTAAAATCTAAAATATAAAAACGGGTTAAACGTATCCGTCACAAGGTATGCTACGGAAATCAAAAACATCCCTATATAGACGACTGCTGCCGCCACAGCTCTGATACGTACATCCTTAAACACTCCGATGACCCGATTTATTATCCGCATACCAAGCGCTGTGCAGCCGATAAAGCACAGCACGTACAAAAGCCAATGTGTCAGGAACAAAAATCCCGCCTCTTTATCTATAAATCCTGACGCCCCAATGCCGAACATGGTCCCCAGATATTCAAACGCATAGCCGATGCTGGGGCTGAAGAAAAAGACCCATCCAACCAGCACAAGCACCATGGCATAAATCCGTCTCGCCACACTCGGGAGACGGTCCAGCACCGAGCCCCACACGTATTTTTCCAATATCAGGAGTACTCCGTAATACAATCCCCAGAGGAAAAAGTTCCAAGCTGCCCCATGCCAGAGCCCGGTGAGCATCCACACAATCAGAAGATTCGCGATATGACGCGATACATTACAGCGGTTTCCGCCAAGCGGGATGTAGACATACTCTCTGAACCAGGTGCTCAGCGAAATATGCCATCTGCGCCAAAACTCTGTGATACTCCTGGAGATATACGGATAATTGAAGTTCTTGCGGAACTCAAAACCAAACATCTTCCCGAGCCCCACCGCCATATCCGAATAGCCGCTGAAGTCAAAATAAATCTGCAGTGCGTAGGAGATACAGCCGACCCAAGCCGTCACCACGCTGAAGCTCCCCATTCCCATGGCAGAAATTTCCTCAAAAATCTGCCCTGTCATATTTGCCAGGATTGCTTTCTTCGCAAGTCCCCGGATAAAGAATATCGTACCCTGCCCGAATTTCGCCGATGAGACTGTCCGCTCATCCAGCTGCTTTTCAATATCAATATACCGCACAATGGGTCCCGCTATAAGCTGCGGGAACATACAGATATAAAGGGCAAAGTAGAGAATATTCTTCTGTGGCTTTACCTTTCCCCAGTATACATCCGCGATATAAGACAACGCCTGGAACGTGTAAAATGAAATTCCAATCGGAAGAGGCAATTCCCGATAAGGTATATTGATAGGAAGCACCAGATTTATGCTGTCCATGAGAAAACCATAGTATTTAAAGAAACCCAGAAGGAGAAGGTTGACGACAACAGCAAATATCAGGCTTCTCTTTTTCTTCTGTTCATCCTCCCTCTTCGCCTCAATGTCCTGTCCGCAGAAATAATTCAGAAGGATGGACAAAAGCATCAGGATGATATAAACCGGTTCTCCCCATGCGTAAAAGAAAATGCTCGCCAGCAACATGACGATATTTTTCAGTTTCTTTGGAACAATCTGATAGACTGCCAGAGTAACTGGCAGAAATACAAACAAAAATGTAATACTGCTGAATAACATCCGCTGTTTCCTCTCTACTGTATCTTAAAAGGTGTCTGTCTCTTTACAGACTCCTGTTGAATATCTCCTGATATTCCTGTGCTTTAGGCGCAACCGCCAAAAAAATGTAGTTTCCGCGCACACTGCGCTGCGCATCCTCGATAAGCTTTACTTCCTCCGGCGCATATCCGTCATAAACTTCTTTTTTCTCCGCGAGGTGCTTGTCAATGGCATCCGATACTTCCTGTACCTGCTTGTCCGTCTTCACCTTCACAACCAGAACCTCCTCCGCCGACATAGCGGACTCTGAAGAATACAGAAGAACGCCCTCATAATCCGCGCTGTTGAGTCCGAAGTATCTCTTGAATGCCTGTCCGTCCCTTTTCACAAGATTCGATGTATCCAGTGACTGCTCTACCTTATCCGCCACTTCTGAAAAAGGGCGCTTGCTGCCGCTGGCAAATATCATCAGTAAAATAACATAAATGAGGATGCCTGCCAGCACAACATATTTCATAATCTCATTGATGCCCGGTCTGTCGTTACTCATAAAGCAGCCACCTCCGCCATATGTGATGCCCAAATCGGATAAAACTCCGGTTTGAAATGGACTCCGTCCTGTTCATAATAATCCGCCGATATCAGTTCCGTATTGTCTATGAAGGCAATCTGCCTGTCATCGCACATCTCTGCCAGAGCTTGATTGTAATCTCCCAGCTTTGCGAATACCGGTTCTCTCTCTATCTCCTGTTCCTGGACAGGGAAGATGGAATTGACGAAAATCTTGGCATCCGGCACCTTCTCCCCCAGTGCGTCCAGCAGCGCCTCGTATTGTTTTATAAATGTATCCGTGTCGCCCTGTGTAGCAATGATGTCATTCATGCCATAGGAAAGAAAAATGACCTGCGGATTCAACTCTGCCACCCTATCTATCTGCTCATCCAGTTCATCTAACTCCACACCCACTTTTGAGACTACGCTGGAGGCATTGAGCACATCATAATCAAGGAATCCTTCCGTGATGGAATCCCCCATGACCACCGCGCTGGAAAAAATCTCCTTCGCGCTCCTCGTATCATCTTCCGAAGTCTCTTTTGCTTCCAACTGCTGAATCTTCGTCTCAATCGTCTTGATATCCGCCGACTCCGCCTTCTGTATAATCTCTATTCCTTCCGCTGTATCCGTCTTACCTGCCGTCACCCGCGTCACCACTTCCACCAGCACAAAAATGACAAGAAGCGCCGCCACAGCCGCAATTCCTATATAAACGCCTTTTTTCGTGTATTTCTTCATCTATACTTCCTTTTTTCTCCCCCTCTTTTCGACTCTGCGACCTCAACCATAGAGATTTTCGTGTTCTGCAAGGCAGACGGTTGAGGATAACGCCGCAAAACACGAAAGTATCATGGTTTGAGGCGTGGGTGTCCTTGTAAAGAGAGGACATATTTATACATACATATTTAATCATACTTTTTTTGTCGATAAAAGTCAATCGCTGAAAGCCTTGAATTTCCGCAAAGTATAAGCCTTGAGTTTCCGCAGAGGGTAATATATTTGTAGATTTTGCAGTAGAGAAAACCTAATATTTGTGGTAGAATTATTTAAAGTTTTTATATAGCTTATGACTTCGGCGGCATGTCCCTACATGTATGACTAGGAGGTCTTGTTATGGGTGATTTTGGTGATGCAGAAAGAAGAATACTGGCATTTATGGCTGAAGGAACTGAGTTTGTATTCCAAGGGGCGAATTATAAAGTAGTTCTTTCCGGAAAGCCAACATGCCATAAAGGTGAGCCTAAAACAGATATTTATATTTTGGCAGAATCAGCAGCTGACAAGGTGGAAATAAAAATATCATATAAAAAAGAAAATGCTGATTTTATTGAGAATAAGATGAGCGCAGATAGAGCAGAGCAATTGTTCGGAGATGATTGGGTAAATATCATAGTGGATTCGACAACTGCCATAAGCGAGAAATTTGAAGAAAGAATGCTTATATATAAGAATAAGTTTAAAAGAACTGAAAAGGGTGCTATCACTTTGGGATGGAAGTTTGAACTTTTAAACAAAAATGGTGGCGATTTGTCAGGTAAAATGCTACTTACAGAAGAACAAATAATTGATGTGTATGCGGGTAATAATTTGTCAGATGATAAACGAAATGCCCTGGTGTCAGGACAGGTTATTGAGAATAGCGGCATAGCTAATTACATCTTGATGGATGAAAATGTAAATTCGGCACAAGACGTGATTGACAGAATGATTCCAATCAAAGAATATGTGAAGATGCATCCTAATATTTACTTTGCATGTAAGGCACTGAATTACCGTACATTTGCTGGGAAATGGGATGGAGACAGACCGCTTTCAGTTCAAGTCTATTGGAATGCCGAAGATAATAAACTTGTTCCTAAATTAGTTTATAATCAGCCGTTAACTGTTAAGGGAAATGAAGTAGCGAATAGATTATTGCATTATATGAAGAAACTTAACATTAAAACAACAGACGACATTGATGATGACAATGCCGGAACAGACAGAATAATATAGAGGTGAAAACATGGCTGTTATTTTAGAAGAAAGAGGGCGCGGCAAATTTAAGCCGGCTCCAGATTATAAAGTAGATGAAGTCAAGAATCTTTTGAATACTAAAATCGAAGAGGAAAGACAGGCATTTGCTGATTGTAGTAAAGAAATAGAATTTGATAAACTCAGCTATGATTCAAATAAATGGAATCTATTGTCATTGTTTTCGGGATGTGGCGGTCTCGATTTAGGATTTGAATTAGCCGGATTAAAAGCCGTTATGGGCAGAGATGTTATGGAAGCTGCATTTGCTGACAAAAAGGTTTTTGATAAAAACATCAATAATAATATATTCAATACGATTTATGCAAATGATATATTCGATGAGGCAAGAGAAACCTATGCGCAGAATGCAGGCAAATATATATATATGGACAAGAGCGACATACGAAAAATCAAGGAGTTCCCCAAAGCAGACATTGTATTAGGAGGGTTCCCTTGCCCTGGTTTTTCAGAGGCTGGACCAAGATTGGTTGATGATAAGAGAAACTTTTTATACTTGCATTTTATTCGTTGTTTGATGCAGAGTAAACCGAAAATTTTTGTAGCTGAAAATGTAAAAGGAATGATGACACTTGGAAAGGGCGAGGTTTTCAAACAGATTGTTCAGGATTTTGCAGCAGCAGGATATACAATTTATCACAAACTTTTAAATTCGGCAGAATATGGCGTGCCGCAAATAAGAGAACGAGTAATTTTGGTTGGTGTTAGAAATGACATAAACTTTAAATATGTTTATCCGAAAGCTACACATGGATATGGGGTCGAAGGATTGAAGGAAGTAGTAACACTTTGTGATGCAATTGGCGATTTGGAGGATAATCCAGGAGATTATTTTACAGGCTCGTATTCAACTATATTTATGTCACGTAATCGCAAAAAACTCTGGTCACAACCAAGTTTTACAATTCAGGCTTCCGGAAGACAGGCACCTATCCATCCTGCGGGAGAGCCAATGGTACATGTAGGTAAAGATAAATATATCTTTAGTGATGGTGAAGAGAATAATAGACGATTATCAGTTAAAGAAATTGCCAGAATACAGACATTTCCTGATTGGTATGAATTTAGCAGAGGAACAAGTAGTCGAAACAATAACGCAAAGCTGGATTTAGTTTATAAACAGATTGGAAATGCAGTACCAGTGAGGTTGGCAATGGCTGTTGCTGAACCGATAGCAGAATTTGCGAAAGCACAGTTGGAGAAAGAAAAAGAAGCACCAGAATATGTTGTTGTTCGTAATGTAGGAAAGCAGAAAAGAATGATGGCATAAAACAATAAATAAGGAGAATACACTGAATAGTCTGAATCAAATGGGAAAAGTATAACCAATTGCCATGCTCCTATGGATAAGATTATACATCAAGTCCATATAGAGTACTGAACTAAGTATACGGTAAACCATGAGCCCGTACTCATGGTTTACCGTATGCGCATCACATCAGACTAGTGTATTGACCTGATGGCATTTAGCAATACTACTGACCCATCAAGAAGCAGTAGTAAATGTGGGATATAGTGAACTGAGTTTTATTCTGGCATCAGTGGTTCTAAAATGCCAGTTGACCTTTGCTGCCAGTGTATTCCGTTCCGTTTCCCATGCGGACAGTTCGCTGCGTAACTGTTCTATTTCAGCGATGCGGCGGCTAAGGCATTGCCTGGTCATTACATTAAGCTCTATTTCAGCAATATCCAGCCAGCTGCCATGCTTTGGTATATAATGGATCTCCAGTTTTTTTATGATGCGCCTTGCTTCTTCCGCCGGATACCGTTTGTACAGAGAGGACGGTTTATGGGTATTAAGGTTATCCATCACAAGGATGAGCTTTTCGGCATCGGGGTACATGTTGTCCACAAGATGCCTGATTTCCTCTGCCCAGTCTGTGGCTGTACGGTGTTCACGTACGCTCACATGGTGAACGCCTCCCAGCGGCTCCACAAAAGCAAAAATGCTGACGGTGCCGTTGCGGACATATTCCGAATCAATTTTCTGGTTGCTTCCGGGAATCATTGGTAAAGGCTCCCTGACTTCTCCCAAAAGCTGGTATGGTTTCTCGTCCATACACACAACGGGATGCTTCTCATCATAGGGGAGTTCATACACATCAAGGATATCCTCCATGCAGGCTATGAATTCCGGGTCTTCTTTTGCCGGGATGCACCAATAGTCGTTTTTGTGAGGTCGAAGTTTGTTTTTTTTAAAGCTTTGCGGATTGCTTCCCTGCCGACAGGGGTTTCCAGAATTACTTTGGCTTCTTCCTCAAGCAGGCGGATCGTCCACCGGGAGTGCCCCTCTGGGACAGGGCCGCAGGCAAGTTCGATCAGCCGGGCTTCCGTGCGTCCGTCAACCTTGCGCCGGGCATTATCTGAATTGATGCTCCTCTTAAATTCAATGACAGCATCAATGCCCCCATTGATATATTTCGCCACAGTATTGGTAACAGTTGCCATGCAGACCCCATTGGATCTGGCGCTTTGTTCATGGGTTAAAACTTTTCCATGTGCTTCGTCCAGATCGAGGATGATCTGGCATCTGCAGCGGATAGTTTTGGAAGTTTTTTTATTACGGATAATAGATTTCAACTTATTCAAATCTATTTCTGTAAGATGAATGTTATATTTTTTTGGTCTTGCCATAGGAATCACCGCCGTTTTTCTTTATTATACATCAGGACAGCTATGATTACCAAAAATATTTGGTTGAATATCAACAGGTCAATACACTAGTCTAATAACAGCAGCTTTACCTCATGATGAATATAAGGTCTATAACTCATCCCTTCCCATTCAGCCCGCGAATCAGCAGGGCGGTCCGGTCCCAGTGCTCTTTAATAAGGATAGATGCCGAGTAACCATCCTTCATCTCCAACGCCTGAATCAGCCGTTCATGTTCGCTGATAGAATCCTCCAGAGGTGTGTCCCGAAAGAAACCGTATTCCAGCCTTTGAATATGTATCCACAATACTTCGCAGAAATCCATGATATATTCGTTGCCCGCCGCTTCTAAAATACAGCTGTGAAACGCCTTATCCGCCTTCAGTATCGCCATGGGCTTATCCTGCTCCTTTACACATTCCGTAAAATTATCACTCAAATCCCGCAGACGGCTGATATGCGCCGGAGTAATCTTCTCCACGGCAAGATTGATGGCAAGCTGCTGCAGCATCGCCATCGGCAGATACCATTTCTCAATATCATCTGTCTCTATCTCTGTCACCATAGTCGCTTTTCCCGGATAGGACTTTATCAGCTTCTGCCCTTCCAGAAGCTGCAGTGCCTCCCTTACCGGAGTCCTGCTCATATTAAAATATTCTGCTATCTCAACATCCGAGATTTTCTCACCTGGTTTCAGCTGTCCTTCGATTATCCAGTCCTTAACAGTCTCATATACCTTTTGTTTGGCAGATGTCCTCTCAAAAGGCACTTCATGATTTGGCAGCGGCATGTATAACACCCCTCTTTCTCTATATTCAAGATAATAACAGAATTTTTCCGCACAATCCAGATTTTTATAGAATTTTCACCTTTTTTGCCCGCATTGACACCTTCCTTCTGTCAATGTTAGAATGTAAGTAATATTTTAGCTGAAAGCGGGGAAAAGACATGTCAAATTTTATACAGGATTTAAGAATCCATTATGACGCGTTTACACGCTCACAGAAAATCATTGCTGATTATCTCGCAGAGAATCTCAATGACATTGCTTTTTGCACACTGGAGGAGATTGCCGAAAAAATCAATGTCAGCACAACTACCATCATCCGGTTTTCCCGGACACTTGGATATACCGGATATACAGAGATGCAAAAAGACATTCAGAGCAACATACAGAACAAAGTAGGGCTTCCCGAACGTCTCTCCAGCCGAAAATTTTATCCCGACAACACCCTGCTCTCCGATTCTTTTCAAAATGATATCCATAATATTCAGCATACGATGGAGACGCAGAATAATGATGATTTAAAAGCGGTCATCCAGATTGTGTCCCAGGCAGAAAATGTATATATACTGGGCATGAGAAGTTCTTTCTCTATTTCCTGCTATCTGGCTTCACGTTTAAGTGAAATACGGGAGAATGTACATCTCATTCAATCTGTGGGTATGCTTTACCCGGAAGAAATTGTGAGCGCAAAAAAGGGGGATGTATGTATCGCTTATCTCTTCCCCCGCTATTCCAAGCTAAGCACCACCATCCTCTCCTGGCTGAAAAATGAAGGGGTAAAGATTATTCTTTTCACCAGCCAGAATTACAGCGCTGTGCAGGGATACGGGGATATCATCCTGCCCTGCTCCATCTCCAGCCTCACATACAAGAACTCCTACGCTGCGCCGCTGTGCCTCTCCAACTATCTCATCACGGCAATCACACAGAATCATTTCGACGAGGCGCAGCGTATGCTGAAGAAGACAGAGTCCATATTAAATCAGGGGTTCTATCTGGGGCTGTGATTCAGAAAGAAAATAAAAAAGGAGTACTGTCATCCTATGTGTCAATAGAACAAAGTGGGTAAGCGGAACTCTCGCGCCGAGTGCGGTCGCTTTATCGACAAACTTCCACTTCGCGCGAGTGCGCATCCCTCTTCAAAGAATCCGAAAAGCGCAGCAGCGCGCGGTACTATGCTTCGCTCCCGCCCGAAAAAAGAACAGGCAGCCCTGTTTGGGGCCGGGGGTAGATTAGAATCTGCGGATCCTTTTTTTCTGTCATTTTCACCGCCTCCTCCAGGGCTTCTTGAAGACTGCTGCCCGGCGTCATAAACATTGTTCTGATATCCTCCTCTTTCAGATTCGGGCACACTGTAATGACCCGGATATTTTTGCGGAAGATTTTAGACAGAAGGAGGACATGGTCCATCTGAATCTTATAATGTTCCTGCGTATACGAAACAACCTTTTCCAGCTCCCCGTGTGAGCGGAACGCTTCCAGCATATCGGGAGAATTGATTCCTTCCCTGCAGCCGCAGTAAAGTATGACGGTCGTTGTCTCGTCCAGCACCTCCGTCAGGGCGATTAAAGCTTTTACAGACTGATAGAAGTCAATATCCAGGGGAAGCCCGGGAGTGGTGATAAGAATATCCGGTTTTTGAAAGCAGACTCCCAATTTTTCTTTTACATACCGCACCGCGTTTCCGTGCGATGCACGCAAGTCCCCCGCATACAGTGCCGCCAGCCGCAATTGACCGTTCAAAACGCAGTTCACGGAAAAATCAATTCCGAACATTTCCGCCGCCTCTTCCATATCTTCGTGCACAGGATTCCCCTTCAGGATGCCAATCCCTGCCCCCGGGTGAAGGATCATTTCCGGACGGTGGTTCATGCGGATGGTTTTTTCCCCGGAAATTCCCGGCAGCACAGATTTTCTCCCGCCGGAAAACCCGGCGAACTCATGTGGCTCCACCTTCCCTATCTGAATATGCAGATCACATGCATATGCCCTGCGGTTCACATACACAGGCGTTCCCCTTTTTGTATCTCCCAGACAAATCAGGCTGTTCTCCGCAAACGGCGTATGGTTCTCTATCTTCACCTTTCCGTATAAGTTCCCCAGTATCTCCCTGAATTCCGCTTCTGTTGCCGGTCTGTGTACACCGATTGCCACAAAAAATGTAATATCTTTAAGCGCGATATGGTTTTCTGTCAGCTCATCAACAATCACCCCTGCGATTTCCGCCGTCGGGACAGCGCGTGTGGCATCCGATACCAGAACCGCCACCGTGTGTACCTGCTTTCCCCGGAGGATTTCCGTCAGGCTTTTTCCGGAAACCGGTTCGCGGACAGCCCGCTGCACTTCACCGTAGTCCCGGATTTCCGGGACGTCCGGCGTTTGAAGCATCTTCACCCTGTATTCTCCGGGAATCCCGCACTTCATCTGAAGACGCCGATCCTCATAAGCCCATCCACTGTTTTCTCTTCTTAATTCCATCCTATCCTCCTGTTATAGAAAAAGGGTACTGCATAGCGAAGAAAACAGTACCCTTATAAAATCCGAACTCGCCGGCATAGCTTATTTTGTTTTTAATCCAGCGTTACTTCTTTTCCTCCCGTCAGGTCTTCCTTCGGCTTCTCAATTGCCGCATACTCCCCTTTTCCGGTAATATCCACGAGCAGGTTGCGGAATTCAAAAATCGTTACAAAGAAGAAAGAAACGGGAATCGCCGCATATGCATAACCGTAGGGAAGGCGCAGCGCCGGTGTCGGTCTGTATCCCGCGGATATCACATACTGGATACCCACATAAATCACTACCAGGCATACGAGTACCGTGAGAATCTGCGTTATCTTATCCAAAACGGCAGCGACCTTCTTTGGCATATGCTCCTTAAATACTACGATGGATACGTGTTCCCTTCTCGCAGCAAGTACGGATACGCTCAAAAGCCCGAACCAGACAAGCAGGATTTTCAAAAGCTCTTCCGACCATGTCAGGGAATTGTTGAGGATATAGCGGGCTACAACGTGCGCCGCGAGAATAGCTACCATAGCAATCAATACGATACACAGGGCAACCTTCAACACTTTATAAAGTACTCTTACCAATTTGTCCAATGCTTCCATCTTATTTTTTACCTTCTTCCCGCATTAATAATCACTGATTTCATTCAATACGCTTTCTACATCTTCCAGATAGGCATCTACTTTATCCTGCCCGATATCCGCAGCCACGGATTCAATTGCCGCGGGCTGAGCGACAGCGCTCATCTCCTTCCGTGCCGCCTCATCCGGCTCGTTGATTTCCATCCCGTATCCTTCCAGTTCTTCCAAAATTAAATTTTCTCTCTCCGCATTACAGAAACGGCTGTATTCCATTCCCAGAACAGCTCCCGTCCGCACGATTCCCTGGTATTTTCCGGGCAGGCTTTCAAAGAAGTCGAGGTTGCATACCAGCGGCATCGCATCGTAAATGTGATTTGTCAGCGAAAGGTAGTCCTGTACCTCGTAGAGCTTTTTATCCGTTACATTCGCTATCGGATTTTCCTGCGCATCTACCGTATTCTGTGAGAGCGCCATGTAAAGCTCGGAAAACGCTACCGGCGTCGGGTTGGAGCCCATTGCCTTGAAAAATTCGATATGGTTGTTATTCTGCATGGTACGGATTTTTAACCCCGATAAATCTGCCATACTGTTGACCGGCGATTTATTGCTTGTAATCTGGCGGAACCCGTTTTCCATGAACGCCAGCCCTATCATGCCGTAATCCCTGAGGGAATTCAGCATATCTGTTCCGATATGGCTGTCCAGCACCATCCACGCCTCGTTGTAGCTGTTATATACAAACGGAATGTCCATCACTTCAAATTCGGGGTCATAGGATACAACCGGCGCGAAGGAGGCAACCGCCATTTCCAGCGACCCCTGGGATACCTGCTCCAGGGTGTCCTCCTCACCGCCAAGCTGTCCGCCCGCGTAGATATTCACTTCCACGTTCCCGTCCGTCTGTTTCTCGATATATTCTTTCATGACCTGAAGCCCCAGCGTAGAGGGATATACCTCCGAATTTTCACATGCGATACGTATCACATAACTGCCGGTGATTTCTTCCTCTCCCGCTGCCCCGGCAGCCCCGCCGGAACTGTTCGTTCTCTTCATGCCGCAGCCCATGGCTCCCGCCGTCATGCTCAGCACCAGCAAGACAGCCAATATGATTCTTAAACTTTTTTTCATAGTTCATTCTCCCTTCTTAAATCTGTGCGCCTATCCGGTATACCCCATCAGATTCGGCAGCCAGAGGGCAACCTGGGGTACAAATGTAATCAGCAGCAGCACGCCGATTGTTACAACCAAAAACGGGATGGATTCCCGAACGGTTTCCTCCAGCTTTACTCCCGCCACAGGACTTGTTACAAAAAGCGTAATTCCAAACGGCGGGGTTGCCAGACCAACTACAAGGTTGACACAGAATACCACGCCGATATGCAGCGGATTGATACCCATCGCCCACGCAATCGGGCTAATGATCGGAGCCAGGATGACCGTAGAGGCGTAATCGTCCATGAACATGCCGCAGATAACCATCAAAATATTCACCAGGAGGAGGAACAGCCAGGAAGGCATGGAAGACAGCGGCGCGCTGAGCATCTCCATCACTCTTTCGTTGGCTATACCCCATGCCATCGCAGTACCGGCTCCGGCGAGAATCAATACCAGCCCGGATGTAGATGCCGCTTCAATAATCATATCGGGAATGTCTTTTAATTTTACACTCCTGTTTATGCAAAACGCCAGAAACGCGCTGTAAATAACGGCAACACCGGAAGCTTCCGTGATGGAGAACACACCGCTGAAAATTCCTCCCAGGATGATGACTGGCAGGAGCAGGGCGGGAATCGCGCGTCCCGTTGTCTTTCCTTTTTCCGCCCAGGTCGTCTTGCCATAAGAAGGATAATTCCTTTTTTTCGATACAGCGTGTGCCACGATACACTGTAAAACTGCAATCAGGATGGCGGGTGTTACAGCCGACATAAAGATTCCCGTAATGGATGTTTTTCCTACTGCCGTACAGTAGAGAATCATCAAAACGCTGGGCGGCATAATCGGTCCGAGCAGCGATGCGGAGGACATGACCGCCGCCGAAAACGGTGCGGAATATCCTTCTTTTTTCATCATCGGGATCAAAAACGCGCCCAGGGAAGCGGCAGATGCCACCGCCAGCCCGACAATGGATCCCATGAGGAGCGATGCGCCGATTGTCACAATGGCAATTGCTCCTTTAAATCTTCCGAACCATGCGTTTACAAACTTAATCAGGGACTCCAGCAATCCCCCTCGGAGCATGAGCTGACCTGTCAGTACGAAAAACGGAACCGCTAAAAATGAGAAGCTGTTCATTCCGCCATACATTTTGATTGCCATCTGAATCGGATCAAATCCTGCCACGAGCGTATAAACCAAAGTTGTCACAATCAGATTATAGGCAATCGGCAGTCCGATTATCATCAACACCAGAAAGCATATAATCATAGCCAATAACGATAACGACACTTTGCGTCCCTCCTCCCATTATTTCTGATAGGGGTCATCCCACAGAGTCAATTTGGTTCCAATTCCTTTTTCCAGGGCGGTCTGAAACAAATCGTATCCCAGCCCCACATCGAAGGTTGCCATACCGCAGGCTACGAAAGTGACCCGCTGCCTGGCGTCCGTACGTCCCGGCTTCTCGCCCATGATGACCTCCCCAATGCTTGTGGAATCCTCCAGCCGTGGCATCTTTCCTGCGTCTATGAGCGTATAGATGGGACCGCCGATGACCGTTTTGTAATAGGCGGCACGGTCGCCGGATTCTATGGCTTCCTGCACATATGCCTCATGGAGGCGCACATTGTCATAAATCAGCCTGGTGTCCGTCCAGTAGGAATCATCCGCCTGCATGGGACCGGATATAAGGACGGTCACCCCTTCCCTGAGCCACTGGTCCTTGACGTAGAGGGGTTTTAAGCGGGAGGCGGCGACAGTCACCACATCCGCCTGGCTGACGGCATTTTCCAGATCCGGTTCCACAACGCCGGGGATACCGAGTTCCTGCAGCTCCCAGTCAAGGAAATTCTGGGCAGCGGCGGGGAAAATATCGTAGCAGACAATTTTCTTCACATTCGGAAGCTGGCTGGCGATGGAGCGCAGGCAGGAACGGTTGATCTGACCGCAGCCGAGGACGGTAATGACTTCGGAATCTTTTCTTGCCAGGTGCCTGGCAGCGACGCCGGGGACAGCGCCCGTGCGTGCGGCGCTTAAGAGGTTAGCGGACATGAAAGCGAGGGGTTCGCCGGTGTCCTTGTCATTCAGGGTAACGGTAAGTACAGACCTGGGAAGCCCTTTGTCCTTGTTAGCGGCATTGGAGCCGTACCATTTGTTGCCGCAGACGTCAAACCTGCCGCCAAGGTAAGCGGGCATCGCCACGAAGCGCCTGTCGGGACCTGCCACAGGCATATTGGGAAAGGGGGTCTCCTTGGGGAAGACAATCCCCAGCCCATGGCTGTTATGGTTGCTGCCTCCCATGAGGTAGTCGCCTTTGCTCAGAAGGGTAAATACCTCCTCCGCATTGTCGACGCATTTTTTTGCGTCCAGTACTCCGGCATCGATGGTATCCTGCTCGGATAAATAAAGAAATTCTGTTTTGTGTGCCATTTTCTTTCTCCTTCCTTTTTACTTCCTTTTCTTCTCTCCATTTCGGTACGCGCACTTTTCTCTTCGCTCGCAATGTTTTATTTAATACATTCACTTTATTATAATATATTGCATATGTCAATATTTTCAGTATATTTATTGTGTTTTTGTTTATTTTTACAATATTACTCCTTATTTTTTGTTACTTTTCACTATATTATCCCTTTCTCCATATTTATCGTTGACACATTTAATATATCGCATTATTATTAAAGTACATTTTGGTACATTTAATTCTTTCATCTCTCCGCTTATGTTTTATTTAATACCTGTGTAACTGCTATTATTTTTGAATCAGGAAGTAAAGGGGATTTTTATTATGAATAAGATAAAAAACTACGGTGCCCTGCTTTCCCACGGAGATGTAGAATCCCGGAAGATTGTGCTGGATATCACCAACAGAACGCTCAACCGTCTGGACGCCTATCAGCGCATTAAAAGCATTATGCGCCTGGATGGCGATATATTGCATATCGGAATGAAATCCTGGGACTTATCTAAAAAGAAACACGTTTATCTCCTGGGCGCCGGGAAGGCATGCAACCATATGGCAATGGCAGTCGATGAGATTCTCGGCGACAGGCTTACCAAGGGGATTGCTATTGTAAAAGTAGCGGAGGAAACCGACCGGTTCCGGAATACAGACGTATATGTGGGGGGACACCCTCTCCCGAACCAGACCGGTTATGAAGCCTGCCTGAAAATTTTAGATTTGGTGGATCATGCCGGTCCCGACGATCTTTTTATCGTAGTCATCAGCGGGGGAAGTTCCGCTCTCATGAGCTGTCCCATCGAGGGTATCTCACTGGAGGACGAGATTCAGACAACGGACGTTATGTTAAAATCCGGCGCGGGAATCTATGAAGTCAACGCCATAAGGCGGCATATTTCCGCCATGAACGGCGGTATGCTCGCCAAGCGGATACAGGACGTGGGGGCAGAGCTGATTGGTTTTGGAATCAGCGACGCAGTAGGTACTCCCGCCACAAAGGACATATCCGTTCCCTATGAAAAATATGCCAGCACCCCCATGGGACCCGACAAGACGACCCTGGAGGATGCACGCAGAGTCATCCGCGATTACAACGTAGCCGACCGTCTGCCGAAGAGTGTCGTAGATTATCTCATGAATGTAGGTCCGGAGGGAGAGACACCAAAAGCCTTCCCGGATAATACCTATTTCCTTTTGAACACATTGCCGGATTCCTGTATCTACGCAAAGGAAGTCGCGGAGGAAATGGGTATCCCTGCTATCATCCTGACTTCTTTCCTGGAAGGCGAGAGCAAGGATGCAGGTTCATTCTTTGCTTCTATCGCAAGAGAGATTCAGACATACGGCAATCCCATCAAGCCGCCCTGCGTGATTTTAAGCTCCGGCGAGACGACCACACAGATTCTGGACAACAGCCTCATCACCGGGCACGGCGGTCCGGGACAGGAACTGACCTTGAGCTTTTCCATTCTGGCACAGAAAACAAAGGGTGCCTGCATGCTGTCCATCGACTCCGAGGGAACAGACGGTACAACACCGGTAGCCGGAGGAATCTGTGATTCCAGCAGCTACAAAACCGCGCTCGACAAAAATGTCGATGTATACGGTGCCCTGAGAGGTCATGCATGCTATGAGGCGCTCACAGAGATGGGCGACGCTGTATTTACCGGAAACACCGGTACGAACCTTTGTGACTTCAACGTTTTATATATTCCGAAAGTAGAGGACTGATTTTATGAATACAACAATTAAATCCATCCATGCACGCCAGATTGTAGACTGCAAGTGCAGACCCATGGTGGAAGTGGATGTCATAACAGAGGACGGTTCCCTCGGCAGAGGCTGTGCTCCTACCGGTTCCTCCGTCGGCATGTTCGAATCTTGTGTACTTCGCGATGACAACCCGGACGAGTACCACGGAATGAGTGTACACAAAGCGGTGGACAATGTAAACAATATTATTGCTCCCGCTCTCATCGGCAAAGATGTTCTAAAGCAAAGAGAACTGGATAACATCATGATTGACTTAGACGGCACACCGCAGAAGGAGAAGCTGGGCGGAAATGCGATTTATTCCACATCCATCGCCCTCTTCCGCGCGGCTGCTGAGTGTTCTAAACAGACATTGTACAACTATATGGCAGGCGGTCCGATAAAAACCGTTCCTGTACCGAGCTTCAATGTCATCAACGGCGGTCACTATGAGAACCTGACCCAGCCATTTAACGAGTTTATCATCATGCCATACGGCGCTTCCACCATCTATGAAGCAGTGGAAATGGGTATCAACACCTTCCAGGAACTGGAGAAAGTCATCACAAAATATCTGGGACACAAACCCGTCGTAGCGCCTTCTTACGGCTACGCTTCACCGAGTGAAGACCCGGAGGTAAATCTGAATCTGATTTCCGAAGCGATTGAAAACTGCGGATACACAGGCAAAATCGGTTTCGCCTTTGACTGCGCATCCAGCGAGATGTACGACAGAGAAAACAATACTTATCTCTTAAAAGGAGAGCGGGTATCTGCAGACACCTTGATTTCCTATGTAAAGGGATTGACAGAGAAATTTAATTTCGTATTTATCGAAGATTTGCTGGACGAGGAAGACTGGGAATCCTATCCCAAGGCACACAAAGAAATCACCCGGACGAACATCATCGGTGACGATTTCATTGTAACCAATCTGGACAGACTGAAAAGAGCTTACGACCTTGACGCTCTGGACGGCTTTATCTTAAAGCCGAACCAGGTGGGAACGATTACCGAGGCGCTGGATGCCTATGAGTTTGCCAAGGCACACAACCTGCTTGCCGTTCCCTCTGGAAGAGCCGGTGGGGTCATCGGCGACGTAGTCATGGATTTCGCTGTGGGGCTCCAGGTTGGATTTATCAAGAATGGGGCTCCGCGTTCAGGAGAGCGGATTGACAAGCTCAACTTCCTGATGCGCGCCTGCGACTTAACACCCGGATGTGAACTTTCCGATATCACAAAACTTTTGAAATTTTAAGAAATGATTCCTTACTATATTTAGAATACCTATACTGCGTATCCCCAAAGCCCTCCATTATCCTTCAACCCTGCTTTGGGGATACATTTTTATATCACAGTGTGAACGGGCTATTACGAGAAACCACCTCAACAGGTTACTATTCGCAGCCAAATCCAAATTGTCAGCACAGGTGGGATGTAACACCCTGCTTGTAAAACAAAAATTGCTATGCTATGATACAAGTAATAGAAAAGAATATTTACTTAATGGCAGCATATAATAAAGGCGGTGAATCCTTTGGGCGTAAAAGATACGGTAACAGCAAAATATATGAGACAGAATGAAATCTTCGCGGATGCATTTAACTATTTTGTATATGGCGGAGAACAGGTCATCCATCCAAAGAGCCTGAAGGAACTGGACACCCGCGAAATCACTGTTCCCTATGGTGGGGAAAAAGGTGCCAGCCAGCCGGTACAAAAAACAAGGGATGTTATAAAATCTGTGGTTGCGATGATGGATAAAAGTACCGCATATCTGCTTCTCGCAATTGAGAACCAGTCAAATATCTTGCACCCGCCTCGATAGAGGATGAAGATTTCGGAAAATTCCAGAGTTCTTTGAAAGAAGTGTTGTCATTTATCAAGTATGCAAGAGATAAAGATGAATTGAAAAAGGTATTGAATGCAGACGAGTCTTTCCGCCATTTAGGGAGAGAGGAAGTGGCTGTGTTAAATGCCTGTGTAGGTGCAAAGATAGCACTCAAAGAAGGCGAGGAGGCGATTGATGTGTGTTTGGCAATAGAACAAATGAATAAAGAAGCAGCTCAGAAAGAAAGAATATTAACCTTGTTGCAATCAGTTAAAAATCTAATGGATAATTTAGGATTGACTGCTGAACAGGCGATGAATGCAATAGGTGTTTCTGAAACAGACCGAAAAAACATATTACCATTTATTTAAGACACAGTGCAAAGGTAGCATATCAAATATGACATCCCCTTTGCACTGCTTCCTATTTCATCTGGTCTATTTTTCGTAAAATCTTTAACACTTCATCAATGTCTTCCCTTGGCGGAACGCGCATCCGCACAACATTGGGTCCCATGCCGTAAAAGCTTCTGCCCGATACAGTCCCAATCCCTTCATTCCTCAAGATTTCCGCCAGTTCAAAGTCCGGCTGCGGATGATAGAGCATAAATATCGGAACATGAACATCCGTACACGCTATCTTCAGATTCGTGAATGATGTATTCAGAATAGGAAGTTTTATACCACGCACCGCATTTCGCAGATTTGGCAGGAAGCTTTCCTCCTTCAATACCTACGCGCAAATTTGCCTCGCATATGTGTTTCCGTCATAGGGAGTCGTCAGTTTCTTCATCTCGCGCACTATTTCCGGACTCGTCACAAGATATCCGAGTCTTACCCCGGCAAGTCCGAATCCTTTTGAAAACGTGCGGAGAACAATGATATTGTCATAGGTTTTCAGCAGAGCAATCGCCGAATTTTCCGGTTCCATATACTCCCCATACGCCTCATCGACCAGGACACATATATTTTCTTTCGCCGCCTCTCTGACGATATACTCCACCTGTTCCAGGGGAATGGACTGTCCTGTAGGATTATTTGGATTATCCAGGTAAACCAGGGTATCCGCGCTCTCCATCTGCTCTGTCAAGCGCCGGAATTCAAATTGATAATTCTCCCCCATACGGCATGTCCAGTAATCCCCGCCGCAGAACAAAACATCAGAACCATAAGAGGAATACTGCGGCGCATAACCCAATACTCTTGACCCTCGTTCAATCAACAGTTTATTTACCAGATATAATAACTGCTGGGAACCATTTCCCAGCAGGAACATATCCTCTGTGGTCTGCGCTGTCTGATTCCAGTATTCTGCCAGTGCGCCCTGCAGCGCAGTATCATGCGGGTATTCTGACAACCCCTTATTTTTACAGCAATCCGGCAGTAAAATATCGTTAATCCCGTCAGAACAGTCAATCCGAAGCTCCACCCTGCTCTCCTGCGCATATGTCATTTTTTGATTTGCTGTCACAGATGCTTTTATCTTAATCATTGCTTTTTCTCCCAAACGGCAGCCCCGCTCAAGCAAAGGCTGCCGTAATTTTTTACAATATCACTTTTCTTCTATGATTAAGCCGCGGCAGTTTCTCCTGTCTCCGGGTCTTTACGCCATACAAACCATCCCGTGCATGCGTAGAGAATTGCAAACAATGGTACGATGTAACTCAAGAACGAATACGGTATATATGCGATGCCGATTCCGAGCACAGAATACATGTAAGCACACGATGTTCCCCACGGAACCATCGGCGCACCAATTGTACAGGTATCTTCCAATGTTCTGGACAGCACTCTGGACTGTATGCCCATTTTGTCATACGCAGGACGGAATGTCCTTCCGCCGAGGATAATCGGCATCACCTGATGTCCGGAGATAAACAACAAAGTGTAGCAGTATACCATAGTGGAGAGAACAAGCCCACGCGGTTTGTGAACTGCTTTGAGGAGTACCTTCTGTACCAGACAGTCAATAACGCCACTCTTCTCAAGCACTGCTCCCATGGTCGCGGAAAGAATGATAATTGCCACAGTGCCATACATAGAAGTCATACCGCCGCGGGATAAGATGTTATCTACCATAGATACGCCCGTTTCGGAGGTAAATCCATTCATCGCCGCATTCAGAACAGCTGAAAGCCCCTCACCCTGCAAAACGCAGGCGAATACAGCGCTAATTGCTGTACATCCAAGCATTGCGGGAACCGCCGGCATCTTCAATGCTGAGGTAACCAGAACCAAAAGCGCCGGAATCAACGCCAGGACATTGATATTAAAGTTTGCATCCAGTGTTGTCATAATTGTCTGCACATTGCTCAAATCCGCGTTTGCGGAAGCGCTCTGCAATCCTAAGACTGTATATAAAATCAGGCAGATTATCGTAGCAGGCACCGTCGTGTACATCATAGAACTGATGTGGTCATATAACCTTGTACCGGACATGTCTGCCGCTACATTTGTTGTGTCAGACAAAGGGGACAACTTATCACCAAAGAAGGAACCGGAGCATACCGCGCCTGCCATCAGCGGAGCGGAAATATCCATGCTCACTCCTACACCGAACAGCGCCAGTCCCATTGTGGCAATAGCACCGAATGAACTTCCTGTAAACAGTGAGCTAATCGCACAGAGCACAAAAGTCAGTGGTGCGATGATTGCCGGAGAGCAGAGTTTCAGCCCATAATAGAGCAGTGTCGGAACCGTTCCTCCTATAATCCAGATACCTACCATCATACCGACACTTATCAGAATTAAAAGAGTGGTAGCGGAATCTCCTACAACCGTCTTAATTGTGTTCTGTATATCGTCCCATTTATTTCCCATCAGCAAGGCAAATACAATGGCGATACATCCGCCCATGGCGAGACCCATCTGGATTCCCACGCCGCTTCGGATTGCCGCTACAACCGCTGCTATTACACAGACAAGACCTAAAATCGCCTGCCACACTGTAGGTTCTCTTCGTATCCTCTCTTTTTTTGTTTCCGTCGTATTTTCTTTTTTCATCTCACAATTCCTTTCTTCATTGTATTATCCACGTTTCCAGACTACAATGGGATATTTCCGTGCTTTTTAGGTACCCTCTGCTCCGTTTTGCGCGCCAGTGCCGCAAACGCCCCCGCCACTCTTTTACGCGTCTCGGACGGTACGATAATATCATGCACATATCCAGATTCCCCCGCCATATACGGGTTCATCATTTGCTCTTCATACTGCCTGATATATTCCCCGCGTGCTTCCTCCGGGTTTTCCGACGCTTTTATCTTCTTCGCAAAAATAATATTAGCGGCTCCTTCCGCACCCATCACCGCAATTTCTGCTCCGGGCCAGGCAAATACATAATCTGCCCCCAGATGCACCGAACACATTCCAATATAAGCTCCTCCGTATGCCTTTCTTGTGATGACAGTCACTTTCGGCACGCTGGCTTCCGCATACGCGTACAACAGTTTTGCTCCGTGACGGATGATTCCACCGTACTCCTGGTTCTTTCCCGGCAAATACCCAGGCACATCCTCCAGCGTCAGAAGTGGGATTTCAAATGCATCGCAGGTCCGTATAAATCTCGCCGCCTTATCTGAGGCATCGATGTCCAGGCACCCCGCCAATACGGTAGGTTCATTTGCGATTATACCCACACATCTCCCGTTTAAGCGGATAAATCCTGTTCGGATATTTTTCGCAAACCCCTCCTGATATTCAAAGAACTCTCCCCGGTCCGCAATCCCGTCTATCACGCTTTTCATACTGTACGGCTGTCTGGGGTTTTGCGGAACGATATAATCCATATTCTGGTCCCGTCGAAGCGTCGGTTCCTCCTCCGACACCGGAACTTCCGGTTCCAGGATAAGCCCCAGCAGCTTCCGAATCCTGGTGATGCACTCTTCCTCTGTTTTATCTCTGAAGTGGGCGCATCCGCTTATCTCATTATGGATTTTCGCACCGCCTAACTCCTGTGAAGAAACTTTTTCTCCTGTCACTTCTTCCAGCACACGCGGTCCCGTAATAAACATCTGACTCACGTCATCGACCATAAACACAAAATCCATCAGCGCCGGTGAATACACAGCACCGCCGGCACAAGGTCCTAAAATTGCACAAATTTGAGGAATCACACCCGAAGAACGAATATTATTTGTAAAAATCCTTCCATATCCCCCCAGGGCATTCACGCCTTCCTGGATTCTGGCGCCTCCTGAATCATTGATTGCCACAATAGGCGATTTTGTCTTCAGCGCCTCCTCCTGTACCGCCGCAATCTTATTGGCGTGCATCTCGCCGAGTGTTCCTCCGAGGACGGTAAAGTCCTGCGAGTAGGCATATACCAGATGTCCCTGAACATATCCGTATCCCGTCACAACCCCGTCTGCAGGAGCATTCTTTTCCCCCATACCAAACGCCGCGGCGTGATGCTTCACGAAAAGTCCCATCTCTGTGAAAGTACCTTCATCAAAAAGCAGTTCAAGCCGCTCCCGCGCGGTACGTTTTCCCAGGCTGTGCTGTTTTTCCATCGCTTTATCCCCTCCGCCCAAGCGGAGTTTTTCTTTTATTTCAAGAAGCTCTCTTTGTTCCCTGGTCATTGTACATCCCTCAAATTATTTTCTTTCAGCATTTTCTGCTCATACACCGAGCAGTTTTCCCGGATTCTCTGAAGTTATCTGTCTGATTTCTGCATCTGTCAGACCAAACTCCAGCATATCTGCGATAAAGTTCCTCATACCCTGCACCGGATGAGGGCGTCCCACCTGCCCTAAGTCAGAGGCAACGACGCAGTATTCTGTTCCATGTTCACGAATCATCTGATAAATCTTTTCATGCGACGACTTATTGGAATACACCAGAGCCAGCACATGTTCTACATAGACACCCTGCGCTGTCAGCTCCCGCATCTGGTCCGCCGTGGCTTTTAACAGATGTTCCGGGTGGTCTACAACAATCTTCTCTACCCCCGCTTCTTTTGCCGCCCTAATGACCGCGTATGTCTCCGGCCAGGAAAGATGCCCTGTTCCGAGTACGACATTTTTCTGTGCAATGAGTTCGCAGATTTCATACACCTCATCCAGCAGGCTTCCATCCTCTTTCAATATAGAAAGCGGCGGGTCCTGGGACAACGCGAATTTCGTTTTTGGCATCGCTGCCTGTGCCTTGGCAGACATCTTCGCATGTCCTTCCTTATGGAATTTGGCGGAAAGCGTAGGCATCCAGATAACTCTTGCCCCACAGCCAAGCGCCGCCTCTACCACACGGGGATTCACCCCGCCTGCGGCATTATTGAGCGCTACACTTCCAAATATATGAAAGGGCGCATCGCCGACAACATATTTCTGAATGATATTCGCCGTATCCGCTGACGGAATGTGCTGGTCTTTGATAACGATTGCTTTTTGTCCCGCTGCCATCGCTTCCTGTGCCGCCTCCACATGATCGAGCGAACGGCTTACCAGCCCCGGACCACTGTGTATGTGCATGTCCACAGTGCCTTTTAATAATGAATCCACCTGATTCATGTTCATACCTCCTTTTTTATTATGTTTTAAGTATTATCGTATTGTTATAATATCATAATACCTTTTTCTCCATTATGCATATGAAACACAAATCTGTCAACTGTTACAAATTACTAGTTTTTTATGACAATTTTTGTACAAATTATTCTTCCGAAACGTATTGACAGAATACCTTTCAAAAGGTATTATCATAATATGTTTAACAGTTCTCACGAAAACAACACGCGTCACCACCACTTGTTTTCTATAACATCTGTAAACAAAAAACGAAAGAAAGGATGAATGGCATGAAAGATTATGAACCGAAAAAGATGAAGGCAATCACATTTACCGGAATCCGGCGTGTCTCAGAACGTGCCGGACAGCTGGAGGCCGAGGGCAGGTCGGTCGTACATTTTGAGATTGGACAGCCTGATTTCGTCACTCCAAAGTATATCCGCGATGCGGCATGCGCTTCTCTGCAGGCAGGCAATACGCGTTATACTTCTAACTACGGTACACTCCCGCTGCGGAAAGCCATCGCGGAAAAACTGGAGAAAGAAAATGGTATCCATGCTGACCCGAATGGAGAGATTATGGTAACAGTCGGAGGCGAGGAAGCAATGGCGACCGCAGTACTCGCTCTGGTCGATGCCGGAGATGAGGTCATCTTATCCGACCCCGGATATTCTCCCTATGACAGTATCGTCAAGATTGCAAATGCTGTTCCCGTTTATGTTCCTTTAAACGAAAACGACAACTGGAATTTCGATTTGGAGGCTCTTGAGAAAAGCATCACTCCAAAGACAAAACTTATCATGTTCTGTACGCCCTCCAATCCGACTGGTACCATCATGAGCAGAGAAAATCTGGAGGGACTCGCGCAGATTTGTATCAAGCATGACCTCCTGGTTGTGTCAGATGAAGCGTATGAACGTGTCCTCTATGAGGATAACGTCCACACATCGCTCGCCAGTCTGCCCGGAATGTGGGAAAGAACTATCACCATCCAGTCTTTTTCCAAGAGCCATTCCATGTGCGGCTTCCGTATCGGTTATATCGCCGCCTGCAAGAAATTAATGTCGATTTTAATCCGCGCGCATCAGAAAATCGTGCTGTGCGCCACTTCTTCCTCTCAGGCTGCGGCTCTCGCCGCGCTCACACAGGAGTCCGATGAAGTCGCGTATATGATGGAACAATTCGACAAAAGAAGAAGATTGATATACAGCACAATGGAGGAAGTAGGACTTCCCTGCGCCTACCCGCAGGCAGCGTTTTACGTATTCCCCAACGTCTCTTCTCTTGGAATGGACGGAGACACTTTCTGCCATCGTTTTCTTGAAGAATGCGGCGTAGCCTGTGTTCCGGGAAGTGATTTCGGACCAGGTTCCAAAGACAACATCCGTCTCTCCTATGCGACTTCCTATGAAGACTGCGCCGAGGGTATGGAACGTCTGAAAAAATTTGTTGCGGATATCCGCGCAAATCAATAATATAAACATTTACAATAAAAGAAGAAAAGGAGAATTAATTATGAAACTTTGTACTTTTAAAACAGGACGTGAGCAGCGTGTAGGCGTACTCATGGAGAACGGAAAGATTTTGGATGTCAATTACGGATATGCAGCAGCTCTTAAAGCTGCCGGAAAAGCAAAACCACAGGAGCGCGCTGATGTCATGACACCGCCCTGCATGGTCGGCGTTATCGAAAGTGGCGAGGAAGGAAAAGACTGCATCAGAGAAGCAATGGATTACGCGGCAAAAAATCCTGACGCAGCCGGACCGGAAGGTGAAAAGCTGCTCTATGCTACAGATGAGATTACTTATATGGCACCGATTCCGGCTCCATCCAAAATCTTCTCTATCGCTATCAACAACAGACAGAAATATGAAATCGCGGATTTGCCGGATGGGCCGAAACATCCTTATTACTTCATCAAAGTTCCGACCTGTGTCGTAGGTCCTTACGACACCCTGGAAATTCCGGAGGAAATCGGCAATGTCGGCTCAGAGTCTGAGATGGCATTTGTCATCGGCAAAAAAGGTCGCTTCGTTGACGAGAAAGACGCGGAAAGCTACGTTTACGGCTATACCGTACACAATGATTTGACTGCTCACTGGCTCCGTGACAACAGAGAATGGATTGTATCCAAACGTTCCGCTGAAGAGGGCGGCGACAAACGTCTTACTTATGCCGGAAGATATAAATGTTATGATTCCTTCGCTCCTATGGGACCATACCTTGTAACAGCAGACGAGATTGAAGATGTAAACAACTTAGACATCGATGCATGGCTTGACGGCGAGCATATCCAGACAGGAAACACCAGAGATATGTTCTTCAAGATTCCTTACCTCATCAGCTACCTGTCCGGAGCACACACACTGTGCGCAGGTGACATCGTTTCCTGGGGAACTGTACAGGGCGGAGATGAAAAGCACGCGGAAAAACGCAAAGATATCAAAGTAAAATTCCAGCATGTTGACCTCGGAAAAGGTAAAGTCCTCACTACAGAAGTAGAAGGCATCGGAAAGATTGAAAATCCAATCAAAGTTATCTCTGATAAAATGATAAAATAATCTCTGACAAAATAATAAAATACTTTGATAAACGGAACGGGATATTCGTCATATATCCCGCTCCGTCCTTTTAAAATATCCTGCTTGTGATTCCATATAATATACAAAATTTTAACCAGGAGGTATTCATATGAAGCTTAAGAAAAAAGTTCTCATTACTCAGTTTATCCACCCCGATGGCATGAAAATCCTTGAAGATGCAGTAGAAGAAGTTGTTCTTGCGCCGGACCCGAAGCCGGAAACGCTTCTCTCCATGATGGACGACTCCATAGACGGCATCATCGTCCGCCACAACCGTTTGACCGCTGAAATGATTGAAAAATGTACCAACCTTCAGGTCATTGCGCGCCATGGCATCGGCACCGAATTAATCGACCTGGATGCGGCTACCAAACAGGGCGTCATCGTGACCAACACACCTCATGCAGCTACCGTTTCCGTTGCAGAGCATACCATGATGTACATCCTGATGCTCGGACGCAAGATAATGACCGCGGATAAAGAACAGAGAAAAGCGAACTTCGCCATCAAGGTGACGTACAAACCCGACGATGTGGAAGGCAAAACTGTCGGTATCATCGGTCTCGGACATATCGGCAGCATCGTGGCAAAATACTGCAATGCTTTCGACATGAACGTCATCGCGTATGACCCCCGTTTGACTGAGGAGGACGGTCTGAAGTACGGGGCGAAAATGATGCCCGATATGAACAGCGTACTCAGAGAAGCCGACTTTGTCACAATCCACACTCCCCAGTCAGAGGAGACCATACACATGATAAGCACGGAGGAATTTGCGCTGATGAAACCGACCGCATATTTCATCAACTGCGCGCGCGGACCTATTGTTGATGAAAAGGCGCTCATCGAGGCTCTGGAAAATCAGACCATCGCCGGGGCTGCCCTGGACGTATTCGAGCAGGAACCGACCGACAAAGACGGGGAGCTTTTAGAGCCTTACAAGAAATTATTCTCTATGGAAAACCTCATTATCAGCCCGCACTCTTCTGCTTTGACTGTCAGTGGTTCCAGAAAAATGGCAGTCCAGTCAGCGCAGCAGATGGTGAAAGTGTTAAGCGGCGAGGAAGCCGACTGGGTCGTAAATAAAGAGGTATTTGAAAAACTGAAATAAAGCACGGATTCAAAAAGAATAAGTGACGCATGTGATTTGATTATACTGGTGCCTGCTGCGTCAATGGCACAGAATGGAGATAAAAATGAGTACAAAACCCACGAAATACAATCCATATGATACTGTAGTTTCAACGGTTAAAAATGCTGCTTCACTCCTCGGATATGAGCCCAGCGATTACGAAGCAGTTCTGCATCCGGAGCGTGAGCTGAAAGTGTCTGTTCCGGTCCGCATGGATGACGGAAGCGTCCGCGTCTTTGAAGGTTACCGTGTGCAGCACTCTACTTCGAGAGGTCCCGCCAAAGGCGGTATCCGCTACCATCAGAACGTGGATTTGGATGAAGTAAAAGCACTGTCTGCATGGATGACATTTAAATGTGCAGTTGTAAACATCCCCTATGGCGGTGGAAAAGGCGGAATCATATGCGACCCCGCCAAACTGTCTGATGGGGAGATACGCCGCCTCACCCGCCGTTTTACCGCCATGATTGCTCCCATCATCGGACCGGAGCAGGATATCCCCGCTCCCGATGTGGGAACCAACGCCAATGTTATGGGTTGGATTATGGATACCTACAGCATGCTCAAAGGGCATTGTGTTCCCGGTGTTGTCACAGGGAAACCCCTCGAATTAGGCGGAGCTCTGGGCAGAAATGAGGCAACCGGACGCGGAGTTATGATTACCTCTCTCAACATCCTCCGCGCCCTGAAGATACCAGTCTCAGGCACCCCTGTTGTTGTACAGGGTATGGGAAATGTTGGCAGTGTATCAGCAAAACTTCTGCATATGGCAGGTATGAAGGTCATCGGCGTCAGTGATGTCTCCGGCGGAATCTATTGTCCGGACGGGCTGGACATTCCGGATGTCATCAGTTATTTGTCTGAAAAACGGGGCAATCTCTTAAAAGATTACCGAAGAGACAATGTCAGCCATATTACCAACGAGGAACTTTTAGAGCTCGATACTACCCTACTCGTTCCCGCCGCGCTGGAAAACCAAATCCATGCCGGCAACGCGCATAAAATCCGCGCCAGAGTCATCGTAGAAGGAGCCAATGGACCGACCTCCATAGAAGCCGACGAAATCTTGAAAGAACGCGGAATCGTACTGGTACCCGACATCCTGGCAAATGCCGGCGGTGTTATCGTCTCTTACTTTGAATGGGTGCAGAATATCCAATCCGTAAGCTGGAGTGAAGAACATGTAAACGACCAGCTCAAGGAAATCATGGACCAGTCTTTCAAAGCTGTATGGGATATCTCCAAAGAAAAGGGAACCACCCTGCGCACCGGAGCTTATCTGATTGCCGTAAAACGTGTGGTGGAGGCTAAGAACCTGCGCGGTATCTGGCCGTAATCCAGCACGGAAGTCAACAAAATACAGAATAAAACAGCGCCGCTCAATCGGTAAAATCTCTGTCTGACAAACGGAAAAGTTTACTGATTGAGCGGTTTTTCTTAAAACTGCGCTTTGTCCATTCTTGCACCCGTGAGTAGGGAACAGGATTTCCTCTGAAATAAAGGAACCGCTGCTCCACAAATACAAGCATTTCTCATGCCTATATCCATTTTGCGGCGGTCCTTAAGAGAGAGTGGTTAAAACTTACTTATTTCTCTGCATGGTATATATCTAAAAATTCTTCCTCTGTCAAAAGCCCCTTCTTTTCGATTCCTTTCTCCTTCACCTTTGCCAGAATTGCTGTAACCTGCTCAGGAGTCGCGGAGAGATTCAATTTATCCAGGTAGTACTCGATGGAGCCCTTTCCGCTCTTTTTGCCAAGCACGATATCTCCTTCTCTGCCAAAATACCGCGGGTCTGTCGCATACATGGCAAGAGGCTGCTTCACAACAAGGTCAATCCCGATTCCCGACTCACGTGTGTAGTTGCGGATACCCGCGACCGGCTTGTTATTTGCCAGTCTGACTCCGGAAATCTTTTCCACTTCTTTGCACATCCAATCCAGTTTCTCTATCTTGTAGTCATTCGGCATGTCCATCATAATCTTCATGCACATCATCAATTCTTCGAGAGAGGCATTTCCTGTCCGCTCCCCTAAGCCATTGATACAGGAGTGTACACAGCTTGCGCCCGCAGCGATACCGGCTAATTCTGTGGCTACCGCCATACCAAAATCATTGTGTGTATGTACTTCCACCGGAAGCCCGTTTGTCATTTTTTTCATTTTCCGCACAAGGTACTCGATTGTCTGCGGCATCGCACATCCCATGGTGTCTACCACACCAACAGAGGTTGGCGCTGCGTCTTTCATAATCGCTGCCATCAGATTCTCTAAATCCTCTGTCCTGGAACGTGTTGTGTCATACGGGAAATATACCGCTTTCATCCCCTGGCTCTTTGCATAGTTTATACAGTCGGCGCTTTTCTCGAATACCTTTTCCCATGTCCAGTCAAACTGGTATTTCAGCTTCGGATATCCTATCGGGACCTCGATTACAACACCGTTTGCGCCGCAATCCACCGCCATATCGATATCCTGGCGTGTAGCGCGGGCAAATGTATAAATCTCTGCTTTTAAGTTTCTCTTGGAAATTTCTTTAATTGCTTCCTGGTCCATCTGGGAGACTGCCGGCATACCTGCTTCGATTCTCTCCACTCCCACTTCATCAAGCATCTCCGCGATGCGAACCTTGTCATCTTTCGTGAACACCACACCCGGAGTCTGTTCACCATCTCTTAGAGTCGCGTCATGAATCGTCACCTTCTGCCCCTCTGTCATCAATGATTTTACCTCTTCCAAATCATTGTACGGGCTTGCCCACCATGCACCTTCTTTAAAATACGACATTGTTTTTCCTCCTTTTTACAAATATGATAATGTACTCTCAAAAAGGTGTTAAACATATTATGTTAATACCTTTTATGTATTTTCATCATACCTCTATATCAATAAGAAGTCAAGTAAAAAAGACTGCCGCATCTTTGATTTTTCACCATGATACGACAGTCTCTTGAAATCACGCTATCATTTTATACTATAATATATTTTCCTGGGAAGCGCTAATCTGCTTTGATGCTTCTGTCAGCATCCTTCCCTGCAGGATACGGAGGTGGTCCGCATTTAACGTGTACGCCTTCTTATAATTCCCGTCCTTCAGCGCGTTCAATATTTTTTTATGATAAGAATAGGAATGTTTTATAACCCCCTCCACCGCGCTGGAACGCTCAATCTGCTCCTTTACAAAGGGACTTAACGCACTCCAGAATTGGAATAAAAATTCATTTTTAGAGAGCATAATCAACTGCAAATGGAAATCGTAATCGAGCTTTGCATATTCTTCCGGAGATTTACAATCCTGCTGTTTCTCCAGATTCTTCTCAATGGCAGCAATCGCTCTTTCATCCATTCTTTCCGTCGCCAGCCTAAATGCCTCTTTCTCGATGCAATTCCTTGCTTCTATATAATGAGAAAGCTGATAATTTCCAATCGTAAACAGCGAGCGGATTGCCTCCCTGATATGGGAATTATCCTCTGTCAAAAGAGTTGGCGCCGTCTCTTCTTCTGTCTGGGAATCCTCTTCTGAATTCCCTGCCGAATCCGCTGACTTCTCATCAGAGTTTAGCATAGACACAGCAGTATCGGCATCAATGACGTAAGTTCCGTTCCCCTGTTTAATAGAGAGCACACCCAGATATTCCAGCTTCTTAAAGGCTTCACGCAGCGTCGTTCTGCTGACGCCAAATTCTTCTGTCAGCATCTTTTCCGAAGGGATTTTTTTCCCTTCTTTAAAGCGTCCGCTTTTGATTGCTTCTACCATCTGCTCTACAACAGCATCTACTAATGTAACACGTTTCACTTGCAATGAATTATTCTTCGGCACGAGTATCTCACCATTACTTTCTTTCCTAAATACTTCCATATAATCATATCATACGACCTTGTGAAAATCAATAAAATTAGCTCTTCTTAAGCTCCCTAAATCCAGGTTTTTTAAGGTTTCAAACACTTTTTAATCCTCTTGGATTCTCCCTAAAACCTCTGGCTTTTTCTTCTCTTTCTGTGTTATGATATTCTTGTATCATTTTCAGGATTCGGGGGTTTTTTATGATTGCACTGAAGCTTACCAATACAAAAGATTTTATGTCCCATCTGCTGCTTACGGACACCTTTGACAACTTTTCTTTTATCGAGGGGGAGGTCGTCACTTTTAATACATTTACCATCGACGGGTATATACAGAAGGAGTTTTTTGAATCCGAAGAAAAACTCCCGGAGTATTCCTCATGGAAGAATATCCGGGAGTATTGTTTTTCCCTGATTCGGGGCAAGCGCACCCCTCTTAGTTTTAAGATGGTCTTCAGTCTGTCCCCGGAGAATATCAGCCGTCTCATCTCACAGAATCAGCTCGATTTTCAGCCGGAGTCTGTCAAAGGGCTGTACCTCAATATCAAATATGAGGCAGGTTCCCTGAAATGTATCACCGGGACTTCTTTAACCGTCTTCACTCTGGATAAATCCCTGGAGCATGCCTGGGATGAAAACATCCAGAAATTTTTCATGCAGAAGCAGATTGCTTTTGAGCCGGAGCTGTGACCATTCTCTGATTTTTCGTTCTGAATGCCGCGCTCATGTGCCTCTCCTCCTGCATGGAACATTTTATTTTGTCAGCAGCATCATAATCTCATTGCTTCTCTGTACAAAATCTGTCATTTCCTCCGGGCTTAAGGGCTTATGCGCCAGCATCGCCAGGTCATAGAGCTGCTTGCAGATAATCGGCACATTCTTACTGCGCTTATGCTCTGTGAGGAATTTTACAAGCGGATGGTTCGCATTGAGGACCAGCGTTGCCTTTGTCCCAAAGCCGCCCATATCCATGCCGCTCATACCGTACATCTTCATCATTTCTTCCATTCTGCGGCTCTCCTCGGAGAGGATTGCCATGGAAGCGACTTTCTCGTCCTTTAACTTTTCTACTTTCACATCCAGATTATCATTGTTTAATTCTTTTCTGAAAATCTCTACCAGGCTGTCCGCTGTCTTCTGGAAATCTTCTTTCTCCTCCTCAGCGACTTCATCCTTCATGGACTCATGTACATCAGCGTCAATTCGCAGGAAATGTACATCCTGATGCTTCTGCTCCAGATAGCTTACAAAAGCGGAATCAATGTTATGTGTCAGAATGACAGCGTCCTGTCCCTGAGCCTTAAACATGTTGATATACTGGCTCTGCTGCACCTCATCCGTCACATAGTAGATATTTGTCTTTTCTTCTTCCTTGTCGCCTTCTGTGTCCTCTGCGCTGGCCGCGGCGCCCTCTGCTGTATCGTTTGCTTCAGCGACTGCTTCCGCTGTATCTTTATCCGCCTCAGCCTTAGCGTCATCACCACTCTCGTCTGCATCCTCAGCGGATGTGCTGTTCTCTTTGATGATGTCTTCCAGCGTCAGATACTTGTGCTCCAGATTCTTGTAAATCATAGAATCCTTCATCTTCTCGCCGAATTTTTCATCCTTCAGGCAGCCAAATTTGATGAACGGGCTGATATCATCCCAGTATTTCTCATAATTTTCTCTGTCTGTCTTGAACATGCCAACCAGCTTGTCTGCCACTTTCTTGGAAATGTAGTCCGCCACTTTGTTGACGAAACCATCATTCTGCAGCGCGCTCCTGGATACGTTAAGCGGCAAATCCGGGCAGTCGATGACGCCCTTTAACACCATCAGAAATTCCGGAATAACTTCCTTGATGTTGTCCGCGATGAACACCTGATTGTTGTACAGCTTTATCGTACCCTCGATGGATTCGTACTCCATGTTGATTTTCGGGAAGTAGAGGATTCCCTTTAAATTGAAGGGGTAGTCCATGTTCAAATGAATCCAGAACAGAGGCTCTTTGTAATCCATAAATACCTTGCGGTAAAAGTCAATATACTCCTCCTTGGTGCACTCGCTTGGGCTCTTTCCCCAGAGCGGGTGAGTATCGCTCAAGGAAACCGGGCGTCTTACAATCTTCGCCTTCTTCTTCGGTTCGCCTTCCTCGCCCTCTTTCGGTTCCTCTGTGATATGCTCTACAACAGTATCGGTATCCAGCACATCCGCCTCATCGATGGTATCGTATTCCGGCTCCGCGTTCGCCTTGGAAAGGAAAATCTCTACAGGCATGAAGGAACAATATTTCTGCAACACTTCTCTTGCGCGGTATTCATTGGCAAACTCCAGGCTGTCCTCATTTAAGAACAGGGTAATCTCCGTACCGACACCCTCTTTGCTGCCGTCCTGCATCTCATATTCTGTACCGCCCTGACTCACCCAGTGTACCGGCACCGCGTCTTTCTGATAGGACAGTGTGTCGATGTGCACCTCATCCGCCACCATAAACGCAGAATAGAATCCCAGACCGAAATGTCCAATCATCTCATCTTCCGTTGTCTTGTCCTTATACTTCTCCAGGAACTGTGTCGCGCCGGAAAACGCAATCTGAGTGATGTACTCCTCGACCTCATCCGCCGTCATTCCAAGACCATTGTCAATGAATTTCAGCGTCTTCTCCTCCGGATTTACAATAACCTCAATCTTCGCCTTGTAATCCTCCGGAAGCTCATACTCACCCATCATGTCCAGCTTTTTCAGCTTTGTGATGGCGTCACATCCGTTGGAGACCATCTCACGGAAGAAAATATCGTGGTCCGAATACACCCATTTCTTTATAATTGGGAATATATTCTCACTGTCAATAGATAAATTGCCTTTTTTTATAGCCATTATATGTCACTCCTCTTTCTTAAAAATACTTTCACTCATGTCTAAAAGATATTCTAATACAGCGATTTTCAAAAGTCAATATAAAATTAGCACTCTTTTTGGATGAGTGCTAACAAATCTCTTATTTTTTGCGCGCTCCCGCCCCGGCGTGTTATAATAGATTAGATTGTCCCGCGGTCGGTATACAGAGGCAATCTCCTAAAAACAAATGTGTAGGAAAAGAGGTAAGTAAAATGAATGATTTTGAAATGAAACTGGCTGAAAGCGACTCGCAGATAAAGGAAATCGCAGACCTTGCTGAAATCATCTGGCACGAGCACTTCACTCCTATTATAGGAGAAGCGCAGGTCGACTATATGGTCGAAAAATTCCAGTCTTATCCGGCATTGAAGGAACAGCTCAAAAGCGGATATGAATACTATCAAATCTATGATGGCGGGAATTTCTGCGGATACTGCGGCATTCACCCGGAGGACGGGCGACTCTTCTTAAGCAAACTTTATCTGGAAAAGAAGGCGCGCGGAAAACATCTCGCCACAAAAGCGTTTACGTTTCTCAAAGAGCTCTGCGCCAAGAGAGGGCTGTCTTCCATCTGGCTCACCTGCAACAAACACAACGACGGCAGTCTCAATGTGTACCGCCATCTGGGATTTGAGACTGTGGATACCCAGGAAGCAGATATCGGCAGCGGATACATCATGGACGACTATATCATGGAATATTTTCTCTAAAAAGCGCCCCCTCCTTTGAATCCTTCCCCGAACACTTCGCTGGTTTCGGTGAACATCAGAAACGCCAGCGGGTCAGCTTCGTGGACCGCTTCTCTCACAGCATATGCCTGCGACTTGGAACATGCACATAAAAGGACATCTTTCCTTGTTTTTGTGTACGTTCCAAACGCCGGGATTGCCGTCGTTCCTCTCCCTGTAATCTCTCCAATCCTTTTTGCCGTCTCCTCCCCTTTCACGGTAATGATAATGGCGAGTGAACCAGCTCCCATCCCATATAGAACCTTATCGATGACAATGGTCGAAATAAAAGTAGAGGCAACGCCATAGAGTACCGCATCAACATTTCCAAAAACAGGCCAGCCAAGAAGGATGATTCCCAAATCAATGAGCATCGTCACCACGCCAATGGACAGGTAAGGATATTTCTTCTTGATAGATAAGGCGAGGAAATCAATTCCTCCCGATGACGATCCCCGCATATAGAATAAAACCATACCTGCCCCCAGGAAGACTCCCGAGTACAGCGCTGCCATGAATGGGGAACCATGGTAGGCGGGCGTAAAAGGAAATATCCCATCCAGAATGATACTGGAAATGAGCATGGATACCGCCGATTTTATAAGCAGCCTCTTCCCCACAATCCGATAGCTGATTGCCACCAGAGGAATATTCAGCAGCAATGTGGTCGTCCCAATCGGCAGATGGAACAATGCGTTTAGAATTAGGGCTAGTCCCGACACCCCGCCAGGGGCAAAGTCTGCGTTTTTTGCGAATGTATAGATTCCCGCGGCATACAGAACACCGCCTGCGATATCATAGAGGAGGTCCGCTGCCGCTTTCTTCCAGCCAAATTTCTTAAACCCGGATGGAAAGCCGCAGGCTCTCTCCCCCTCCTTTTCCGTCTCCCCTTGCAGTTCTATTTTCTTCTCTTTTTCTATCTCTCCCTTTAATTCTATTTTCTTTTCTCCTTCTTCTATTTCTTTCTTTTTTTCGCTCTTTTTACTTTCATCTATCATTTTCCGCCTTATATCCTGCCTTTCAATGCAATATGAAGCACCCTTCTTAAAGCCAGTATCTTCCAAAAAGGCAAAAAATATACCCTGCCGCGCTAAAACGCACAGCAGGGCTGTCAGCATATTCTTTACCTTATTATTTACTTTGTCTCTTCTGCGATTTGCTCCTGCACGACTTCCAGCGCCTTGTCAAGCTGGTTATCCGCATCAGGATTCGTTTCATCCGCCTCGTACTCCACCTCTACATCCGGCGTGATACCTGTCAGATTGATGCTTCGTCCGCTGGGCGTATAGTATTCTGCAATCGTCAGCTTCAGATAGGTCCCGTCCTGTAAATCAATAAGCTGTTGGACTACACCTTTCCCGTAAGTCGTCATTCCTACAATTGTACCGACACCGTAGTCCTGCACCGCTCCTGTAAAAATTTCCGATGCACTGGCACTGTACTGATTCACCAGCACAGCAAGAGGCTTCGTAAATTCATGCTCCCCGTCGCAGCTTATCACTTCCTCATTTCCATATTTATCCTTGGTGGAGACAATCGTCCCTTCCGGCAGGATGAGTTTGAGCATATCGGTGACCGTGTCCAAATTGCCGCCCGGATTGCTGCGCAAATCTATAACCAGTCCCTCCATCCCCTGAGACTCCAAATCTTCCAGGGCATTTTTGAACTGTTCGTAGGTCACATCGTCAAATTCACTCACCGCGATATAGCCAACCTGCCCCTCTTTCATCTCGTACTCGACCGTCTGCGCCTCAATCTCATCACGGATAGCTGTCAGCTCCAGCTCTTCGCCGTTCCGCAGGACATAGAGTGTCACCGCAGTGCCTTTTTCTCCTTTTATCCAGGAAACCACTTCCGTCAGACTCTCATCCCCTATCGCATGTTCATCGACCTGATAGATCACATCGCCTTCCTTCACTCCCGCTTCCGCGGCGGGAGAGTCTTTGTACACTCCTGTGATAACGATTTCTCCGGTGGTCAGATTCTGCGTCAACGTGGCGCCGACGCCGGAAAATCTGCCGCTGGTCGTCTCCAGCAGTTCCTTTGTCTCATCCTCATCATAGTACTCTGTATAGGGGTCGCCAAGGGCAGCCGCATAACCTGAATAAATCCCTTCCACCAGCGCGTCCCCGTCTATCTCATCGCTGTAAAGATAATAGGCATCAATCCACTGTCCTATCTTATCCAGCTTCTCGCCGACCTCATCCTTATCCTCGGACAGTGTAGTTCCTGCCTCTCCCGGTTCCGAAAAAATACGGGGTATCAAATTCAAGATATTTAAGGTTCCCCAAATACCGCCAACCAACAGAAGCGTAAGCGCTGCCCCTGCCAAGAAACCCTTCAGGAAGCCGTGATTTTTCCCGTTTTTCTGTTTCTTTCCCTCAGCCGGGGCTTCCATTCTTTCACTTAATCCCACAGGAGGAGACGATTCTGCCCTCCCCCTTATTTCTTTGTTCTCTTCCATTCTGTTTTCTTCCATCGTCTAACCAACCTGCTTTCTGTCCCGATTTTATTTAAAAGGACAAAGCAAAGAGGTTCTCTGCCTTGTCCTTTTCTTCACAGTTCTGTCTGTACATACTTCCATCCTGTATGTATTTACATATATTGGTCCGGGCTTACCGCCACGCCATTTACCTCAACCTGGAAGTGGAGATGTGGTCCTGTGGACTGTCCTGTTGTTCCTACACATCCAATCTGCTGTCCCTTTTCCACATACTGTCCCGCAGAAACACAGAGGCTGCTGTGGTGCATATACTTTGTAACCAGACCGTTTCCGTGGTCAATGACCACCCAGTTCCCGGCACTGGAGCTGTAACCTGCGATGATAACGGTCCCTGCCGCCGCTGCGTATGTAGGAGTGCCTTCCGGCGCCGCGTAGTCATTTCCTTTATGTCCGCCTACCTCAAATTCCCGAATCTCTCCGAAATAGCTGGACTGGTATGTCATGCCCGGGCATGGATGGGTAAAATATCCGCTCCCGCTCACCACATTTCCGGTGCTCGGCGGAGTATAAGAACTGCCGCCGCCCCCTGGCTGCGCCGCAGCTGCTGCCTGTTCCTGCTGGATTCTCTTGGCTTCCTCCGCCTCAGCAATCAACTGCTCCAGCGTTGCCGCATTGTCCCCAATCTGACTCTCCAAATCCGCCAGCAGAATCTCATTATTATCCAACAACGTCTCCACCGCTGCGTGCTGGTTTGTCAAATCCGTCTGCAGAGCGCTCAGCTCGTCGTATTCTTCCTGCAGCGTCTGCTCTTTCTGCTCTACCTCTTCCACCACATCCTGGAAATCTTCCAGTTTCTGTCTGTCATAATCCGACATCTTGGAAGCATATTCTGCTTTATTGAGGAACTCTCCCAGAGTCTTGCTCTCCATCATCACTTCAAGAACCTGTGTATCACCGTTCTCGTACATGAACTGGATACGCTTCTTCATGCTCTGGTACTGGTTATTTTCATCTACCTTCGCGGCGATGAGGTCATTCTCCGCCTGCTCAATCTCCGCGTCTTTCTGCGTCATCTTCGTCTGTGTCTCATTCATATCGGCAATGATATCATTGAGCTGTGTCGTCAGAGAAGCCTGCTCCGCCTCCGCAGCACTCTTCTGCTGCTCCAGCTCCTCTGCCTTTTTCTCCGCATCTTCAATGGTCGTAGCATTCGTATTCATGCACACGCCGATACTCAGTGTTAAAATTAAAACCCCGCTTAGTATACTCCTCTTTCGTCTCATGGCAGCCTCCTATACTTTCAAGTGCTTGCGTACAGTGAAGTAGCTTCCGACAAATCCGATACCGATACCCATTGCCAGTCCGATTGGAAGCAGATACTTGTATACCTCTCCGCCCGGAAGGAAAGCAATGATATTTCTCAGAATACTGAATCTCTCCAAAATGTATCCGACTGCCTTATCATACAGCACATACAAAAGTGCCAGTGGTATCACCGCCCCGAACACACCGATAATCAAACCTTCAATGACGAAAGGCGAACGCACGACAAAGTCCTTGGCGCCGATATATTTCATGATTGCAATCTCTTCCTTACGCACAGTAATACCCATGGTAACCGTGTTGCTGATAAGGAAGATGGAAACACCGAACAAGATGGCGATAATAGCAATGGAAACATATCCCACCAGAGTATTCACACTGGTCAGCGTATTTGCCACCACATCGGATTTATTGACCTGACGGACCCCGTCCAGGCTCTGTGCGAATTTCACCAAATCCTGCTGCGTGGAGGCAAGTGATTTGCTCTGCGCCGCTATATCCTTGGTGTCTTCCGTTGTCTTCATATATACTTCATAGTTGTCGGAATCAGCGAGCGGGTTGTCATCCTTGAAGCCCTCCGCCAGCTCCGGCTTATCTTTAAAATATTCCTCTTTATATTTCTCCCACGCCTCATCCGCGGAAACATAATTCACTTCTGAAACGTCGTCTCTGCTGCGCAGCTGCTCTCCTATGTCGTCAATCTGCGCCTGCGTCGCATCTTCATCGAAAAATACCGTGATGGCAACGCCCTCTTCTGCTGTCTTAATAATGTACTGAAAATTCAGCACGATTGCGAAGAACAGCCCAAACAGGAAAATACAAGCTGACATCGTCGCAACGGATGCGAGCGAAAACATCTTGTTTCTCCAAATGTTCTTAACCCCTTGTTTTCCTACGTATCCTAATGTACTAATCCTCATCTATATACCCACCTTTTTGTTCATCACTAACGATTACGCCCTGTTTCATCGTAATAACCCGTTCGTTCATCTCATTTACGATTTCCTGGTTGTGTGTTACCACAAGCACCGTTGTCCCTCTCTCATTTGCTTCCTTCAGAAGGCTCATGATTTCCCATGAATTCGTCGGGTCCAGATTTCCGGTCGGTTCGTCCGCCAACAAAATAGCAGGTTCATTAACAATCGCTCTCGCAATCGCGACACGCTGCTGCTCCCCTCCGGAAAGTTCCTTCGGGAAAGACTTATATTTCTGTGCCAGTCCCACCAGAGACAGCGCCGCCGGCACTTTTCTCTTGATGATGCGGGTTGGTGTCTCTGTGACACGCAGCGCAAAAGCGATATTCTCATAAATATTTCTGTCTTTTAAAAGTCGGAAGTCCTGAAATACAACCCCTAAGCCTCTTCTGTACCTTGCAATGTGACGATGTTTCATGCGATTCAGGTTCTGCCCGTTCACAATGATAGTGCCGTCCGTCGGGTCCAACTCCTTCATGATAAGACGAATCAGAGTGGATTTACCGGAACCACTGTCTCCAACGATGAACACGAACTCTCCCTGTTCAATCTTCACGGAGACTCCGTTCAGGGCAGCATTCCCCTTCGAGTACTCCTTCGTTACATTTCTTAATTCAATCATATGCTCCTCCTAATTACCTATACTCCTTAGTACTCCAACGACTCCATATACTTCATGTATTTCACTACCATCAGAGCAATCTTAAACGTAATGGCATCCTCAAAGATGCGAAGGTCCAGTCCCGTGCTCTTCTGGAGCTTATCCAGTCTGTATACCAGAGTATTTCTGTGAATATAAAGCTGTCTGGACGTTTCTGATACATTCAGGCTATTCTCGAAAAACTTATTGATAGTCATCAATGTCTCCTCATCAAAATCGTCCGGAGATTTCCCCTCGAAAATCTCTTTTATAAACATCTTACACAGCGGAATCGGCAACTGGTATATCAACCTGCCAATCCCCAGCGTACTATACGCTACAATGTCTTTCTCATCGAAGAAAATCTTGCCGACGTCAAGAGCCAGCTTCGCCTCTTTGTAGGACTTGGAGACCTCTTTGATGTCATTGACCACAGTCCCGTACGCGATATGGATGCGCTCTTCGCCTCCCTCGTTCTTGAGCGTCTCCAGCATGTCTCTCGCCATCTTGTCGAGCTCCCGGCTCCCGTCCTTATCAGACAGTTCCTTCACAACGATGATATTCTTCTCATCCACGGCGGTGATGAAATCCTTTGATTTCCCGCCCAGAAGATTCCGGACATTGTCCAGCGCAGCGCTGTCTTTTTCGTGTGATGTCTCAATTATAAAGATAACACGTTTTACCTCTGTGTCAATATGTAATTTTTTTGCCCGGTTATAAATGTCCACCAAAAGCAGGTTATCCAGCAAAAGATTTTTGATAAAATTATCTTTGTCAAAGCGCTCTTTATATGCTACCAAAAGGCTCTGTACCTGGAAAGCGGCAATTTTTCCCACCATATAGACATCTTCACTCTCGCCGTCCGCCAGAAGTACATATTCCAACTGCTGCTCATCAAAAATCTTAAAAAACTGACATCCCTGAATCACCTGGCTGTCCGCGGGAGACTCTACAAAGGACAGCACTGAACTCTCGTAATTCTGCACACCTTCAAATGTAGCGGCAAGCACTTTTCCTTCTGTGTCAAGCACACAGAAATCTATCCTGGAAATGCCCTTCAGTCCGTCAATCGTGTTTTGAAGTATCTGATTTGAAATCATACTCTTTTTCCTCCACTCGTCCACCTAATTCATGTGCATATTTCACAAAATTATCCCTCTCCCAAAATTGCCTGCACACATATACAAATACTATATTAATGCAAAACAGCAAAAAAAGAAAGAGTAAATCTACTTTTTTTAGGCATTTCCCAATAAGTTTTACAAATTTTTCACATTTTCGCCTATATACAAGTTCACCAAAAACTGGAAGACAGCCGCTTTCTCTCAGTTTTCTTTCTTCTGTCTTTCCACCCGGTAGCGGAACATTCTCTTCATAAAAAAGCGCTTCAGCTTCCCGCCCATCCGCTTCTCATGGTAGTTCTGCCCCAGCGCGGTCCCGCATCCCAGCCACAGCTTCGCGCCAAGCAGCGCTTTCTGTTTTGCGATAAATTCTTCCTGCCAGGGGGAAGTAAGAGCGGAGAGAAGACACTCGGTCTCCGTACCGTTGATTTCATTGATAATGCGTTCCTCCTGACCGCTGTCCGCAGTGAGCGCTATGCAGCCTGTCACAAAGATTCCTCTGTGATAGCGATGTATGGCGCTTTCGAGATTCTCCGCTTCCTCCTCACTGTCCGCCAGCAGAAAGACCTTCTTGCGGTTCTTCTGCAGATATTTTAAGAACATCTTCAGAAATACTCTGCCCTCAGTGTCACGTATCAGGGTCCTGTCCTGTATCCCGGCAGCTTCCAGTATTTCCCGTTCTCCGGGGAGCACCATATCCAGCCCTTGTATCTGCTCTTTCCACGCCGGATTCTCCTGCTCCCTCATGAGCATGTCCATTGTTACGATTTCTATGGTATTTAAGGAATCTGTCTCCAGATACCCGATTGCCTGCTTCATCGCTTCCTTGGCAGTAAAGCCCTGCATAGTCACATCAAAAATATTGATTCCATCCTTCATTCTTCTCACCCATGAACATTCTCCCCAGTCGTAACATTTTACCAGATATGACATCTTTTGTAAAGAACTTGCATTTTCCCGCAATCCCTTCCTATTTTGCAGACTTCTTTTTCTTTGTCACCAGTCCTCCGATTCTTCCCGTCTCTTTGGATGT
This sequence comes from uncultured Ruminococcus sp., assembly GCA_900541505.1. Taxonomy (GTDB): domain Bacteria; phylum Bacillota; class Clostridia; order Lachnospirales; family Lachnospiraceae; genus Mediterraneibacter. Next base: position 97,213 of record UQKK01000009.1, read on the forward strand.
CAGGGATTTCCAGCCTTCTTCAAGCACTTTATCCAAAAGACCTAACTCTTCCGCCACTTCATATTTTAATTTTTCCTGGGGCTCCAGATTTTTCAAATCAATCTTTTTTTCTTTTTTCTTAGACATGGCAATTCCTTCTTTCCTTATTTATGACAGTTCATCCGCAGCAAAAAGACGCTGCATGTCTGAACTGTATTTCACTTAAGAAGTATTGCCGCAAAAAAAGCAGCCCATTCAACACATAAAACGAATGAGCTGCCGCCTATCAAATCTCTCCTGCAAAAATGTGGCTGACCTTATCGGAATAGACTTTCCATTCCTCCTTATAAGCACGAAGCTTTTCTTTTCCGCGCTCCGTAATCTTATAATATCTCCTGTTCCTGCCGTCGAACTGCCGGTCATAACTTTCCAGGCAGTCATCTTTCAGCAGTCTGCGAAGCACCGGGTAAAGGGTGGATTCCGAAACTTCGATGACGCTCCTCACATCCTGCGTAATTTTATATCCGTATGTGCCGTCCGCTTCTCCGGAAACGACCGCCAGCACAACCGCGTCCAAAAGTGCAGCTCCTGTATTGAATGCCATGATTTTCCCCCTCTTTCCTGCCTTCTCCGATAATTTTCCTTTCAATATTATATAATGTATAATATTGTATGTCAATCCCTCTAAAAGCTAGTGTACTGTCATCCAAAATCTAGTATACTGCCTCTCTCGCCTCACCGCCCCAGGCAAAGATAGCACAGAGCACACTGCATTATCAGAAGGGCGGGCACCCCCAGGTAAAACAACGGTTTTCTTATCTTGTGGCGGAACAGGAGCATACCAAAAAGGAGATCGGAAGAGCACACGTCTGAACTCCAGTCACCAAAA
>UQKK01000010.1 GCA_900541505.1 uncultured Ruminococcus sp.
CAGAGAACAGAAAAGGATAGCATGTATGAACTGTCCGCAAAAAATGACCGACTGAGGGAGAACAGCATGGAGGGAATATACACACATACTGTGAAATATGGGAAAAAAGAATATCATATCCTGGGAATAAAATCTCAGGAAGAGACATAGTGCCATATTTGGATTCCTTTGTGTTATGTCCAAATCAGAGGGAAAAGTTATAATTGAATTAAATAAATTATCGGTAATTTATAAGAGAAGGAGGACATTATGGATTTTTCAAAAATACCCTGTTTTGACAATCATGCACATTCTATTGACGGAAGTCAAAAGAGCATTACACCATTTGAGTTTCTCAAAGGATATCAGGCATTAAAAGACCGGACAACACCGGCGAGCGGAGATTTAAGAGACCCCTTGTACGGGGGATTTTCCGATGAACTGATTCTGCATACAAAGAGTACAGGGGTAGTATATTCAACAATTTGCCATCTGGCAAGGCTGTTTGGGTGTGAGCCGGTCCTTGAAAGGGTGATTGAAAGACGAAACCAATATGTGGAGGAGTATGGGATACAAAAGTATACGCAGATGTTGTATTCGGAAGGTAAACTGATAGGAGGAGTCTTAGAAACAGATAACCCGATTGGCGAGGATGTAGAGGACAAGCTGCCGGGATTCCAGGCATTTCGGCTCTATTCCTTTGACCATCAGCTTTTCAAAATCCTGAAAGAGACAGAGAGTTATGATGAACTGTTGGAACAGTTTATAACAGAGACAAAATGTACTTTTGAAGATTCGCATTATACGGGAATCAAATGCCATCTCTCAGAAGTCTTCTCACACAGCGAGGCACGGCCTGTTTACAGGGAGGAGGCAAGAAAGGTATTTGCCGCTGCCAAAGCCATGGGAAGAGAAGAACTGAAGACTTTATATCTGGCACTTCTGACGGAGACAATGTTACTGTGTCAGGAACTGGATGTCCCGCTTCATATCCATTCGGGAATCACCGGACATTCCACCTATTTGGGAGAGCCGGGTATCGCCGGGCAGGTTACAGTAAAGCAGGGGAGTATGTTTGATGGTGAGCCTTTTGCACTGTCATTGTTCCTGACAAATCCGGAGTTCCGCAATACAAAGGTTGTTTTCCTTCATGGAGGATATCCGTGGCTGAGGAATCTTTCGATGATGGCTGCGTTTTTCCCTAACGTGTATATTGATATGTCCTGTGCGTTGTCATGGACTTCCCTTGCCAGTGAGAGAACATTAGAGGAACTGATGAGCTATGCTCCATTTACAAAGATTGTCGTAGGGAGCGGACAGGGCGGCATTCCGGAAAAAGGATGGATGGCAGCGAAGACAGCGAGAAACGCGCTGACCTCTGTATTGAACAGGGCAGTAGAAAATGGATTCATGTCAGAAGAACAGGCAACTGAGACGGCAGAAAATATACTGTATAAAAATGCTTTGAGGCTACACAAACATTTTCACGTATGAAAAGGAGGAAACGTTTATGAAGATGAAAAAGAGGGTACTGGCGGCAGCGATGGCGATGGTCATGACAATGGGTCTGGCTGCCTGCGGAAGCGGAGGCGAGGATGCAGGTACAACATCAGATGGAAAAGTAAAGATTACTCTGATGGAATGGGACAGCGGTGTGGACAATGCCAAAAAAGAATGGGAAATCTTCCTTGAAACATTCCCGGAATACAAAGATAAAGTAGAGATTGAGGTCGTAACAGGCGGAAGCGGACCGATTGATATCATGGAAACTATGCGGAAGATGGTGGCTTCCGGAGAGACAGATGAGATGCCGGATATCATTACCTGTAACTGGGCGCAGGTGCCGGAATACTACGAGATGGATATCATCAGAGATGTTTCGGATGTATACGACGAAAAAGGGGATGAAATCTTAACCGGTGTCAAGAACCTTATGCAATATGAAGACCAGTATATGGGCTTCCCTGCTGAAGTTAAGACAAAGATTTGGGCGTACAGAAAGGATATGTTTGAAGCGGCAGGAGTTGACCCCAATGCGTGCAAGACAGTGGATGATTTGATTGAAGCGGGGAAGAAAATCCAGGAAGTGTATCCGGATTCCTATATTGAAAACTATACAGAAGTTCCCCAGGGATACGATTTGTTCGCATATTTTACAGGTAACGGCGCAAGATTGGCGGATGAGGATGGCAATTATATCTGTGCATCTGACCCCGGTGTGAGAGATGCATTTGAATTTTATACAAAGATGAGAGAATCCGGGGTAGTCAGCACAACAATCCAGGATTTCTCTGAAGAGTGGTATGCGGCTTTAAATGACGGGACCATATGTTCACAGGTATTGGCAGGATGGCTTACTTCTAACCATCTTCCAAATCAGTGCCCGGACCTTGCAGGGAAATGGGGATTAGCGCTCTGGCCGGAAGAGATAGCTGCCGGTTCCGAATCAGGCGCAAAATTGATGATGGTAAATGATTTGAGCCCGGATGCAGACCTCTGTGTAGAGCTTCTGACAAAATTCTGCTACACGGAAGAGAGTGCCAGCGCCCTGTTCCACAGCGAAAGAGGAATTATCCCTTATCTGAAATCCTGTGCAGAGAGCGATGAGTTCCTTGTTGCAAATGACTATTACGGAGTAGACAGAATGGAAACAGAATTTAAGGCTATGGAATTGCTGAGTGTATATCCTTATACGCCGAACTCTTCACTGGAAGAGACAATTATCGTAAGGTATCTGGGAGAATATCTGTCCGGTACCATGGATTTGGATACCGCGCTTCAGACGGCGGAAGATGAGATGAAAGCACAGATAGGGAATGCATACGATTAACGCAGAATAGAAATCGGATATCGGCTTTGCACTTAGCTGCAAAGTCGATATTTCTTAAAAATGATAAAACCGCTCTTGGAACAGGAGGTACAGACTGGAATGAAGAAGAGAAAAGCAGGAAATAGAGCCGACAGAGGATTTGTGCTGTTTCTATTGGTGCCGTTTTTTTTACTGCATTTGATATTTACCGTGGTCCCAGCAATCTATTCATTTATCTTGAGTTTTTTTAAATATCGGGGTTATGGGGAAGCGACATTTGTCGGATTAGATAACTATAAAAATCTCCTCAGTATGGGGTCTACCTGGCGGCAGATGGGAAATACGATGATTTATTATATCTCGCATCTGATACCATGTCTGGTTGTCGGATTTATATTGGCATATGCTGTTTACAGTATGGTAGGGAAAAAGGCGCAGAGAGTGTATAAGCCGATTTTTTATCTGCCCCAGCTCTGTGCGACTGTGGCGGCATCGATGGTCTTTGGCGTGATATTCGGGACGAATATCGGAGTGGTCAATCAGCTGCTGGGAACAGCAATCCCATTTCTGACAAATTTGAATTATATAAAGATACCGGTCATTGTTTTGATTATCTGGCGGACCATGGGATGGTACTTTTTGATATTACTCTCCGGGATGAGTACAGTCAGCACGGATTTGGTGGAAGCGGCAAGACTGGATGGGGCGAGCAGACTTAAGCAGATACGCTATGTGATTCTCCCTGTCATGAAGCCAATCATTTCTTTTTTGATTATTACAGAGACCATGTCTTCGATAAAGATATATACAGAGCCTGCACTTGTAACGAATAATGTCACAGCTACATCAATACCGATTGCGGCAGCGCCTTTTGTCAATGTGATTGTCAGTAATCTGGACGGCGGACAGTTCGGTATGGCATCTGCCGCGGGGTGGATATTGTTTGCAGTGATATTATTGTTTACACTGGTTTATATGATTGTGTTCAATGAAAGAGGAGGGGTCAGATGAAGAAAAAGGCAGGCAGGCTTACCCTGCATATAATTTTGATATTTTTTTCTTTTATAACCCTGTATCCGTTTTTTATCATGTTCGCAGGGGCATTTAAAACATCGTCGGAATTGACCGTGAATGCTTCGGGATGGCCGATACATTTTACCCTGGAAAATTTTTCGAGGCTTTTAAACTATAATTCGCATATTATATCGAGGACATTTTTTAACGCGATTTTTGTATCCCTTGTATCCACGGTTATTATTTTGATTTTGGCCTCTCTCGCGGGTTATGCTTTCGCAAAATTTAAATTTCGCTTCAAAAGAGGATTATTCATTTTTTTCCTGGCAACCATGATGCTGCCAATGGAAGTAAATATGACACCGCTCTTTATCATGTTCTCCAAGCTGCACTGGCTGAATTCCTATCAGGTACAGATACTGCCGGGAATCGCTAATGTGCTGGCAATGTACATGTATAAGCAATATATGGAGGGACTGCCGGATTCTGTCATGGAATCCGCATACTTGGACGGAGCAGGAAGATGGACTGTGTATACCAGGATAGTCATGCCAATGGTAAAACCTGCCACAAGTGCGCTGGCAATCATCATGTTTCTTGGAAAATGGAATGATTATTTAATGCCGCGTACGATGATTACAAAACAGGAGTATATGCCTATCATGGTAATACTGCCTACCCTGAGTGATACGGGAACCAGCTATGTTATACCATGGGAGCTCATTTTCGCGGGATGTGTATTGATAACAATTCCGCTTTTGATTGTATTTTTTATTTTCCAGGATAAGTTTATGAGCAGTGTGGTAATGGGCGCGGTAAAAGAGTAACTGAGAAATAGGGAGAGAACAAACATATGGATAAAGTGTACAGGGCGGATGAAAAACGTTATCGGGAAATGGAGTACATAAGGTGTGGGGAAAGCGGACTGAAACTTCCTCTTCTTTCTCTGGGATTGTGGCACAATTTTGGGATACGCAATGATTTCGAGACTATGAAAAATATGTGTATTACAGCATTTGACCACGGTATCACACATTTTGACCTGGCAAATAATTACGGACCGGAACCGGGAAGTGCAGAAGAAAACTTTGGAAGAATACTTCATTCAGATTTTCAGGCTTATAGAGATGAACTGATTATCAGCACAAAAGCAGGATATGATATGTGGGAAGGTCCCTATGGAAGCTGGGGGAGCAGAAAACATCTCATTGCCAGTCTGGAGCAGAGTTTAAAGCGTCTGAAATGTGATTATGTTGATATCTTTTATCATCACCGGATGGATAAACGTACTCCTTTGGAAGAAACCATGGAAACGCTTGCTTATCTCGTGAAAAGCGGAAAAGCGTTGTATATAGGTATATCAAATTATGACGAGGAATATACCTCAAAGGCAGTAAAAATTCTGAAAGAACTGGGATGTCCCTGTGTTGTGAACCAGAGGCGATATTCCATTTTAGACAGGACCATCGAGGAAGATGGAGTGAAAGGGTTTGCCAGGGAGCATGGAATTGGGGTTATTGCCTTTAGTCCGCTTGCACAGGGACTTCTAACGGACAAATATTTAACCGGGATACCGGATAACAGCAGGATGGCAAAAGACCCTCGCTTTCTGACGAGAAAATGTCTGACAGAGGAGAAGCTGTCGCAGATTCGCAGACTGAATGAGATTGCAAAGAGAAGAGGACAGACACTGGCACAGATGGCGCTGGCATGGGTTGTAAAAGACAAGGAGATATGCAGTGCATTGATTGGTGCCTCTTCTCCGGAACAAATATTGGAAAACATGAAGATTCTCGGAAAACATACATTTTCCGAGGCGGAATTACAAGAGATTGACAAAATCAGCAGAGGATGCGGACAAGGAGAGAAGACATGATACATACATTTTTGATGCCGGAAATGATTCTGTCAGGCGATGATGTCATTGTAAAAGGGATAGAGCAGCTGCCTGAATCTTTAGAAAAAGCATTTATCGTGACCGCAAAATGTAATGTGGAACTCGGTTTTATCGAACCGTTTACAAAGATTCTGGAAAAAACGGGACGCGACTGGTATATCTATGACGGAGTGAACAATGAACCTACGGACGAGATGGTCGGGCAGGGCGCAGAACTCTGCCGCCGGGAAGCATGTGACTTTTTAATCGCTATCGGAGGGGGCAGTGTTCTGGATGTGATGAAGGCAATCGGACTTATCCTGTCCAATTCCGGTGAGATAGCAGATTATATGGGAACAGGGACGGCGATTGAGAAGCCGCCTTTTATGGTCGCTGTCCCGACTACGGCAGGGACTGGGTCTGAGGCGACACAATTTACGATTATCACAGATACGAAAAGAGATATCAAGATGCTGATTGGGGCAAAAGAACTGATTCCGGACCTTGTGTTGCTGCATCCGGAATTTACAATGACCGCACCTGCAAATGTAACGGTTTCATCTGGGCTGGATGCGCTGATTCATGCCATAGAGGCGTTTTTGTCGAAAAAGGCACAGCCTCTGACAGATACGTTTGCGTTGTCTGCAATCCAGAGGATTTTTCAGTATTTGCCTGAGGTATTAAAAGACAGTTCTGATAAAGAGGCGAGAAAGCAGATGTCCTATGCTGCGCTGGAGGCAGGCATCGCTTTTAATAATTCTTCTGTTACCCTGATTCATGGCATGAGCCGCCCCATAGGGGCATTGTTCCACGTTCCGCATGGGCTTGCCAATGCTATGCTGTTGGAGGAGTGTATGGCATTTATGGCAGACAGCTCATATCAGAGACTGGAAATCATGGCTGAAACAATCAAAGCGGCAGACAGCCGGAAAGAGAAACGAGAGAATGCGGAGAGATTTTTATCCAGAGTGAAGGAACTGTGTACAGTATGTAAAGTGCCTGCCCTCAGGGAGTATGGGATTGACAGAGAAGAGTTTTTAAACCTGACAGATAAAATGGCAGAAGATGCATTGGCCAGTGGAAGTCCGCAAAATTTGAGGAAATCTGTAAAGAAATCAGATATAATACGGATATATAAAAAACTCTGGGAAAACGCATAAATGGCGATAATGTAAAGGGAGGTACATTATGAAAAAGAAAAGTGGTGACACGGGCGGATTCACGCTGCCGGGAGAGGCGGGATACGAGACCCTGACTTTAGAGCTTGCGGATAAATGGGGAGCTGACGTTATTCGAGACAGCGATGGGACAGAACTGTCTCCGGAGATTTTAGAGGCGGGATATGATATTTATTCGACAATCTGTATTATCCGAAATCATAATGAATGGGCGGCAAAGAACAGGGATAAACTGCAGCAGACATTTTTGACAACACAGCCAATCGTAGCGCAGTCGGAAGAACTGGAGATATTTCTGCTTGAAGAGTATTCTAAAGAACAGTTCGAGATAAACGAAACGGCGCAGTCTATAGAGTACTGGCAGGTCTTTGACCGTACGACGGATACGCCCCTGGAGAGAGAAAGCTGGATATATGACGAAAAGGGCCAGTGTGTGAAAATAAAAGGAGCCAGCCTGTGGCACAAATATACCGTCTCTTTTCTGGCATACAGAATTTGGGAAGAGATTTCCATGTATAATCATAAAACCAATGATTGGAAGAAAGAGCATTTGATGCAGATTGACCCCAGATATGGAGAAGTACGGGAATATATGAAATCATGGCTCATTCAATGGTGTGAAGAACATCCCCATACAACCGTGGTACGTTTTACTTCTCTGTTTTATAATTTTGTCTGGATATGGGGAGGTTCGAAAAGAAGGGAAAACTGGTTTACAGATTGGGCATCTTACGACTTTACAGTAAGCCCGGAGGCTTTGAAGGAGTTTGAAAAGTGCTATGGATATAAAATGACGGCGGAAGATTTTATCAATCAGGGGAAACTGCACGTGACCCACATGCCGGGAAACAAGAAAAAAGCAGATTGGATGGAATTTATCCATAAATTTGTTACTTCGTTTGCAAAAGAACTGGTGGATATCGTTCATGAGTATGGAAAAAAGGCATATGTCTTTTATGATGACAGTTGGGTGGGAATGGAGCCGTATGGAGCACATTTTACAGACATTGGATTTGACGGCATTATTAAATGTGTCTTTAATGGATATGAAGCGAGATTGTGCAGCGGTGTTGACACAAAAGTACATGAGTTGAGACTGCATCCTTATTTGTTCCCGACTGGCGTTGACGGGTCTCCCAGCTTCCTGGAAGGAGGAAATCCGGCGAAGGAAGCGCAGAAATACTGGAAATCCGTAAGGCGGGCGCTTTTGCGGGCTCCGGTGGAGCGTATCGGTCTGGGAGGCTATCTGCATCTGGTGGAGAAAAAGCCGGACTTTGTTGCGTATATTGCAGAGATAGCAGACGAATTTAGGAAAATCAGGAACCTCCATGAGGACAGCAGACCGATGGAGCTTAAGCCCAGAGTGGGAATCCTGCACTACTGGGGAAAGTTAAGGTCGTGGACGTTGTCAGGACATTTTCACGAGACGTACATGCATGATTTAATCCATATCAACGAGAGTCTGTCAGGGCTTCCGTTTTCTGTATCATTTCTGGATTTTGAAGATGTAAGGAAAGGGAGACTGTCAGAGGTTGACGTCATTATAAACGCGGGTTATGCAGGGAGCGCCTGGAGCGGCGGGGATGTTTGGAGAGACAGCGATATTGTAGAGATTCTGACCAAGTGGGTGTTTGAAGGCGGAACATTCATAGGCGTAAATGAGCCCTCTGCTGTTTACGGATATGATACGTATTTCCGTATGGCACCTATTTTGGGAGTGGATGAGGACCGGGGCGAGAGAATCTGTCACGGTCGATGGGAAGCGGAAAAAGCTGAGATATCAGGACTGATTCCAGTGAATGCACAGGTACGTAAAAAAGAACATATTTATCTGACTGATGGAAAGGCAAAGGTTCTTAAGGAGGAAGATGGAATTCCTACGCTTACTATATATGAAGCCGGAAAAGGAATGGGAATCTATATGGGAGGTTATGAATTGACGCAGGAAAACACCAGGATGCTGCAGAACTTGATTTTGTATGGTGCGAAAGAACCTCTTTGCCAGGATGGGATTCCAGATAATCTGTACACAGAGTGCGCCTTCTTTTTAGATAAGGGAGTGGGGATTGTGATAAATAATTCCGATAAGGCGCAGAGGACAAGTGTGAGATATCAGGGCAGAGAGTGGGAGATGGAGCTTCCGCCCTATGGCAGCAAATTCATTGATTTGTATCAAGACTGAGGAGCGAGGCAAAAAGTACTCCGTGCAGGATGTGCGCGAGTGCGAATAGGTGTCGCCAAAGCAACCTCGCCCGGAACTTAAGCTCCGGGCGAGGTTGTTTAGCAGTGAAAACTCAGTCTGCGATGGAAAGTCAGTCTATCAATTTCAGATTCCGAATATCACTGTCTATGATAAGGGAATAATTCGTATAGTACACGACAAATCCTGGTTTGCCGCCGTTTGGTTTCTTGACATGTTTTTTCTCCACATAGTCAATCTCTACTTTTTCTCCGCCGCGCATGCTGGAATAGTAAGCCGCGAGCCTGCCGGCGTCCTCGAATACGGAATCGGGCATCTCCTCGCCCGTGGATTTGACGATGACGTGGGAGCCGGGGGCGTTTTTGACATGGAACCACCAGTCGTTGCCTGTGGCAAAATGGAAGGTGAGCTCGTCATTCTGCAGATTGTTTTTTCCCACATACATATGATAGCCATCGCTGGAGAGATAATGGAGCGGCGCGTTTTTTATTTTCACCTTCTTTTTGGTAAATTTCCGGCGCATATAGCCGGAGCGGATGAGCTCTTCCTTGATTTCGGCCAGGTCGTCCTCGGTAAGAGCGATATCCAGGGCAGTCTGTATGGATTCCAGGTAGAGGATATCATCTTTTGTCTCCTGGCTTAAACGGGTGAGCGCCTCGAAGGTCCGCTTCTGTTTGTTGTATTTGTCAAAATAGCGCTGCGCGTTTTCCGCGGGAGTTTTGGCGGCATCCAGAGGAATCTTGACCATCTCGTTTGTATAGTAGTTTAGAGCCTCCAATGTTTTAGCGCCATCTTCAAGGTGGTAGCCGTAGGTGTGGATGAGCTCCCCATATACCTTATATTTCTCCCGGTTCTCCGTGTCTTTGAGCTGTTTTATCTGCAGGTCATATTTTTTGCGGTTCCGCTCCAGCGCCGTCTGCACGATGTGGCGCAAATCCGCCGACTTCTGGCGAATCCGGGTGAGGGTATTGCGCAGGGCATAGTAGGTCTCCAATACTTCAGAGACAGAAGAAAATTCTCTCCTTGTGTAGTTCTCAAAATGAGAGAGCGGCAGGGAGGAAAATTCTTTTGGTTCCTCCGCATCATAGTAAATGGCAGGAGAGAAGTTCCCCTCTTTGGCATCTGAAACATAGATAGAGAACTGGTTGTACAGATGGTGGAGCACATCAGATGAGAGCTCCTTTGCGGGAATCCGCGAGTCCAGTGCGCTTAAGAAACAGATTTCCTCGGCGGTGACAGGGCTGATTCCCGTAAAACTGGTGTAGAGAACCTTGGACAGGGGCGCCGCCTTCTCTGTCAAAAGACGCGAAAAGGTCTCTTCCTCTGCAGTAAGGGGATTTTCTTTTTGCGTTGTCTCAGGTATGAAATAGTCTCTGCCCGGCAGAACCTCCCGGATGGAGCTCATCTGCGCTGAGACATGTTTGATGCTGTCGATAATCTGACCTTTTTCATTGCAGAAAATGATATTGCTGTGTTTTCCCATGATTTCTACAATCAACTCTTTGCGGCAGAGGTCCCCCATCTCGTCGAGATGTTCGACGGTGAAGCGGATAATCCGTTCCAGTCCCGGCTGGGTGATATCCACAATCCTGCCGCCGCCGATGTGCTTGCGCAGAAGCATGCAGAAGTTGGGTGCTGTCATAGGGCTTGTCTTGTTGCTCTCTGTGAGGTAGACAAGGGGGAGAGAGGCGCTGGCAGAAAGATAGAGGCGCTTTGCTCCCGCCTGGGATTTGACAGTCAAAAGCAGTTCGTCCGCTTCCGGCTGCGCGATTTTCGTGATTCTTCCATTTAATAATTCATTTCTAAACTCGTGGACAAGGTTTGCCACGACGATTCCGTCAAAAGCCATATGATAACCTCGCTTTATGCGTATTTTTACATTCCTTACAAATGATACCACAAGCGGGGAATTTTTTCATCAGAAAAAGCGTTCCTGAAAGGAAAAGAGGGTCTTGAGAGGTTGACCGCGTGCCCGCGGGCGATGTATAATAGTTTAGATTATGAAAACAGAGGATGAATGATATGATAAAGAGTATGACCGGTTATGGAAGATGTGAGAGACAAAAGGATTCCCGGAAATATACGGTGGAGTTAAAGAGTGTGAATCACCGTTATCTGGATGTGAATATCCGTATGCCGAAGAAGCTGAATTTCTTCGAGACGGCAATCCGGAATCTCTTAAAACAGTACGCGAACCGCGGAAAGGTGGATATTTTCATCACTTATGAGAATCTCTCCGAAGGGGAGGGAGCGCTGAAGTATAATGCGGCGCTGGCAGGTGAATACTTGAAATACCTGCGGCAGATGGAGGAAGAATTTTCTCTGGAAAATGACGTCAAGGTTTCCACCCTGTCCCGATACCCGGAGGTTCTGACGCTGGAGGAGCAGTGTGAGGACGAAGAAGAGCTCTGGAGCGGGCTGAAAGAGGCTCTCACCGGGGCGTTTGAACAGTTTGTTGAGACGCGGAGCGCGGAAGGGGAGAACTTAAAGAGAGATATCCTGGACAAGTTAGATGGAATGGAAACACTTATCTCCTCCGTGGAAGAACGTTCCCCGCAGATTATGGCAGAGTATAGACAAAAGCTGGAGGACAAGGTCAAAGAACTGCTCGCTGACAGTCAGATTGAGGAGAGCCGCATCGCAGCGGAAGTGATTCTCTTTGCTGATAAAATCTGCACGGACGAGGAAGTGGTGAGACTCAAAAGCCATGTCGCGCACATGCGGACGACACTTGATGAAAAGGAAGGCATCGGCAGGAAGCTGGATTTTATCGCCCAGGAGATGAATCGCGAGGCGAATACGATTTTATCCAAGGCAAACGACCTGGAAGTGTCCAACTATGCCATTGGTCTGAAGACGGAGATTGAAAAAATCCGCGAGCAGATACAGAATATCGAGTAGAGCGGTCAGATAAAAAAGAGAAGAAATTAACAAAAGAAATAAAAAGTGGAAGAAATAAAAAATAGAAGGAATAAAAAGGTATAGGTTGAGGATATGAGAGAAAAAGGAATCCTGATAGTTGTTTCCGGCTTTTCCGGAGCCGGGAAGGGAACATTGATGAAAGAGCTGGTAGCCAGATACGAGGAGACATACGCATTGTCCGTCTCCGCAACCACCCGCGCGCCGCGTGAGGGCGAGCAGGAGGGAAAGGAATATTTTTTCAAATCAAAAGAGGAATTTGAAAAAATGATTGCGAAAGAGGAACTGATAGAGTATGCTAAGTATGTGGAAAATTATTACGGGACACCAAAAGAGTATGTGGAGAAGATGCTCGTATCCGGCAAGGATGTGATTCTGGAGATTGAGATTCAGGGCGCTCTGAAGGTAAAGGAGAAGTTCCCGGATACCCTGCTTTTGTTCGTGACCCCGCCCTCCGCGGAAGAATTAAAACAGCGTCTTTTAAAGAGAGGGACGGAGACGATGGATGTCATTGCCTCCCGGCTGCGCCGCGCATCGGAGGAGGCAGAAGGGATGGAACTCTACGACTATCTGGTTATCAATGATGATTTGCAGACGTGCGCAGAGCAGATGCATGAAATCATCCAGGCGGAACATATGCGCAGCAGCCGCAACGCTGCATTTATTGAGAACATTCAGCAGGAGTTAAAGAAATTCACAGTTTGAAAGGAGTAAGAAAATATGCTGCACCCATCTTATACAGATTTGATGAAAGTGGTTAATAAAGACGTGGAAGAAGGAGAGACAAAGATTGTCAACAGCAGATATTCTATCGTGCTCGCAACATCTAAGAGGGCGAGACAGATTATCGACGGAGACCCGGCGCTCGTTCGCACAAAGGATGGCGAGAAGCCGCTTTCCATTGCAATCGAAGAACTGAATGAAGGAAAATTAAAGATTATCGCGGAAAATGCAGAAGAATAATCACCGGAAGTGCCAAACGGCACATTCCGGGATTGTAAGCGGTCGCCAAGGTCTCGGGCAAGCCCGGACTTTGGCTCGTCGCCAGTACAAAAAAGAGGGACAGGTGTACATACGGTAGCCTGTCCTTTACACTGTAAAGGGAACAAGGAGGCAAAGATGAAGATATTGTTTATCTCTCTGGGGTGTGACAAGAACCTGGTGGATACGGAAGTGATGCTGGGGCTTCTCGCCTCAAAAGGGTATCAGATGACAGATGACGAGACAGAGGCGGACATCATTGTCATCAACACCTGCTGCTTCATCCACGATGCCAAGGAAGAGAGTATTGAGAATATCCTGGAGATGGCAAAATACAAGCAGGACGGGAAGTTAAAGGCTCTGGTGGTGACCGGGTGCCTTGCCCAGCGGTACCGCCAGGAGATTTTGGACGAGATACCGGAAGTGGATGTGGTGCTGGGCGTGACCGCCTACGATAAGATTTTGGACGCTGTGGAGGAGGCACTTAAAGGAAAGAGCGAGGTTATCCTGGAGGATACAGATGCCTTGCCGCTGGTGGATACAAAGCGCCTTGTAACCACAGGCGGACACTACGCGTACTTAAAGATTGCAGAGGGGTGCGATAAGCACTGTACGTACTGCATCATCCCCAAAATCCGCGGGAACTTCCGCAGTGTGCCTATGGAACGGCTGGTAGAAGAGGCGGAAAATCTTGCCGACCAGGGGGTGAAGGAACTCATCCTGGTAGCGCAGGAGACCACGCTCTACGGAAAGGATTTATACGGGGAGAAGATGCTGCCCACGCTTTTGCGCAGGCTGTGCCGTATCAGCGGTCTTTACTGGATACGAATTCTTTATTGTTACCCGGAGGAAATCACCCCGGAGCTTATTCAAGTGATGAAGGAGGAAAAGAAAATCTGTCATTACCTGGACCTTCCAATCCAGCATGCCAGCGACGAGGTGTTAAAGCGCATGGGGCGCAGGACATCCAAGGCGGAGCTTATCGATATCATAGGACGGCTGCGAAGGGAGATACCGGATATCTGCCTGCGCACCACATTGATTACCGGATTTCCGGGAGAGACGCAAAAGCAGCATGAGGAGCTCATGGAGTTTGTGGATGAGATGGAGTTTGACCGTCTCGGCGTGTTTACCTATTCTGCGGAGGAGGATACACCGGCAGCAGCAATGCCCGGACAGATTGACGAGGAGGTCAAACTGGACAGGCAGGCGGAGCTTATGGAGCTGCAGCAGGAGATTGCCTTCGATAACGCCGAACATATGGTGGGAAGAGAAGTCCTGGTGATGGTGGAAGGAAAAGTAGCCGATGAGAACGCCTATGTGGGGCGGACCTACCGGGATGCGCCCAATGTGGACGGACTGATTTTTATCAATACGGACGCTGAACTTTTGTCCGGAGATTTTGCAAAGGTCAAAGTGACTGGCGCTGTGGATTATGATTTGATAGGAGGATTAGTAGAATGAATCTGCCAAACAAACTGACTGTATTACGTGTAATCATGGTTCCGTTTTTCGTATTTTTCATGCTCACGGACGTGGGAGGAGCGGCAAATAAGTGGATTGCCCTGGCGCTCTTTGTCATCGCCAGCCTGACGGATATGTTGGACGGAAAAATTGCCAGAAAATATAATCTGGTGACAAATTTCGGGAAATTCATGGATCCCCTGGCGGACAAGCTGTTAGTCTGCTCGGCGATGATTTGTCTGATTCCGCAGGAAAAGCTCTCTGCGGGAATCGTCATCGTCATCATTGCCAGAGAGTTTATCATCAGCGGTTTCCGTCTGGTGGCTTCGGATAACGGCATTGTCATCGCTGCCAGCTACTGGGGAAAATTTAAGACCGTATTCCAGATGGCGATGATAATTGTGCTCATCGCAGACTTCGGCGGCGTTTTCGATATCATCGGGGAAGCGCTCATCTGGATTGCCCTGGCACTCACCATCATTTCTCTGGTGGATTATATTGTGAAGAATAAACAGGTCCTTACCCAGGGAGGGATGTAGAAGATGACTCCCAATGAGAAGATGGTTTCAGGTGAATGTCAGACAGAAACAGCGCGGGAACAGGCAAGTGAAAAACTGTTGGAAGAGGAAGTGGTGGAACTTCTCCTGGCGCAGCATATGACAGTCACCACAGCCGAGTCCTGCACCGGAGGGCTGATTGCCGGGACTCTTGTCAATGTGGCGGGGGCTTCGGATGTTTTAAATGAAGGATATGTGACCTACTCCAATGAGGCGAAGGAGCGGCTGGTCTACGTGCGCCATGAAACCCTTGAGCGTTACGGTGCGGTGAGTGAGGAGACAGCGCGGGAGATGGCATGCGGTGCGGCGAAGAGAGCAGGGGCTGACGCGGCACTATCCGCCACAGGAATCGCGGGACCCGGAGGCGGGAGCAAGGAAAAACCGGTGGGTCTTGTGTATATCGGATGCTTTGTAAAGGGGCAGGTGACGGTAAAAGAATGTCGTTTTTCGGGAAGCCGCATGGAAAACCGGCTGCAAACAGTGCGGACAGCCCTTGCGATGCTCAAAGAAGCGCTGGGAAAACAGGGATAAAAACGGGGACAAGTTTGTTAAAAACTTGTACAAAGTACCGATTGACGAATGTCGAAAATTATGAGAAAATTATGCTATACGGCGTTTGGCATACAACGGGAACGCTCTATAGGAAGAAAATCATACATATTTGAAAGGAGTTTTAACATGATTTATTCACATGAAGTAGAAATGATGTGTCCGGTGGCTCAGGGTGCTAATCACGGACCAGCTCCGATTCCGGAAGAAGCAAAATGGGTACAGGCTAAGGAAGTGAAAGATATTTCCGGTCTGACACACGGCGTAGGCTGGTGTGCTCCGCAGCAGGGAACATGTAAACTGACTCTGAATGTCAAAGACGGTATCATCCAGGAAGCACTGGTTGAGACTATCGGATGTTCAGGAATGACACATTCCGCTGCTATGGCTTCTGAAATCCTTCCGGGAAAAACTATTTTAGAGGCGTTGAACACAGACCTTGTCTGTGATGCAATCAATACAGCAATGAGAGAACTGTTCCTGCAGATTGTTTACGGAAGAACACAGAGCGCGTTCTCCGAAGACGGACTGCCAATCGGAGCAGGTCTGGAAGACCTCGGAAAAGGACTGCGTTCCCAGGTTGGTACAATGTACGGAACACTGGCAAAAGGTCCTCGTTACCTTGAGATGGCAGAGGGTTATGTGACAGGTATCGCACTGGATGAGAACAATGAAATCATCGGATACCAGTTCGTAAGCCTCGGCAAATTTACTGATTTCATCAAAGCAGGCGATACACCGAACGATGCGTGGGAGAAAGCAAAAGGACAGTATGGCCGTGTGGATGACGCAGTGAAGATTATCGACCCGCGTAAAGAATAGGCGCGATAAGCGGAGCGAGACGGCAGACGTAAAGCAGACGGTCCATGCGTATGAGACCGGATGATTGCGTTAGACGTAAAGCAGACGGTCTCATACGCATGGACCGGATGATTGCGGCAGGCGGTGAGGGCGCAACGCGCACGAGCGGACATAAGTTCGCGAGCTTCGCGATAAGCTAAGCGAAATGTGAGGACACAATCTCAAGAAATAATCAGGAGGATATATAAATGGCTTTATTTGAATCATATGAAAGAAGAATTGATAAAATCAATGAAGTATTGAACAGCTACGGCATCGCTTCTTTGGAAGAAGCAGAGAAGATTACAAAAGATGCCGGACTGGATGTTTACAACCAGGTTAAGGGAATCCAGCCTATCTGTTTTGAGAACGCATGCTGGGCTTACATCACAGGCGCGGCTATCGCTATCAAAAAAGGATGTACAAGAGCGGCAGACGCGGCGGCAGCAATCGGTGAGGGACTTCAGGCATTCTGTATCCCGGGTTCCGTTGCAGACCAGAGAAAAGTAGGTCTGGGACATGGAAACTTAGGAAAGATGCTTCTCGAGGAAGAGACAGACTGCTTTGCGTTCCTGGCAGGTCACGAATCTTTCGCGGCAGCGGAGGGTGCTATCGGTATCGCGGAGAAAGCGAACAAAGTCCGCAAGAAACCTCTGCGTGTCATCCTCAATGGTCTGGGAAAAGACGCAGCGAAGATTATTTCCAGAATCAACGGATTTACTTATGTGCAGACAGACTATGACTACTATACAGGAGAATTAAAAGAAGTTTCCAGAACTTCCTATTCCGATGGACTTCGCTCCAAAGTAAACTGCTACGGAGCAAATGATGTTCGTGAAGGTGTGGCAATCATGTGGAAAGAGGGCGTTGATGTTTCTATCACAGGAAACTCTACAAACCCCACACGTTTCCAGCACCCGGTAGCAGGTACTTACAAGAAAGAGTGCGTAGAGGCAGGAAAGAAATACTTCTCCGTTGCTTCCGGCGGTGGTACAGGTCGTACACTTCACCCGGACAACATGGCAGCTGGTCCGGCTTCCTACGGTATGACAGATACTCTGGGACGTATGCACTCTGATGCACAGTTTGCAGGTTCATCTTCCGTTCCGGCTCACGTAGAGATGATGGGTCTCATCGGCGCAGGAAACAACCCGATGGTCGGAATGACAGTAGCTGTTGCGGTAAGCATTGAGGAAGCAGCAAAGGCTGGGAAATTTTAAGAAATAGCGTAAAAACGTTAATCTTTGATAATTATGGAGGAGTCGGATGAGAAGTCTGGCTCCTCTGTTTTTTAGATATCGTTTCTGTGATATTTGATATCCAGGTCTGTATAGACAGATTGGCAAAGTAAAAGACCCCATATTGCTACGAGGTCTTTACGCTTTGAATGAAATAGGTGGGGTGACATTCCCACATCTCCAACTAGGGTGACGGCCGCCTGTTCCGTCCTCTGCTTTCATTCAATATAGTCTATACTTTATGAAACCAATTATACAATATTTTATTTATTTGTCAAGCTTCTTCAATGTGCCTTTTTCGATATATCGCTCTGCGTTGCACGTACTTAATAAATGAAGAGTTTTTGCATAATAATTACCATGGGGACTGATTTTTACAGCCACACGAATATATTCACCACATATCTCGTACAGACGGACAAAAAGAATGGAAGAGTCGTGGGGATTTTGTCCGATATAATCAGGAGACCTTATAATATCTTCAATGTCACAAAAGTATTTTTCATATTCATAAGGGTGGCGTGACTTGATATGTTCTATGTTGGAGTTACCAATATAAATTGGTGTCCCGCAGTGTATATTCAGTCCTAATATATCTATTATCTTCTGGGTGAATTCACCAATTTTCTTTTGTGACATGTGTGAATGCGCCACCTCTCTTTTCGCTTATATCATCAATGCAGTGACTAAATTTTAAAATTTCCTTCTTGATTCAACAACTTTTCCTATAATTTTTACAGTTTTTTTGATGATATCTTTATTACTAAATTCAAAGGTATCATACCCTGGGTTGATTGAGACCAATTCGATACCCTCTTTATATTTACGAAGTCTTTTGCAGGTCGCTTCAGCCCCATTAATGGCAGCAATCACGATATCTCCGTTTTCTGCGTCATCTTGCCGGCGGACAATTACAACATCCCCATTACAAATTGTTGGGGTCATACTGTCACCCTTTATTTTCAGCCCGAAGAATTTCCCGGTTTGAGCCATCTCTGCGGAGATTTCCTCTGCATCAATAATATCCTCAGCCATTCCCAAAGTTAGACCAGTGGCGATTCTGCTGTAAATATTGATAATAACACCTTTGTGCGAGGCCAAATGGACCAGTTTTTCATTCATTAAATCCGAATATTTAATATTGAAATAATTACATATCATATCTATTTTCGACATGCGGGGCATTTTAACACCTTTACACCAATTAGAAACAGTAGCTTGGGAAACGCCCATATATTTAGCAAGTTCGCCCTGTGTCTTATTGTTTAGTTTAAGTTGTTTTGTAATGTTGCGTGCTATGATAGAATTCAGCTCATTTTCAGACATTATTTCACCTCTTCTCTGTATCAACACAATATCATAAAAGTTATATTATTTCAATCATGGAATGAAAAATATAACTTTTAGTGTTGCGGGTGATAATTTATGTATAAGATGTTGACAAAAAATAAAAAAAGAATTAGCCTATGTATGGGAAAGTGTGATAATGAGTATCTATTCGGACAGTATGAGAAAAGAGCTGTCAATCTTCAATATATAATTTTTGTCAGTTAGGGGGTCTATGATGAAGGTTTTAATGATTAACGGAAGTCCCAGGGTGAACGGCAATACCGCCATTGCTCTGGGGGAGATGGAGAAGGTTTTTGAGGCAAAAGGGATAGAGACGGAGATTCTGCAGATAGGGAAAATGGACATTCGGGGCTGCATCGCCTGTGCTTCCTGCAAAAAGACAGGGAAGTGCGTGTTTGACGACATCGTGAACGAGGCGGCGCAAAAGCTGGCAGAGTGCGACGGTCTGGTACTGGGAAGTCCGGTATATTATGCTTCCGCCAATGCCACGCTTATCGCATTTTTGGACAGACTGTTCTACAGCAGTTCAAAAATCAATAAGACAATGAAGGTCGGCGCCAGTGTGGTGGCAGCCAGAAGAGGCGGACTGTCCGCCACCTTTGATGAGCTGAACAAATATTTTACGATTTCGGGCATGCCGGTTGCGGCAGGGCAGTACTGGAATGGCATCCACGGAAGCGCAGCGGGCGAGGCACAGGGAGATGGAGAGGGACTGCAGATGATGCGCACCCTTGCGCGGAACATGGCATTCCTCATGAAGAGTATCGCGCTCGGAAAAGAGAAGTACGGGCTGCCGGAAACCGAGGAGCCGCAGAAGACGAACTTTATCCGTTAGAAAATATCAGGGACCTGAATCACTTCGAGTCCCTGATTAACTACAGAAAAATGTTGTCAGCACTTTTTTATATTTGAAGAGTCTTTAAACAAATGGCCGTAAACCCACAGTGCACGGTCTGTATCACGATTAGTATTGTATTCCTCACCGAAAATGCCATAAATAAGATTGATATATTGCTTCATTTTTCCCCCAACTGTCTCGGAAAAGTTTTTGCTGTTTTTATCTGGCAATTCTCCGCAATTTACAGCATCGCCAATTTTTTTATCGCCATTAATTGCCAAAAGAGCCCTCATAGCAAAACGGTCATAAATCGGGCATTTTCCGGGATGCTGATGATTTGTGGCAAAATACAATAAGGTAATCAAATACACCGTTCCAATACCTTGCCACGGCTGCTGTCTTAACGCATTGAGTGCCAGTTCTATATTACCGTTTCCTACCCAATCGTTTAATCGCTGTCCATTTTCATGCAAGTAATTTGTGATTCCCTTTATATCAATAGTAATAGGACTTTTGTTACCAAATCGTTTGATGGGTTCGCCGTTCCATGAGTTGAAGCCTTCAGATTCAGAATATTCACCGAGTGTTTCTTTCCAGCCTCTGTGCAGTGTGATTTCTTTTTCAGATTGCGCATGGGTGATTTTTCCTATTTTCCAAGCAAGCATTAAAGCCACATCAGAGCAGGTAAAATCTTTTGGCTCTTTTTTCAAAATTGCCTCAATTATATTCTCTACGAACCTGGAAGACTTTCCAACAGAGCGGTTTTTTCCCGCATCGGTTTTATATGTAACCTTAGCTGCACAATCCGTAAAGTATCGAGCATTATAGTATGAGACAAACTCTTCTTTGGAAAGTAAATCGCTGTTTTCTGTATAATAATTAAATTTCATTTTAATCGCCTTTCTTATTCTTCATGTTCTCTTTCCATAATTCTGCAAATTCATCGCAAAATTTGCGGATACGCGCCTTATCGCTCATTTGCTGGTTTCTCCTTTGTTTTCCATATATTTTCGTACCGCTTCTTCCAGACAGCTTCTTACTCTGTCTGCTAATTTCTGTGGTTCCAGTATGATGACATCCGGTGTATAAACTTTAGCAAACTGCTCCATTGCCATTTCGTTAATATAAGCGGTCACGGTTACACCAGTTTCATCTTCATCCGATAATGTGATATCTTTTCCGAAAAGGTCTATTACATCGCTGATTATTGACTTGGTAATACGAAATTTTACCCACACAGTTTCGCTGGAAAACATATAAATGTGTTCTTGCATATACTCCGCAAGATTCAGACGCTGCCTGTTCGCACCTTGCAAAGCTTCAAAAGGTTTTCCCGGTTCCTCCAATATTTTTAACTCCCGGATACGATCAAGCCGGTAATTGGAAATATCGTCATATTTATCGTAATTACAAATGAGATAATATTTCCCCTCTTTTGCCGCCATCTGATAAGGAGTAACGGTATATTCCCGCTCACTTCCGTCAGGGCGTTTACGATAATGTAATTTTTTATCTGTTCCGTATTCAGTATATTTAAAAACCACTTTACGGTTATGGGTGATGGCTTCATCCAGCAGCTCAATATTGAGAAAAATCTGCTTGTTATCCGCTTTATCCTCCGGCAGGGTGGCAATATGCTTCACCCGGGAGCGGAAATAAATGTTGGACAGTCCCTCCAGCTTTTCCACCAGTGTCTTGCATTGGCTGTAGGGGATGTGTTTGGAAAAAAGCAGGCTGTCAATCAGCAGCCGCAGTTCCGAATCATCAAATTCCCGGCGCAAATAAAAATCCGAGAGAATATAGCTTTCTTCCAAATGCCCGGTCTGAGCGTTCGGCACCATACGGATGGTTTCGCTGTATTCGATATCATAGCCAAAGTCAATCAGATTCATCAGATTGCGCTTTACTGCCTTGCGGTCGGCTTTCATATGGTATTCCTGCTGCAGAATTTTCGCAATTTCCTTTTGACTGAGACGGTGGTTTTTGTCGGTGTATCGTCGGAGAATATCCAGAATATTAATAATCATCAGCTTTTTTGGCTGCTCGGTATACATTGTATCAACCCTCCGATATCATTTAATTTTATTTTATCGCATTTAATAGTATTTTACAAACTTTTTAAGTACAGTTCATTGTTTATAATGTATAAGGAAATTTCGCTTTCGAATTAAGATTGAAAATTTTTATTCTTTTCAAAAGATAAATCCAATTCGTTGCTTTTGTGCTTTTTTCATTGGCGGCAGTTCAAAGTCCTCCGGCAGAAGCGTGGTGACATCGTCCTTGGTTACGGAATCGAACTCTATTTGGAGCAATCTGTCTGCCTGCTTCATCTTTGCCTGTTCCAGCAGATTGCGGGCAAAGCGACCATTTCCGAAATCATCCTGTTCTGCTGCCGAGCGGAAAACCGGCAGCAGTTTTTCTTTTATGCCCTCTGCAAAAGTTAACCCGCTTTTTCCGGCAATCAACTCGACAATGCGGTATAATTCCTCTGCAGTGTAGTCCTCAAACGGAATATGAAAGGCGATACGGGAACGAAGTCCCGGATTGCGGGAAAGGAACTGGTCCATTTCGTTCGGATAGCCCGCAAAGATGACAACAATATCCTCCCGATGGTTTTCCATTTCCTGCACAATGGTATTGATGGCTTCGTCACCGAACATTCCGCTGCGGTCATCGAGAAGGGAATAGGCTTCATCGATAAACAGCACGCTGCCCTTTGCCTTTTCAAATATTTCCTTTACAATCTGCGCTGTCCACCCAACATATTTCCCAACCAAATTAGCGCGGCCGACCTCGTACAGCCTGCCTTCGGACAACAGACCGTTTTCTTTCATCACTCTTGCGAACAGCCTTGCCACGGTTGTTTTTGCCGTGCCGGGATTACCGGTAAAGACCATATGCATGGCGGGATGTTCTGTCTGCATACCTCTATCCTTGAACAACTGTTGTGCCTTATAGTAATTGAGCGCTCGGTCAACCATCCTTTTGGCGTTTTGCAGACCTACCATCTTCTGCAGTTCCTCATAAGCGCTGCCATCCGGCTTTTTTTCAGCTATCTGCCTTTTAGCACTTTGTAGTTCGGCATACTGCGGGTAAACTTTGGTTTTCAGCATGGTGTTCAGCCAATTTTCAAAAATGCTGTCAAGCTCTGAGGAAGAAAATCCTGTTTTACTGTCTGTTACCTCCTGGTAAAGTGTACGGTCGGGCGTTATCTTTTTACTTTTAGCCTGTTGCCGCAGATAGTTCTTTGCCCTGTCGCCAAACACAACATCTTCTTTGATTTCCACAAAGGTGCAGTTTCCAGCAATACCGAACAGGATGTCTTTTATTTTGTTGCAGGCTTTCGGAAGACAGATAATCGCCAGAGTTTCATTCTGAAATTCTTTCAGCTTATCAATGCTCGTTTTCAGATTTTCAAGCCTATCATCTGCAAATTCACTTTCTTCAGCATCGCCAACGGTATAATTCAGCACGACCGCACCACCAATGCTGCTGCGGCATAGCTGTATATATTCCGAACCATACACATGATTTGAAATGTTGATAACGGCATATCGGCGATTTTGAAGCCGATTAGCACGATAGAGCGCAGAAAGTAAAATCTCAAATAATTTGCGGCTTTTCTCAAAAGAATCCGTCTCAATGATGTAGTGAACCGGATGACCGATAAATTCAATGCCTGACGGATACTGAAAAATGCGCCCGATTTCGTCTTTCAGCGATGAGGATAAAGTATCTTCTGCCGTTTTTAGCATAACGGCTTTTGAGGGCATATTGGTCAGAACAATTTCTGTAAACCTGGAAGTTCTTCTTGCCAGTCGATCCAAGTTTAATCTTTCTAAAACTTCCGCATCATCCTCCACGAAGAAATTACGCTGCGCAGTATTCAGCATGGAGAATATGGCATCAAAAGTGATTTCCATAAGACGGATATCCGTATGCTTTTGACCGATACAATCGAGATAGGAAACAATCTGCTGTTTTTCGATTGTTTCTTTACCAAAAGCGCCTATGTAGCATTTATTGTCAAGAAGTGATGACAAAAAAACATATGTATCGGGATTTTCAGCGTTATACTCATCGGTCTGTATCCGGAACTGCTGTGCTTTTGACCGAATCATCATTCTATTATCCCGCTCGGAGCCGCTATTTAGTTCCGGCTCGCTTTTGGGAAACGATACAATTATTTTGACATAAATCATAATGAAATCCTCCTATCTGCTTTTGTTCGCCTCAAACTGAGGGTTGAGTTTTGCATCCACGAACTGTTGTGATTGCCGATAAAAATGGGTATCGCCAGTAAAATAAATCATAGGTTCACTTTCCTGTATCGTTGTAATAAAATTCTTCCAAAGTATCCAGGCAGATACATCCGAGTGGGTTTCCGAAAACAGCTCCGCAGTCAATAGCGATGTGATTATTTTTCTGATAAATCCGTCCTCTGTATGTTTCATCAATCAGACCGATAGGCGTATGCCCCGACACAAAAAATTTATCGCTGAAATAAACCTTTTCATATTCGATTTCTCCGATTAAAAAATCGTTCATCCGGCACAAATCAAAATTTTGCATTTTTTCCTTTTCCGGTCCGGTATGAGAAAGAAAAAAACTGCGGCCTGCTGCGGTGATTTCATCAAAAATCGGAAATGAATTGAGATAGACAAGCACCTTTTTCTTATGCTGTTCATCAAGTTCTCTAAATGCTTCAAAGGTGGGATAGCCGCCGTCCAAAAGCCACAGATGACAAACCTCAATCAGCCGGTTCGCCAAAGGGGAGTCCACACAAGATTTCAGATAGTTCAGCATCCGGAAAGCGGTATGGTCATGATTCCCCCGCAGACAAATTATATTTTTGCGCTCCGCTAATTCAAGCAGCAGCTTGATTCCGTCCGGGCCTCTGTCCACTACATCGCCGAGAATATACAGCGTGTCCTCTTCACAAAAATGAATTTTTTCCAGCATTCCGAGAAATTTATTATAACAGCCGTGCAGATCGGACATTGCATAAATCATAGCTTATGTTTCCTCCGTTTCGTTTTTTCAAAGACCGATAAGCTCCAACAAGTAGGAATTTCTTTTCTTCTGCTGTTTCAGGTGCTCGTCGGTTAAAATATAATGGTAGGCTATCATACATCCGTTGATATCGAGTTTATTTTGATAATAAGCCTGGATTACTTTGAGGACCCGCCGCCCGCCGCTTAAATCTCCGCGGAAGTATTCAAGACTCAGATAATCATGGTCGCATTCATACCAAATTTTTCCGTCTGACTCCAATAAACGATAACCGTATGCAAACATATCAGAAGAGTCTCCTTTTTCTGAGAGCCTTTTGAATGTCTTTTTGTCAGGTTCGGTTTCTTTATCCGTACATAAACAGGTCAGAACAAATGGATTCGGTACAACGCCTGACTTTTGATGATTGGTGAATACAATATCTCCCTTTTGAAACGGAGTGGGGACATCAATCCACATTCCTTTAAATGAAAAGGATAAATCAAATTCATTCTCAGAAATTATGTTTTTACTGCTGACGATTTCAAGAGGGACACCGCTTTTATTGAAACGAATTCGGATTTCATACGGCTTTTCAAGTGGGGTTGTACTGATTTTCTTTTTGACAACCGAAAAATCCAAAAGATTATCCCATGATTCGGCAATATTTTCTTTTTCGGCAGCAAGTCCGCCTGAAAAAGACCGATATACGCATTCACCTGCTTCGTATCCGTAATATGGGCTGTCATTATCAGTAGCATATAAGGCGTCAAATTGATATACAGAATCCGTTTCTTCCCGGAAAAACTCTGTCAGCAAGCGGTTCTCCAGCGCTATATACCGCCGTAAAAAATCATGCAGGCTGTCATAATGCGGACAGTTTATCCGTTCTTCAATTACCATATCCGGCATAGATTCAATCAGCTTTTTCCATGCGGAAGATTTTTCAGGCAGCGTATGATTTTGACTCTGATAAATCAGATAAGCGCATTCCATTGTGTTGA
This sequence comes from uncultured Ruminococcus sp., assembly GCA_900541505.1. Taxonomy (GTDB): domain Bacteria; phylum Bacillota; class Clostridia; order Lachnospirales; family Lachnospiraceae; genus Mediterraneibacter. Next base: position 25,789 of record UQKK01000010.1, read on the forward strand.
ATATGTGTCCGATTTTCTCACAATGTTCTTTGATATCTTTGGAATTGATAAATTCATAAATATTCATTCCGTCTCCTCCGTAATTTTGTTTTTCCCGTCATTCTCATATTCTTCATCCTCATCAAACTCCCCGAAGTAATCCAAAAAAGCAATCCAGTCTCTCGTATTCATTAAAGTAAATCCCAACAGATTTTTTCCTCTCCACTTTGTCGGGTCGAGCGCGTCCGGATTGTTTTTGCCAAGACCGATACCCCAAATACGGTCGGTGGGACTGGCTTCCACCAACACCTTGTCACCAGTAGAAAGCAGAAAGGTTCTCAAAGCGCTGTTTTGCATAAATTTTGCATTGCTGCCTTTCATTACAATATTTTCCTTATTTTCATCCCAAACAGCTTTGCTGAAATTTTTTACCTTTTGTCCGAGTACTTTACATTTTCCGGGATTGGAAGTGTTCAGAATTTCGGTTCTGGTTTTATTATCACCGAACAGCTTCGCTTTTTCTGCCATCATATACTGCCCGGCGGAGGTGTATGTCATACCATCCACCTCAAATCGACAGGGATACCATTGACTCAGACAGGTTTCCGTGATTTCGTCAGTGACCTTGTGGCTGTAAAAGAGCAGCAGCTCCGGTCTGCTTTCGCCCAGCCGCAAAATCCAATTTTTATCCCAATGCAGAGATGCCGAGACAGACATACTGACGTAAATATTTTCATCCATCGTAAAATCCTCCTTGGTTTTCGTTTTGTCTGTATTATAGAGCAAGAGATGGGCTTTTTTCGGTACATGGCAAACGCTACAATGTAGATAGAAAAGGGGGAGGGAGACATGAGTCATTATACCGTACCGAAAAAAGGTGTTTTCTGGGTCATTGGCGAAGAACTGTTGGCTTTTCCTTTTGACGGAACCTATTCTGAGGGAACTTCAAAATCCGGTGATACCTACAATCATGAAAAGCTGTGGGAATCGGTTTGCCCAAAGGGATGCAATAAACCGTATAACTATTTTCCGCGAGGGCGTGTGGAAATCACAAGACTGAAAAAAGCGGTTATTTATATGAGTCCGCATATTTCGCCGAACTTCTTGCCGGAAATACAGAGGAAATTTGATATAGACGATATGCCAAGAATCATATTCGACCACAGTCAGCATTATTGTTGTTGGCTGGATGAATGAACAATCTGTGCAGTATATTTTGTTACTATGTAAATATTCTACGAATATCGACTCAGTACGGACTTACCAAGTGAAAGAAAAAACAAATGGAATTGGCTATACCACATACCAAATTGAAAAACAGGATATAAAAGCAGATAAAAATGAAAAAATGGAGATAAATTGCACAGCAAAATGGGAATGAATTGACAAAAATTATACAAACCAGTATAATGATAAAAAGATAACAAAATCTGGATATACCAGACGAGAAAGGGCGGAAGAATGAAAGAATTTAAAGTTCTGGAAATCAAGCAGAGCGTATTTGCGGACAATGACAGGCGCGCGCAGGAAGTGAGAAAGATGTTAAAAGAAAAGAAGGTTTTTCTCTTGAATCTCATGGCGTCACCGGGGGCAGGGAAGACGACCACACTGCTTGCTGCCATCGATAAACTGAAGGATGAATTTAAGATAGGCGTGATGGAGGCAGATATCGACTCCGATGTGGATGCGCAGACAATCTCCAAGACAGGGGTTAAGACGATTCAGTTGCATACCGGAGGCATGTGCCACCTGGATGCGGATATGACGCTGCAGGGGCTTGAAGGACTTGAAACTGGTGATGTGGAGCTGGCGATATTGGAGAATGTGGGAAATCTTGTCTGTCCGGCGGAGTTTGACACAGGAGCGGTGAAAAATGCCATGATTTTAAGTGTGCCCGAGGGGGACGACAAGCCTCTCAAGTACCCGCTGATGTTTTCTGTGTGCGATGTGGTGCTCATCAACAAGACAGATGTGCTCCCGTATTTTGATTTTGATATGGAAAAGTGCAGAGAGAACATCCACATGCGGAATCCAAAAGCAAAGATTTTCCCCATCTGCGCGAAGACCGGAGAGGGAGTGGACGCCTGGTGCAAATGGCTGAAAGAACAGGCAGACGCCTGGAGAGAGAGTTAGGAATAGGAGGGAAGAGAGATGAGTGAAGAGCGTACGCTTATATTGAAACTGGGGCAGATGATTACAGACCGCATCGGACACAAGGTGACAGTGGATGACCCCGAATACTGGGGACTTGCCTGCGTGGTCACGGACGAGATGGCGGAAGTGGCTTTGAAGATGAAGGTGAGAAAGCCTATGACCTTCAAACAGCTTCTGGCTGTGACAAAGAAGGAGGAAAAGGAACTGGAAGCGCTCCTCAATGAGATGTGTCTGGTGGGACTTCTGGAATACAACTGGGAGAATCCCCAGAGGGAGAAGCAATATGTCCTGCCGATGTTTGTGCCGGGAAGTGCGGAATTTACGAATATGAATAAAAAGCAGTTGGAGGAACACCCGGAGCTGGGGCGTTTCTTTGAACGGATGTCCAGGCTTCCTCTGGAGAAGGTGACGCCCATGGTGCCGCCCGGAGGAGCAGGAATCGGCATGCATGTCATTCCGGTGGAGAAGGCGATTGAGATGGAAAATCAGTCCGCGGACATTGAGCACATTTCCCACTGGCTGAAAAAGTATGACGGCAAATACGCGGCAAGCCCCTGTTCCTGCCGTATGTCCAGGAAGACCTTCGACGAGGGGTGTGCGGATGACCCGGACGACTGGTGCATCGCAGTCGGGGATATGGCAGATTACGTGGTGGAGACCAACAAGGGCGGAAGATATATTACATACGACGAAGTGATGGATATCCTGAAGCGGGCGGAGGACAACGGATTTGTCCACCAGATTACAAATATTGACGGGGAGAATAAGATTTTTGCCATCTGCAACTGCAATGTGAATGTCTGTTATGCGCTGCGCACTTCACAGCTCTTCAATACGCCGAATTTATCCCGTTCCGCTTATGTGGCGCGGGTGGAGAGCGAGAACTGTGTTGCCTGCGGGCGCTGTGTGGAATATTGCCCTGCCGGTGCGGTGAAGCTGGGACAGAAGCTGTGCACGAAGGAAGGACCTGTGGTCTATCCGAAGCAGGAGCTGCCGGACCGTGTGAAATGGGGACCGGAGAAATGGGATGAGGACTATCGCGACAACAACCGCATCAACTGCTACGATACCGGGACAGCGCCCTGTAAGACGGCATGTCCGGCGCATATTGCGGTGCAGGGATATCTGAAGATGGCGGCGCAGGGGAGATACCGGGATGCGCTGGCGCTCATTAAGAAGGAAAATCCTTTCCCGGCAGTGTGCGGACATGTGTGCAACCGCAGATGTGAAGATGCGTGTACAAGAGGAACGGTGGATGAGGCAGTGGCAATCGATGAGGTGAAAAAATTCATCGCCCGCAAAGATTTAGACGCAAAGGAGCGCTATATCCCGCCCGTTATCCCACCCACAACGGGCAGGCTGTTCTCGGAAAAGATTGCCATCATCGGGGCAGGTCCGGCGGGGCTTAGCTGTGCCTTTTATCTGGCAGAAAAGGGCTATCAGCCTACTGTATTTGAAAAGAATGAGCGCCCCGGCGGAATGTTGATGTACGGAATCCCCTCCTTTAAGCTGGAAAAAGACGTGGTGGAGGCGGAGATTGACATCATCCGCGCTATGGGTGTCCAGATACGCTGCGGTGTCGAGGTGGGCAAAGATGTGACTCTGGATGAACTGCGGGCGGAAGGCTACCAGGCATTTTATATTGCAATCGGCTGCCAGGGCGGAAAAGTACTTCCTATCCCCGGCGCGGATGCAGTCAATGTTACAACCGCAGTGGAGTTCTTAAAACAGGCAGGTGAGGAAGCGTCTGTGGAAGTAAAGGGGAGAGCTGTGGTCATCGGCGGCGGAAATGTGGCAGTCGATGCGGCGAGGACGAGCGTTCGCTGTGGGGCGGACAGCGTTCAGATGTTCAGCCTGGAGAGCAGAGAAATCCTTCCGGCATCGGCGGAGGAGATTGCCGAGGCAGAGGAAGAAGGAATAGAGCTGTGCTGCGGATGGGGACCGAAGGAAATTCTCACAGAAGAAGGAAAGGTCACGGGGATTATTTTGAAAAAATGTCTCTCTGTGTTTGACGAGGCGGGACATTTTAACCCCCGGTATGATGAGACGGATACGATTACCGTACCCTGCGAGCATGTTTTCTTCAGTATCGGACAGAGCATCCTCTGGGGTGACCTCTTAAAAGGAAGCAAAGTAGAAACAGGCAGAGGGGACTGCGCTCTGGCTGACTCCCTGACGTACCAGACCGCGCAGCCGGATATTTTTGTGGGCGGGGATGTGTACACAGGACCTAAATTTGCCATCGATGCCATCGCTGCAGGAAAAGAAGGCGCCATCTCCATCCACCGCTATGTGCAGCCACACAGCAGCCTGACCATCGGCAGAAACCGGCGGCAGTTTACGGAGCTTGACAAGGACAATATTGTGCTGGGAGAATATGATACCTCCTCCAGACAGATTCCGGGAGTGGATAAGACCATCGATGCGGCACATTCTTTCCGCGATGTAAAGAAGACCTTTACGGAGGAGCAGGTGAAGGCGGAGACGGCGAGATGTTTAGGATGCGGCGCCTCGGTTGTGGATGAGAATAAATGCATTGGCTGCGGCGTCTGCACGACAAAGTGTGAATTTGACGCTATCCACCTGCACCGGGAGCACCCCGAATGCAGCAAGATGTACAAGGCGGAGGACAAGATGAAGGCAATCCTTCCTTATATGCTCAAACGGGAACTGAAAATCCGCTTTGGAAAGAAAGACAGGTAGGCATATGCATGAACTGGGAATTGTGTTTCATATCATCGACAGCCTTGAGAAGGTGGGAGAGGAAGAGCATTTGAGTGAAGTTGCCAGCGTGACGCTGGAGATTGGCGAGGTGTCCGGGGTCGTGGACCATTATCTGAAAGACTGCTGGAAATGGGCATCGGACAAATCGCCTCTGCTCAAGGGCGCGGCGCTTATCACACAGGAAATCCCCGCCGTGACCTACTGTGAGGGGTGCAAAAAGACATATCAGACCACGCAGTACGGGAAAATTTGTCCCTACTGCGCGGGGGAGGATACCTGGCTTGTACAGGGAAACGAATTTAATATCAAAGAGATAGAGGCATGTTGAGAAATATGCCGAAAACAAAGAGAATCAAAAGGAGGAAGTAAAGGATGTTGTTTCAAATTTATGGGGACAATGCGGGCTGGCAGCTATTTGGCTGGCTGCTGGTATTTGCAGGTCTGATTCTGGCAAATGAGATTGCCAGGAGGACAAAGGCAGGGGGAATTTTTTGTTTCCTTATCTTACCCGCTGCTTTGACCGTATATTTTATCGCGATTTATGTGGGCGCTGCTCAGGGCGCAGAGTGGGCGTTAAATAATCCCACGTACACACATATGAACAGCTGGTTCCACTACGCGAAGCTGTACGCGGCCACAGCGGGATGTATCGGATTTATGATGCTCAAATATAAGTGGAGCATCGGAAAGAAAGAGTGGTTTAAAGTTTTTCCGTTCCTCATCGTAGCAATCAATATCCTGATTGCGGTAGTCAGCGATTTTGAATCGGGAATCCGCGGTGCTATGGCTCTGGCGGAGCACGGCGACCGCTGGTGGCTCTCCTCGGAGAATGTCTGGCTCTACGGCGGATGGTGGAACTGGGTAAACGGAATCGCCGGTATCCTCAATATTCTCTGTATGACAGGCTGGTGGGGAATTTATTCCTCAAAGGATAAAAAAGATATGCTGTGGCCGGATATGACTTTCTGCTTCATCATTGCCTATGACCTCTGGAACTTTGAGTATACATACAATAACCTGCCGACCCATGCGTGGTACTGCGGACTGGCGCTCCTCTTAGCGCCCACCTTTGCTAATGCGCTGTGGAATAAGGGAGGATGGATACAGAACCGCGCCAATACGCTGGCGTTGTGGTGCATGTTCGCCCAGGTATTTCCGCTGTTCCAGGATGAGAGCCGGTTTACGACCATTTCCTCCGTCTATGCGGACGGCGTGATGAATCCCGCCGTGAGACCTACAGCGGCAGACCCGACGATGCAGGGGATTGTGGCGCTTCTGGCGCTGGGCGCCAATGTGGTGGTGCTCGCCGTTATCATCAAGAGAGCAAAAGAGCAGAAGAAGAACCCCTACCGCCGGGAAATCTTTACCGACCAGAAGGATTTCAAGCTGGCGATGGCAAGGGCAGAAGAGCAGAGTTAGCTAAGGGCAGGATAAGCCCGCTGGCTGTATCGGCCGGACAAAAGGAGAAAAATCTGCCGGCTGTATCAGTCATAGTAAATCTTCCAGTCACCGCTGATGCATTTTTCCATGGTCTGCTCAATGCAGCGCACAGCGCCTTCCGTGTCACGGTCCCGGATGTATGTCCACATAGTGTAATTGCTCTGATAGAGCGTTTCGATGCCGTATAGGTCGCAGAACCGCTCCCACATGGTGAAGACAGGGGCACGGAAGGACTGGAAGATAAGAGGAAGCAGTGTGTTCTTTGAAATAAGGGCGAACTCGTGTTGAAATTCAAAGGCATACTGGATTGCCTCGGAAGTATGTTCCGAGGTGCGGATGTGTTCCACGATGTCATGTAATGTCTGGATTTCCTCATCCGTAATCTGGTCGATACACAGACGCGCCGCCAGAGTGTCCAGGGCAGTGCGGACCTCAAAGATGGAGCGGATTTCCTCATTGCGGATGCGCCCGCCGTTGTATTTCATGATGGACATGAGAGTATCCAGAGTTCCCTTTCTGCGGTAATCGGCGACATAGGTCCCGCTTCTGGGGCGCACGATGAGAAAGCCCTTCTTCTCCAGTTCGGAGATGCCTGCGTTTACCACAGCGCGGCTCACCTGCATCATTTCCGCGAGCTGGCGTTCCGGCGGCAGCTTTTCTCCAATTTTTAATTTGCCGGAGAGTATCATATGCTCCAGCTGTTCAATAAAAAGCTCCTTGAGAGAAGGAGAAGAAAGTTTCTGAAATTCCATGGGAATCCTCCTGTGTATCTAAGTATACAAATCACATATTATATCCATTATACCTCTTTTTCTGCCGGAAGCATACCCTTTAGTTGGATGAGTAACTTGTATTTACAAATAAGAAATGTTATAGTATGATAAATATGATTAACAAAAAGAAAAGGGGACACTCAAGCGAGGGGAGGCCAACTGTATGAGCCAAAACGATACGGCAGGATTTGTCAACAACAAAATATGGGAATTATTCTGTATGCATTTTAAAAGTGAGACTACATCCCACTCCTACTGGTCAGATATTCAGGAGTTCTGCCGTTTTACAGACAAGGCATTCACTAAGACAAGAGAGCAGGATGTCAAGGCGTATCACGCCTTTTTGACAGAGCGCGTAAAGGGCGGGGAGATTACAGCCTTGACGGTGACGAAAAAATTCCGGGAGCTTCACTCTTTCGCGGCATTTACACAGGAGATGGACGAGACGGCGGGGAGAGGATTTGAGGATTTTTTCTATCCTTATCTGAAAGATATGGTAAAAGAGGCGCCTTTCGCCCGCTCTGTGCCCGTGGAGCACATGGACGCCCTTCTTAGAGCGGCGCAGGAGGATTTGCAGGCATACACCATTCTGACTTTGATGTATCGGGCGGGGCTGACTTCGGGTGAAATCATTGCCTTAAATGGTCCGGAAGATTTCGCCATGTATGATGACGGGGTGTACGTTATCCCGGCGGGGAGGAGAGAGCCCTGCTATATTCCCGCGGATGCCTGGAAGGTATTAGAGAAATATCTCGCGCAGAGGGAGGACTGTCAGAGCCTGTTTTACAACCGGAGCAGGCGCAGACTGAATCCCATGTATATCAGCCGCATGATGAAGAAATACACAAAGCGGGCGGGGATTCCGTCCTACAGCGCCCACGCGGTGCGAAATACCTGTGCTTTCAATCTGTTTGCCTACGGCGCGGACAAAGAGCAGACCGCGGGACAGATGGGGCGCACGACACAGCAGATACAGCGCTACCGGGGGATGAGTTACCGGGAGAATCTAAAAAAACAGGCAAATGACCTGGTGAAGATTCAGATTCAGACTCCTTGATTTCCCTCTGTCCGATATCCCCTGTGGGGGCTTGTGGAGCGGTTCTGCGTGATGGTAACATAGACAATAGAAGAAGGAAGCGGAATCTATCATTCAGAAAAAAGCCTCCATTGTCTGTGGGAAAGGAAAGACAGACATACAGGGAGAGAGGAGCGGAAAAATTTGATAAGAAGGATATGCGGGGCGTTTCCCAGTGGAAAGAAAGTACGTACAAGGTATATTCGACAGATAGCGTTGGCCGGGGCAGCGATGCTGACCGTCTGTGCTTGCGGCAGCGCGGCGGACAGTGCGGGCGGGCAGGATGGTCAGGCAGAAAAAAGGGCAGAGTCAGATGAGGTGATTATCACAATGCCTGTCACCTCGGAGCCGGAAGCAGGTTTTAACCCCGCCTATGGCTGGGGAGCGGGCGAGCATGTCCATGAGCCGCTGATACAGAGCACGCTGACGGTCACCAACGAGGACCTGGAGATAGAGAAGGATTTGGCGACAGATTACACGGTCAGCGAGGATGGGATGGTCTGGACTGTGGATATCCGTTCGGACGTACAGTTTACGGATGGAGAGGCGCTGACAGCAGAGGACGTGGCATTTACCTATAATCTGTGCAAAGAGGAAAGCAGTGTCAACGATTTTACCATGCTTGAATGGGCGGAGGCAGTGGATGCGGATACGGTGAAATTTTACATGAACCGCCCTTATTCCATCTGGCCCTATACCATGGCAGTGGTGGGAATTGTGCCGGAGCATGCCTACGACGAAAGCTACGGGGAACACCCCATCGGTTCGGGGCGGTATATCTTAAAGCAATGGGATAAGGAACAGCAGGTCATCTTAGAGGCAAACCCCGACTATTATGGCGGGGAAGTGAAGATGAAGAAAGTGACCATTCTGTTTATGGAGGAGGACGCATCTTTGGCGGCGGCGATGAGCGGTCAGGCAGATGTATCCTATACATCCGCCCCTTATGCGGAACAGACCGTGGACGGCTATGACCTGCTCTCGGTGAAGACTGTGGACAACCGGGGGTTCAACCTTCCGGCTGTGGAAGCGCAGAGCGCCGACGGCGCAGCGATGGGAAACGATGTGACGGCGGATGTGGCAGTGAGAAGGGCAGTCAATATGGGGATTGACCGTCAGGAGATGATAGAAAACGTGCTGGGCGGATACGGCACACCGGCATACAGCGTGTGCGACAAGCTGCCCTGGTACAATCCGGCTTCCGAGGTGGACTATGACCCTAAGCAGGCAAAGGAAATCTTAGAAGAAGCAGGATGGAAAGAGGGCGAGGACGGGATTCGCAGCAAGGACGGTGTAAAGGCAGAGTTCACCCTTCTGTTCATTCAGGGCGATTCGGTGCGCCAGGCATTGGCGGAGGATACTGCCAACCAGTTGAGAGAGATTGGCATCTCTGTGAAGACAGAAGGCGTGGGATGGGACACCGCCTACGACCGCGCCCAGTCGGAAGCCCTGCTGTGGGGCTGGGGCGCCCATACGCCTATGGAACTCTACAATATTTACCACACGGCGCCGGGGGATGTGTATGCAGAATATTCCCCGTATCAGAATGAGACGGTGGATTCCTACATGGATGAGGCGTTAAAAAGTTCCTCACTTGAAGAAGCTTATGAGCTCTGGAAGAAGGCGCAGTGGGATGGAGAGACCGGAATTACGCAGGAGGGGGACGTCCCCTGGATATGGCTGTGCAATGTGGACCACCTTTATTTTGTGAGGGACGGTCTTCAGGTGGCAGAGCAGAAGATTCACCCCCACGGGCATGGATGGTCCATTGTCAACAATGTGGACCAGTGGCAGTGGGAACAGGAATAGGATATCCGGGAAAGAAACATTTTGGAAAGAGGCAGCTATGAAAACAGGAAGAGAAACCCTCTGTTTTATCATTAAAAAATTTATCAGGATGTCTTTATTGCTGGCGGCAGTGAGCGCTGCCGCCTTTTTCCTTGTGAGCGCATCCCCGGTGGACCCGCTCCAGGCAAATGTAGGACAGGCGGCACTTGGCAGCATGAGCCCGGAGCAGATTGAGAAACTTGAGTCTTACTGGGGCACGAATGAGGAACCTGTGGAGCGTTATGTGAACTGGGCAAAGGATGCCATACACGGAGATATGGGGACTTCCCTTTTATACAGAAGACCGGTCACGGAAGTGATTGGAGAGAAGCTGTCCAATTCCCTTCTGCTCCTTGTTATGTCCTGGCTGCTGTCGGGAATTGTGGGCGTGGTGCTGGGGATGCTCGCCGGGATTTACCGGGGGTCTGTGCTGGATAGAGCAGTGCGAGGATACTGCCTTGTCATAGCCAGCACCCCTGTATTCTGGCTGGCACTTTTACTGTTATTGTTATTTGCGGTGTGGCTCCAGGTACTCCCGGTGGGATTCAGCGTCCCTGTGGGAGTGGAGGCGGCGGAGGTGACCGTGTGGGAGAGGCTGACACACGCCATTTTGCCTGCTCTGACCTTGAGCATCACGGGTATCTCCAATGTGGCGCTGCACACGAGAGAAAAGATGGCGGATGTGATGGAGAGCGACTACATGCTTTTTGCCGTGGCAAGAGGCGAGAAAAAGTGGGAGCGCATCTGGCGGCACGGGGTGCGCAATATGATACTGCCTGCGCTGACTCTGCAGTTTTCCTCTGTCAGTGAAATCATTGGCGGTTCGGTTCTGGCGGAGCAGGTCTTTTCCTATCCGGGGCTGGGACAGGCGGCGGTGACGGCAGGGACAGGCAGCGATGTGCCGCTTCTGCTGGGAATCACCCTCATTACAGCGGTCATTGTTTTTCTGGGAAATTTCACGGGGGACGTGCTGCGGCAGGTGATTGACCCCCGCATGAGAGAGAGGGGGCGGCGCGTTTGAGAGAAGACAAAACTATGTTCCCCCAGAAATGCAGACAGAGCTTAACGCGTGCCGCAGGCGAAAAAAACGGTATGAACTTGAGAAAGAAAACCGTGTGGACTCTCTGTCTGTGCGTGATATTTTTGGGGGCAGTCACGATAGCGGGCGCGGTGTTAAAAGACAGCGCCATGGCGACGGATTTTGCGAGAAAGAATGTAAAGCCCTGTCTGTCTTACTTATTTGGGACAGACTGGATGGGGAGAGACATGTGGGCGAGGACCCTTGCGGGTCTGTCCTTAAGTATACGTATCGGTATCCTCTCCGCGGCGGTCAGCGCCTGTATCGCGCTTCTTCTCGGAACGGTGGCGGCAGTCTGCGGAAAGGCGGCGGATAGCATGGTATCCTTTTTTATCGACATGATTATGGGAATCCCCCATATCCTTCTTTTAATCCTTGTCTCCTTTGCCCTTGGAAAGGGACAAAGGGGTGTGGTTCTCGCCGTGGCGCTGACGCACTGGGCATCCTTAGCTCGTGTTATACGGGGAGAAGTGCTGCAGATAAAAGAAAGCCAATATGTACAGGTTTCGTTAAAGCTGGGACACGGGAGAATCAAGACCGCAGCGCGGCATATCCTGCCCCATGTACTGCCACAGTTTCTGACGGGATTGATTCTTTTGTTTCCCCATGCGATTCTGCACGAGGCGAGCATCACTTTTCTGGGATTCGGCTTGTCCGCGGAACAGCCGGCAATCGGAGTCATCCTCTCAGAGAGTATGCAGTATTTGATGACAGGGAAATGGTGGCTGGCGCTTTTTCCCGGAATCCTGCTGACTGTGACCGTCTTTTTGTTTGACCGGGCGGGAAACTGTACAAGGCGGCTTCTGGACCCCAAAGGGGCACGGGAATAGGCAGGAAACAGCAAAAGCCCTAAGGAACGCGGGAATAGGCAGAAGTACATTAAGAGACGAAAAAAGAGCGCGAAAATAGCCGGGGAATATCGGCGGAGCATAAAAGAGCAGGGAAAACCAGGGGAGAAGACGTATGAGCTGTCAGGGAAAACATCATATATTAGAGATATCACATCTGTCTATAGATTTTTTGCAGTACACCACATCCATGTCCCGGGAATGGGTGCCCTCCATCGCGGATTTGAGCGCCTATGTCCACGAGGGGGAGGTGGTCGCGGTGGTGGGCTCCAGCGGTTCGGGAAAGAGTCTGCTCGCCCATGCCGTGCTGGGAATCCTCCCGGAAAATGCCCGCATGGAGGGCAGGATTTTCTTTGAGGAAGAGGAATTGACAGAGGAGAGGAAGATGGCATACCGGGGAGATAAGATTGCCCTGATTCCCCAGAGTGTGACCAGTTTAGACCCTCTGATGAAGGTGGGACGCCAGATTCTGGGCAAAAAGAGAGGAACACAGAAGGACAGAAAGAGACGAGAAAGGCTGCGGGCGCTTTTTGAGAGATACTATCTGGCAAAAGAGGTGGAGAATTTCTATCCTCACGAGTGCTCCGGCGGGATGCTGCGCAGGGTCCTTCTGTGTACGGCGCTGATAGAAAATCCCCGTCTCATCATCGCGGACGAGCCCACCACAGGGATGGACCGCGCTCTGGCAGAGCGGGCGATGGAGGATTTTCGCGCTTTCGCGGCAAAAGGAAACGGAGTCCTTCTGATTACCCATGATTTGGAATTGGCGGTGCGCACGGCAGACCGTATCGTGGTCTTTTACGCGGGCACTACGCTGGAGGAAGCGCTCTCTTCGGATTTTGATGATGAAAGACTGCTTCGCCATCCTTATACGAAAGCACTCTGGCGAGCTTTGCCGGAACATGATTTTGTGTCCGTACCGGGCAGTCAGCCCCTGGGAGCAGGGCATGACGGAGGCTGCGTCTATATGCCCCGCTGTCCTCTGGCGGATGACAGGTGCAGAGGAACTATCGAATTTCGCACCGTGGACTGCGGAAGCGTGCGGTGTGTGAGGGGAGGGAGAGAGGATGAGCCTGAGGGCAGAGAAACTCACTTATTCCTATAAAAAGGGAAATGTGGTGCTTGCAGATACAAGTCTTGAAATCCTTCCCGGCGAGCGGGTAGGGCTGGTAGCGCCAAGCGGAGCGGGAAAGACCACACTTATGCGTCTGTTGGGCGGCTTTCTTACTGTCCAGGAAGGATGTGTGGAGGTGGATGGCAGGGCGCTGCCCAAGAAGGGATACTGTCCGGTGCAGATGATTGGACAGCACCCGGAGCTGTACGTCAATCCCCGCCGCAGGATGAAGCAGGTCTTAAAGGAAGGGGACCGGGTGGAGAGTCGTATCATAAAGACGCTGGGAATCGAGGATATCTGGCTTGAACGTTTTCCGCACGAACTCTCCGGCGGTGAACTGCAGAGATTCAATATCGCGCGGGCATTGGGGAGCCGCACCCGTTATCTGCTGGCGGATGAAATCACGACCATGCTGGATGTGGTGACACAGTGCCAGATTTGGGAATTTCTTATAGAAGAGTGCGAGAGAAGGAACATTGGCATACTGGCGGCGAGCCATGATGAGGCGCTATTATCGCGCGTGTGTACGAGAATGATAAAATGGGACCGGTGATGCAAAGAAAAGCATCCCGGGTCCCTCTTTTTTTACGGTATTGCGGCGGCGCGCAAAGCGTGCAGTCTCCCATGTTACGGTGAGCCCTTTGGGGGATACCTTGTCGGGCAAAGCCCGCCATCCCGGAGGGAATGGGTTACGGTGTGCCCTTTGGGGTATAGATTTTCTTCAGATGGTCTATCCGGCTGGAAAGATTCTGAAGGATGAGGTCGGTTAAGGTGACAGCCACCATGGACTCCACCACGACCACCGCGCGGGGGACGATGACCGGGTCATGACGCCCGCGGATGACGATATCCTCCTCATTCCCATCGGTGGTCACAGTGTGCTGTTCCCTGGAGATGGAGGGAGTCGGTTTTACACTGGCGCGCAGGATAAGGCGGGAGCCGTCGCTGAAACCGCCCAGAGTGCCGCCGGAGTGGTTGGTTTCCTTGGAGATGGATCCCTCTTTCATGCGGAAAGCATCGTTGTTCTCACTGCCCTTTGCCAGAGCAGCGCCTGTGCCGTCGCCGATTTCCACCGCCTTGACTGCGCCGATGGACATGACTGCATGGGCGAGCAGCGCGTCCAGCTTGTCAAAGACCGGCTCGCCAATTCCCACCGGGAGACCGTCTGCGATGCACTCGATGGTGCCTCCCGAAGAATCCTGTGCTTTGATAAGCTCGTCCAGATAGCTGCCCGCTTTGGCGGCAAGGGCATTATTTGGCATGTACAGCGGATTCTCCGTGATTTCAGAAAGACGGATGTCCTCCGGGGAAACCGTATAAGGTCCGATGGACTTTGTGTATGCCTGCACGGTCACGCCGATTTCCTTCAAAATAGCAGAGGCGATGGCGCCTGCCGCTACACGGCCGATGGTCTCTCTGCCGGAAGAACGTCCGCCGCCCCGGTAGTCGCGGAAACCATATTTTTCGTGGAACGGATAGTCCGCATGTCCCGGGCGAAAGACAGAGGCGATGTTGCTGTAATCGCGGGAACGCTGGTCCTCGTTGTAAACGAGCATGGAAATGGGGGTGCCGGTCGTGCGCCCCTCAAAGACGCCGGAGAGAATCTCCACCCTGTCAGATTCCTTTCTCTTCGTTGTATATTGGCTCTGTCCGGGCTTTCTCCGGTCTAAAAAAACCTGGATATCCTCTTCCGAGAGGGAAAGCCCTGCCGGACAGCCGTCCACGGTCACGCCGATGGCAGAACCGTGGGATTCGCCCCAGGTGGTGATGCTGAATAATTTTCCAAATGTAGAACCGCTCATAATCTGATTCCTCCTAATCGCTGTCCGCGTTATCCTGCCAGCGCGGACGGTATGTGATGGTACAGATACCCGTACGTATGATAATCGCAGGTATCAAAATAGTACGTATGAAAGTAATACGTATGAAAACAATACGTATGATAGCCAGTACTTATTATATAGGAAAGGGTCTGCTGTTGACAAGAAGGAAATACAAAGGAAAGGAGGGCAGTATAGTAAGGCGTGACAAACTGAAATGGCGCGAAAGATGGCGAAATTGCGGCAATAACAGAGAAAACAGTAAATAAATTTGAAGAAAATGTGAAATTGTTTAAGAAAATTTTAAAAACACAGAGATTCACTGTACTTTTTCAGGGGTTCGTAATATAATGGTGTCCAGATATTGATAAAAAGAGAGGGAAACATACTATATGAGCGATAGAAGGAAAAAGAGGAAAGAAAAATTCATTCCTGAGGAAGAGTATTTCCTGGACGAGGAAGAATTTGCAGATGAGGAAGAAACCGGCGGGGAATTTGCGGAGGACGAAGGCTTCGAGGATGAGGCGGATTACGAGGACGATGCAGATTTTTCTGACGATGGGGAGTATGCAGAGGACGATGAGTACTTAGATGAGGAAGAGTTTGACGAAAACTATGACGAAGACTATGACGATGAAGACGGCTACGATGATATCCGTATCCTTCGGGAAGAGGATTTAGAGGACGAGCCTTTTGAAGAGGAAAAGGGAAAACGGGGAAGAAAGCGCAGGATGAGAGGAAAGAAAAGAGGGGAAAAGAAGAGCTTAAAGAAGCTGTGGATTACGCTCGGCAGCATTTTAGGCGCCCTTGTGGTCATCTACATCGGCATCTCCGTCTTTTTCATGAGCCACTTTTTCATCAATACAGAGATTAACGGGCAGGATTTCTCGGGGAAATCAGCTTCTGATGTGGAGAGCTATATGGAGTCCCAGGTCAAGGACTACACGCTGACTCTTTTGGAGAAGGACGGGCAGACAGATGTCATCGACGGGGATGATATCTCACTGAAATATGAGAAAAATTCCGAGATAAAGGATGCCTTGAAGAAGCAGAACGGCTTTTTATGGCCCGCGGGTATCTTCTCACCGAAATCCCAGAAGGTCACGGTGAGCGTTTCCTACGATGAGGAGGCATTGAACGGTATCATCGCCAATGTAAAGCCTGTGACAGTGGAGCAGACCCAGCCGGTTTCTGCCTATCCGAAATTTGACGGGACGAGTTTTGTCGTGGAGCCGGAGGTATACGGCACAGCGGTCAACATGGAGGTGCTGACAGAGAAGATTCACACGTACATCACAGAATTTCAGCCGGAGCTGGACATGGTGGCGGAGAAATGTTACGCGGAGCCAAAGTTCACGTCTGAATCCCCGGAGGTACAGGCTGCCTGCGACACCATGAACACCTACTTAAAGGCGAGCATCACCTATACGATGGGAGAGAATGTGGTGGTCGATAAGACTCTCATTTCCGGGTGGCTCACAGTGGATGAAAATATGAGTGTGACCTTCAACACCGATGCGGTGAGGACATGGCTCACAGAATTTGGAGATACCTATGACACAGAAGGCACCACCAGGACTATCACCACGCCCACCGGGAAGACGGCGGAAGTCTCCGGCGGTACTTACGGTTGGTCCATCGATGAGGACGCGGAGTACGAGGCGCTGGTCAACAGCATCAAGAACGGCGAGGTCGTGACAAAAGAACCGGCATATTACCAGACCGCAGCATCGCACGGCGCCCAGGACTGGGGAACCACTTATGTGGAGGTGGACCTCTCCGCGCAGCACATGTGGTACATCGTGGACGGCGGGGTTGCCATGGAGACCGATGTGGTGACAGGTGTGCCAATCCCGGAGAAAATGACGCCGGCGGGTGTGTACTCGATTTTGGAGATGAGTCAGAACGAGACTCTGGTGGGTGAGATTGTGCCGGAGACAGGAGAGCCGGAATACAGAACGCCGGTGGCATACTGGATGCGCGTGACATGGAGCGGCATCGGATTCCACGATGCTACATGGCAGCCGGCATTTGGCGGTACGCTGTACCAGGATGGGCTTGGCTCCCACGGATGTATCAACATGCCTTTGGACCAGGCGGCAACCCTCTACAGCATGTTGTCCAACGGCACGCCGGTTATCATCCATTACTAAGATAGGAAGAGACAGGAGAAATAAGACGGATGTATGAAGTGATAAAGACAGACGGCAGAGCAAAACGGGCAAGGCTTACGACGGTGCACGGCACCATTGAGACGCCGGTATTTATGAATGTGGGGACTGCCGCGGCAATCAAAGGCGCGGTGTCCACAGACGATTTGCGCACTATCGGGACGCAGGTGGAATTGTCCAACACCTACCACCTCCATGTGAGACCGGGGGATGAAGTGGTGAAAAAGCTGGGCGGGCTCCACAAGTTTATGAACTGGGATAAGCCAATCCTCACGGATTCGGGGGGATTTCAGGTATTCTCCCTGGCGGGGCTCAGAAAGATTAAAGAAGAAGGCGTACACTTCCACTCCCATATTGACGGGAAGAAGATTTTCATGGGACCGGAGGAGAGTATGCAGATTCAGTCCAATCTGGCGTCCACCATCGCCATGGCGTTCGACGAGTGTCCTCCCAGTGTGGCGGATAAAAAGTATATCCAGAACTCAGTGGAGAGGACGACGCGCTGGCTTGCGCGCTGTAAAACAGAGATGGACAGGCTCAACTCTCTTTCAGATACCCTTAATCCCCACCAGATGCTCTTTGGTATCAACCAGGGCGGCATCTATGAGGACATCCGCATCGCCCACGCCCAGCAGATTTCCCAGATGAATCTGGACGGATACGCAGTAGGCGGTCTGGCGGTGGGAGAGAGCCATGAGGAGATGTATCGCATTCTGGATGCGGTGGTACCACATCTGCCGAAAGATAAACCCACCTATCTGATGGGTGTGGGGACCCCGGCGAATATCCTGGAGGCAGTTGAGCGGGGCGTAGACTTCTTTGACTGTGTGTACCCTACAAGAAACGGGCGCCACGGACACGTGTACACAAACAGCGGGAAGCTCAATCTCTTCAACGCGAAATATGAGCTGGATGACAGACCCATAGAGGAGGGCTGCGGCTGCCCGGCATGCAGAAGCTACAGCAGGGCATATATCCGCCATCTGCTCAAGGCGAAGGAGATGCTGGGCATGCGTCTGTGCGTGCTGCACAATCTGTATTTCTACAATAAGATGATGGAAGAGATACGGGAAGCCATCGAAGCGGGCAGATACAGTGAATATAAGAAGGAAAAGCTCTCCGGCATGGCGAAAAAGCCAGCGGTTGACGCGAAATAATATAAAATTTGTCTGAAAACAGACAGAAAATCAAAAACAGACTTGAAGATTGGCAAAAATTTGTGTATAGTAATCTTATTGGTTTGAACATAGTAGTTAGGAGGACGAAACAAGATGGACATGCTAGGTATCATTGTCATTTATGCGGTAGTGCTGGGAGGTATGTGGTTTTTGCTCATGCGCCCGCAGAAGAAAGAGCAGAAGAGGCTGCAGGCAATGCTCTCCACAATGGAAGTGGGAGATACAGTACTGACGACGAGCGGATTTTACGGAGTCATCATCGATATCACAGACGATGACGTTATCGTGGAGTTCGGCAGCAACAAGAACTGCCGTATCCCGATGCAGAAGGCTGCAATCGCCCAGATTGAGAAGCCGGGAGCAGAGTAGAGCCGCGAGGTTTTCTGCCATAGATATAAAATAGAATATGATAAGCAAAGAGCGCTGATTCTTTTATGGGGTCAACGCTCTTTTTTTGGTTAGGGCACAGCCCTGTCTTCATTCTGAGAGGAAGGTAAGCTGGGGGTTGTCGGGAAAAAGAGCCTCCAGCGGGACACGAAAGAGTTCAGAAAAATATAGGAGTTCATAATCTGCCACAACACGCTCCCCGGTCTCGATGCGGCTGACTGCCTTCTGGTTCAGGTTTAGCCCCATCAGTTGGAGTTTCGCGGCGAGTTGTTCCTGGGAAAGTGAAGCTTCCTCCCGCAGCGCTTTGATTTTTCCGCCGGAAGCATTGCATTTGCCATCTGTATATTTGTAAATTTTCATTATTCAAGCCTGCCTTTGCTGTAATTTATCCCAAAGATAACTAATATTTCTTGACTCTACCATAAAACAGAAGGTATAATTATCCCAAAGATGACTAAACCTACAATACTCTGCTGAGAAATTTTTTGTATTTACTATTCAATAGTACCCGGATATGAAAAATTTATGAGAAAAAAGGAAAAAGATTCTAAGAGTGCAGTGCACTGCATATTACAAAATACGGTTCAGAAGATTCGCAGAGGAGGTAGAGATACCTCCTTTTTGTGTCCAGATGGCATGTCCGTTATATGCAGTGCAAATTTAAGAGTGGGGAAAAGGAGGAAAGGACATGAAAAAGAAAGGATTGCTGCGCAGACTTCTCACGATTCTGCTCGTTCTCTCCATGGTGTTTACCAGTCAGACTGTGATGACACTGACAGAGACGGTCGTATATGCACAGGACGAGGGCGATGGGCAGTCAGGAGAGGGACAGGGAGGCGAAACAATAGATTCGCAGTCCGGTTCTGGACAAGGAGAGCTTGGAGGCGGAGGAAATACGCAGGGAAATCCGCCCGGAGACGATGGCAACGTATCGGGTAATGGAGATGGTCTCCCTGATGGCACAGGAACAGGAGACTCGGATATTGACACCGGAGATGGCTTGGGAACCGGTACATCCGATGGAAGCTCTGCACCGGCAGGAGAGATACCGGCCGGGGAAATGACAGGAGACGGCACACAAGAAGGTGCCGAAGCCGGGGAGACCAACGGGGTCTTAACATACGACTTAGACAGCGGAGACTCTCCTTATGATTCCGTGGGGGCGATGGCAGAAGATTACTATGGGACAAGTGCGTCCAATCCGCAGGATATGGCGGCGGTGGAGTTTTCCAAGCCGTCCGGCTACCAATTTCCGACCACGGCTAAGGCGGGGGATACTCTGACCTATACCATCCGCTGGGATACAAAGACGGCGCCCTTATATCCGTATAAGGACCAGGCGCTGGGGCTCTTTGACCATTATGATGGGACAAAGATTTATCTGAAGCTGCCGGAGGGCATGACCATCAGCAGACCGGATGAGATTATTGGCATCGAGAGCTGTACATACAATGAAGACACAGAAGAATGGGAATTTACATTGAACCCCTCCATCACACCGGGAAATAACGGAAGTTTTACAATCAATGTGCAGGTGGAGGGAAACGGTACGCTGGAAGTGGGAAGACAGTTTATTTTCAGCGAGAATCCGTCTGCCCTGCGCATTGAGACAAATGTCACGGTGCTGGATAAGACGAATGTCTCCAGTCCGGCAACGGTGGGTACCTACAGTCAGAAGAAGGATTCCGCGAACCTTCCTGATACAGTGACATCCGTCTCCGACGATGTATGGGGGATAGCGAAGACTTACCAGTCCCACACTACGGCGGGCACAGGGGCTGATGAGAAGGTCACAGTGCGCTATAAGCTGGAGATGGGACTCTTATCCGATGGGACGATTGTGACGAATCCGTCAAGCTATGCGGTGAATGGACGAGTCCCGCTGGATTCTGTGAAATTGACAGAGACATTGGGCGAGCTGTTAAACCGTGACGATGAGGTCATCTCAGCGGAAAAGGTGACGGTCACACCGGATTTCGGGAGCAGGACACCGGTAGAATATAGCGAAAATTTAGGTCAGCCGATTGTGCTGGAGAATCTGACGCTGGACACCTGCGCGGCCCACGCGGATACCGTGGGAATCGCGGTGGCAGGGACAGCGCCCTATTACACGGTCTACTATGTAGATGTGGTCTACCCTTACGCGGATTTTATCGCCAACTATTATGATGAGAAACAGGAGAAGCTGACTGTGTCCAACACGGCACAGATTTCCTATGTGCGAAAAGGCGAGAGTGAGGCAAAGACAGCAGAGTCTTCCGACTCCGAGGAGATTGGAGAGGTCACAAAGCCGGCGGAGCTGGAAATCCGAAAATTTATCCAGTCCTACAGCGGAGACGGAAAACAGCTCTACGCCTCAGGCACAGATTGGAGTCCAATCAGCGGCGCGGCGGAATTTAGCGTGACAAAGGAAGATGGTACAGCGGCGCTGCTCTACCAGAAGAACGCGGACGGCACATACACTGTCCTCTCAGAAGATGGAAAAGTATCCATCACACCGGACGGGGACGGCAAGGCAGTCGTCTATCTGGATGCGGGTACGTATAAAGTAAAGGAGATAAGTGCGCCTTACAATACAGATTTGGAGGCAGGAGAGAAGGAGGCGGTAACTGAGATTGGGAAGAAAGTCTCCGTGGACTTTACCAACAAGGAGAAGCTGGGAGCGATTTCCATTACAAAGACAGGCATCAAGGATGGGAGCACATCCCCATTGAACGGCGCTGAATTCGGACTGTATACAGACAAAAACTGTACACAGGGAGGGGAAATTGCGACGGCTGTGACAGCGGGAAGCGGCACAGCGCAGTTTACCCGCCTCACACCGGGCACTTACTATATAAAAGAAATCAGCGCGCCCGAAGGCTATCTGCCGGATGATGAGATACATGAGGTGACTGTAGAGGCAAATCAGACAGAGACAGTCGAATTAAACAATCAATACAACGCTGCCCATGTGCGTCTGCAGAAGCAGTACTGGGTATATCTAAGCAACGCATACGCGAATGTGAACAGCACAAACTATCAGGAGTTTAGCGGCTGCTTTTCGATTGAACAGAGTACAGATGGTGGACAGAACTGGACAGAGGTGGAAGGAAAGACAGGCTTAAGTCTGACATCGTCCGGACAGATTAACAGCGAACTGCCCGTATATGCGGCGGACGGCACTTTGATTACCTACCGTTTTAAAGAGACACTGCCTGAAGGATGGCACGGCGGGGATGATTCACAGGAAAATAATGGAGTGTGTTATTCCCCTTCCTTTACACTGGAGGAGAAACTGAGCGGGTCCCAGGAGAATCCGCATACAGTCACGATGCAGAATATCCGCAACGGAAGTCTCACCCTGACGAAACAGTTTGTCCGCATCAATCCGACTACAGGTGCGCAGGTTACGTCCTTTGCGGCAAAAGGGCAGGCGACATTCGACCTGTATAGAAAAGTGGGCGAGAGCGGCGACTATGAAAAAGTAGGTGCGTATCAGACCGATGCCAGCGGGAAGATTACGGTCACGAATCTGGAGCGTATCTCCGGAAGTGACACCATTTATTATTACTGGGTGGAGACTTCCCACACAGCGGGCGACGGCTATGTCATGGAGACAACAGAAGAGACAGAGGAAATCCAGGTAGATGGAGGAAACGTCACAGCCATCGGACCTTATTATTTCACTGCAGACGACGAGGGAAAGATTACGCTGGACCAGAGCATGACAGTGAAGAATGTCCAGCAGAAGGTGGCGGTCAAAGTGACAAAGACGGACGCCTACACAAATAATTTTATTTCCGGGGCAAAGATTACGATTGAGAAAGTGACAGGCTCCGGTAAGGAACCAGTCATTGAGAACGCAGATGTGCCGGGAACTCAGAACGGATATGTGGCGGTTTTAGAGCCCGGATATAAATATGAGATTACAGAGACGCAGGCGCCTGCGAACTATATCCAGAGTACCACGCCGCAGACTGTGGACTTTACCGGCGTGACAAAGGTGACTTCCGATACGCCCGCGGACAGTCTGTTGAAGACCGTGAACTTTGTCAACACCCCTTATCCGAAGGTGCAGATAAATAAGACGGTGACCGGAGTGAGCGGTACTTCCCCGCTTACAGGCGTGACATTTGAGGTATACACGAAAGGGGAAGATGATACATTTACCCCGGTGAAAAAAGCGGATGGGACCAACTTATCCATCGTGCCGGGAACCCAGGTACCTCTGCAGGCGGGCACTTACTATCTGCGGGAGGTGATACCGGATTCGCTTTCCGGTTCGGTGCTGGACCCGGAGAAATATTCCGCACTTTATGGGGGAATCGGAAGTGATAAATACGAAATAGCAACAGACGGAAAGTTCTACTTCGGTCCCTATACAGTAGAGCAGCGAGAAACGGTAAATCATTTAGGAATCATTGACAATATTTCCAATCTGGGAGGGCTCACGGTCAAAAAGACGGATGGAACGAATCCGCTCTCCGGCGCGGAAATCGGTGTCTACACAAAGGACAGCGCAGGAGAAGAGACGCTGGTAAAGAGCAGTACGACGACCACGACCGGAGAGCTCACCTTCACTGACCTGCCAATCTATGACGCGTCGGGACTTAAGATTACTTATTATATCAGGGAGATTACCCCGCCGGAGGGATACTATGGCTCAGGGAAGGAGATAGAGACAACGCTTGTTCCCAAACAGATTATCAGTACAGTAAATGGCGGCGGCAGTGAACTGCTTACAATCGTCAACAGTCAGTATACGACCTTCACGGTGACGAAAGAATACCGGGACCTCTGGGAATACACCTTCAACGGCAAGGCACAGCTCATCGAGGGGGCAGAGATTGCGCTCTATGAGTGGGATGAAGAGAATGGTTACTATACATATGTAGAGACAAAGACCACCGGACCCACCGGGGAGGTGGAGTTTGAACGCCTGACCAACGAGGGGACTTACGTGGCGGTGGAGGTCAGTGTGCCGGATACCGGAGAGCAGATGGAGCCCGCCATGGGCGGAAATTACCTGAATCCGCAGGAATATCCGACACTGACAGAAGATGAGCTTGCAGACTACAACTACTGTAAAAAGGAACCAAATACAGGAGCCAGTGAGGATGTGCTCGTTAACCAGAAGGGATGGACGCAGATTTGGGTCTACAAGTGGAAAAACAACCCGAGCTGGACAGAAGGAATGACGGAAGAACCAGAAACTATCCCACAGAACGGCGCGCTCTTTGACCTCTACCAGCAGATTCTCCCGGAAGATACTGAGGAAGATGCAGTACTTACATTTGATGCGGATAACTGTACGCTCATCGGAAGCTACAGCAGCGGCACCCTGCCCGGAGAGGATGGAGAGAGACAGGCGGG
This sequence comes from uncultured Ruminococcus sp., assembly GCA_900541505.1. Classification (GTDB taxonomy): domain Bacteria; phylum Bacillota; class Clostridia; order Lachnospirales; family Lachnospiraceae; genus Mediterraneibacter. The sequence goes on from UQKK01000010.1 coordinate 49,712, forward strand.
CTGGCTTGCCACGGATATCCTGGATACCGGGGACAACATTGTCTACTGGATGGTGGAGACGGAAGCAGGACCGGGCGCGAAAATCATAGATGCGGAAAACTATATTCTGTTTAAGAGGAATGGAACTCAATACACAAACAATAGCAACGGCGGAAATTCTACAAAGGTCTGCGATTATCTGAACCAGCAGGTGACGAATTATAAGTGGGAAAATGAACCGGTTACCGGACCGGGACCTGCTTATATGGCAGATGTCTCCCTGGCAAAGTGGGCGGGAGAGCTTACAGAGGATGGGGATAAGAAAAAGGACAGCTACAGTGCGCTTGGAAACGCCAAATATGAACTGTGGGTAGTCAACTCGGCGGTAGAGTATATCCAGAAGGTGGATGATTTGACCGTGGGGCTGGAGAATGACCTGGGCGATACCAGTGGACAGACAGGCGAAAAGACGGCGTACGCCATTTCCAACACGCTTTATTATTTCAGTGAAGTGGAGGGAAAGATTAATTACGCGGACTTTAATGCAAAGGAAGCGGAAGGAAACCGTGAGGACATTACCTGGGGAGAAGATGACCAGGGACAGATTGTAGATGACGATGCAAAAGATGCGGACAGCTACTATGTGCGCATGGCAATCCGGGAGGTCTACGCTCCCTTCGGATACCAGATGGATAGCCGCGCCTACTACATGATTGTCAAGTTTGGAAATACCAGTAACGGCGGGATGTGCAACAACAACGCCTACTATGTGACCGACAGTACAGATAATGTGACTTTGGCGGATGAACTCCCGGAGGATAAAATTACATGGGCAGAGTATTACAAAGAGGGCGATACACAGTACCGCCTGGTGAACTGGCCCATCGACAACTACTCAGTGACCATTAATAAGTATGGCTATACCCCGGATGAGAATACACTGGGGCTGACCAGCGATGAGCTGGATAGTTGGTTCGAGGAACAGGGGCACAGCGGGCGCATAGCGCTGGGCGGTGTGACCATGAAGCTTCAGAGATACAACCCGGATACAGATGCCTATGAGGACTACGACTACGAGAAGCTGGACTGGGGGACTAAGACTTTTGAGACTTCCTCCACCGGAAAGATGAGTTTCCCCAACGGTCTGCGCACCGGCAGGTACCGCATCATCGAGACAGCGGGCAGCAATACGGCTTATGAGCTGTTGTACGATGGGAAAACAGTAGACGGCTTGGTGGCAGCGCGGTATTTCAAAGTGGGAAATGATTCCGTGACCGTGAGCATGTACAATCCGGCAAAACTTTCCTTATCTCTGAAAAAGGAAGACCTGGAAGGTACGGCTGTCAGCGGATACAACTTTACCCTGCACAAGAAGGGGGAGAGCGGCACATACGAATCAACCACTGAGGCAAACGGCATCGCGCAGTTCGATTATGTGGACAGCGGCACCTACTGGATGTCCGAGAGCGGCAGCGGCTACAGCAGCGCATACTTAGAAGAATATATTGAGGCGACCTATCCGAAGCTGACTGCGTTCGTGCAGGAGAGCGAAGGAATTTTCCTGGGCTATACAAGAAAAATGGCAGACACCGCAGACGGAGAGCGGGAGGTTGTTCTCACTGAGATTACGGACCTGTCTGACTATACAGACGATGCCTCTGTTGTGGCAGTTAAAAATCCGCCGGAGGTTTCCCTGACTGTGAAGAAGACAGATGAAGAAAGTGGGAAAGCACTTGAGGGGGCAGCGTTTACTGTCTACTACCAGCCCTTCGATGTGTTCAGAGAAACTTACACAGTAAAAGATATGACCCAGGAGGCAAACCGCACTTGGCTGGAGACAAATACCACCGGAGCTGACGGAACTTTCACTGTCTCTGCCAAGACGCCGGGGGTCTATTACATCGTGGAGACTAAGGCGCCCCAGGGATATGACGCTGTCTTAACAGGAACAGTCATCGCCCTGACCGGCGGTATGCATATCGAGGTTACAGGGGCGGATGAGACCTATACTTCCGCGGGAAATACAACGGTGACCTTTACAAACAAGGCGCAGGCGAAACTGACGGTTACGAAGGTGATTGATGCCGGAAGCCTGACAGCGCCCGACGCATATGAGGCAGAATTTTCTCTCTATGAGAGCAAAGAGGCACAGACCGCGCTCGATACGAAGAAAGCCACCCAGGATACAGAGGCAGTCTTCACGGGACTTCACCAGGGACAGACCTACTACCTCGGCGAGACGGCAAACAGCAAGTATGCCATCCGGTCGGTGAACGTGGGAGGCACAGACGTACAGCCGGAGAACGGGCGTTACCCGGTGAAGATAGACGGCTCTGATGTGAAGGTTACAGTGACGAACCGGTGGCTGTATGCCCAGGTGACGGTATTAAAGGTAGATGGAAGCAACGGAACGGCTCTGACAGGGGCAGAATTTGAGGTGCAAAAGGACGGAGTTAAGGTGCAGGGCGTTCAGTGGACAGAGAAGGACGGAACCTATACTGCCCTCATCCCGCTGGACAGCAAAGACGGCGGAATCTATCACATTATAGAGACAAAGGCGCCGGAACATTATATCCAGTCCGGGGAGCCTATCGAAGTAGCATTGCAGCCCGGTGAGAAGAAGGCGGCGGGCACATGGTCGCAGTCAATGACAGAGAAGGAGATGAGGAACAACCTCATTATGCCCAACGACAACGGCATCCTAGTGGAAGTGACCAAGTATGACAATATGAAGGAGGCGCAGAGCAAGGCAAAGTTGAGCGACGTGACCTTCCGGATGTATGAGAAGAGCGGAGATACCTGGCAGCTATACGATACAAAGAGCACAGATGCGGACGGAAACGTGGAGTTTACCTTATCCTCAGGTATGGAGTACGCCCTTGGGGAGGCACAGGTATCCGGTTATGTAGGGCTTCAGGGAATCTGGCAGGGAGAGACGGCGCTTGCCACAGAGGAGGCAGCCGGACAGACCCTCTGCGTGCTGGATACCACGGCGATGCAGCCGGGACAGACATACGCCTTCAGCGCCTACAATATTCCGGAAGTGGAACTGGAGGTGAGAAAAGCAGACGCCCTTGGCGGCACAGACCCGCTGCCGGAGGCAAACTTTTCCGTCTATGAGGTGCCCGCGGATACGAAGGAGACACTGACAGCAGACGAGGTGGCGGCGCTTCAGACTACAGGGACTCCTGTGCGGACAGAACGCACCACCAAGACAGGCAGCGGCTATACCTATATGGACGGCATCCCTGTGGAACCGGGGAAAACCTATCTGATTGCGGAAAATGAAGTGACGGGAAGAGAGGGATACGATACCTTTATCCGGGATGACAACCGGGTAAAATGGTACCAGGTGCTGACCATCCCGGCAGGGACAAAGGAGAAGCAGATTGTCACTCTGGAAAATGTTCTGGGAGAGGTGACACTTGCGCTTAATAAGACAGCAGAGAAAACCACCCTGAACAGTCTGTTTGACGGGGAACAGACCCTGACCTACACCTTGTCGCCGGAGATAGAGAACACCTACGGATTGGACGGCTTTGTCCTGGAGGATGTGGGGCTTAGCGCTTTTGACAGCCAGAATCGTGAACTGAATTTTGACACCTACTTAAAGGAGAAGTATACAGTAACCCAGGTCAAACTGGGGAAGACATCCCATGATGTGACCATGTATGACGGGTGTAAAGAAAATCCGGCTGCCAATGTTATTTCTGCCGATGTGACCTTCTATGATTTTACAGGACAAAAGGCGTACGAACGGACAGGGGTTATTGTTTCGGCAGGAGAACAAACCGTTTCCGTGCCGGCAAATGTGACGGCGAAGATAAAAAATGTGAGCATCCGCTATTATTCCACAGGACTCGTGACAGCGGCAGGCTATGCGCTGGGACAGAATTTTACGCCCGGCGAGGTGCAGGTGGGAGTTCGATTAGACCAGCAGAAGGGCGGAGCAGACAGCGAGGAGATTGCGGGTATCCGCAATGATGCGAAGGCGACAGTGACCTATAAAGAGTGGGACTCTGCAGGCGTACAGACGCAGGCAGCGACAGACATAGAAAGCGCAGATGATGTTATGGTTTCTGTGGATTTGCAGGAGGCGCCCACCATCACAGTGGAAAAATCCGCAGGCGAGGCGGTCACCAGCTTAAATGATACCCTGACTTATACGCTGACATTGAAAAATACTTCTGCGAACGGACAGGATTTATTAGAACCATTTATCGTAGATTTGCTGCCGGAAGGCACGACCGTGGATACCAACAGCACGTTCGCACGTATGGCGGACAGTGACACCTCCGGATTAGCTATCGGCGAGATTTCCACCCAGGCAGTGGGCGAGGGAACCGCGGTCGTCATCCATTTCCTGAAAGAGGAAGACTTCGGAAGTCTGGAGGCAGGAAAGCAGATTGCGGTAGAACTGGATGTGAAGGTCAACAACTCTGTGGTAAGCCACGGAAACACCATGACCAACTATGTCTTCGCGGGAAGCGACTACCGGGGCGTACAGACACAAAAGAACCCCAACGCGGCTTCCTTTAAGAACGAAAACGGAAGCTGGGCGGAGAGTATCGATACAGTAGCGGCATCTTCTGGTCTGTCTGCAGAGCGGACGAAGCTTCTTCAAGCGGCACTGATACAGATGGGTATGGGAGGCTACGGATTTATATCCGATTCCGCTGCCAGCGAGTGGTACAGCGGTTCCGGCATGACGCTGGTAAAAGAAGTGAAAGGGAGCATGGATGACAACTACAGCAGCAGTAAGCTGGCACAGGCTGAGAATGGAGGAGAGGTAAACTACCGCTTAACGGTGAGCAATACAGACGGGGCGGAGAACCGCACCAATCTGACGGTTCTCGATGTACTGCCCCAGGAGGGGGATACCCTGATGAGCGGCACCGGAAGGTACAGCGCCTGGAATGTATATCTTACAGATATCATATCTGTGAGCGCGGGCGGCAGCGCCGTGGCAGAAGATGCCTATAAAGTGTATTACTATACAGGAGATATCGCTGCCCTTGATTATGACGCAGTAAAAGATGCGCAGGGTGGTTGCCCGGCAGGATGGCAGGAAGCATCAGCGGTATCGGATAAACATAAGGTGACTGCCTTTATCCTTGCCTTTGATACCTCGGTGGTGCTGAAAGTCCATGAGAGCCTGGTCATTGAGTACGCGGGCGAGGCGACGACGGATGCTGGGACGGGAACTTACGGACCCTATCCGGCGGATGAGCTGGCTGATATCGCCTACCTCAACGCGGTAAACAACTTTGTCTGCCATTACAGCAATTTCCCGTCAGAGAACGGAAAACCGGAGGACGCGGTGGCGGCGAGCAACCCCAGCGAGTCGACGAGCGTATCCGTGACTGTGACACCGGGCGTGGTAAAGGTAGGCGGACATGTCTGGATTGACGTGGACGGGGACGGCATCCGCGAGACGGAGGACGGCATCGCGCAGTTTGCAGATTACGCTATCGTCAAAGAGATGCTCGATGAGATTGAGATTCAGTTAAATACGTATACAGACAAGACAAGCGGACGGGAACAGGTACCCACGAATACGACCCTGTACACACAGAGCGGCAATACCGGCTGGTATACAGATGCCAATTATACTTTTGAAAACCTAAGTGCAGGGATGCTCACAGACGATGAGGGAAATTGCTATCAAGACGGTGAGCTCATCGTAGAGAAATTAAAAGGGACCAATCCCTCCACCTACACCATCACCGCAACCCTGCCATCCGGCGAGGTGACGGGAAAATTCGCACTGACACAGTCCAATGGAAGCGGCTGGTCCAGGTCGCCGGCAACCATTGCGGCGGAACACCCGGATGAGACAGCGGACAGCAACTTTACCCGCACTTCCACAGGGCAGAATATGTCCGAGCGCTTCTATCTGTGGCCGGCGGAGCCGGATATCTACGATAATACGAAAGATATCGGTCTGGTATTGTACCGCAATCTGCAGCTTACCAAGACGGCGGCGGACGACAGTGATGCGAAGATTGAAGGCGCAGAGTTTACCATCTACAGAGTAGATGAATACGATGCGGATGGAAATCCGGTGAACTATGTAAACAATGAGGTGGGAACATACACCACAGATGCTAACGGGCTTGCGACAGCAGAGAACCTCTACTGGTTCAAGGAATATGTCATCAAGGAGACTAAGGCTGCAGACGGATATGACATCCAGGGCGCAGAGGCTGCAGGCGCCAATATTGAAAGCCTGGGAGAAGGCACCTGGCTTCTGAAGGTGCCGGATAAGACCAGCATGGTGGTGACAGATACGATGACAGTGACCAATGTGCGCACAGTCCAGGCACAGATTGAAGCTTCCAAAAATCTTACCGGAAAGCCGCTGACAGCGGGCATGTTTGAATTTGAACTTTTAGACGAAGACGGCAGCACGGTCCTTGCCGCGGCGAAAAACGGTGCGGATGGAAAGGTGACATTTGACGTGGAGATAGAGGGCGCCGGTGAGACGACCTACTATATCCGGGAAAAACGACCGGCAGACAATCCGTCCCAGGGCATGACCTACGATACAGCCGTCTACCGCGCGGTGGTTAAAACCCAGTGGGATACAGCGGATAAGGCTTTGGAAGTCACAGGAATCACCTATTATAAGGGGAACGCCACAGACCCGGCTGCGGGCGGCGCAGTGTTTACCAATACCTACGAGGCGGCGGGAAGCTGGACACCGGAGGCGACCAAGACGCTGAACGGGCGGGATATGCAAAGCGGCGAGACCTTCACCTTTGCCGTGACAGAAGAACATGCAGGCGGCACAGAGACTGTCTCCACAGGCAGCGTGAGCCAGTTAAAGGACAAAGCGGCAGGCGCCGTGGTCTTTACCCCGATTACCTACGATTTAGATGATGTGGGAGAACACATCTATACCATCAAGGAGACGGGTACCGCGGGAGTAAGCGTGTCTCTGGATACAAACGAGTATGAAGTAAAAGTGACAGTGGCGGATAAAGGGGACGGCACGCTTCAAGTGACCGCCGAACAGACAGACGGAGAGGCAGCCTTTGTGAACACCTATACCCCCGAACCGGTGAAATATCAGCCGGCAGTGAAAAAGACAGTAAGCGGGGTGAGTGTACCTGCCGACCAGGTGCAGACTTTTCAGTTTACACTTGAGCAGGCGGCAGGAAATCCGGCAGGCGCTGTGAAAGTGGGAGAAAAGATATTAGGAGCGGGTGAGATACTCACAACAGAGGTTACCGGGACAGGAACCGGCGCTTTTGAGGAGATGACCTTTACAAAAGCAGGCACCTACGGCTTCCTTATCAGAGAGACACAGAAAGCCATGGAGGGCTATCAGTCTGATACAGGAACCTGGACATTGACCGTACAGGTTGAAGATGACCCGCAGACAGGAACGCTTTCAATTGCCTCCATCGCTTATACAAAGAGCGGCGGAAGTCCGGAGGGCAGTCAGAACAGCCAGACCGAGGCGGAATTTGTCAACAGCTATAGCGTACAGGGAACTGCTTACGCGCCGCAGGTGAAAAAGACTGTAAATGGAAATCCGCCGTCGGATGAGACCTTTACCTTTACCCTCTCGCCAAGTGATACCAATCCTCAGGGCGCGGTATTGCCGAATCCGGCGACCACTTCAGTGACCGGAAACGGCACGGCGGCATTTGGAGAAATTCAGTTTACAGTCGCCGGGGAATATCAGTTCCATATCGGAGAGGTCAGGGGCAGCGAACCGGGATACAGCTATGACGGAGAGACCTGGACCCTAAAAGTGACGGTGAACGATACCGGCGGAAAGCTAACCGTAACAAATACCACATACAGCCGCAGGGAAGTGACCAGTCAGACCGAGGCGGAGTTTATCAACAGTTACAGCACCACCGAGGCGGGCTATACGCCGCAGGTGACGAAGGCGTTTAGCGGCATGGACAGACCAGACAATAAGACCTTTGCCTTCACCCTGGAAGCGGATGAGAAAAATCCGCAGGGAGCAGTACTTGGAAATACCAATGCTTCCATACAGGGAGCGGGAACGGTAGGATTTGGAAAGATTACGTTTACCGAAGCGGGAGAGTATCATTTCACCATAAGGGAGACCGAAGGTACAGAACCTGGTTACAGCTACGATAAAGGGGTATGGGACTTAAAGGTCGTGGTGGAAGATAAGGACAGCATCCTTGCCGTCACAGAACACGTTTATACGAAAGATACAGACAGCAATGACAGCGCGGCAGTGTTTACCAATGATTACAAGGTGAAGGAAACCGCTTATACGCCGAAGGTGAAGAAGACCATCACCGGAGATGAAGTGCCGGCGGACCAGACGAAGGAATTTACCTTTACACTTCAGGCAGGCGCGAACAATCCGGCAGGCGGTGTGGCCGTGGACGGGGCAGCGTTCGATGCGTCAGCGGCGATGGAGACAAAAGTTTCAGGCGCGGCGGAAGCCTCCTTTGCCGAGATGACATTTAAGAAGGCGGGGACGTATGTCTTTGCCATCACAGAAAAAGAAGAATCCGCAAGCGGTTACAGCTATGATAAATCTGCCTGGACCCTGACGGTGCAGGTGGAGGACAAAGACAGCCAGCTTACCGTCACATCCCACCAGTATGTGGGACCTGCGGGATTAAACAGTGATGCGCAGGCGGCGTTTACCAACACATACCGCGTACAGCCGACAGAATATACGCCGAAGGTGAAGAAGACGATTACAGGAGACGAGGTGCCGGCAGACCAGACAAAGAAATTTACCTTTACACTTCAGGCGGATACAGGCAATCCGGCGGGCGGTGTGAGCGCACAGGGCGCGGCGTTTGACGCGGGAGCGAAAATGGAGACAGAAGTGACGGGGGCGGCGGAGAAGGCGTTCGACAAACTGACCTTCCTAAAAGCAGGAACCTACACCTTTACGTTGTCAGAGTCGGACGGCAAAGAACCGGGATACGATTACGACAAGGAGACATGGACCCTCACAGTGACTGTAAAAGACAACCAGGGCAGGCTCTACGTGGACAACAGTGCGACAGCTTATACAAGACAGACAGAGACGAACCGGGATATGGCGGTATTTACAAATACTTACAGCGTGGCAGAGGCTGTTTACGCGCCCAAGGTGAAAAAGACCGTGACCGGAGATGCGCCGCAGACGAGGGAATTTTTATTTACCCTGGAAGCATCCGAGACTTATGCGGAGGATGTGGTGAAGATGCCGGAGAGTAAGCAGCTTTATGTGGCGGCAGGCACAAGCGGAACATTTGGCGGCATCACCTTCTATGAGCCGGGTGAGTATACCTTCCTGTTAAGAGAGTCGGATACGCATCTGGCGGGCTATGATTATGACGCCAGAACATGGACCCTCACCGTGAATGTAAAAGATACTGGAGGAAAATTAGAGGTTTATCCCTCCTATGTACAGGAAAAGACGGGAACAGCATCGGATACAGAGGCAGAGTTTACTAACGATTACAATCCGCAGGAGACGAAGGTTTCACCGAGGATATTAAAGAGATTGAAGGGAGATGACATACCAGAAGACCAGCAGAAGAAGTTTACTTTTACTCTGACTGCCCTAAAGGACAATCCAAAGGGCGCAAGCCTCGCTGCCGGCGACTCTGTGGAGGAGAGCAGAACGGGAGCCGGAGAAGTACTCTTTGACGACATCACCTTCACAGAAACAGGAGAGTATCATTTCCTGATAGAAGAAGAGAAAGGCAATGAGGCGGGCTACATTTACGATACGTCCCGGTGGACGCTCACCGTGGTCGTGACGGAGTTTGACGGCAAGCTGGCGGCGAGTGTGACCTACAGTAAGTCGGATGACGAAAATTCGGCGCAGACCATAACAGACAAAGAAAAAGCGACCTTTACAAATACCTACAAGATAAGGAAGGGCGCTTCAGACACGCCGGATGTCAAGAAGAACGTGACCGGAGAGCCGACCGCAGGCGCGGTACAGACCGGAGACGGAGAAGACAGCGCGGGAAGATATGTATTCCCACTTGCTGTATCGGCAGCGGCAATCCTGCTGCTTGGCAGAAGACGCCGCAGAAAAAGACGCTAAACTGTCAAAAGCAGCGCAGCGGCCCTGCGTTAACAAAAAGATAGGTAAGACCCGGTGAACGCTCAGACCCTCTGCGGGAGAAAATTTCCGCAGGGGGTCCTTTCTTTAGCGCCTGATGCGTGCACCGCGGTCTGGCTTCTTTTGAGGATGAGGGCGGCACGAAACGGGTTCGTTGTCTTTGCCCGGCGGTTGATGTGCGGGAGAGGAAAACATGCTGAGGTTTACACGGGGTAAAAAACAGAGCACTCTCCGTTTTTTCTCGCGAAATACTTGAAAGAGCCGGGAAAATGGAGTATGATTAGAAATAGTATCTTTTGAATGGAAAGGATGGAGAAGATGGAGTTAAATATCGGAGTGATTAAAGGGGACGGAATCGGTCCGGAAATCGTGGAAGAGGCGATGAAAGTCCTTGACAGGGCAGGGGAATGCTACGGATTTACCTGCCGCTATACACAGCTTTTGATGGGAGGAGCGTCCATCGACGTACATGGTATCCCGCTTACGGATGAGACGATTCAGGCGGCGAAGGCAAGCGATGCCGTGCTGATGGGCTCTATCGGCGGGGACGCGAAGGTGTCTCCCTGGTATCAGTTGGAGCCTTCTAAACGCCCGGAGGCAGGTCTTTTAAAGCTCCGCAAGGAATTGAATCTGTTCGCGAACCTGCGCCCGGCAGTGCTCTATGATGAGCTCAAGGGGGCGTGCCCGCTCAAAGAAGACATTATCGGAGAAGGGTTTGACATGATGATTCTGCGGGAACTGACCGGAGGGCTGTATTTCGGAAAGCGCAGCACCCAGGAAGAAAATGGTGTATTGACGGCGCGGGATGAACTTACATACAATGAAAATGAAATCCGCAGGATTGCAAAGAGGGGCTTCGAGATTGCCCAGAAGAGAAGAAAGAAAGTGACCAGTGTCGATAAGGCGAATGTCCTGGATTCTTCCAGACTTTGGAGAAAGATTGTGGAGGAGACGGCGAAGGACTATCCCGATGTGACCCTGGAGCATATGCTGGTGGACAACTGCGCGATGCAGCTCGTCAAAGACCCACGGCAGTTTGATGTGATTTTGACAGAGAATATGTTCGGAGATATTCTGTCCGATGAGGCGAGCATGGTGACCGGCTCCATCGGTATGTTATCTTCCGCCAGCTTAAATGAGACAAAGTTCGGGCTTTACGAGCCCAGCGGCGGCTCCGCGCCGGATATCGCGGGGAAGGGGATTGCGAACCCCATCGCCACCATTTTGTCTGCAGCCATGATGCTGCGCTTCTCCTTTGACCTGGATGAGGCGGCGGATGCCATAGAAGCGGCGGTTACGAAGACCTTGGAGGCAGGATATCGGACCATTGATATCATGTCAGAAGGAAAGCAGCAGATTGGCACCGCACAGATGGGAGACATGATTTGCAGTTTTATCGGATAATATACAGAAGATGTAAGAGGTAAGAAGGAGGAGTTGTGATTATGAGAAGTGATACAGTTACGAAGGGCGTACAGCAGGCACCTCACCGGTCTTTGTTCAATGCCCTGGGAATGACCCAGGAAGAGCTGGACAGACCGTTAATCGGGGTTGTCAGCTCCTACAACGAGATTGTGCCGGGACATATGAACTTGGATAAGATTACAGAGGCGGTCAAGATGGGTGTTGCCATGGCGGGCGGAACTCCTATCATGGTGCCTGCCATCGCGGTCTGTGACGGAATCGCCATGGGACATATCGGGATGAAGTATTCCCTTGTCACAAGAGATTTGATTGCGGATTCCACGGAGGCGCTGGCGATGGCGCATCAGTTTGACGGTCTGGTGATGATTCCCAATTGTGATAAGAACGTGCCCGGACTTCTGATGGCAGCGGCGAGAGTCAATATCCCCACCATCTTTGTCAGCGGCGGTCCTATGCTGGCAGGGCATGTCAAGGGCGGCAGAACGAGCCTCTCCAGCATGTTCGAGGCAGTGGGCGCTTACGCGGCGGGCAAGATGGACGATGCGGACATCTGCGAATTTGAGAACAAGGCATGTCCTACCTGTGGTTCCTGCTCCGGTATGTACACGGCGAACAGCATGAACTGTCTGACCGAGGCACTGGGTATGGGACTCAAAGGAAACGGCACCATCCCGGCAGTTTATTCCGCAAGACTCCAGCTCGCGAAACACGCGGGTATGCAGGTCATGGAACTGGTGCGCAAAAACATCCGCCCCAGAGATATCATGACAGAGGACGCTATCTTAAACGCCCTCACGGTAGATATGGCTCTGGGATGTTCCACCAACAGTATGCTGCACATTCCGGCAATCGCCCATGAGATTGGCATGGACTTTGAGATTGATTTCGCCAACGGCATCAGTGAGAAGACACCGAATCTGTGTCACCTGGCTCCGGCGGGACATACATATATTGAAGATTTGAACGAGGCGGGCGGCGTGTACGCTGTGATGAATGAATTGAACAAAAAGGGACTTCTGCACACAGACTGCATGACTGTAACCGGAAAGACCATCGGGGAGAACATCGAGGGATGTGTGAATAAGAATCCCGAGGTCATCCGTCCGATTGACAATCCCTACAGTGAGACGGGCGGACTTGCCGTGTTAAAGGGTAACCTGGCTCCTGACGGCAGCGTGGTGAAGCGCTCGGCAGTGGTGGCGGAGATGCTGGTTCACGAAGGTCCGGCAAGGATTTTCGAGAGCGATGAGGAAGCGACAGAAGCTATCAAGAGCGGAAAAATCAACCCCGGTGATGTGATTGTCATCCGCTACGAGGGACCAAAGGGCGGTCCCGGCATGCGTGAGATGTTAAATCCGACCTCCGCTATCGCAGGTTACGGTCTGGGTTCCTCTGTTGCCCTCATTACAGACGGACGTTTCAGCGGCGCATCCAGAGGCGCATCCATCGGGCATGTATCTCCGGAAGCGGCAGTGGGCGGTCCTATCGCGCTGCTTGAGGAGGGCGATATCATTAAGATTAATATCCCTGAGCTTCGACTGGACGTTGACTTGAGCGACGAGGAGCTGGAAAAGAGAAGAGAAAAATGGCAGCCAAGGGAGCCGAAGGTGAAGACCGGGTATCTGGCAAGATATGCCTCCATGGTCACATCCGGCAACCGGGGAGCGATTTTGGAAATACCGAAAAACAACTAGGAGGAAGGCGCCATGTTATTAAATGGAGCAGAGATTGTAATCGCATGTTTGAAGGAGCAGGGCGTGGATACCGTGTTCGGCTATCCGGGCGGAGCGATTTTAAATGTGTATGACGCATTATATAAACACAGAGAGGAAATCCGACATGTCCTGACTTCCCATGAGCAGGGGGCGGCGCACGCCGCGGACGGATATGCCAGAGCCACCGGGAAGGTGGGCGTGTGCCTGGCGACCAGCGGACCGGGGGCGACGAACCTGGTGACCGGAATCGCCACAGCGTATATGGATTCCATCCCCGTGGTGGCAATCACCTGTAATGTGGGGGTCTCCCTTCTGGGAAAGGACAGTTTCCAGGAAATTGACATTGCAGGTGTTACCATGCCTATCACCAAGCATAACTATATTGTGAAGGATGTGGCAAAGCTTGCCGATACCATCCGCAGCGCCTTTAAAATTGCCCGGTCAGGCAGACCGGGTCCGGTGCTCATCGATATCCCGAAGGATGTGACGGCGAATGAGACAGAGTATGAGCCGGTAAAGATTCCCCCGGTATGCGCGGATGCTTCCCGGATTTCCGGGGAGGAGATGGACGCGGCGGTGAAGATGATAGAGGAGGCGAAGCGGCCCTACATTTTCGTGGGCGGGGGAGCTATCCTCTCCGGCGCCTACAAGGAACTGCGCGAGTTCGTGGACAAAGTGGATGCCCCGGTGTGCGATTCCCTGATGGGAAAAGGCGCCTTTCCGGGCACAGATTCCCGCTATACAGGGATGCTCGGTATGCACGGGACGAAGACCTCCAATTACGGGGTCAGTGAGTGCGACCTGTTAATCGTGATGGGCGCCAGGTTCAGCGACCGTGTGACCGGAAATACGGCGAGATTCGCGGAGAAGGCAAAAATCCTGCAGTTTGATATCGATTCTGCGGAGATGAATAAAAATGTGGTTATCACCCAGGGCGTGACGGGCGATTTAAAGGAAGCGCTTAAGAAGATAAACGAGAAGCTCCCACAGCAGTCACACCCGGAATGGATTGCGAAGATAGAAGCGTATAAGGAAACCTATCCGCTCAAATATCACGCAGATACGCTGACAGGTCCCTTTGTCGTGGAGGAGATTTACCGCCAGACGAAGGGAGATGCTCTTGTTGTCACAGAGGTGGGACAGCATCAGATGTGGGCGGCGCAGTATTACAAATATACGCAGCCCAGGACACTTCTGACCTCCGGCGGACTGGGGACCATGGGCTATGGTCTGGGCGCTTCTCTGGGAGCAAAATGCGGACGTCCGGAGAAGACGGTGGTCAATATCGCGGGTGACGGGTGTTTCCGCATGAATATGAATGAGATTGCCACGGCGGTGCGGCACAATATCCCCATCATCCAGGTGGTGGTGAACAATCACGTGCTCGGCATGGTGCGCCAGTGGCAGGACCTCTTCTATGATGAGCGGTATTCCGCTACCGTTCTTCGGGATGCGGTGGATTTCGTGAAGCTGGCGGAGGCTATGGGCGCTGTGGGCATCCGGGCAGAGACAAAAGAGGAGTTCACAGCGGCATTTGAAAAGGCATTGTCCCTCGGAAAGCCGGTTGTCATAGACTGTCAGATTGATTCGGATGACAAGGTATGGCCGATGGTGGCGCCGGGAGCCGCAATCAGCGATGTTTTTGATGAGGACGATATGGGAAAATAAAGAGTCCCATTATCATATAATTTGGCGCGAAGTGCTGTTGCGCACTGACACCAGGAAGCATAAAATACAAAGTTCAGGAGGAAAGAAAAATGGGTAGAGTGTATAATTTTTCGGCGGGACCGGCGGTGCTGCCCGAAGAAGTGCTGAAAGAAGCGGCGGCAGAGATGCTCGATTACAAGGGCACAGGGATGTCTGTGATGGAGATGAGCCACCGCTCCAAGGCGTTTGAAGAAATCATTCAGACAGCAGAGCAGGATTTGCGGGATTTGATGGGGATTCCCGACAATTATAAGGTGTTGTTCCTGCAGGGGGGAGCTTCCCAGCAGTTTGCCATGATTCCCATGAATCTTATGAAGAACCGTGTGGCGGACTATATCGTTACAGGACAGTGGGCGAAGAAGGCGGCAAAAGAGGCGGAGAAATACGGAAAAGTCAACCGCATCGCCTCCTCAGAAGACAAGACCTTCTCCTACATACCGGACTGCTCCGACCTCGCAGTATCCGAGGACGCGGACTATGTCTACATCTGTGAGAACAACACCATCTACGGGACGAAGTTCAAAGAACTGCCGAACACCAAGGGAAAGACTCTGGTGGCTGACGTTTCTTCCTGTTTTCTTTCCGAACCTGTGGATGTAACAAAATACGGCGTCATCTACGGCGGCGTGCAGAAGAATATCGGACCTGCGGGTGTCGTTATCGTTATTATCCGTGAAGACTTGATTACAGAGGATGTGCTGCCGGGCACACCGACCATGTTATCCTATAAGACCCACGCGGATGCGGCTTCTCTGTACAATACGCCGCCGGCATACGGCATCTACATCTGCGGAAAGGTCTTCAAATGGCTGAAAGCCATGGGCGGACTCGCCGCTATGAAAGAGCGCAATGAGAAGAAGGCAAAGCTCCTCTATGACTTCCTCGACGAGAGCAAGCTGTTTAAGGGGACAGTGGAGAAGAAGGACCGTTCTCTTATGAACGTACCTTTTGTCACAGGAAATGCTGATTTAGACGCCAAGTTCGTAAAAGAGGCGAAAGCGGCAGGACTTGAGAACTTAAAGGGACACCGCACCGTGGGCGGTATGCGCGCCAGCATCTACAACGCGATGCCATACGAGGGCGTGGAAGCGCTGGTGGCATTTATGAAAAAGTTCGAGGAGGAAAATCTGTAATATGTATGAGTATCATTGCCTGAATCCGATTGCCGAGGTCGGACTGAAACAATTCGGCGACAAATATGCCGCCACAGAGAATATGAACGATGCGGACGCTGTGCTGGTGAGAAGCGCGGCGATGCACGATATGGAGCTGGGCGGCAACTTAAAGGTTATCGCGCGCGCGGGAGCGGGTGTCAACAATATTCCCCTGGATAAATGCGCGGAGAAGGGGATTGTGGTATTCAATACCCCCGGAGCGAACGCCAACGGTGTAAAGGAGCTGGTCATCGCCGGCATGCTGCTCTCCGCCAGAGATATCATCGGCGGTATCAACTGGGTGGAAGAACACGAGGAAGACGGCGACCTGGCAAAGATGACAGAGAAGAAGAAAAAGGCATTTGCCGGGACAGAGCTGGAAGGAAAGAAGTTGGGTGTCATCGGTCTGGGAGCCATCGGCGTGCTGGTAGCGAATACCGCCACCCATTTAGGGATGGATGTGTACGGATATGACCCCTATATTTCCGTAGATACGGCATGGAAATTGTCCAGAAATATCCACCACGCTAAGACAGTGGATGAGCTCTACAAAGAGTGTGACTACATTACCATCCATGTTCCGGCGACACCGGACACGAAAGGGATGATTGACAAGGGCGCCATCAGCCTGATGAAGAAAGAAGTAGTGGTACTGAACTTCGCAAGAGATGTGCTGGTCAACAGTGAGGACATGGTAGATGCCCTTGTATCCGGCAATGTGAAACGCTATGTGACCGACTTCCCCACACCGGAGATTGCGGGAGTCAAAGGGGCAATCGTCATCCCCCATCTGGGCGCTTCCACGGAGGAATCCGAGGACAACTGCGCTAAGATGGCAGTGGCGGAGGTCATTGATTTCCTGGAAAACGGAAACATCAGCCATTCCGTCAACTATCCGGACTGCGACATGGGCGCCAAAGGAGAGGGCACACGTATCACGGTGCTGCACCACAATATCCCCAATATGCTGGGACAGTTTACCGCGCTCCTGGCGGGAGAGAATTTAAACATCACTCTGATGACGAACAAGAGCCGGAAAGAATATGCCTACACCATGATGGATGTAGAGTCCGAGGTGCCGGCGGATTTGATTGAGAAATTCAATGCCATTGAGGGCGTGCTGAAGGTGCGGATGATTCGGTAAGAAGAGAGATTCACCGGAAGAGAGAACATCGTTTTGAGCAATCGAAACGCGGTGTTCTCTCTTCTTTTATTGTTCTATAGGAAATTTCTCCGAATTTCCTATAGAACAATAAACCCTCCGGGGGGGGGGCGCAGGAACGCAGGAACGCAGGTGGAACATTCTTTTTCAGAAATATGGAATTTTAAGGTTGACAGAGAATGTATAATTGCATACAATTATACACGAACACAAAAAGAGCGAGTCTGCTCTGAACAATCAGGAGGTCAAGATGGAAGACAGAAAGGTATTTATGAACCAACATACAAATCTTTTGGAACTGGAAGAATATATGTATCCGCTCGTCGATGTGGAGACACCCAATGTATTTCGGAATTTATTCCGCTATGACGAGATTCCGAAGATTGCGTTCAACGACCGTATCGTCCCGCATCATATGCCGGAGGAAATCTGGATTACGGATACCACATTCCGCGACGGACAGCAGTCCCGTGCCCCCTACACGACAGAGCAGATTGTGACCATATACGATTACCTGCACCGTCTGGGCGGGTCGAAAGGGAAAATCCGCCAGAGCGAGTTTTTCCTGTACAGTAAGAAGGACAGGGACGCAGTGTACAAATGTCTGGAGAAGGGCTATGAATTTCCGGAAGTCACAAGCTGGATTCGTGCCAGCAAGAAGGATTTCGAACTGGTGAAAGAGATTGGGCTTAAGGAGACGGGCGTGCTGGTGAGCTGCTCCGATTACCATATCTTTTATAAATTAAAGATGACCCGGAGGCAGGCGGTGGAGCATTATCTGTCCGTTATCCGAGACTGCCTGGATACAGGAATCAGACCGAGGTGTCACTTGGAGGACATCACCCGCTCGGATATTTACGGGTTCGTGATTCCTTTCTGTGTAGAACTGATGAAACTCATGGAAGAGTACAAGATTCCGGTGAAGGTGCGCGTCTGTGATACGATGGGATACGGGGTGAATTTCCCCGGCGCCGTGATTCCGCGCTCCATCCCCGGCATCATCTACGGCCTGATGAAGCATGCGGGCGTTCCCAGTGAGCTCATCGAGTTCCACGGGCACAATGATTTCTACAAAGCAGTGAACAATTCCACCACTGCCTGGCTGTACGGGGCATCCGCGGTCAACTGTTCTTTGTTTGGAATCGGAGAGCGAACAGGGAACACACCGCTGGAGGCGATGGTATTTGAGTACGCGCAGCTTCGCGGAACATTGGACGGCATGGACACCACCGTCATCACAGAGCTGGCGGAATACTACGAGAAAGAGCTGGGGTATGAGATTCCCGCGGGAACGCCCTTTGTGGGAAAAAATTTCAATGTGACGAAGGCAGGCATCCACGCTGACGGTATGCTGAAAAATGAGGAAATCTACAACATTTTTGATACGGATAAATTCTTAAACCGCCCGGCAATGGTGGCAGTGTCCAACACATCGGGAATCGCGGGGATTGCCTATTGGATAAACACTTACTACAAGCTGCCGGCAGACCGTCAGCTGGGGAAAGATTCCGAACTGGTGCGCCTGGTAAAAGAGTGGGTGGACAAAGAATATGAAGACGGAAGAGTAACAGTCTTGACAGATGAGGAATTAGTTGAGAGAATAGATAGTATATGTGAGGAATTACATATAACGCTGCGCTAAATATTTTGCAGCACAAAGATACAGTGACCGGGAGGCTTTCTAAATGGAAGAATATCAAGAGTATTCCCTTGGAGGAAGAGTGTTTCAGAGGATTCGCGATGACATCCTGAAGGGAAAATACAAAGAACACGAAGAACTCAGAGAGAATACGATTGGAAAAGAATTGGGCGTGAGCCGCACCCCTGTGCGGGAAGCATTGCGGCAGTTGGAACTGGAAGGGCTTGTCACCATCATACCCAACAAGGGGGCTTACGTGACAGGAATCTCGCCCAAGGATGTGAAGGATATCTACATGATACGTTCCATGCTGGAAGGGCTCTGCGCGAGATGGGCGACAGAGTACATCACAGACGAGCAGATGGAAGCGCTGGAGGAGACCATTCTTTTGTCTGAATTTCACATGAAGCGGGAGGGCGATTACAATGCGGAGCAGATTACCGTTATGGACGGACGGTTCCACGCCATATTGTATGAGGCATCCAACAGCAGGATTTTAAGCCATGTGCTCATGGATTTCCACAAATATGTGCAGCCCGCCCGTCAGTCCTCTGTGCTATCGGAGGAGAGGGCGAGAAAGTCCATCCGCGAGCACAAGCAGATTCTGCGCGCCATCAAGGACAAGGATGCAGACCTGGCAGAGCAGCTGGCAAACGAACACATTCTGCAGGTAATGCAGAACCTTAAAAAACAGGGATACGAAGAGATTTAAGGAGGAAATGAAATGGACAAAATCAAGATGACGACACCGCTGGTTGAGATGGACGGGGACGAGATGACGAGGATTCTCTGGAAGATGATTAAGGATAATCTGCTCACACCGTACATCGATTTAAAGACCGAGTACTATGACTTGGGACTGGAGCACCGCAACGCCACAAACGACCAGGTGACAGTGGATTCCGCGAACGCGACGAAGAAATATAAAGTGGCCGTTAAATGTGCGACTATCACTCCGAACGCGGCGAGAATGGACGAGTATGATTTGAAGGAAATGTGGAAGAGCCCCAACGGGACCATCCGTGCCATCCTGGACGGCACCGTTTTCCGTGCGCCCATCGTAGTCAAGGGAATTGAGCCCTGTGTGAAGAACTGGAAGAAGCCCATCACCATTGCCAGACATGCTTACGGGGATGTGTACAAGGGCACAGAGATGAAGATTCCGGGCGCCGGGAAGGTTGAACTGGTCTACACCGCAGCGGACGGAAGTGAAGAGAGAGAGCTCATCCATGAATTTGACGGGGCGGGCATCGTGCAGGGTATGCACAATGTCAACAAGTCCATCGAGAGTTTTGCCAGAAGCTGCTTTAACTACGCGCTGGATACAAAGCAGGATTTGTGGTTTGCGACAAAGGATACGATTTCCAAGAAATACGACCACACCTTCAAGGATATTTTCCAGGAAATCTACGATGCAGAGTATGACGAAAAATTTAAAGCCGCAGGGATTGAGTATTTCTACACCCTCATCGACGATGCGGTGGCAAGAGTTATGAAATCCCAGGGCGGTTACATCTGGGCTTGTAAGAATTATGACGGAGATGTCATGAGTGATATGGTATCCTCCGCCTTCGGTTCCCTGGCTATGATGACCTCCGTGCTCGTCTCCCCGGAAGGGTACTATGAGTATGAGGCGGCACACGGCACCGTACAGCGCCACTATTACAAGCACTTGAAGGGTGAGGAGACTTCCACCAACTCTGTGGCTACCATCTTCGCATGGACCGGAGCGCTGCGCAAACGCGGAGAGCTGGATGGAAATCAGGAGCTTATGGAGTTCGCGGACAGACTGGAGAAAGCGACCATTGACACCATCGAGTCCGGTTCCATGACAAAAGACCTGGCGCTGATTACCACGATTGAGAATCCGAATGTACTGAACAGTGAGGACTTCATCAAGGCGATTGCCGAGAGATTATAAGAATAGGAAACGAAGTTTCATATTTATAAAATGAATAAAAAAGAGGGCATTTCCCAAGTCTGTATACACCCTTGTAAAGAGAGGGTATTAACAGGCTTTGGGAAAGCCCTCTTTTGTTTGGCGCGGCAGACTATTCCGCCAGCTCACCCCAGAGCTCATACAGCTCCTCCAGTTTACAGTCATTCTCGTGTTTTTCCTGCGCCAGCTCCTGGCAGCGCACGGAATTGGAATATACCTCCTCCTGGGTCATGAGGGTGTCGATGGTCTGGTTTCTCTCTTCCAGGCGGGAGATTTCTTCCTCTGTCTTTTTCAACTCATTTTTGCGTTTGCGTTCCTTCGCCTGCTGTTCCTTTTGCTGCTGCCAGCTTAAGCGGGAGTCAGAGACAGGCGCCTCGGCAAGAGAAGCGGCGGCAGTCTCGGATTTCGTCTCCGGAGCGTAGGCTTTTGTCAGTTCTTCCTTTTTCTCCAGATAGTAATCGTAATTTCCGATATAGTTGACAAAGGTCTGGTTTACCAATTCCAGAATCCTTGTGGCGGTCTGATTGATAAAATAACGGTCATGGGAGACATAGAGCACGGTTCCGGTGTAGTCATTCAGGGCGTGCTCCAGAATCTCCTTGGAGGTGATGTCCAGGTGGTTGGTAGGCTCGTCGAGGATAAGGAAATTCGCCTCTGAGAGCATGAGCTTTGCCAGGGAAACTCTGCCTTTCTCCCCGCCGGATAATTCGTGTATGGGCTTGAACACCTCGTCCCCGGTAAACTGAAATGCCGCCAGGGTATTGCGAATCTGGGTGTTGTTAAGCTGCGGGTAATCGTCCGATATTTCATCAAAGATGGTCTTCTCATCGTGGAGCACATGGTGTTCCTGGTCATAGTAACCGATTTTTACTTTGGAACCCAGCGTAAAGGAACCGGAATCCGCGGGGAGGACCTGGTTTAAAATCTTTAACAGTGTGGTCTTTCCCGTGCCGTTGTCCCCGATGACTGCCACATGTTCTCCCCGACGCAGTTCAAAGCTGACGTCCGAAAAAAGAGTCTGAGTGTCAAAGGCTTTGGAGAGATGGTCCACACTGAGGACATCGTTTCCGCTGACAAAGGAGGGCTCCAGCGTCAGATGCATCTCCTTGACTGCATCCACCGGTTTCTCGACCGGCGTGATTTTCTCCAACATCTTTTCCCGGCTCTCCGCACGCTTGATGGATTTCTCCCGGTTGAAGGAGCGGAGCTTTTCGATGACAGCCTGCTGGTGTTTGATTTCCCGCTGCTGATTTAAGTATTCTTTTAGGAGGGCATCCCGAATCTGCTGCTTTTTCTGAGCGTAGGCTTTATAATTTCCAGAGTACATGCGAAGGGTGCCCTGTTCAATCTCCACCACCTTTGTGACCACACGATTTAAGAAAAAGCGGTCATGGGAGACGATGAAGACGGCTCCGGAGTAATTGATGAGATAAGTCTCCAGCCAGGCGATGGAATTTAAGTCCAGGTGGTTGGTGGGCTCATCGAGGAGCAGAATGTCGGGCTGGGTGAGCAAAAGTTTTCCCAGAGCGACACGGGTCTTCTGTCCGCCAGAGAGGGTGTCGGTCTGCTTGGAAAAGTCGGTTTCCGCAAAGCCGAGTCCCTTTAAAACCCCGGTAATCTCACTTTCATAGGCGTATCCGTTCTGGGACTCAAAGGAGGAGACCAGACGGTTGTAAGTCTCAAGTCTTCCCTTTAAGGCATCCCCTGTGAGGTTTTTCAGCTCCACCTCAATAGCGCGGATTTGCTTCTCCATCTCAATCAAATGCGCTTTGGCGGTCTTTAATTCCTCATAAATGGTATTCCCCGAGGAGAGATTCTGATGCTGGGCGAGGTAGCCGATGGTCCTGCCCTTGGCGAGGATGACCTCCCCCGCGTCGGAGGGTTCCTCCCCCATGATGATTTTAAAAAGCGTGGATTTCCCCGCTCCGTTGACTCCCACGAGAGCTGCCTTTTCCCGCTCTTCTATATGAAAGGAGCCGTCCCGTACAATGAGGTGCTCCCCAAAAGATTTCGTGATATTGTGACATGCGAGTATCATGATTTCCTCCTGATATCCTTGGTATCTCTGCGTTTTGATGCATACATAGTCAATTATAGAGGATTACAAATAAAATTCAACTATAATTTGACATCATATTAACAATTTTATATAATAAGGCGTATAGAAAGTTTGGAGGGCGATGACTGTGGAAGAAAGAGGAATATCCCGTGCAGTGATAGGAAGGCTGCCAAGGTATTACAGATATTTAGGAGAACTGTTAGAAGCGGGCGTGGAGCGAATTTCCTCCAGCGATTTGAGCAAGAAGATGCACGTGACAGCGTCGCAGATACGGCAGGATTTGAACAACTTCGGCGGCTTCGGACAGCAGGGATACGGATATAATGTGAAGTATTTATATACAGAGATTGGCAAGATACTGGGGCTGAACAGAGAACATCCCATCATCATTATCGGAGCAGGTAATTTGGGACAGGCGCTCGCCAATTATGCGTCTTTTGAGAAGAGCGGATTTATCTTAAAGGGGCTCTTCGATGTGAATCCGCGTCTGGAGGGGGTTGCCATCCGGGGGATTCCGGTGCGCATGATGGACGATTTGGGCGATTTCCTTAAGAAAAATGAGATTGAGATAGCGATTCTTACGATACCGAAGTCCAAGGCGATAGAAGTCGCGGAGTTCCTTGTGGACAACGGGATTCGGGCAATCTGGAATTTCGCGCACACCGACCTGAATCTGCCGGAGGACGTCATCGTAGAGAATGTCCATCTCTCAGACAGTTTGATGAAACTCTCTTATAATATCAGCAGATATCAGGAGGAACACAGGAAATAGTGACAGGAGATTACAGCGTGTAAGGAGGGCAGCCTTTTTACACGTTATTTCTTGTTGTATAGGAAATTCCTCCGGGCGGGGATTTGAAGTGGGCTTGCACACTTTGATTATTAGGAAAGGCAGGAGAGACTATGAGATATCTTCCCGACGGGACATGGATGCAGCGGGCGGACAGCCACACCATACAGGAGATAGGGATTCCCTCCATGGTTTTGATGGAGCGGGCGGCGTTAAAGACCGTGGAAGTGATGGAGCAGGAGGGTATAAATCTCTCCTCGGCTCTCATCGTGTGCGGGAGCGGCAACAACGGCGGGGACGGATTCGCCGTTGCCAGACTGTTAAAAGAGAAAGGATTTGTACCCACGGTAGTGTTTGCCGGGCGGGAGACTTCGCTCAGCGCAGAATGCCGCGCGCAGAAGGAGATTGTGGAAAAACTGGGGATTCTGCCATGCACGGAAATCCCCCAGGCGGAATATACTGTTGTAATAGACGCCCTTTTCGGCGTGGGTTTGAGCCGGAACATCGAGGGGCGTTACGCGCAGATATTAGAGCAGATGAACGAGATACAGGCGAAAAAAGTGGCAGTGGATGTACCTTCGGGGGTCCACGCCGCCACCGGTAAAATCATGGGGACAGCGTTTCGCGCGGATTTGACGGTCACCTTTGCCTGTGAAAAGATGGGGTGTGTTTTCTATCCGGGAAAATCCTATTCCGGAAAAACCGTTCCTGTGGATATCGGCATAGGGACAGAGATTTTCAAGAAACAAGAAGAAGTCGCTTATACGTTTGATAAAGAGGATTTGGGAAGACTGCTTCCCAAGCGTAAGCCAGATTCCCACAAGGGAACTTACGGCAAAGTGCTCATGATAACGGGGAGCAGAGGCATGGCGGGAGCAGCGTATCTGTCGGCAAAAGCTGCCTACACAGTGGGCGCGGGACTGGTGCAGATTTATACAGACAGAGAGAATCGGGCAATCCTCCAGGGACTGCTGCCGGAAGCCATCCTATCTGTGTACGAAGAAGGAGGCGAGAACCAGGAACAGCTTTCCCGTCTGTTAGAATGGGCGGACGTGGTCTGCATCGGCTGCGGACTCGGACAGAGCAAAACAGCGGAGGCACTGCTTGCGCAGACACTTTGTGAGGCGAAGGTGCCCTGCATCGTGGACGCAGACGGGCTGAATCTTTTAAGCCGCCATATGGATTTTGTCAGAGAGAAAAAAAGCCCGGTCATTCTCACCCCGCACATGGCGGAGATGGCGAGACTCTCCGGCTGTACCGTGGGAGAAATCAAGGAAGACCGCATGGGGAAGCTTGATTCTTTTGCGGAAATGTACGATGTAATCTGTGCCCTGAAGGACAGCCGCACGGTGGTGGCAAAAAAGGGCAGACAGAAGTTCGTCAATACAGCGGGAAACAACGCCATGGCAAAAGCCGGCTCCGGGGATGTGCTCGCCGGGGTCATCACAGGACTTATGGCACAGCATATGGAGCCTTTTGAGGGCTGCGCGCTGGGGGTATATCTCCACGCCTGCGGCGGAGACGAGGCGAGAGAAGAAAAAGGAAATTACAGCGTGATGGCACAGGACTTGATTTCGGGTGTCCAGGCATGTCTGAAAAAGATAAAGGAGACAAAATAAAAATGAAATCATACAGCAGGGTATGCGCTCACATTGATTTGGATGCGGTAGCCCACAATATGGAGCAGTTAAAGCAGAGGATTGGGAAAAGCGGGAAGATGGTGGCTGTGGTGAAGACAGACGGTTACGGACACGGCGCCATTCCCATCTCACGTATGTTTGAGGAACAGGAGGATGTGTGGGGATTTGCCACAGCGTCTCTGGAGGAGGCGCTGCTCCTTCGAAGAGCAGGGGTCAAAAAGCCCATCCTTGTGCTGGGATGTATTTTCCCGGACCAGTATGAGACAATGATAGACTATGAAATCCGCTCGGCAGTCTACATGGAAGAGACTGCCCTTGAGATGGCGCGAATTGCCGAAAAACTGGGGAAAAACGCCTATTTTCACATCAAGATTGACACAGGTATGGGGCGCATCGGATTTCCGGTCAGCGAGGAGAGTGTAGAGAAGATTAAACGGATACATATGCTGAAGCATGTCTGTCTGGAAGGGATGTTTACCCATTTTGCCAAGGCGGATGAGACAGACAAGGCATATACTTTGAGACAGCACGAGAAATTTCTCTGGATGAAGCAGAGGATGGCGGAGGAAAAGATAGAGATTCCTTATTATGACTGCGACAACAGCGCGGGAATCATCGACCTGCCGGATATGCATCACGATTTGGTGAGGGCGGGAATTGCCATGTACGGCATTTATCCGTCGGAGGAGGTCAAGAGGGAGTCCGTGGCTTTAAGACCGGCTCTTGCGCTGTCCAGCCATATCATCTATGTGAAGGACGTAGCGCCGGGGACATCCATCAGCTACGGCGGCACGTTTATCGCAGAAAAGCCCATGAGGGTGGCGACTATTCCGGTGGGATACGGAGACGGGTATCCCCGTTCTCTCTCCAACAAAGCGGATGTCCTCATCCGCGGCAGACGGGCGAGGATACTGGGGAGAATCTGCATGGACCAGTTCATGGTGGATGTGACAGATATCCCGGACGCTGCCTTTTTGGACCCCGTGGTACTGGTGGGAAGAGACGGCAAGGAAGAAATCACAGTGGAAGAATTAAGCCGCATAAGCGGCAGATTTCCCTATGAGTTTGTGTGCTGTTTGGGAAAACGGATTCCGAGAAATTACTATAAAGATGGAAAATTGACGGAGCAGGCGGACTTCTTCTGAAGACGCAGGCGTGCCCCTTTTTTGAATACCTCCGGAAAAAATGGAAATACTGACAGATAGTACCTGAAACATGTGCTTTCAAAGGTACAGGAAAAGTTTGAAAATCGGAGCGTGAATACATTGATTATCAGAAGAGGGGATATCTACTACGCGGATTTGAGTCCGGTGGTCGGCTCGGAGCAGGGCGGGATTCGCCCGGTGCTCATCATACAGAATAATGTAGGAAACCGGCACAGCCCGACGGTCATCTGCGCGGCGGTGACATCCAGGATGAATAAGGCAAAACTGCCGACACATATTGAAATCAGCGCCAGGGATTACCAGATTGTCAAAAATTCGGTCATCCTGTTAGAACAGATACGGACCATTGACAAGCAGAGGCTCAAAGAGTTTGTCTGCCATGTGGATGCGGGGTTGATGAAAAAAGTAGAGGAAGCCATCCGTATCAGCCTTGAGCTTCCTACATAGGATGTGTATGAGCTGCAGTTGCATATAGTGTGAACCGCAGCGCATATGAGTGTGGAGCGAAAATGCATACCGGCGCATACTTTACAGAATAGAAAAAGAGTGATAAAATTGTAAGGCATGAAAAGGGACAACTGCGGTCTTTTACAGGAAAACGCAGTATCGAAAATACAGGAAGATATGAGAAGAGGAGATTAAAAAGATGTCAGGACATTCAAAGTTTGCGAATATCAAGCATAAGAAAGAGAAAAACGATGCGGCGAAGGGGAAGATTTTTACAAAAATCGGTAGAGAACTCGCTGTTGCCGTAAAGGAAGGCGGCGGTCCGGACCCGGCGAACAACAGCCGTCTGCGTGACGTCATTGCCAAGGCGAAATCCAACAACATGCCCAATGACACTATTGAGCGAAATATTAAGAAAGCGGCGGGAGAAGGTTCCGCTGACAATTACGAGCATATTACATATGAGGGATACGGACCGAACGGGACAGCGATTATCGTAAAGACGCTGACAGACAATAAGAACCGTACCGCATCCAATGTGCGCAACGCTTTTACAAAGGGCAGTGGAAATGTCGGCACACCGGGATGTGTCTCCTTTATGTTTGATGAGAAGGGACAGATTTTCGTGGCAAAAGAAGAGTGTGATATGGATGCCGATGAATTGATGATGATGGCTTTGGATGCCGGAGCAGAAGATTTTGTGGAGGACGAGGAGAGCTATGAAATTCTCACCACACCGGAGGACTTCAGTGAAGTGCGCTTAAAGCTCGAAGAGGCAGGTATACCGATGGCGGATGCGGAAGTGACCATGATACCGCAGACTTATGTGGAACTTACATCGGAAGAAGATATTAAGAACATTCAGAAAACACTGGATTTGCTGGAGGAAGATGACGACGTTCAGGATGTATATCACAACTGGAACGAGTAAGGAGGCAATATGATTCCAGATACTCTGCGAGAGGATATGATTTCATTATATAAGAAGACATTTACATATAAATTCCAGAAGAGGACATACGAGTCGGACATCGAGGAGATGAAGAGCGCTCACGCGGGAATCCTGACAGATGTGGCAAAGGCATGTGAGGGCACGGATGAGGAACTTTTGGAGGTGGCTTCCTATGTGCCGGATTATGTGTCCGGGGAACTGGCTGCCATAGAGAGCAAGAGAAAGCGTGAGATTGCGGCTCTTGACTACAATATGAACATGGTCTCCTACTTTGTTCCTCTGATGGGAGAAGCGCCGTCCCTTATGGCAAAGGAGATGACGCAGAAGATGGTGGAGCTCTGGAATGAAAAGATGCCGGAGTACAAAATTGGACATTCCACGGTCTCCAGCATACAGGGCGGATTCAAGAAAGGCATTTTCTGCTATATCACCACAGCAGTCTGCAAAAGCCTTAATAAGCCGGATGACTGCTATGAGCTCAATACTCTGCGCAGATATCGGGATGAGTATTTGCTTGCGACAGAATCGGGGAAGGAGATTGTAGAAGAGTATTACAATATCGCGCCCACGATTGTAAAGCGCATCGATAAAGAGGCAGATTCCGCGAAGATTTACGAGAATATCTGGCAGGATTACTTAAGCCCGTGTATCCGTCTCATTGAGGAGGGCAAGAGGGAAGATTGCCGGGAACTCTATAGCGATATGGTGAGGAAGCTGGAGAGAAAGTATATGTACTCATAGATACAAAGGACGGACAGAAGAAGATTCTGCCGGATTCTCAGATTTTTAGAATTTCCAAAGAAAAAGGAGGGCGATTATGAGCAGCTATAAGATAGAGACAAAATGTATCCAGTCGGGATATGAGCCGGGGAACGGAGAGCCGAGAGTGCTTCCCATCTACCAGAGTACTACCTTCCGCTACACCAGCAGCGAGCAGATGGGCAGGCTCTTTGACCTGGAGGAGAGCGGGTATTTTTACACCAGACTTCAAAACCCGACCAACGATGCGGTGGCGGCAAAAATTTGTGACTTGGAAGGCGGAGCCGCTGCGATGCTGACTTCATCCGGGCAGGCGGCGAATTTTTACGCTATTATGAATATTGTGGAGGCGGGAGACCATATCGTCTGCGCTTCCGCTCTGTACGGTGGAACTTATAACCTGTACGCACACACCATCCGCAAGATGGGCGTGGAGGCGACCTTTGTGGATCCGGACTGCTCTAAGGAGGAGTTAGAGGCAGCGTTTCAGGATAACACGAAGGCAGTGTTCGGGGAGACTATCGCCAATCCTGCGCTGGTGGTACTGGATTTGGAGAAATTTGCCGAGGCAGCGCATGCTCACGGCGTTCCCTTTATCGTAGACAACACCTTTGCCACACCTATCAACTGCCGTCCCATTGAATGGGGCGCGGACATCGTGACCCACTCCACCACGAAATACATGGACGGACATGCAGCGTGTGTGGGCGGCGCTATTGTGGACAGCGGCAATTTTGACTGGGAAGCGCACAAGGAGAAGTTTCCGGGACTGACAACACCGGACGAGACTTACCATGGGATTGTGTATACACAGAAGTTCGGCAAGGGCGCTTATATCACAAAGGCGACAGCGCAGCTCATGAGGGATTTGGGCTCCATCCAGTCCCCGCAGAATGCGTTTCTTTTAAATATCGGACTGGAGACACTGCATCTTCGTATGCCCCGCCACTGTGAGAATGCGCTGAAGGCGGCAGAGTATCTGAAGTCCCACGAGAAGGTGGCGTGGGTTTCCTGCCCGTCCCTTCCGGGAGACAAATACTATGACCTGGCACAGAAATATATGCCGAACGGTACCTGCGGTGTGCTGACCTTCGGACTCAAAGGCGGAAGAGAAGCCGCGGTGGAGATGATGGATAAGCTGAAATTGATTGCCATCGTGACCCATGTGGCGGACGCGAGAAGCTGTGTTCTGCACCCGGCGAGCCACACGCACCGTCAGATGAACGAACAGGAATTAAGAGAAGCTGGCGTTCAGCCGGATTTAATCCGGTTCAGTGTGGGAATCGAGAATATAGACGATATCATTGCGGATTTAGCGCAGGCGCTGCAGTGATTTTAAAATGGTATGGATGTATACAATTTACATTCATACCATTTTTTAACAGGAAATATGATTTCCTAGCGTACTGTATCATTGACTTTCAGTATAATGATGCAGAATATCCGGGGACATTTGTTCTTTTCCTTCGTATAAAAAGTGCGGATATCCAGATACTAATAACAGTCTGCCGGAAAAGCATGAGAGTACTGTCTGGAAAGAAACACCCGACAAAAGGCATGCCGGCACAGGCGATGGATGAAAGGAAAACAAGGAGGTATCTGCAGGATGGAAGAAACAGGCTGGGAAAGAGGAGTTTACAGGGACAGGGCAAAGGAACAGGAAGAGTGGGAGAAGCAAGAAAAGTCGGATAAGCAGGAGGAGCGAGAGAAACAAAAGAGGGAGCGGCAGCATGAGGAGAATGAAGAAATCAAGGAGATGGGAGCGCTCAAACTGTCCGAGGATTCGGGAAAGCACAACATACAGCTTTTGACCATCATCGGGGAGATTGAGGGGCATGAGGCGGTTTCCGGGAATACAAAGGCGACCAAGTATGAGCATCTCCTGCCGCGGCTGGCGCAGGCGCAGGAGGATGAGACGGAGGGCGTGCTGATTTTGCTCAACACGCTGGGCGGAGATGTGGAGGCGGGGCTTGCCATCGCGGAGATGATTGCATCTCTTGACAAACCGACCGTCTCTCTGGTGCTGGGAGGAAGCCACTCCATCGGCGGTCCCCTGGCGGTATCAGCGGACTATTCCTTTATCGTACCCACGGGAACCATGATTGTACACCCGGTTCGCTCCAATGGCATGTTCATCGGGGTCATCCAGAGCTACCGCAATATGGAAAAGACCCAGGACCGCATCACCAGATTTATCTCAGAGCACTCCCACATTACAAAAGAACGTCTGGAGGAACTGATGCTGGACTCTACCCAGCTTGTCAAGGATGTGGGGACCATGCTGGAGGGAGAGGAAGCGGTGAAGGAAGGGTTGATTGACGAGGTGGGAGGCATAAGTCAGGCGTTTGAGAAACTCCACGAGCTGATTGACATCCGGCGGAAAGAGAGAGAAAGCAATCCATCAGTGAGATAGATTGCCCCGGGGAGGGGAACAGGGCAGGGAGAGTTTGTAAAAAATAAATAATGACACGGTTTTTAAATAATGCTATACTAGATATAGTATGTTTAAATAACCTAAGGGGGAGTTATATGGCTGCAAAGTCGACAAAGAAGAGAAAAAGCACAAAACGCAAGCCAGGAAACGCAAAGGAAAATACAGCCCTCCGTGAAGAAATCATTCTGCTGGCGGCGCTGGCAGTCTGCATTTTGATGGTACTGAGCAATTTCGGATTTGGCGGAAGCGTGGGGGAGGTCGTTTCGTCAGTGATGTTCGGGCTGTTCGGGTATATGGCATATATTTTGCCCTTTGCCCTGTTCGCGTGTGTTGCACTGGTTCTTTTAAACAAAGGCAACGCGCGCGCGTACATAAAGACCGGGGCAGGGGTCTTGCTGTTTTTGCTGCTTGCGGCATTTCTGGAGCTTGTCATCAATAAATATCAGCCGCAGACCAGTCTTTTAGACTACTATCACCAGGCGAGCATCCACAAGAACGCAGGAGGACTGTGCGGCGGTGCGCTGGTGCATGTTATGTGTCCACTCATCGGTGTGGCGGGGACCTATGTGGTCCTTGTTATCCTGGCGGTCATCTGTATTATCTTTATCACAGAAAAATCCCTTTTGACCCCTCTGGGAAAACAGGGGAAGAGGGCATATGAAGGCGCCCGGAGAAAGCACGAACAGACTCAGGTACTCAGGCAGGAGCGAAGGGCAGCCCGCGCGGAACAGGAGAAACCAGAAAGACGCAGTGACCGCAAGGTATCCGGCGTCTCCTTTGCGACCACATTGACAGAGGACAGCGCGAAAGCAGAAGAAAGTGCCGGAAAGACGAAGGGACGCCGGGGCAGAAAGAGAAAATCTTCGGAGCTTCAGGAACTGACAGCAGAACCTTCATTAGAAGCAGCGGCGGCAGAACTGGAGATGGCACAGGAAACAACGCAGGGTCCGCTGGAAGAATTTGTCATTCACCGCGCCGCGCAGCCGGATGCGGGCAGGGATTCTAAACCGGATGAAAGTGATACGGGAGTGTCTGACGACTCTGTTTCAGCATTTGCGGGGACAGAAAAGGCAGAGGCAGCCGCGGCGGAAGCCAAGAAAAAAGAGAGTGAGAGCGCAAAACCTGCCAGACAGAGAAAGACCCAGCAGAGTGCTATGGAAGTGCAGCAGGAGGTAGAAAATGTCGCACAGTCCATTCAGGAGCAGGAGGAAGAACCGGTGCGGCAGTACCAGATTCCGCCGTTGAGCCTGCTCAAAAAGGGCAAAAAAGGCGGCGGGGACTCCGATGCCCATCTGCGCGCGACAGCGCTGAAGTTAGAACAGACATTCCAGAATTTCGGCGTGCGGGTGCATGTGACAAACGCAAGCTGCGGTCCTTCTGTGACGCGCTATGAGCTGCAGCCCGAACAGGGCGTGAAGGTCAGCAAGATTGTGGGACTTTCCGATGATATCAAGCTGAACCTGGCGGTGGCGGACCTGCGTATTGAGGCGCCCATACCGGGCAAGGCGGCGGTGGGGATTGAGGTGCCCAACAGCGAGAATACCGCGGTTATGCTGCGTGACCTTCTGGAGTCGCCGGAATTTGAGACGAGCAAATCAGGGCTGTCCTTTGCGGTGGGAAAAGATATCGCCGGGAAGGTCGTGGTGGCGGACATCGCCAAGATGCCCCACCTGCTCGTTGCCGGGGCGACAGGCTCCGGAAAGTCTGTCTGTATCAATACACTGATTATGAGTATTATCTATAAATCTGACCCGGAAGATGTGAAGATGATTATGGTGGACCCCAAAGTGGTGGAACTAAGTGTCTACAATGGGATTCCCCATCTGCTCATCCCGGTGGTGACAGACCCGAAGAAGGCGGCAGGAGCACTGAACTGGGCGGTGGCGGAGATGATGAAGCGCTACCAGCTGTTTGCGGAATACAATGTCCGCGACCTGAAGGGATTTAACGAGAAGGTATCCCAGATGGAAGCGGGCGAGGGCGTACCGAAGAAAATGCCTCAGATTATCATCATCGTGGACGAGCTGGCGGATTTGATGATGGTGGCGCCCGGCGAGGTGGAAGGCGCAATCTGCCGTCTGGCGCAGCTTGCGAGAGCGGCGGGACTCCATCTGATTCTGGCGACCCAGAGACCTTCTGTCAATGTCATTACCGGTCTTATCAAGGCGAACATGCCTTCCAGGATTGCCTTTTCGGTTTCCTCCGGGGTGGATTCCAGGACCATCATCGACATGAACGGTGCGGAAAAGCTGCTGGGCAAGGGCGATATGCTGTTCTACCCTGCGGGATATCCCAAGCCGGTGCGTGTGCAGGGGTCCTTTGTATCGGATAAAGAAGTGCAGAAGGTAGTGGATTTCCTGATTGAGCAGAACGGAAATGTCTCCTACAGCAATGAGATAAAAGACCATGTCAACTCAAGCGCGGCGGGACAAGGTGAAGGGCTGCCCGGCATGGGACAGGAAAATGACAATGACAAGGATGCCTACTTCACTGAGGCGGGCAGACTCATTGTAGAGAAAGAGAAAGCGTCCATCGGTATGCTGCAGAGGATGTTTAAAATCGGCTTTAACCGGGCGGCGCGCATCATGGACCAGCTCTGCGAGGCAGGGGTGGTGGGACCGGAAGAAGGGACGAAACCCCGTAAGGTGCTCATGTCAAAGGAAGAGTTTGAACAGTTTATAGAGGAAAACCAATAAATAAGGAAGTTCAGGAGGGAAGGTACAGATGAAGACAGACATTCAGATTGCACAGGAAGCAGAACTTATGCATGTCAAAGATGTGGCTGCGCAGATTGGCATTGCGGAGGAAGAACTGGAGTTTTACGGAAAGTATAAAGCAAAGCTGTCCGACGAACTCTGGGAGAGAGTCAAAGACAATGAGGATGGAAAACTGGTCCTCGTGACTGCCATCAATCCCACTCCGGCAGGGGAGGGAAAGACGACCACCACAGTCGGTCTGGGACAGGCGATGGCAAAACTGGGAAAGAAGGCGCTCATCGCACTGCGGGAACCTTCCCTGGGTCCCTGTTTTGGCATCAAGGGAGGCGCTGCGGGCGGCGGCTACGCGCAGGTCGTGCCGATGGAAGATTTAAACCTGCATTTTACAGGCGATTTCCATGCCATCACCTCCGCCAACAACCTGCTCGCCGCGATGCTGGATAATCACATCCAGCAGGGAAATGCTTTAGGCATCGACCCCAGACAGGTGGTGTGGAAACGCTGCCTGGATATGAATGACCGGGTGCTCAGAAATATTGTGGTGGGACTCGGCAATAAGATGGACGGAATGGTCCGGGAAGACCACTTCGTCATCACGGTTGCTTCCGAAATCATGGCGATTCTGTGCCTTGCCGATGACCTCGTGGATTTAAAACGCCGTCTGGGAAGAATCATCGTTGCCTATAATTTTGACGGAGACCCTGTGACAGCCAACGACCTTAAGGCGACCGGAGCCATGACCGCGCTTTTAAAGGACGCCATCAAACCGAACCTCATCCAGACATTAGAGCACACCCCGGCGCTGGTACACGGCGGTCCGTTTGCCAACATCGCGCACGGATGCAACAGTGTGCGCGCCACGAGAATGGCGATGAAATTGAGCGATATCACCATCACAGAGGCAGGCTTCGGCGCAGATTTGGGCGCGGAGAAATTCCTGGATATCAAGTGCCGCATGGCAGGGCTGAAGCCCGATGCTGTAGTTTTAGTTGCAACAGTAAGGGCATTAAAGTATAATGGTGGGGTAAAAAAAGAAGATTTGGCGAAGGAGAACTTAGAAGCTCTGGCAAAAGGCATCGTAAATCTGGAGAAACACATTGAAAATATCCAGAAATACGGGGTGCCGGTTGTTGTGACATTAAACTCCTTTGTGACAGATACTAAGGCGGAAAATGAGTTTATCCGCAGATTCTGTGAGGAGAGGGGCTGTCAGTTCGCTCTCTCAGAAGTGTGGGAAAAGGGCGGAGAAGGCGGAATCGCCCTGGCAGAGAAGGTTCTCGATACACTGGAAAATAAAGAGAGTCACTTTAAGCCGATTTATCCCGATGAGATGTCTCTGGAAGAAAAGATTGAGACTATTGCCAAAGAGATTTACGGCGCAGACGGCGTCGTTTACGAGCCGGCGGCGAAAAAACAGCTCGCCAAGATTTCTTCCATGGGATTTGATAAGTTCCCCGTCTGTATGGCGAAGAACCAGTATTCTCTGTCTGACGATGCGAAGAAACTGGGCAGACCGACCGGATTTGATATCCATATCCGGGAAGTCTATGTGAGCGCGGGAGCGGGGTTCGTGGTTGCCCTGACAGGCGCCATCATGACTATGCCGGGACTGCCGAAAGTGCCGGCGGCAAATGGGATTGACGTGACAGAGGACGGAAAGATAACCGGATTATTTTAAAAGACTGTTAAATGAGGAGATAAAACATGGCGGTATTGATAGACGGAAAAAAGATATCACAGGAGATAAAAGACGAGCTGAAAGAGGAGGTAAGCCGTTTAAAGGGAGAGGGAAAGCACATCTGCCTGGCAGTGGTGCAGGTGGGAAACGACCCGGCTTCCACGGTATATGTGAACAATAAGAAAAAGGCGTGCGCCTATATCGGGATTGAATCCCAGTCCTATGAGCTTTTGGAGAGCACGTCGGAGGAGGAGCTGGTGGATTTGGTAAAACGCCTCAACGCCTCCCCGGAAGTCAATGGAATCCTCGTGCAGCTGCCGCTTCCGGCACATATCAATGAGGACCGGATTATACGGACCATTTCACCGGATAAGGATGTGGACGGTTTCCATCCGGTCAGCGTGGGACGTCTGTGGATAGGGGAACCGGGATTTTTATCCTGTACCCCGGCAGGAATCATCCAGCTTTTGAAACGGTCAGGGATTTCCATCGAAGGGAAAGAGTGCGTGATTATCGGCAGGAGCAATATCGTGGGGAAACCGATGGCAGCACTTTTACTGCGGGAAAACGGGACAGTGACAGTTACACATTCCCGCACAAAGGATTTAAAAGAAGTGACAAAGCGTGCGGATATCCTCATTGTGGCTATCGGCAGGCAGAAAATGATAACTTCGGAGTATGTAAAAGAAGGGGCAGTTGTCATAGATGTCGGCATGCACAGAGATGAGACAAACCATCTGTGCGGCGATGTGGATTTTGCGGATGTGGAGCCGAAAGTCTCCGCTATCACGCCGGTTCCTGGAGGGGTGGGACCGATGACGATTGCCATGTTGATGAATAACTGCGTAGAGACAGCGCGCAGGTAGGGGGAAGTACTATGAGATGCAGGCATTGTGGAACCGTGTTGGCGGACGATGAACTGATTTGTCCCAAATGCGGTACAGAGGTTCAGATTGTGCCGGACTATAATCCTCTGGAAGATGTGCTCGCCAGAGAGGTGAGAGGCTCTGTGGAGGATGCGACGCGCCCAATCGGAACCAGAGAAGTGCGGAGGTACCGCAAAGAAGAGACAGCAACAGAATATGGAGATTCCACACGTGTCCTGAGCCAGGGAGAACTGGACCGTATCCGGGGGAACCAGAGAGCACCGTATCAATCCAGAGTGCCGGGGGAGGCACTGGGAGGAAGCAGAGGAAACACCGGGCAGAGGACAGGAAACTTGCGCCGGGATATAGGCGGAGCCCGCCAGACAACGGGAAATTTACGCCGGGATACAGGCAGCGCCCGCCAGACAACGGGAAATTTGCGGCGGGACACAGGCGGTGTCCGCCAGACAACGGGAAACTTGCGGCGGGACACAAGCGGTGTCCGCCAGAATACAGGAAATCTGCGCAGTGATACAGGCGGTGTCCGTCAGAATACAGGAAATTTGCGCACAAATACAGGGAGTATCCCAAGGAGCCCGGAAGCGAGACGCAGGCAACAGCAGGCACGCAGAAAACAGGCGGCAAAGAGACGGGCACAGAAAGTCCTGATTGTCTTTCTGATTCTTCTGATTTTGATGGGCGCAGCAGGATTTTTCCTATACCGCAATTCCTATCCGGGTGTAGTAAAACAGGGATACAGCGCTCTTGCAACGGGAGATTATGGTACGGCGGAGAGCCGTTTTAACCGTGCCATCGGGAAAAGTCCCGGAAAGCCGGAGGCGTATGTCGGACTTTCGAAAGTATTTATACAGCAGGATGATTTAGAGGCGGCGGAAGAAGTCTTTTTGTCCGCTTTGGAGGGACAGCCGTCCAACTCTGATATCTATGAGGCGGCGATTGCGTTCTACACGGATACAGAGCAGCCGGAGAAAATAGCCGAGCTTCTGCAGGGATGCGAGGATGAAGGAGTACTCAAAAAGGTGGCGGACTATCTGTCACCGGAACCGGAATTTACACCAGATGACGGCACCTATGATGAAGTACAGCAGGTATCCTTGCGCGCGGAGGGCAGCACCATCTACTATACGACGGATGGGTCAGACCCGCTAAGCGGCGCGGAACCTTCTTCGACCAGCACACAGTATACAGAGCCGATTCTTTTAAGTGAAGGGACTACACAGATTAAGGCTGCGGGGGTAAATAAGAAGGGAATCCCCAGTGTCACGGTGACGAAGGAATATACCGTGGATGTTCCGGTGGCGGATGCGCCGTCTGTGAATCCATCCACAGGTACCTACAATACTGCGACCCAGATAACGGTGACAGTACCGGAGGGATATACCGCCTATTACACCATGGACGGCACAGACCCCACAACGTCCTCCACACAGTACACAGCGCCCATTGACATGCCGGAGGTAGAAGTGGGAGAGTGGACCACATTCAAGGCAATCCTGGTGAATAACAATAACGGGAAGACCACACAGATTACGACGAAACGGTACAGCCTGAATCCGTCATAGTTTCTGCATGAAGAGAGGATAGCTGAATGCATCCCTTCTCTACAAGTGAAGGGTACCAAAATTAACATAAAATTTATAGAAAAAGGCTTGTGTTATTTTTTTAACGGTGCTATAATGAACTCGTTAAAAAAATAACACAAGCAAAAGGAGATGCAAGTCATGAGCAGATTTTGTTTACCAAGAGACATTTATCACGGAAAAGGATGTCTGGAAG
>UQKK01000011.1 GCA_900541505.1 uncultured Ruminococcus sp.
AAATTACATTCACCGCAAAACAGGTCGGTGAACGAGTGAAAGAACGCCGAACAGAATTAAACTTAACAATGCCCGAACTTGGTAAGCGTGTCGGGGTAAACAAATCTACTATTCAGAGATATGAAGCGGACGGAGTAGACCCGAAGCGTACAATGATTATCAATGGACTGGCAGAGGCACTCCTGACCACTCCCGAATGGCTGACAGGACTTTCCGAAGATAAGGAATATGATAGCCGCACTTTATGTGCAAGGGATATGGAGGAACATATCAAAAAATATCTTGATACGGTTTCTTCTGTGGTAAAGGGAGAACCGCACCAACAGCTGCTCACGACATTCCTCGGAAAGATGATTGACCTCTATACGGTTATGGCTTATCACTTTGCAGACGCAACGGCTGAAGTTGACCGTGTAGCGGAGGACGAAGGCTTAAAGCAGTCCTTACGCCGCTATGCGGTTGAGTCAAGGGCAATTATGGAAAGAGTTTACCGTAAAGAAATGGAACTTCCTATCGAGGATATGAAGCAGTTTTTAGATGGAATTTTACATATCTACGATGAGGGACGCACCGCTGTAAAGATGGGCGACCTGTTCGGGATAGTGACAGCAGCTGAAGAAAGGGTTGCTGAAAAAGAAAAATTCCGTGGCTCTTTGACAAGTGA
Source organism: uncultured Ruminococcus sp. (assembly GCA_900541505.1). Classification (GTDB taxonomy): domain Bacteria; phylum Bacillota; class Clostridia; order Lachnospirales; family Lachnospiraceae; genus Mediterraneibacter. The sequence goes on from UQKK01000011.1 coordinate 665, forward strand.
AAACGATGACTGACACTCATCGGCATAAGTAACCTTATTACTTTACGCACACCATATGTCACAGTCCCGATTGCCACGGATAGAAAGGGGAAATTTATCTATGGCAAAAGGTTCTGTAAGAAAAAAAGGTAAAAAGTGGTACGCACGCTTCTATATCGAAGATGAAAGCGGCAGAAAAGTACAGAAAGAGTTTGTGGGAACAGAAAGCAAGTCTGAAACAGAAGCCCTGCTCAGAAAAGCAATCGCTGACTATGAGGAAAAGAAATTCGTTGCGAAGTCTGAAAACATCACGGTTGGTATGCTGCTCGATCTGTGGGTGGAGGAAGAACTGAAACCCGGCAATCTCAGCAATGGTACGGTAATGTCCTATCAAGGAACGGTCAACCGTATCAAACAGCACCCGATAGGAAACCGAAAGCTGAAAACCGTAACCGCCGACCATTTACAGGCGTATATAGACTTTCTCAGCTTTGGAGGCACAAATCCTGACGGTACAACTGCAAAGGCACTCAGCAAAGGGTATCTCCGATTGTTTTCGGCTGTTTTACAAGGGGCGTTCCGTTTTGCAGTATTCCCGAAAAGGCTGATAACCTTTAACCCGATGCAGTATGTGGTATGGCGAGGAAAGAAAGAAGAATACGAGCTGTTCTCTTACGAGGATGGGGAAACAACTTCCACACCAACGCTCAGCTATGACCAGTATCAGAGGTTAGAGGACTTCCTGAAAAAGAAAAACAATCCTGCACTTCTTCCTATACAGATAGCCTATTATACAGGCTTGCGTATTGGAGAGGTCTGTGGTCTGACTTGGCAGGACATCAACCTTGAAGAACAATATCTGACAGTACGCCGCAGTATGCGTTACAACGGGGCAAGGCACAAAACAGAAATAGGGGCAACAAAGCGTAAAAAAATCCGCACCGTTGACTTTTGCGATACGCTTGCCGCAATCCTGAAAACTGCGAAAGCAGAACAGCATAAAAACCGTTTCCGATACGGGGAACTGTACAGTCTTAATTACTATTTGGAGGTCAAAGAAAAAGACCGCACCTATTATGAGGTTTACAGTCTGCCGAGGGCGGAGGAAGTCCCAGAGGGGTACAAGGAATTATCCTTTGTCTGCCTTAGACCTGACGGGGCATTTGAAGCACCGAGTACGGTGGGGATTATGTGCAGGACAGCGAGAAAAAAGTTGGAGGGATTGGAGGATTTCCACTTCCATATGCTCAGACACACCTATACAAGCAATCTGCTTTCAAACGGTGCAGCACCTAAAGATGTGCAGGAACTACTCGGACACACTGATGTTAGTACCACAATGAACATTTACGCTCACGCTACAAGGGAAGCGAAGCGTACTTCCGCAAGACTACTGGATAAGGTAATCGGCGGAGCATAAAAAATTTCCCTTGTTTCGGCTCATAAGGGCAAAAACAAGGGAAAATACATAAGGTTTGAATATTTAATAGGCGATATGCCTTGAAAACACAGGGTTTACAGAGGATTGAATAGATAAATTGGAATTTTGAGAGGTGTCATGTATGGATTTGTTGTTTTTCCGTTAAAGCCCAGTATCATAGACAAGGTATTGGTAGAAAACTTTGGGAATATCTTCGTGAAAACAGTCAAAGTAAAGCCATTACAGTTAATTCTTCTCCGTATGCAGTTCCTGTCTATCATAAGTTAGGCTTTGTGGACTTGGACATTGAACAAGTATCAGATGGTATGAGATACACACCTATGAAATATGAGCGTTAAATTCCAATTTATAGAACTGAGAAAATTGAAGTTTGCACAAACACTACAGTTCTCCGATTTCCATACTTATGTTCAGTACTTTATGGCAACGTGAGTTGATTTTATGAATGTTAAGGGCAGTTGACAAATTGCCAATGAAGGTTGGTTGATAAAAAATATCGTATCTGTAATATTTGTCTTGTGACCACAAATAATCGAAAGGAGCAGTATTATGAACTTTAACGAAAAGTTAATTAATTTGAGAAAGTCAAAGGGGATGTCACAAGAAGAGTTGGGTGTAGAGCTGAAAGTTTCACGACAAACTATTTCAAAATGGGAATCGTGTCAATCTTACCCGGACTTTCAGCGTCTTGTACTTTTAAGTGATTACTTCGGGTTAACACTGGACGAATTGGTAAAAGATATTGATGTTCAGGAAATAAGAGAAAAAAATATGAACAATGAAAAAATCAATTCTATCTACAATGATATGAACACAGCTAAAAGTTTCGTTAAATGGTATTTGATAATTGCAGGAGCAGCGGCAGGGATTGTACTTATGTTACTTGTTTATTTTATTGTTAATGCAATATTTGTCTGGTAAAAACAGTATTATCAAATTCTCTCACACGCTTCGCAATATTGTGAGAATAGTTGAGGCTCAAAGTAGTGACATTATTCAAAAATGGTATTCAGTCCGTATATGCTCTTTTAAAGAGAGGGCACCATAAGTTAAAAAACCACAGCATATCCGATATGAATTGCTGTGAGAATGCAGACAATTACAGCCAGCATTTTATGAATCCGTTTCCAGGCTTGGAAGTTTCGCCTCTTTTGGAATATGCTCAACAGAATTAAAGCCAGAAGGACAGTCCAGACAAGCTTACCGGTGACCATGCCGGGAGCATTCCCTGCCAGTATCCCATGAAGCAGAGCGAATATAAGCAGAAGGATTCCGTAAAGGTTATGTGCTCCTGTAATTCGTTTCAGGAGAGGAGAGCGTTGTATCAGATTTTTCTTACTGATAGAGGCGCTCATGCAGAGAAGCAGGAAAAGGACAGAGAGGAAAGCAAATATTTTTTCAAGTAACATAAAAACCTCCGTTTGCAATAAGTTTGTTAAGACTAACTTTGATGATTATAAACGAAGATTTTTTTGCTTGTCAAGCAGAAAATGTGGATTATAAATATTCTGTGCAGTAAAATATGGCTGTACACCTCATAAAATCTAAGGTATAATAGTTTCCACTTGGCGAGGTTATTGCGAGCCTTAGTGGAACTAATAGCTGACCACTTAGCGAGTGCAAGCTGAAGGCGTAGCATGAGGTTAGTGGACATGGTATAATGTCGGCAGACATTATACCCGCGCCGATTTGCGTTCGACCGAAGGGAGAACTACCACGGCAAATCGTGTGCATCCTGCGGAGCATAGTATGTCCGAAGGACATGGTATAATGAAAAACAAATTTTACTTGTTATCTGTTGCATAGCAAAAGTGATTGTCTGAAAACAGGGAGAGGAGAATATGAAGCGGACGCTAAAAATCGTTTTTATCATTTTAGGAACACTCATTGCGCTGATTCTTATGGCTGCTCTTTTTTTTATCTATAAACTAAATTACGAGGTGAAGACAGTGGACCGAAGCAAGTCACCGGATGAAAAATACGAATTGCTGCTGCAGTCCATTGGAACTCCTGTGCTTTTTGGTCCTGCGGACGGAAAGATTGTTTTAAAGAATGAGCGGGAGAAAATCGCAGAGTATGATTTTACCCTTTCCAATGACGGTGTGCCTGTAAAGAAGGAGATATGGCAGGTTTCCTGGATGGATTGGGGCGTGCAGGTGGTGCTTTCGGGAAGCGAGCAGGAAGAGGAACGTATTGAAATCATGTATGATGGAACGGTATTTGCGGGGGATTCTGACAGAGTAAGTGGGGATACAAAGCAGCAGACTGCCGACAAAAGCGGGAACGCAGGTCAGCAGGCAGAGGAGGAAAGCAGGGGCTCGGAACAACCGGCTATCGAGGAGAATGGGAATACAGAAGAACAATTAAAGCAGATGGAGATAATGAACGGATATCAGGCGATTTATGAGGAATATTTCCAGCGATTCGGATATGGGTTTACGAAAGAATACGATGCGACAGGAACTCTAAGAGCTGTTTTGCGCGAGGACAGTGAAGCAGTGGAATATCTGATATATGACAGGGAAAGCCAAAATGGAAAGTGCGGTCTGTATGTGTATTATCTTGTATCGAAGGAGGCAGATGGTTCCTGGTATCCGATGGATGCTGAAATGCGTAATACGTATGCTTATGTATACGAGAGTGGTCAGGTAGTCAGCAGCGGCAAGACAGATTGGAGCGATGCAGGGTCAGAGGAATATCAAGACGTAACAGGTGAATAAGAAACCGCATGTCAGGACAAATATCGCCGCTGTTTCCAAGCAGTTTTAATCTAAAAGGAGTATTTCATGGGAAAAACTATAAAGAGATATCCGGAACAATATGCACAGCTTCCGGGCAGATTTTGCTCATTCATACTTCTTCCCGACAGCATAAGTTGTTATCAATAATACAACGAGCATGACAGATATCGACACAGTCTTTACGATATCCCACAGCGCCGCGCCTCCGGCTGAAATGCTGATGAAGCACAACAGTGGTAAGAGAACAGAGCAGGTCAGTGTAAAAATTCTGAATACTGTTAATATATGGCTCCAGTTCCCGTTATGAAAGGACAGACCGACCATGTGTATCCTGAAAATCCCCTGTGAAACAAAATTAATTTTGTCTTTGTCATAATAAGAGGGCAATGCGTCCTTTGCGAAAATACAAAGCCAGCCTGCAAACAGCAGCATCATGGCAGAGATGAGCAGGCTGTCACCCATCTGTTTCACGGAAATGTGGGAGAGGGTCATGAAAATGATTTCCGCAGCCACGATGCATAGGGCGAGTAGATACGCAATCTTCCAGTTCTTTTTGCGCCGGCGGATAGAATCCCAGACTGCTGCATCCAATGAGCTGTCAGCAGGGCTTTGTATACCGTCAGCGTCAGTTTGGGTTTCATCTTTAAGCTTTTCTCCTCTTAAAAGCTCTGACACAGTGACTCCGAGTACATCGGCGATGGGAATCAACAGAGTGATGTTTGGCAGACTGTTTCCCCGTTCCCATTTACTGACCGTCTTGTCTGACACAAATAATTTCTCGGCAAGTTCTTTTTGCGTCATTGCTTTTTCTTTTCTTATCTCAGTTAGAAACTTCCCGAATTTTTCGTTATCGATGGAATACATACGGCGATACCTCCCAAAATGATTGTAATCTCTGGATGGAAAAATGGCAATCTACTGTTAGTAGAGTTTACAAAGTCAGCCGAAATTTCAGTAAAATCACGGAGTCGTATCTTGCAAAATTCGCAGGCGTAGAGTTTATTGACAATTCCTAGAGGGAAATATAAAATTTAGCTATCAGGCAGTGCAGCTAGAAGGAGAGAAAAGGGTATGCCAAATCAGTATCAAATCATCGATGAAAATGTATGGGAGCGGACAATACATTGCAATGTGTTTAGAAATAGCGTTGAGCCAGCATTTTGTGTGACATTTGAGGCAGACATCACAGAGTTTAAAAGTACAGTAAAAGAGAAAGGTCTTTCTTTTACCATTGCAATGGTATATGCAATATGTAAGTGCGCAAATGAAATTGAAGCATTTCGATATCGCTTTTTGGATGGAAAGATTGTACTGTTTGACAAGATAGATACGGCATTTACTTATCTGAATCCAGAGACGAAGCTATTCAAAGTAGTTACCGTACCGTTTATCGATGACATCAATGAATATTGTAAACTTGCTTTAATGACAGCAAAAACACAGAAAGAGTATTTTACCGGACCACTGGGAAATGACGTTTTTCAATGTTCTGCCATGCCATGGGTTGCATATACCCATATCTCGCACACCAATTCCGGCAAAAAAGACAATGCCACGCCGCTGTTTGACTGGGGAAAATATTATGAGAAAGACGACAAGATAAGGATTCCTGTTTCTGTACAGGCGCACCATTCCTTTGTAGATGGTCTACATATTGGGCAGTTTGCAGAAAAATTACAGGTATTCTTCGATAGCTGTCAGGCATAAATGTTATAGATTGATGTTTAGAGATTTGCAAAGTGCAGTAAAAAACTGGCACAGTCAACAAAAGGAGACCGCTTATGAAAATAAATGCATTCTGCCTTTCCTGCCTTGTCGGTATGCAGGAATCTCAGATACGCCAATTTACCGATGAAGAAAAGAAAGTGGAGTTTATGAGAGAAATTCTCGGCTATCTTTCTGATTGTGATGAATCACTGTCCGCACCGGCGCTTGTCAGACCGCTCTCTCTGATTTATGAGAAATACTGGGGGAAGGCGGACAGTCTGGAGGAGATAAAAAGAGAATTTAATGATTTCCTGCTTGGCATGGAGGAGAGCCTGGACAAAGAGATTCGGGCACACAGAGACCCTTTGGCGGCTGCCCTGTGTTATGCTCGTGCCGGAAATTATATCGACTATGCTTCTGTGCGTGACTTATCCAAAGAGAAGCTTGTGCACCTTTTAGAAAAGGAGACAGACAGTCTGGATAAAGAAGAATATAGTTTGTTTTGTGAGGAGATAGCCGGGGCAGAGCGGCTTGTCTATCTGACCGACAACTGTGGAGAAATTGTGCTGGATAAGCTGGTTATCCGGCTTTTGCAGGAGATGTATCCCAAACTGCACATTCAAGTCATTGTCAGAGGCGCTCCGGTGGTAAATGATGCCGATATGGATACTGCCCGGTACATAGGACTCACAGATGTGGCTTCTGTCATGGATAACGGCAGCGCCATCGCCGGAACTGACCTGGCGGATATTTCTCCGGAAGCGCTTCGGGAAATCCAGGCAGCTGATATCATTATCTCCAAAGGACAGGGCAATTTTGAGACACTGCACGGATGCGGTCTGAATATCTACTATCTGTTTCTGTGTAAATGCGACTGGTTCGTACAGAAATTTCATGCCCGGCGGCTGCAGGGTATGTTTGTGAACGAACGTCGTATAGAATCATAAAAGCCTGCATAGAATGTCTCTTTCTGGAAATCTTATGTAAGAAAAAGAAGGAGACGTCTATGGAGTCGATTTGGAAGAAAACATGCAGGATAAAAGAGCGCCCTTCCCTGAATGGGGACTTGGAGGTCGAAGCTGTTGTGATAGGAGCGGGAATGACGGGAATTTTGACTGCATACGAGTTACAGCAGGCAGGGATAGACACGGTGGTCTTAGAGGCAGACAGAATTGGAAGCGGGCAGACCGGGAACACCACGGCAAAAATCACTTCCCAGCATGGGCTGTTATACGCAAAAATGAAAGAGAAGAAAGGAATATCCGCGGCAAGAGCTTATGCGCATGCGAACCAGCAGGCAATTGCGCAGTATAAACGAATCATAGAGGAGGAGAAGATTTCCTGTGATTTTGAGGAAACCTCCTCCTATGTTTATGTAGAGGACGAAGAAAAACTTGAGAAGGAGGCAGAGGCAGCCAGGATGATTGGGCTTCCCGCTTCTATTGAGCACAGTATCGAGATTCCCGTATCCTGTGCAGGTGCGGTGAAATTTTCAGGACAGGCACAGTTCCATCCCCTGAAATTTATAAACGCATTGTCGGAAAATTTACACATCTGTGAGCGAACCTTTGTCAGAACTGTGGAGGGCAGTCGGGTTCTGACGGACAAGGGGACCGTGAAGGCGGCAAAGATTATTTTTGCGTCCCACTTTCCCTTTGTCAATTTCCCAGGAATGTATTTTGCCAGGATGCACCAGGAACGCTCCTATGTGCTCGCCCTAAGCGGCACCGGAGCGTTGGAGGGCATGTACATCGGGGAGGGGAAGAATACGTATTCCTTCCGCAGATACGAAAATTATATCCTGTTCGGCGGACAGGGACACCGGACAGGGGAGAACAAAGAGGGCGGCAATTATGAGCGGCTTCGCAGACAGGCTCAGATATTTTTTCCGGGAAGCAGAGAAGTGGCGCACTGGTCAGCACAGGACTGTATGCCGGGAGATGGGATTCCCTTTATCGGTCAGTATGCAAAAGACAGACCCGATTGGTACGTGGCAACGGGATTCGGCAAATGGGGCATGACGTCCGCTATGGTTTCTGCACAGCTGATACGGGACATGCTTCTTGGAGTGACTTCGCCGGAGCAGGAAGTGTTTTCGCCGGAGCGCTACAGCGCGCAGGAATTTTTACAGACTGTAAAGGACGGCGGAAAATCGGTAAAAGAATTATCAAAAAGTATCTTTTTAGGGCAGGCATGTCCGCATTTGGGCTGTCATCTGAAGAAAAATCCGGAGGAAGACACGTATGACTGTCCGTGCCACGGTTCCCGGTTCGACAGCCAGGGCAATCTGCTGGAAGGCCCGGCGCTCAAAAGCATGAAATGTGCGCGGAAAGAACTATAATTTATGCGTTACGAAATGCGCGAAAAGAAATATAATCTACGTGATTTGAAGTGTGTGAAGAGAGCAGAGACCTCAGAGTACAGATATCACGGATTCACGCGCAGATTGCATTATTCATATAGCGGTGTTATGATGGATACAGTTGCGGAATGTCAGGTCTGCTTCAAGAAACGAAAAGGAGAAGGATTTATGAAAAAGAAAATGTTATGTCTGGCATTTGCTGTCATGGTTTCTGTAGCTTTTGCAGCCTGCGGAAGCAGTGACAAAGATGCAGAAGAGACGAAACAGGAAGAAGTTAAGGAAGAAACACAGACTGAAGAGGATAAGCCGGACGAGGAGGACGTTACTAAGAGCAAGGCAGAACCGGTCAAAGTGTCCAGCTATGAGGATATTGCAGAGATTTATCAGTTTGAATTAGAAGGGACATCTTACCAGCTTCCATCTGCCATTGATACATTTATCAACAACGGATGTACGATTGACGACCGCTTTTTAAGTGAGACAGTGGAGGCGAACCACTCACTTGGTCAGATTATCGTACACCCTGATGGGGACGAGGACAAATATATTGAGCTGACTGTTTTAAATGATACGGAAAATGCCATGACCGTGCAGGAATGTCAAAAAGTCATTCGCGTTACTGTACGTGAGGATTCCAATGTCTCCTTTATCTTAAATTCAGGGATTGATGTGCTTGCAGATGATACGGAGATTGAAGATTTAGAAGCAGTTTACGGCACAGACGAGAAGGTGTATGACAGGGATGACGAGGGTGTTACATGGCACTTCTGCCAGTATCTGGAAGATGAATCTGACGGTACCATGACGGTATACAGCATGCTGCAGCCGGGTACCGATGCGATGTGCGTATATGCAGGCGGATTCTATATCGAATACATCAGCCCGGAAGAATAGGCATACCCGCCGCAAAACAAAGGTCTGCCTGAGCAGCGCCTTGTACAGAGAGGGTACACGGTCGATAAAGGGGAAATTTGTTCTTGCAAAATTTTTTCTTCATCGTTTATAATGACAGAGGAATTTTGAAAAAAGAAAGAATAGAAATAAGTCACAGAGGCGTAGTCTATTGTTTTTACAAGAGACTGCGCCTTTCCTTTTTCTGTTCCGCAGGATATTTCACGATTGAGCAGCAGGGGAGGCTGTGCTATAATAGCCATATCGCCATACAAAAGAGAAAAGGAGCGAAAGGGTACATGCAGAAGTCGTACATAGCCTTTGACATCGAGACAACGGGGCTGAACCCGCAGGAAAATGAGATACTGGAGATAGGGGCTTTGAAGGTCAGAAATGGCAGGGTGGCGGAGCGTTTTATCGAATTTATCTGCCCGGAGAGTGAAATTCCCGCATCTATCACCGCGCTGACCGGAATCCGGGAGGATATGGTTTCCGGAGCGAGGAATGTCCGGGAGGTGCTTGCCGATTTCGCGGATTTCTGCGGAGAGGACATCCTCATCGGTCACAATGTCCAGTTTGACTTCAGTTTTGTATGGAATTGGGCGCAGAAGCAGGGGCTTTCTTTCGAGCATGAGGGGATTGACACATTAAAGATTGCGAGGGCGGTCCATCCGTCCCTGCCGTCGAAGAAACTGGAAGCATTGTGCGACTATTATCAGATACAGAACAACTCGGCACACCGAGCCTACCATGATGCGCTGGCGACGGCGAAGCTTTATCAGACACTGGCCCATTATTTTGAGGAAAAGAGCCCCTCTGTCTTTCACCCGGAGCCTTTGATGTGCCGGACGGCACCCCGTTTTCCGGCGACAGCGAAGCAGGTTTCTTTTATAAAACAACTGATAAAACGCAAGGGATTGAAGACCAGCATGGACCTGGAGTCACTGACACGGGACGAGGCTTCCCGCACCATAGAGCGCATCCTGGCGGGGGAACAGATTTGAAAAGCCAAACACAATAGGAGCTGGGTTGCCAATAAGGGTAATATGAAAGCAGACAGATAGAAACAGACGAGCGGAAAAAAGGAGGAATTTTCACGATGACAAGCACGATTTCAAGGGAAGAGGCACTTGCGTTACTTAAGAAATACAATCAGGAGGCATTTCATATTCAGCACGGGCTGACCGTGGAGGGCGCCATGCGCTGGTATGCCGGGGAGCTTGGCTATGGAGAGGACGAGGAGTACTGGGGTATTGTGGGACTTCTGCACGATATTGATTTTGAGCAGTACCCGGAGGAGCACTGTCAGAAAACACCGGAACTTTTGAGAGAAGCCGGGGTGGGAGAGGACATGATTCGCTCTGTCTGTTCCCACGGATACGGGCTTTGCAGTGACATCGAGCCTGTACATGAGATGGAGAAGGTTCTGTTCGCCGCGGACGAATTGACCGGGCTGATTGGGGCGGCAGCGCTTATGCGTCCCTCCAAAAGCGTGATGGATATGGAGGTTTCCAGTGTAAAGAAGAAGTTTAAGGATAAGCGGTTCGCCGCCGGATGTTCCAGGGATGTCATCCGCAAAGGTGCGGAGCAGCTTGGATGGGAATTAAATGAACTGTTTGAAAAGACCATTTCAGCGATGAGAAGCTGCGAGGAGTCCGTCAGGGCAGAGATGGAAAAACTGGGATATTAGAATCGTTATCGGGAAGTCTTATACGAATATTAGTCTATAGCCTTACGCAAAAAAATGCGAAAGGTCTTGCTCATAAGGAGTGGACAGAGAGGATTCCTGAGATAGACAATGAGCAGGCAAAGGAGACTGTGCGCATATTGGTCACTCTGCTTTCCAGTATGCCGGGAGGAGGTGCGGACGATGGCAAATAATGAGAAACAGATTTCTTTTACGGAGGGACCGGTGTTCCAGTCCCTGATTCGTTTCGCCATACCGGTCTTTGGCGCCTTAGTTTTACAGGCAGCTTACGGGGCGGTGGATTTGCTCGTTGTGGGACAGTTCGGGGATGCCAGCAGTATTTCCGCGGTGGGAACGGGCAGCGCCTTTATGCAGATGGTTACGTTCATCATTACCAGTCTCGCCATGGGCTCCACGGTCATCATCGGACAGCATATCGGGGAGCAGCGCCCGAAAGATTCCGGAAATGCGGTGGGGACGACCATCTTCCTGTTTATCGGGGTGGGCATCGTACTGACGGTTCTTTTGGAAATTTTCGCGGGAAACATCGTGGAACTTATGCAGGTTCCCGCGGAATCTTATGATAAGGCGGTGCTGTACTTACGCATCTGTTCAGGAGGAATTGTCGTCATCATTGCCTACAATGTCATCAGCGCTATCCTGCGCGGGGTGGGAAATGCCAACCTTCCTTTCCTCTTTGTGGGGATTGCCTGCGTGGTAAATATCGCGGGCGACCTTCTGCTGACCGGGCTTTTACATATGGACGTAGCGGGCGTGGCGATTGCTACTGTATTTGCGCAGCTCATATCCGTTGTCATCTCCATCCTGGTGCTGAAAAAACAAGAGCTGCCCTTCGAATTTTCCGGAAAACAGTGCAGGATATATAAGAGGGAGCGGAATCTGATTTTAAGAGTGGGGGTTCCCATCGCACTGCAGGAGACGACCGTGCAGATTTCCTTTTTGGTCATCAATTCCATTGTCAACCATATGGGACTGTTGCCCTCTGCGGGTTACGGCGTGGCGCAGAAGATTGTGACCTTCATCATGCTGATTCCTTCTGCCATCATGCAGAGCGTCTCTGCATTTGTGGCGCAGAATATCGGCGCGGGGGAAAAGAAACGTGCCGCAAAGGGCGTTGTCACTGCAATCGTGACCGGGTGCAGTGTGGGCGTGGTGATTTTTCTGGCAGGCTTCTTCGGAGGAAGCGCGCTGTCCGCCCTCTTTACGAAAGATGCAGATGTTATTTCACAGAGTGCCGCATATTTAAAGGGATTTGCCCCGGAATGTATCCTGACCTGTATTTTATTCAGCAGCACCGGATATTTCAACGGATGCGGGAACAGCCTTCCGGTGATGATACAGGGAATCACCGCCGCTTTCTGTATTCGTATTCCTGTCTCTGTCTTTATGGCAGGGCTTCCGGACACATCACTGACACTGGTGGGACTCGCTGCGCCCATCACTACTTTATATGGCATCGTATTTTTTGGTATCTGTTTTGTCCGCTTGAGAGCAAAGGGACGAAAAGAGTTCAAGTCTCCCAAGGTGGAGGGCAGGAGTTGAAGCACCACGGAGCTTTTTAGGAATAAGGACAAAAAAGCCGCACATATACTATCTATAAAAGGCGTATGTGTGGCATTTTTATGGGAAAAGATTCAGAGCGTGAGCACATCCGGGAGAAGCTGGCAGCCGCTGCAAGTATGCCGAAGGATGTGGTGTTGGGCGCTTCGCTTATCACGGTCCTTGGGACCAGTGAAGTATGTATAGAGAATTACCGGGGAATTTTAGAATATACGGAAAATCTGATACGGGTGCAGACAAAGGAGCGAATGATAAAGCTCACCGGAAAGCATCTGCAGATTGAATATTACACCAACGATGAGATGAAGATTACCGGGAGAATCCACACGCTGGAATTTGCGGACAGGAGGGTACAGACGTGATTCAGGCATTCATCCGGTATATGAAAGGTTATGTAAAACTGCGCGTGAACGGGTACTCCCCGGAGCGTTTCTTAAATATGTGCAGATACCACAATATATACATCTGGGGGCTTACACCCATCCAAAATGCCTATGAAATGTATGTGAGCCTGAAGGGATTTTACCGTCTGAAACCCATCATCAGGAAAACCCACACGAGAGTCAATGTGACGGGAAGATACGGTTTTCCTTTCTTTGCGCACCGCTATAGGAAACGAAAGCTGTTTTTCGCGGGAATCGCGGTGTGCGCGGTGCTCTTGTACCTGTATTCCGGATTTATCTGGGACATTCATTTCGAGGGAAATGAACGGTGGACAGATGAGAATCTATCAGAATTTCTCGCGTCCATGGATGTGGCGCCCCTTATGCGAAAAAGCAAGGTGGACTGCCCGGAGATTGTCAGTGAAATACGAAAAGCGTACAATGACATCGTGTGGGTGTCCGCCTCCATCGATGGCACCTGTCTGAAGATTCATGTAAAGGAAAATGAAGACCATTTCGAGACAGAAGAGGCGAAAGCGGATACAGAGACATACAGTGAGAATGGCGGCACAGGCAGCGAAGCAGACAGCAATGGGGAGGCAAAAGACCTGGTCGCCGCGAAAGACGGAGTCATCACGGAAATTGTGACCCGCTCAGGGGTTCCACAGGTCCATGTGGGAGATACGGTGTCCAAAGGGGATATTCTTGTGTCCGGGCGTGTGGAAGTGTTAAATGACAGCGGGGAAGTGATAAATTACCAGTACTGTGTCTCAGATGCGGATATTTTTGCGGACACGGTGATGGAATACAGCGATACCATGCCACTTACCTATCAGGAGAAGCAATATGACAAAAAGCACAGAACGCAGTACTATCTCCGTCTCGGCGGCTGGCAGTTCTCGGTGGGGACCATAAAAAACAGCTATAAAAACGCGGAGATTCTGACAAGCGAGACACAGATGAAAGCGGGGGAAAATTTTTATCTTCCGGTCGTCTACGGCACAAAAACAGTAAAATCATATGCTTTTCAGGAAAAAAATTACACAAAAAAGGAACTGCAGGAGGCATTAAGTGCAAATTTCCAACAATTTTGCGGAGAATTGGAGGAAAAAGGTATTCAAATCACGGAAAATAGTGTTAAAATACACATAGACGAAAATTCGGCAGACGCATCCGGGACTTTATATTTGAATGAGCGGATTACCGAATATGCCGATACCGAGAGATTACCGATTGAAAGGATTGAACAGGATGAGTCTGGCGGAACTGATTATGGAAATACCGGCTGAACACGAGAAAAATGTGTTTGGCCAGTTTGACGCATATGCAAAAAAACTGGAGAGGACCTTTCACGTGACGCTGATTGTGCGCGACGGGAAGACCAAGATTGTGGGAGAGCAGTCCGAGGCGGAGAAGGTAAAGCGGGTTCTGACCCAGCTTGGTGAGCTCTCCAGGCGGGGGAACAGTATCACGGAACAAAATGTGGACTACGCCATTTCTCTGGTGTATGAGGACCAGGAGGAGGGGATTGTGGAGATTGACCGGGAGCTCATCTGCCACACCCTTCAGGGAAAGCCCATCAAGCCCAAGACGCTGGGGCAGAAGCGGTATGTGGATGCCATCCGTGAGGGGATGATTACCTTTGGACTGGGACCTGCGGGTACAGGGAAGACTTACCTGGCAATGGCCATGGCAATCACTGCGTTTAAGAGCAATGAGGTGAGCCGCATCATCCTGACCCGCCCGGCAATCGAGGCGGGGGAGAAGTTAGGCTTTTTGCCGGGAGATTTGCAGAGCAAGATTGACCCCTACTTACGTCCCCTCTATGACGCACTGTATCAGATCATGGGGGCGGAGAGCTTTATCAAAAATTCAGAGAAAGGACTCATCGAAGTGGCGCCTCTCGCCTACATGAGAGGCAGGACGCTGGACAATGCCTTTATCATCTTAGATGAGGCGCAGAATACGACGCCCGCCCAGATGAAGATGTTTCTGACCAGAATCGGCTTTGGTTCCAAAGTCGTCATCACCGGGGATTCCACGCAGAAGGACCTTCCCGCCGGCACGGTATCCGGGCTGGATGTGGCGGTCAAGGTGGTGAAAAATATCGAGGATATCACGGTGTGCAATTTGACGAGCAAAGACGTGGTGCGCCATCCTCTGGTACAGAAGATTGTCAAGGCATACGAGGACTATGAGAAAAAGAGCGCCAAAGTAAAACCAGTAAAGAGGAGAAAATCATGAGCCTTTATATAGAGGAAGAGGGGGAAATGACTCTCCCGGTTGAGACAGAAGAGATTGCGCGGCTTGTCGTTGACGCGGCGCTTGACTATGTGGCGTGCCCTTATGAGACGCAGGTCAATCTTCTGCTGACCACAGACGAAGAGATACGAAAGTTAAATCACGAGTTCCGCCAGATTGACCGGGCGACAGATGTGCTGTCCTTCCCCATGCTGGATTTTGCGCAGCCGGGGGATTTTTCAGGGGCAGAGGAAGAGGTGTCCGACGCCTTTGACCCGGAGTCGGGCGAACTGCTGCTGGGAGATATTGTGATTTCCAAAGATAAAGTACTAGAGCAGGCAGCGGCTTACGGACATTCCGTGAAACGGGAGTACGCCTTTTTGATAGCCCACAGCATGCTCCATCTGTGCGGGTATGACCACATGGAGGAGGACGAGCGTGCGGTTATGGAGAAGAAGCAGAACGAAATCATGGAAAACATTCATATTTTGAGATAACCGATGGAGGTAAGTTATGCCAGATACGCCGAAGAACAGAAAGCAAAAAAAGGATGATTTCCTGGTACAGGGCGCCATCCTCGCTGCTGCGGCAGTCATTACAAAGATTATAGGGGTCGTATACCGAATCCCCCTGACAAATATACTGGGAAATGAAGGAAACGGTTTTTACGGTTATGCCTATGAGATTTACGCGATGACCCTTATGCTGTCGTCTTTCAGCCTCCCCGTGGCGGTATCGAAACTGGTATCCGCGCGGCTGGCACTGAAACAGCGAAGGAACGCCTTTCGCGTATTTTTGTGTGCGCTGGTATTTTCCATCGTCGTAGGACTGGTGGTTTCTGTGCTGATTTTCCTCGGCGCGGGTCCTATTTCTGTACATATGATGAAATCGCCCTTAAGTGTCTACGCCTTGAAAGTGCTGGCGCCGGGACTGTTCATCGTGGCTGTCTTGGGAGTCCTTCGGGGATATTTCCAGGGCATGGGTACTATGGTGCCCACGGCAATCTCCCAGATTGTAGAGCAAATCATCAACGCGGTTGTCAGCATCGCCGGAGCCGCCATTCTCTTTAAAATCGGGATTGAGGCGGGCGAGGAGAAAGGTAATGAACTTCTCGGTCCGGCGTACGGCGCGGCAGGCGGAACGCTGGGAACTATCATAGGAGCTCTGGCAGCGCTTTTGTTCCTCCTTTTTGTCTTCTGGATTTACCGCAGGATTATCCGCAGACAGCTTCGCGCGGACCGCTCCAGACGTCAGGAGGGATACCGTCATATCCTGAAGGTGCTGCTGATTACCATTGCTCCGGTTATCTTCAGTACAGCAATCTATAACATCAACCAGATACTGGATTTGACGATATTCAATTTCATCATGGATGCGCAGGGCTATGTGGAGAAAGAATACATGGCGCTGCAGGGCATTTACACCGGGAAATACAATACACTCATCAACGTGCCGCTGGCGATGGCAAACGGACTGGCAGCCTCCGTCATACCGAGTCTTACCGTGGCGGCGGCAGGGAAAAGCAGGGGGCTCATCCACGAGAAGATAAACCAGACAGTGCGCTTTACCATGCTGATTGCCATTCCCTGTTTTGTGGGATTTATTGTGCTGGCTTCGCCGCTGATGGTACTCTTATACAACGATTCAGACAAAACACCGGCACTTCTGCTGGCAGTGGGGGCGATTACGGTTGTTCTGTACTGTTGGTCCACTGTGAGCAATTCCATCTTACAGGGACTTGACAAACTGTCCACACCGGCGATTAACGCGGGGATTTCCCTGGTGGTACATCTGGTGTCCCTGTTTATTATGCTGGTTGCCTTTAAGATGGGAATCTACGCGCTGGTGGGGAGCAATATCGTGTTCGCAGCCTGCATGTGCCTCTTAAACGAGCGTGCCATCCACAAGACCTGTGGATACCGCCAGGAGGTTGAGTTTACCTTTATCCGCCCGTTGATTGCGGCAGTCATCATGGGCGCTGTCACCTACGCGGTGCATCTGTGTCTGGATTTGTTAATCGGAGGAAGGTTTATTCCCACATGTATTTCCATTCTCATCGCGGTCATCGTCTACGCGGTGGCAATCTTAAAGCTGGGAGTACTCTCGCCGAAGGAAATCGCGGGATTCCCGCAGGGGAGAAAGCTGCTTAAGCTGTGCAGGAAGTTCCATCTGCTGCCGTCCGCGTAAATTTTGTATAAATCTGAAAAAAGAGCCAATACTGTATGTAAAAAGGAGTCGAATCCTTATGAAGAGAAAATACTGTATTGGCTTTTTTGCCGCACTTTTTATCCTGGTGCTCCTTTTAGGAATCGGATATCAGGTCAGTTACCAGCATGTGATGGATACCCAGCAGGCGAAACAGGAGGCACAGACAAAGACCGAGAGCATCACTACAAAAGGGGAAGCTGTGAAAAACGAAGGCTATTATCTGTGCGAGCTGCAGGGCTATGTGACCGTCTATTTAAGCGACAGGACAACCATCTACGAGTTCACGGAAATTCCGCTCACCGATTTGCCGGAGGAATTGCAGCAGGAGGTAAAAGAAGGAAAATATATGAAGACGGAGAAGGAAATCTATGCTTTTCTCGAGAATTACTCCAGTTAAAGCTGGACGAAGGATAGAAAATAGTGTAAGATAGGAGCGAAGCGCCTGCGGGCAGAAAAGACCACACAAGCGCAATCGGAAAATGGCTGCTGAATGCAGGCGCGCTTTGGCGCAAGAATGTGCGAAGCACCTTCTTTTTATGTAAGGAGAGGAATGGAAAGATGGATGAACAGAAGATAAAAAGAATCAATGAATTATACAGAAAATCGAAAGCAGAGGGCTTAAGCAGCGCGGAGGTAAAGGAGCAAAAGACCCTGCGCGCGGAATACCTTGCTTCTATTCGCAGGAATTTAAAGGCACAGCTCAACAATATTGATATCGAAGAGAAGGACGGAAACATCGTCAATCTGGGAGAAAAATTTGGAAGCAAAAAAGCAAATTAGGCGGGACATGCTGCAGAGGCGAAAGGATTGCCCTGCAGAACAGAGACGACAGGCGGATAAAAAGATTGTATCGTCCGTCTTTTCTCTGCCCCAATTTCAGGAGGCGGAGGAAATCTATACGTATGTTTCTTACCGCGAGGAAGTGTCTACCTGTGAGCTGATTGAGCGGGCGCTTGCAGAGAAGAAAAAAGTGGCAGTACCCAAAGTCCTGTCTCCGGGGTATATGGAGTTTTACTATATCGGGAGCCTGATGGATGTGACGCCGGGCTATCGAGGCATCCCGGAGCCTGGAAAAGACGCTTTCGTGGCAGAGGGAAAACAAGGTGTCATCCTCGTGCCGGGGCTTGCCTTTGACAGGATGGGGAATCGCTTAGGATACGGCGGCGGTTTCTATGATGCCTACTTAAGAGCGCATCCTAAGCTTTTTCGGGTGGGGCTTTTTTATTCTTTTCAGCAAAGAGAGCCTATTCCCACAGAGACATTCGATATGGCGCTTGAAGAAATCATTACGGAAGAAGGGAGTCAGTTATGTTGTCAGCATTGCCGAAAGACCCCATCATCCTGTTAGGGGTCGTCAATACGAAACTGCGGGATTTTTACCGGAATCTGGACGAACTCTGCGAGGATATGGAGATTTCAAAGGAAGAATTGATAAGGAAACTGGAAACCATAGATTATTGTTACGATGCTGCCAGAAACCAGTTCGTGTGAGGAACTGCGCATCAGGCAGAATCAGAGAAAGTTTAAGGGATTACATAGATGGAAATTTTAGATTTATCACAGATAGATTTGACAAAGGAAGCCCCGGAATCTGAGCCGGAGAGGCAGTATTATTACATTGCCCGGGCGAGAAGACTTTTAAAAGAATTGGAAAAGAAAGCAGGACGGAAACTTACCTTCTGTGTGACCACGTTTGGCTGTCAGATGAATGCAAGGGATTCTGAGAAACTGACCGGAATTCTGGAGCAGACTGGCTATGTGGAGGAGCCGGAGGAAGACAAGGCAGATTTTGTCATCTTTAACACCTGCACCGTCCGGGAGAACGCCAACCAGCGGGTGTACGGGCGTTTGGGGCAGTTAAACCGGGTGAAACGCGAGAATCCCTACATGATGATAGCCCTGTGCGGCTGTATGATGCAGGAGCCGGAAGTGGTGGAGAAATTAAAGAAAAGCTACCGCTTTGTGGACCTCATTTTCGGCACCCACAATATCTATAAATTTGCGGAGCTGGTCGCCACGAGACTGGAATCCAAACGCATGGTCATTGATATCTGGAAGGATACAGATAAGATTGTGGAAAATCTCCCCAGCGAACGGAAATTTTCCTTTAAATCAGGTGTCAATATTATGTTCGGGTGCAATAATTTCTGCAGCTACTGTATCGTCCCCTATGTGCGGGGGCGGGAGAGGAGCCGGGAGCCGGAGGCGATTTTGGAGGAAATCAGACGGCTGGTATCAGACGGCGTGGTGGAAATCATGCTGCTGGGACAAAATGTCAACTCCTATGGAAAGACGCTGGATACACCTATGACCTTTGCCAGCCTTTTAAAAGAAGTGGAGAAGATAGAGGGCTTGGAGCGCATCCGCTTTATGACCTCCCATCCCAAGGATTTGTCGGACGAACTGATTTCCGTCATGGCAGAGTCCAAAAAAATCTGCCGCCATCTCCACCTGCCGGTCCAGTCGGGGAGCACCCGGATTCTGGAAAAGATGAACCGCAGGTACACCAAGGAGCAGTACCTGGCATTGACGGAGAAATTAAAGAAAGCCATGCCGGACCTTTCTCTGACGACAGACATCATCGTCGGTTTTCCGGGCGAGACAGAGGAAGATTTTGAGGAGACGCTGGATGTGGTGAGAAAGGTGCGCTATGACAGCGCGTTTACCTTTCTGTATTCCAAGCGCACGGGCACACCGGCGGCTGTGATGGAAGACCAGGTGCCGGAGGATGTTGCCAAGGAGCGTTTCAACCGACTGTTAAAAGAAGTTCAGCAGATAGCGGGGGAAACTTGCGCGGTACATGAAGGCACCATCCAGACCGTGCTGGCGGAATGTGTGAATGACCACGACCCGTCTCTTATCACAGGGCGGCTCGGCAACAACCTGCTGGTACATTTTCCCGCTTCCCCGGACATTATCGGAGAATTAAAGCAGGTGAGATTAAAGACGTGCAAAGGATTTTATTATATCGGAGAGCTTGTATAACAGGAACTTCCAACTATAATTTCAACAGAAAACGTCCAAACTATGTATATGACTTTGAACATAGAGAGGGCGTTTTTTGTGAAAAAATTGAGCGAATACTTATTCCTGTGGTCATTAGGAGGAATCCTTTACTATACATTTGAACTTTTATTCCGGGGATTTTCCCACTGGTCCATGTTCGCCCTGGGCGGCATCTGCCTGGTGTTCTGCGCCCAGCAGGGAATCTGGACAGGATGGGATGCGCCGCTTACAGAGCAGGTGCTCTGGTGCGTCATCTTTGTGGGGGCATGTGAGTTTATCACCGGAATCATTGTCAACAAATGGCTGGGATGGCACATATGGGACTATTCGGACCAGCCATTTCAGCTTTTAGGGCAGATATGCCTGCCTTTTTTGATTATCTTTTCCGGGCTGTGCGCCTTTGGAATTTTGCTCAGCGCATATCTCCTGCACTGGCTGTATGGAGAGGCAAAACCACATTTTCATGTCCTGTAGATATGAGAATGATTCTCGAAATACACTTGAAATTTTGCCCGCGCGTTGAACTGACCTCAGAAAAATGCTATAATCAGGGATGTAATTCTTAAAAGAAACGCTCTGTGAGAGCGATATGTAAGAGATAGAGAAATTGATAGACAAAGGAGAAACGTTGTGGCTGAACTTACACCAATGATGAAGCAGTATATGGAGACGAAAGCCCAGTACCAGGACTGCATTTTATTTTATAGATTGGGTGATTTCTACGAGATATTTTACGACGATGCGCTGACGGCATCGAAAGAACTGGAAATCACGCTGACCGGAAAGAACTGCGGGCAGGAGGAGCGGGCACCCATGTGCGGTGTCCCTTATCATGCTGTGGAAGGGTATTTAAACAAGCTGGTATCCAAAGGCTATAAAGTGGCAATCTGTGAACAGGTGGAAGACCCCAAGACTGCCAAGGGAATCGTCAAAAGGGATGTGGTGCGCATCGTGACGCCGGGAACGAATCTGGACACCCAGGCGTTGGATGAGACGAAAAATAATTATATCATGTGCATCGTCTATATTGCGGACCGCTATGGCCTTTCGATTGCCGATGTCTCCACAGGGGACTATTTTGTGACCGAGCTTCCAGACAGCGGAAAGCTGCTGGATGAAATCTACAAATTTATGCCCTCCGAAATTATCTGCAATGAATCCTTCTATATGAGCGGCATGGATATGGAGGATTTAAAAGAACGTTTAGGTATCACCATCTATGCCCTGGATGCCTGGTATTTTGACGATGCCATCTGCAAAAAGAAGTTATTGGAGCATTTTAAGGTTTCCTCCTTCGCAGGTCTGGGACTTGCGGATTATGACTGCGGCATCATCAGCGCGGGTGCGCTTCTTACCTATTTACTGGAGACACAGAAAAATTCCCTGTCCCACCTGACCCACATCACCCCTTATGCCACGGGGAAATATATGATGCTGGACAGCTCCACAAGGCGAAATCTGGAACTGTGCGAGACACTGCGGGAAAAGCAGAAGAGAGGTTCCCTTCTGTGGGTGCTGGACAAGACGAAAACAGCCATGGGCGCGCGTACTCTGCGAAAATACCTGGAGCAGCCGCTGATTGACAAAACAGAAATCCTCCGCCGTCTGGACGCAGTGGAGGAATTAAAGGACCAGGCAATCTCCCGCGAGGAGATGCGCGAATACCTCTCCGCAGTCTATGATTTAGAGCGATTAATAACAAAGATTACATACGGGACAGCGAACCCCAGAGATTTGACCGCCTTTCGCGCTTCTTTGGAGATGCTGCCCTCCATCAAATACATTCTTGAGGACATGCAGTCCTCCCTCCTTAGTAATATCCGGGAAGATTTGGATGCCCTGGAGGATTTGTGCGAGCTTGTGAAAGCTGCCATCACCGAGGAGCCGCCCATTGCCATGAAAGAGGGCGGAATCATCCGGGACGGATACAGCGAGGAAGTGGATAATTTAAGGCGGGCAAAATCGGACGGCAAGGACTGGCTGGCGAAGCTGGAAAATGACGAGAGAGAGAAGACCGGAATAAAAAACCTGCGCATCCGCTACAACAAGGTATTCGGCTATTATCTGGAAGTCACCAATTCCTACAAAGATTTGGTACCCGACTACTATACAAGGAAACAGACTCTCGCCAACGCGGAGCGCTATATCACGCCGGAATTAAAAGAACTGGAGGATACCATACTGGGGGCGGAGGATAAACTTTATGCCCTGGAATATGACTTATACTGCACCGTGCGCGACACCATTGCCGGGGAAGTGGAGAGAATCCAGAAGACTGCCAAAGCGGTGGCGGCGCTGGACGTGTTTGCCTCCCTCGCCCTGGTAGCGGAGCGCAACCGGTATGTGCGCCCCAATATCAATGAGAAGGGTGTCATCAATATTCAGGAGGGCAGGCATCCGGTAGTGGAGCGGATGATTCCCAACGATATGTTTATCTCCAATGACACCTATCTGGACGATAAAAAGCAGCGTATCTCCATCATCACCGGACCCAATATGGCGGGAAAATCTACGTACATGCGGCAGGCGGCGCTGATTGTGCTGATGGCGCAGCTCGGCTCCTTTGTCCCCGCCGCGAAAGCGGACATCGGACTGGTGGACCGTATCTTTACCCGTGTGGGGGCTTCCGATGACCTGGCAAGCGGGCAGAGTACGTTCATGGTGGAGATGACAGAGGTTGCCAACATCCTGCGCAATGCCACCAGCAAGAGCCTTCTGATTCTGGATGAGATTGGCAGGGGGACCAGCACCTTTGACGGGCTATCCATCGCCTGGGCGGTCATCGAGTACATCAGCGATACCAGACTTTTGGGCGCCAAGACTCTTTTCGCCACCCATTACCACGAACTGACAGAGCTGGAAGGGAAGATTGAGAATGTCCATAATTACTGCATCGCGGTTAAGGAAAAGGGTGACGACATTGTTTTCTTAAGAAAGATTGTAAAGGGCGGCGCGGATAAGAGTTACGGAATCCAGGTGGCAAAGCTGGCGGGCGTGCCGGATTTAGTCATCGAGCGGGCGAAAGAAATTGTGGAGGAATTGAGCGACGAGGACATCACTGCCAGAGTCAACGAGATTGCCTCGAAAGACCACGCACCAAGGAAAAAGACGCGCCCGAAGCGTTACGATGAGGTGGATATCGCCCAGATGTCGCTGTTCGACACGGTAAAGGATGACGATGTCATCGAAGAACTGAAAAATATCGATGTGGGCAATCTGACTCCCATCGATGCGCTGAATACCATCTACCGGCTGCAGAACAAGCTGAAGAACCGCTGGTAGTGGAGAAAGGGAGGATGCGATGCCTCATATACAGGTATTAGACCAGGTTACCATAGATAAAATAGCGGCTGGGGAAGTCATAGAACGACCGGCTTCCATCGTAAAAGAATTGGTGGAAAACGCCATCGATGCACAGGCAACTTCCGTGACCGTGGAAATCCGGGACGGCGGGATTTCTCTCATCCGCATCAGCGACAATGGAAGCGGCATCCCAAGAGAGGATGTGCGCAACGCTTTTCTGCGCCATTCCACGAGCAAAATCCGCAGCGTGGAGGACTTAGCGCAGATTCACTCCTTAGGCTTTCGAGGCGAGGCGCTCTCCAGCATCGCGGCAGTGACCCAGACGGAACTCATCACCAAGACAAGAGAAGAGGAGGCGGGGACCCGCTATGTCATCGAGGGCGGTCAGGAGAAAGCTTTCGAGGATACGGGGGCGAAGGACGGGACGACCTTTTTGGTGCGCCAGCTATTCTACAATGTCCCGGCGCGGAGGAAGTTTTTAAAAACACCCATGACCGAGGCGGGACATGTGCAGGATTTACTCATGCACTTAGCCCTTTCCCACCCGGAAGTCGCCTTCGTCTTTTTGAACAACGGGCAGGAGAAGCTGCGCACCTCCGGAAACGGCAAGCTAAAAGATGTCATTTACCAGATTTACGGCAGGGATGTGGCGGCAAACCTCATTGAGATGGATTATGAGAAGGGCGGACTGCATATCACGGGATATCTTGGGAAACCTGTGATTACAAGGGGAAACCGTAATTTTGAGAACTTTTTCGTCAATGGCAGGTATGTAAAGAGCGCCATGATATCAAAATCCATAGAGGACGCCTACAAGGATTTTGTCATGCAGCACAAATTTCCTTTTGTGGTGCTGCATTTTTCGGTGAATGGCGATGAGGTGGATGTGAACGTCCATCCCACCAAGATGGAACTGCGTTTCCAGAAACAGCAGGAGGTCTACGGCACCGTGTTTGAGGGTGTCCACCGCACGCTGCTGGAACCCGAACTGATTTCCCAGGTGGAAGCCCCGGAGGCGGGCGCACCGGCGTCCATCCCCGAAAAAACCTCGGTGAACCTTTCCGGAAAAACTGCGGCGAACCTTTCCGGAAAAACGGCTCCTAAGGAGAGCCCCTTTTTGCTGCGCCCCAAGAGCGGACCGGTGCGGGAGGCTTACGATGCTGTTTTACATGCCGATAAGCAGCAGAAAACGGATGTTATAGACGGCACGCCGCCTGTCATGGATGAGGAGTATTTTATCCGCAAGATGCGGGAACGCGTAACTGCCTACCATCAGCAGGCTTCCAGCGCGGAAATTGCCGGAAAACAGGATATCCTGCGGCGGGAAGTGCAGGAGAAGCGGATTGCCAAGGCAGCAAAGCAGGCAAAGGCACAAACGCAAACACAGACACCTCCCTCGGTGGTGAGGGAAGAGGTCGCTTACACGGTTTCCGGGGAGAAGGACGTTTCTGCCCCGGTCCAGGAAAAAGAGAGTTCCACTGCGCCTCAAGCGGCAGAAACGTCCACGGTCTTCCGCGAGAAGGGCAGCAATGCCGCTGTCCCAGAGGCGAAGGCAGAGCAGCTTGATTTCTTCCGGGAAAATCTGTTAAAGCGGGACATCCGGGCAGAGTACAAGCTGATTGGACAGGTCTTTGACACTTACTGGCTGGTGGAATTTCAGGACAATCTCTACATCATCGACCAGCACGCCGCCCACGAGCGGGTACTCTATGAGCGGACCTTAAAAGGCATGAAAAACCGGGAGTTTACCTCCCAGTATTTGAGTCCGCCCATCATCTTGAGTCTGTCCATGCAGGAGGAAGCACTGCTCAAGGAAAATATAGATTCTTTCCGGCGGATTGGATTTGAGATTGAGCCGTTTGGCGGCGAGGAATATGCGGTGCGCGCGGTGCCGGACAATCTATTTGGCATCGCGAAAAAAGAACTGCTCATGGAAATGTTGGATGACCTCTCGGACGGGCTGAAGACGAATATGACGCCGGATTTGATTGACGAGAAGGTGGCTTCTATGTCCTGCAAAGCCGCGGTAAAAGGAAACAACCGGCTCTCAGCGATGGAGGTGGACGCTCTGATTGGGGAGCTTCTGACACTGGACAACCCCTATCACTGTCCACACGGAAGACCGACCATCATCGCCATGTCCCGCCGAGAACTGGAAAAGAAATTTAAGAGGATTGTATGACAGAGAAAAAAAGACCATTGATTATACTGACCGGACCCACGGCAGTGGGAAAGACAAAGGCTTCCATCGGTCTGGCAAAAGCGGTGGGAGGAGAAATCATCTCCGCGGACTCCATGCAGGTTTATCGCCGCATGGACATCGGTTCCGCCAAGATACGCCCGGAGGAGATGGAAGGGGTACCCCATCATCTCATCGATGTGTTAGAGCCCCAGGAAGAATTTAACGTGGTGACCTTTCAGCAGATGGCAAAGCAAGCGATGGAGGAAATCTACGCCAAGGGCAGAATCCCGCTGATAGTGGGAGGAACCGGGTTTTATATCCAGGCACTCCTCTATGATATTGATTTTACCAGTGAGGAGGGGGATACCGCCTACCGAAAAGAATTGGAAAAGACCGCAAAAGAGAAAGGCAGCGCTTATCTCCACGGACTTTTGAAACAGGTGGATGAAAGGGCGGCACTGGAAATCCACGAAAATAATGCGAAGCGCATCATCCGTGCTCTGGAATACCACCATCTGACCGGGCAGAAAATCTCCGAGCACAATGAAAGAGAGCGGCAAAAAGAATCTGCCTATCAGTCCGCCTACTTTGTGTTAAATGACGACCGTCAGAAGCTCTATGAGCGGATTGACATGCGGGTGGACAAGATGATGGATGAGGGGCTTATAGAAGAAGTCCGGGGTTTGAAAGAAATGGGGCTTACAAAAGAGTGCGTCTCCATGCAGGGGCTGGGGTATAAGGAGATGCTGGCTTACTTAGACGGGGAAATCAGCCTGGAGGAAGCGGTGTATATCATAAAGCGAGATACCCGGCATTTCGCCAAACGTCAGATTACCTGGTTCAAGCGGGAACGGGACGTCATCTGGCTCAACAAGGGAGAGTTCGGTTACGATGAGGACAGAATATTGGCTGAAATGGTAAAAGAGCTTGAGAAGCGGGAGATTATAGAAAGATGAGAAGGAATGAAACAAAGATGACAGAGATGGAAACGATATATGAAAAGCTTGGCATCTCCAGAGAAGTCTGGGACTTTGGAGAAAAGACAGAAGCAGGGTTAAAGGAGAGATTTGCGGAATTTGACCGGACCGCGGAGTATAACCAGCTCAAAGTCCTTCATGCCATGCAGGAAAACCGGGTAAACGAAAGCTGTTTTAACTATACCAGCGGCTACGGATACAATGATATGGGAAGAGACACACTGGAGGCGGTGTACGCCAGCACCTTCCATACAGAGGCGGCACTTGTGCGCCCGCAGATTACCTGTGGGACTCATGCGCTTTCTGTGGCGCTTGCCGCGAATCTGCGTCCGGGAGATGAACTTCTCTCCCCGGCGGGAAAACCTTACGATACACTGGAGGAGGTTATCGGAATCCGCAAGTCCAAAGGTTCCCTGGCAGAGTATGGGATTACCTACCGGCAGGTGGAATTGCTTGAGAACGGCTATTTTGACTATCCGGCAATCGAAAAAGCATTAACTCCACAGACAAAACTGGTGACTATCCAGCGCTCTAAGGGCTATCAGACGCGCCCCAGCTATTCCGTCAAAGAGATAGGGGAACTTATCGCCTTTATCAAAGAACGCCGTCCGGATGTCATCTGTATGGTGGACAACTGTTACGGAGAATTTGTGGAACGAATGGAACCCAGCGATGTGGGAGCGGACATGATTGTGGGGTCACTGATTAAAAATCCGGGAGGCGGGTTAGCCCCCATAGGCGGGTACATCGCGGGAAAAGAAGAGTTGATAGAAAACTGTGCCTACCGTCTGACCTCTCCGGGACTGGGAAGGGAAGTGGGAGCGACTCTGGGCGTGATGAACAGCTTTTATCAGGGATTTTTCCTGGCGCCTACCGTTACCTGCGGCGCACTTAAAGGAGCGGTCTTTGCGGCAAATATCTATGAGCAGTTAGGTTTTCCTGTGGTGCCAAACGGCGGAGAATCCCGCCACGATATCATCCAGGCTGTGGAACTGGGAACGCCAAAGGGCGTCATCGCCTTCTGCAAGGGAATCCAGGCGGCTGCCCCGGTGGACAGTTATGTGAGCCCGGAGCCTTGGGCGATGCCAGGATACGACAGCGATGTCATCATGGCGGCGGGCGCTTTTGTACAGGGTTCCTCCATTGAACTGAGCGCGGACGGTCCCATCAAGCCGCCTTACGCGGTGTATTTCCAGGGAGGTCTGACCTGGTACCACGCCAAGCTGGGAATTTTAAAATCACTGCAGAGCCTTGTGGATGCGGGAATCGTAAGCCCGAAAGCGCTTACAGATGCGGTGTCATGATGTTCATAAAGAAAGGGAGAGGAACACCAGTATGAAGATTGCGGTAATCGGAGGCGGTGTCTCCGGGATGATGGCGGCAGTGACCGCCGCCTCCCAGGGAGCGCAGGTCCTCATCATCGAACACAATGACAGGATTGGAAAAAAACTTCTGTCCACGGGAAACGGCAGATGCAATTTTACAAATTTGCGGCAGGAGCCAATCTGCTACCACTCGGAAAATGTGGGATTTCCCTGGCATATTGTACAAAAATTCAATGCGCAGGATGTGATTTCGTTTTTTCTGAAACTTGGCATTTATTCTAAAAATCGTAACGGCTATCTCTATCCCAATTCCGACCAGGCAAGCTCGGTCTTAGATGCCTTCCGCATGGAGTTAAGGCGTCTGGGCGTGGAAATCCGCACACAGACAGACTGTCTGGACATTCTGTCCCGCAAAAAGGGATTCTGTGTACGCACAGACAAAGGAGATATCCAGGCGGATAAGGTCATCGTAAGCACCGGGTCTAAGGCAGCGCCTTCCACCGGGTCCGATGGCTCCGGCTACACTCTGGCGAAAAAACTGGGGCACCGCATCGTTCCGGTGCTTCCCGCCCTGGTCCAGCTTCACTGTCAGGAGCCGTTTTTTAAGAGCATTGCAGGCGTTCGCGCAAACGGAAAAGTGTCCATCTATGAGAATGAAACCTGCATCGCGGAGGATTCCGGGGAAATCCAGCTTACCAATTATGGGATTTCCGGGATTCCGGTTTTCCAGGTCAGCGGTGAGGCGGCAGACGCTCTCTATCGAAAGCAGAACGTGACTGCCGTGTTAAATTTTATGCCGGATTTCCCGGAAGACGCTTTTGTCTCTTTCCTGAAAGCGCGGATTACGGCGCGCCCCAAGAAGACAACAGAAGAATTTCTCATCGGGTTGTTCCACAAAAAGCTCTCCGAACTCTGGGTGAAATTAAGCAAGGTGCCCCGGACAAAGGAAGTGGGAGAGTGGAGCGAGGAGGAACTGCTTCGCTTCGCGCATCTCATCCAGCAATTTAGGGTGACTATCACCAAGACCAACGGCTTTGAGCAGGCGCAGGTGTGCAGAGGCGGCGTGGATACGCGGGAATTAAACCCGGATACCATGGAGTCTCTCTATGTGCCTGGCTTATATTTTTGCGGCGAGTTGGTTGATGTAAACTGTGATTGCGGAGGGTACTCCATACAGTTTGCCTTAAGCAGCGGGTATGTCGCTGCGATGGAGGCGAGTGGACAGAAAACATATTGAAATAAGGCTACCGCAATCCCACTGACTTCAGACGGTGGGTTTAGGTAGCCAAAAGTAGAAGCCTGTGTTACACTTACGCCATGGGAACATGGAAATCAAAAAACAGACACAAGTATTTACTACAGTATCATATTATTTTTGTATGTAAATATAGAAAGAAACTGCTGATATCCAAACAATCTTAAAAACCATTTCTGGAAGGAACACACTTTCTGGACAGATGGGTATTTTGCCTGTAGTGTAGGGAATGTATCAGAAAAAATGTTAAAGAAATAGATAGAGAATCAAGGTTAAAGAGGTGGTGACAGCAAATGTTAAAAGCGTATAGGTACAGAATATATCCGAACGATGAGCAGAAAGAACAAATAGTGAAAACATTTGGTTGTTGCCGTTTTGTATACAATCAGACACTTGCATATCGAAAAGATATATATGAGCAGGAAAAGAAATCTGTCAGTAAAACCGACTGCAACAATTACTGCAACAGGGAATTAAAGAAAACATATGAATGGCTGAAAGAGGTGGATAAGTTTGCACTGACGAATGCAATTTATAATATGGATTCCGCATACCAGAAGTTTTTCAAAGAACATGCAGGATTTCCAAAGTTCAAAAGTAAACACGATAACCATAAATCATATACAACGAATTTTACGAATGGAAATATAGCTGTAGATTTTGAGAATGGAAAAATAAAACTGCCAAAATTAAAAAAAGTAAAAGCAAAAGTACACAGAGAATTCCATGGACAGATAAAATCAGCAACGATTAGTCAAGTTCCAAGCGGAAAATACTATGTATCGATACTGGCAGAAACTGAGCATGAAGAATTAACGCACAGAAATCAAAATATAGGACTGGATTTAGGGATTAAGGATTTATGCATTACCTCGGATGGGAGAAGGTACGAGAATCCAAAGACAATAAAAAGGCATGAGAGGAAACTGTCAAGACTGCAAAGGCAACTGGCACACAAGGAAAAAGGCAGCAGTAATTACCGGAAGAAGAAAAAAGAAATAGCATTATGCCATGAGAAAATAACAAATACCAGAAAAGATTATCTGCATAAGATTTCACACGAAATTGTTAGCGAAAACCAAGTAATAGTTTCGGAGAATCTGCAGATAAAAAATATGGTAAAAAATCATCATTTAGCCAAATCAATCAGTGATGTGTCATGGTATGAGCTTACAAAACAACTGGAATATAAGTCAAAATGGAACGGCAGGGAATATGTAAAAATAGACACATTTTATGCCAGTAGCCAGTTGTGTTCCGTTTGCGGATATCAAAATTCAGAAACGAAAAATTTATCAGTAAGGGAATGGAAATGCCCTGTCTGTGGCACAAAACATGACAGAGATATCAATGCCGCAAAAAATATACTGGCAGAAGGATTAAGACAAATAGCATAAAGGCAACATATATAGGGCAGGAACTGCCCGAATTAACGCCTGTGGAGATAGTAGGGCGCACGATGTCCAGTGGACATCGGCTCTGCGCGGACCGGAGCGGAAGCGTAGAAACGAGGTCGATGAAGCAGGAAGCCCATTGGCTTTAGACAATGGGTAGTTCACTATTGGGGAACATTTTGATACAATTACAAAGAAATTGTTCCCCAAAGGAGAAGATAGAATGGCAGTAAGAAGATATCTCCGTTATCGCAACCTTTATGAAAGAACATTGTTGGAGAACAATAGAATCTTAAAATATTTCATTTTCCTTTTCCTGCCCGTTATGCGGCGTGGAACTGACGACGACCCCATAGAAATCAGTCGGCTGATTTCTATGGGGTCGTTGAAGTATATCCCGGTCAGTTCCCGGATGCAATTGAGCCGATCATTCATCGTGTTGCGGTGGATATACGGCATGTGATGGTACAAAATCTCTGCCACCGACAAAAAAGCCAGGAATTTTTCAGCATTGGCAAATAAAGAATATCCCAAACATGGACGGTATACTGTTATTAATTTCTCAGACGGATATCTGACTTCCGGGACAATCCGGGCGTTTCTCAAAAGCGTTCCGTCTTAAGAGGATACCAGGGATAAGGAGAGAAAGAACATGTTGAAAGAAAAAGAACAGAAAAAAATCAGCGTTGTCGTGCCTCTCTACAATGAAGAAGACTATATCGAGCGGTGTGTGGACAGTATACTCGCACAGACATACTCCAATTGGGAACTGCTTCTTGTAGACGACGGCTCTACGGACAGAAGTCCGGAAATTTGTGATGCCTATGCGAAAAAAGACGACCGTATCAAGGTGTTCCACCAGGAGAACAGGGGATTTTCAGGCTCCCGGAATACGGGACTTAAAAATGCCACAGGCACCTATCTGATGTTCGTTGATGGGGATGATGACTTAAAGCCAAGAGCACTGGAGATTGCCTATGAGAATATGGAAAAATATGACCTTGATTTGGTGATTGGGAGCTTTAACTGGCTTATTTTCAAAGGAGATGAGATATTAAGCTGCGAACCCACGGGACCGGCGGAGGACTATTTCTTCCGTGTAAAAGATATGCCGGAAGCAGCGCCTTATATGTGGGGACTCAGCGATTACGGCGGATGTATCCATTACTGTGTATGGAATCGCCTGTTCAGAAAAAGCATCATCGATGACTACCATATCTGCTTTGATGAGAACTTAAGTATTTTTGAGGATGTACAGTTTATTTATACATATTATCTCTATGCGGACAAATGTATGGTATCGAAAGAAATTTTTTATGATTATTACAGGATTGACGGTAAAGATGATGTAGATGAAAAACCGGATGTGGATATGTTCCGGTGTGCGGAAGAAAATCTTGTGACGGTCTTAAAGGCAGGTTTTAAGTACAATTACCCGGAAGAATTTCAGCGCCAGATGTATGACCGGACATATGACCTGTATATCAAAGTGTCTGGAAAGATTTTCATGGACAGCGCAGGGCTGACCGAAGAAGAAAAGTTCCATCGCATTGTGTGTATGACAGAGGGGTTTGCGTTCCGCTTCTTCTGTAAAGTATACAGCCCCACAAATCCATTCTGGCAAAAGATGAAAGATATGCTGGAAGCGGGAGATTATAAAGGAATCTACCATGGCTGGCAGGCAAAACTGAAAGAAGGTGTAGCACATGCAGGAAAATAGACAGGATATGCAAAAAGAAGCAGACAAAAGGCTGCTGGAAAACCGTCATATCTTCATCACGGGAGGGGCATCCGGAATTGGGCTTGCCTGTGCCGAGCTGTTCCTGGAATATGGCGCGAAAGTAGCCATAATGGACATCTGCTCCGACGAAAAGCTTGCTGAAATAAAGGAAAAATTAGGGGAAGGATGCTGTACCGTCCGGGGCGATGTCACAGATTCCGCTCAGGTGGCGGCATGTATTGCGAAGGCGGCGGAAGAGATGGGCTCGCTGGACGGAGTAGTAAACAGCGCGGGAGCGACTGAAAATGCCTATATTTATGATTTGACGGACGAATCCTTTGACCGCATCATAAAACTCCTTCTATACGGGACAATGTACACCATCCGGGAGGCTTCCCGTTATATGATGAAACATGGGATTGAAGGCTCTATGGTCAATCTGTCCTCTATGAATTCCATCATCCCTTATAGGACCATCGGTCCATATAGCTGCGGAAAAGCGGGAGTGAATATGCTCACGAAGATTACGAGCCTGGACCTGGCGCCTTACCATATCCGCGTCAATGCGGTCTGCCCCGGATTTGTGGAGACACCGCTGACAGATGATGTGAATACACCGGAAATTAACAAGGTTATTATGACCCATCTCCCGGTTAAAAGATGGTGTAAACCGGTGGAACAGGCGGAAGTGATAGCTTTTCTGCTCTCCGAAAAGGCAAGCTATATCACCGGGACACTGCTGATGACCGATGGAGGGGTCTCTAATATGGCATACCCGGATATTTTGCGGGTAATTGACGGCGAAACTTATTATGCCGAAATGTGACAAAGAAGCACAGAAAATGTAAAAAGACAAATGTTCGGAGCGCTGGTGTTTAGAAAGTTAATTTTCAGCGTGAACGAAACAAGAGAGAAAGGATGAAGATTATGAAAAAGAAAATTTTAGCAGGATTTTTAGCGGCGGGGATGCTTCTGGGACTTACAGCGTGTTCCACAAGCGCGCCCGCGCAGGATGAAAAAAAGGAAACAGCTGAGGCAGGGGAGATAGCAAATGAAGATATAGAGATAGAGGTCATTCAGCTCTCCGCGACCAGCCAGATTAATACGGCATTTGCCAATCATGTGAAAGAATACGCGGAAGAGCAGGGAGTACAGTGTCAGGTACAGTATCATGAGAACAATGTCACAACAATGGCTTCTATGCTGGAAAACGCGGTAACTGCGGGTACGGATGCCATTATTTTGCAGACAACTTCCGCAAACGACTGTGTGGCGGAGATTACGAAAGCCACAGAGGCAGGTGTTATCGTCATGCTGTACTGTGAAGATGTGCCGGATGCGGACTACAGCTATCTGTACAGTGAGGACCCCTACGCGTTGGGATACCAGGCAGGGGCAATGGCAGCAAAATGGGCGAATGAGAACCTGGTAGCAAATGGAGAGCCGGTCGTCGCAGCAGTCGGAAACGCTTCGGTGTCCATCGTAGGAAGTGAAAGAAACCGCGGAATCATTGATGGATTAACGACAGAGTGCCCGGAAGCGGAGGTTGCAGATGTGTATGAGATGGCATACAAAGAGGAAGGCCTGGAAGTGGGAGAGAACATCCTTCAGGCACATCCTGATGTGAATGTCGTAGTCGGTGTAAATGACCAGAGTATCTGCGGCGTTTATGAAGCATTCCAGGCAGCCGGAAAAGGAGAAGAAAATATCGGGATGTTCGGTATCGATGGTATGGCGGAGGCGCTTTATTACATTTCCCAGGATACCATGTTCAAGGGTGTCATGGATATTGATTCCTACGGTGTTGGCGAGATGATGGTAGACGCAGCCATCGCCAAAGTAAAAAATTCCGATGATGCGCCGAAGGACAAGGTAAACCACTGGGAAGGAACAGAGATTACCATGGAAAATATTAACGATTATAAAGAACGGTGGGAAGATTTTGCAAACTAATGAGCTTTTCGGAAGTATCAGACAATTCAGTATCGTTGTAAAAGATGTCCAGGAGACGGTTCGTCTCCTGGCAGATTCTTTTGGCATCGGTCCCTGGGACGGATATCATGTAGATAAAGATATGGTTAGGAACATGACATACCGGCACAAAAGAATGGACTATGCCGCTGACGTATGTGTCAGCTATATCGGAAAAATTGAAATAGAGCTGGTACAGCCTCTGGATGAACACAATATTTATATGGAATTTTTAAAGGAGCACGGGCAGGGGCTCCACCATGTCTGCTATGATGTGGAGGATTTTGACAAGACGGATGAAGTACTCATGAAACTCGGCTGTGAGCGCGTTTTAGAAGGGACAATGGCAGGCGGCACTTTCTTCGCCTACTATGACTGTCGCAGAACCATGGGCTGCTATCTGGAACTTCGCAAGGAAGTGGAAGAAAACAACGATTTACCTAAAATGTTCCCGTGTCCGCAGCCAAGTGAAACCGCGCCGGTATTTTCCAACACACGCCAGATATCGCTGACCGTGAGAGATGTAAAGGAAACTGCCCGCAAGTATGAGAAACTCCTTGGCATCATGCCCTGGCAGATGATTCACTACGACAGCAGCAATGTGTCACTTATGAAATATTGCGGCAGACGTCTGGACTACGCCATGGATATCGGAGTCTGCGTGTACGGGGATGCGGAGATTGAATTGGTAGAATCTGCCGGGGGAGAGAACATCTATGCGGATTTCTTGAAAGAGCATGGGGAAGGACTGCACCATATCTGTTTTGACACAGAGGATTTTGATAGAGCGGACAGGGCGATGGCAGCCTGCGGGTTTCCGAAGGTACAGGAAGGAATCATCGAAAACGAGACCTACTATGCTTATTATGACTGCCGGAAAAAACTCGGATTTTATATAGAATTATACACATCCGCACAATGAGTAAAGAAAAGAGAGGAAATGAGGCAAGACAACATGGAGGAAAAGATATTTAGCAATGCGAGACAGTTCGCTGTCGTGGTCCGCAATCTTCAAGACGCCATGAGGCGGATGAACGATAAATTCGGCATCGGACCGTGGACGGAATTTCATTTCAGCAAAGAAAACATGACAGATATGACTTACTACGGAGAGCCCGAAGAGTATGCGATGAACATTGGAATCAGTCACATTGGCAATGTCGAGATAGAACTGATTCAGCCCGTGAGCGGGAAAAACATTTATATGGACTTTTTGGACAAGCACGGGGAAGGGCTGCATCATATCTGCCTGGATACTTCAGACTATGAAAAAGCCTGTGAGATACTTCTTGCGGCAGGGTGTCCCTTGGCTTCTTCGGGAAAAATACTGGGGCAGAAAGAAGCGGATTATCAGTTGTTTTCCTACTATGACTGCCGTGAAAAGCTGGGATTTTACGTGGAATTATATAAGGTAGTGGGAGACTTCGAGGGACTGGACTGGGCGGTTGACTGTAAGATAGAATCATCTGAATTGGAAGGAAAAGTTTTTTCAGATACAAGACAGATTAGCGCGGCGGTGAATCATCTGGGAGAGTACATGCAGAATCTAAAAGATATTTTCGGATTCGAGCCCTGGGAATGTTTCCATTTCAATAAAGATACCGTATCTGATATGAAATACTGCGGAAAACCCTATGACTATAAGGTGGACATAGGTGTGACCACAGTGGGAAATGTCGATATCGAACTGCTTTCGCCTTTCACAGACGGAAATACCTATTACGATTTCATACAGGAGCATGGGCAGGGACTTCAGCACATCTGCTTTGAGACAGAAGATTTCGAGCGCACAGAGAAGATTCTGCTCGCGAACGGCTGTGAGAAGGTGCAGGAGGGTACTGTGGCGGGCGGGACCTATTACGCCTACTATGATTGCCGGAAACTGTTGGGATTTTACGTAGAACTGTACAAGAACTACGGCGATGGTTTTGACTTGGAGAAAGTAAGCTTTGAGCCGGAAATCAGGTGAGACCGCGATGGAAAACATGCAGAAAGGAGGCGTTTGCCAGTGCCTTTAAAAGCTCAGCATATATGTGGAAATACATGGTGTCTGCGCACACCTCTGTCATTGCTTCCTTTTTATGAAATCAATGACAGAGAGGTCGTTCTGATGGACAGCGGTGATGAGAAGAACTCTGCTGTTGCTGATTTTTTTGTGGAGAGGGAACAGACGGTGACGGCTGTTCTCTTAAGTCATATCCATCAGGACCACACTGGAGGATTAAAAGAATTGCGCAGACGCTTTGGTTCTAAGATTTACGCTCCTGCGAGGGAAAAAGAATCCATTCCCTCCTTGAAACATCCGAAAGGAAGAGCTTTTCAAGGAAGAGTTTTTCCAGGCGGCTGCAAAGCGGAAGAAAAAGAAGACTGCGCAGCGAATTTTCGTATTCCGCCGGAATGTCGGTACGTGAACATCAAAGGAGCAGAATTTGATGCGATTTTCTGTCCCGGACATTCGGACGGACATACCGCTTTTGTGACACCGGATAATGTATGTTTTCTGGGAGATTTGGTGAGTTCTCCAAACTATCTGTCGGCAGTCAGAATGCTGTACATCAAGAATCATGCGCTGGATAGGGAGAGCAAAGAAAAGCTGCGCCAGGAGAATTTTGCATATTGTGTGGCAGCACATAAAAAAGTCTTTTCGGGCAGGGAACTTTCCTTTGTGATTGACGAAAATTTAAGCTGCATAGAAAAGATGAAAGAGCAGGTGCGAAAATGTCTTGACGGGCTGCCGGAAACAGACGGCGATGTGTGCGCCCAGATTATGAGAGCGTTGGATAGAGCGGGGCGAAGCCCTAAAGAGGGCTCAAAAGAAGCGTATATTATGCGATGCAGCATCGAGGGATTTCTGGAAGATATCAGAAGAACACATTAACATTAACAGCCCTGCGGGAGTTTATTCCAGCAGGGCTGCTCCTATTGTGCCGGAAAGTGTACAGGACTGCGCCTGAATGACCGGAGGGGCGGGGATAAATTCAGAAGCGTAGGTAAGGCGCGGAAGTTTCTCATTGACAAGGTCGAAAAGAGCGGCGCCGGCGTTTGAGAGTCCGCCGCCTAAGATGACCGCTTCCGGGCGGAAGATATTGACCAGACCCGCCATCCCTTCGCAGAGATATTCTGTAAATTCGTCTAAGACTGACACTGCCGTTTTGTCCTGCAGCACAGCGGCGGAAAAAACATGTGAGGGCTGGATGTCACAGAGGTTATGACCGCACAAATCCCAGAGTGAGGAATCCGGCGCTTTTTCCATCGCCTCTCTTGCAAGTCTTTTCAATGCCTCAGCAGAGCCGTACTGTTCAAAACAGCCCTTTACTCCGCAGGAACACGGATATCCGCCGTGACAGAGTGGGATATGTCCCAGTTCGCCGCCGTAGGGACCGAAACCAGTAAACAGTTTTCCCTCATGGATGAGCGCTCCGCCCACGGCCGTCCCCAGGGTCAGCATAAGGAAGCTCCTAAAAGGGATACCGGCCCCGCACATATTTTCCGCCAGCGCCATGCAGTCCGCATCGTTGCCGAGATACACCGGCATATTCCATTTCTCCTCCAACGGCTTAACCGGGTCCGTCTGATACCAGTTGATATTTGGCGCGAAAAGCACAGGACCCTTTTTATTTCCAATCGGTCCGGGGATAGCAAGCCCGGCTTTTCTTATGTAGCTTAAAGGAATTTGACTCTCAGCCGACGCCTGTTCTGCCGCCCTACAAATCTGACGGATGACGGCGTCAAATCCTGAATGAGCGTCTGTCTCAAGGATGGCAGAACCAAGGATTTCCCCTTGTCTTGTGACAACTGCCGCTTTGATATTTGTTCCCCCGATATCAATTCCCAATGAAAACATGATATTCTCCTTATATTCTTGAGTTTACACCCATCTTAACAATCCGGGCAGAAGAAAAAAAGGATGCCGACCAACAAAAAACCGGATTTTTTTTGTGTCGCGGACAACATAGAATCTTTTCCTGCGAACAGATAAGATTAAGGCATGAACATTACAGGAGATTTTGAAAAAGCAGCAAAATCATTATTAAGAACAGGAAAAGAGCACGTCAGAGTGGAAATGACGCGTAAGATGGACAGCGGCAGGCTGGCAGTACGGACAATCCGAAACCTTCCTGGAACTTTGGATACGGATGAGACGGATATCCTATTTTTTCATGATATGTCCGGCGCTCCCACTGTTGAAATCGCAGAGAATATTCCATGCAGAACTACATCAGGCAGAGAAGCTTTAAATGGAAATACTTCAAAGCGAATCTTT
The DNA here is from genome assembly GCA_900541505.1 of uncultured Ruminococcus sp. Lineage (GTDB taxonomy): Bacteria > Bacillota > Clostridia > Lachnospirales > Lachnospiraceae > Mediterraneibacter. Next base: position 39,283 of record UQKK01000011.1, read on the forward strand.
ATCAGTCTGTCAGACGAAGCGGATATCCGTGTATGCCTGGCAGTGTCTTCTAAGGAGGACAGTTCTCTGCTCGGCGTGGGCATCGACCTGGCGGACGTGCGCATCCTAAAAGTTTCCCCTGTGAGATTCAGAAGGAACTTCAGCGAGAAGGAATGGGAACATCTCGCGGGGAAGGATGAGGATTGGAAAATGCAGTACGCGGCGCGCCTGCTCTCTCTCAGAGAGGCGGCTTTCAAATCCATGAGCCGTGTGTATAATCTCTATCGGAAAGAAAACCAGGACAGACAGCTTCCGGTTTCTTTTATGGATTTCTGCTTTCCAGATGGAGAGGGAGCTGTTTTTCGAGGAATGACTGCTGATATCTGTAAGAAAGAACAGCTAGAGATTCAGACAGCATATATTTCCTGGGGTTCATTGGCAGGTTCTGTTGCTGTATGCAGAAAAAAGAAAAGAAAGGAATGAATCATCATGAGAAAAAATATGTGGAAACGAATTATCGCAGGAGGAATGGCTCTGACAATGAGCGCGGCTCTTGCAGCGTGCTCTTCCAAAGCTCCGGTGGAGGATGAAAAAGAGACAGGTGCAAAAGAACAACTGAAAATGGAGGCAATCCTTATCTCATCGTCCAGCCAGGTGACAACCGGACAGGGGAATGCGATGAAAGAATACGCGGAGGAACAGGGTATTGATTTCTCTGTAGAATACTATGACCAGAACATTGCGACAGAGGCAAACCTCATTGAGAACGCAGTGACTTCCGGTGTGGATGTCTTAATCGTCCACAACCAGTCCGAGGGAGACTGCGTGGATGCCATCAACGCCGCTGTAGAGCAGGGCGTGACCGTTCTCCTCTACGCAACGGATATACCGGATGCAAATTACACCTATCTGATTACCGAAGATGCCTATGAGCTTGGAAAAGAGACCGGAAGAATGGCAGGAGAATGGGCGAATGAAAATCTGGTAGCAAATGGTGAGGATGTCATCGCGGCAGTTGGAACCTATTCTGTCACTCCAATCGCGGTAGATAGAAGCAATGGAATCAAAGACGGTTTGGCTGAGGTGTGTCCGGATGCAGAGATTGTCGGAACTTATGAGATGGCTTACAAAGAAGAGGGGCTTGAGGTAGGAGAGAATATCCTGCAGGCGCACAGTGACGTGAATCTGGTTGTGGGAATCAATGACCAGAGTACATGCGGCGTCTATGAAGCATTTAAGGCGGCAGGACTTGAAAACAACAATATCGGCATGTTCGGCATTGACGGTACGGATGAGGCGATGTACTACATTGCGAACAACACCATGTTTAAGGGAACCTATTATATTTCTGCAAATGATGTCGGTATCCAGCTTGTACAGAAAGGTATCGAGCTGATGGAAAACGGCGGTGCTAAAGGCGGCGAAAAAGAGGTTGACTACTGGGCTCCGCAGAAGATTACAATAGACAATGTAGAGGACTATAAGGAAATATGGGAGAGCCTTGCGCAGTAAGTGAAGAGGTGGACTATGATTTCAATCAGAGATATCATAAAGACATATCAGAATGTGACGGCGCTTGACAGCGTTTCGCTGGATATCAAAAAAGGAGAAGTACACGCCCTGGTCGGTGAGAACGGGGCGGGAAAATCCACATTAATAAAGATTCTCTCCGGCTACACCCAGCCCGATAAGGGGACCTTCACGGTAGACGGCCACAGTTATGAACAGATTACGCCCAAGCAGGCGATGGATGCCGGAATCGGCGTCATCCATCAGGAGCAGAACCTGATTGCAGATGTGAGTGTGGCAGAGAATGTATTTCTGGGAGATTACCAGGGAAATGGGGTTTTCATCAACCGGGGAAAGATGAAGAAAAAGACGGAAGAGGTCTTTTCACAGCTCGGCGTACAGATAAATCCTTCCGAACTGGTGGGAAATTTGAGCACTGCCCAGATGCAGATGGTCTCCATCGCAAAGGCAATTGTCCAGGATGTGAAGGTACTGATACTGGATGAACCCACGGCGCCGCTTACCAATCACGATGCCGGGATATTGTTTCAAATTATCGAAAGACTGAAGGCGAGACAGGTCACAATCCTCTATATCTTTCACCGGCTGGAAGAAATCTATGAGCTGGCCGACCGCATCACTGTCATGCGGGATGGGAAAATCATAGAGACGAAACAAACCGAGGAACTTCCGAAGCAGGAGCTGATTCGTCTCATGGTGGGGCGCAGGCTCTCAGAAACGTATCCGGCACGAAATTACAGACAGGGCGAGACGGTACTGAAGGTAGAGTCTCTGTCAGGAAATATCATAGAGGACGTCTCATTCACCCTGCACAAAGGTGAGATATTGGGAATTGCCGGACTGGTAGGCTCCGGGCGTACCGAGCTGGTGCGGATGCTCTTTGGTGCAGATAAAATCCGCAGAGGGAAAATCGAGCTTAACGGAAATACAGTGCGCATCACTTCCCCGGAAAAAGCAGTCAGGCTGGGGATGGGATTTGTCCCGGAAGACCGCAAAGCACAGGGCGTGCTTATGGAACGCAGCATAAAGGAGAACATGTCTCTGCCTTTACTGCGCAGAATCTCACATTTCTTCTTCCTTGACAAAAAGAAAGAGGACGGCATGATTTTAAAATATAAGGAAGCATTGAACATCAAGACACCCTCTCTGGGACAGCAGGTGCGCAATTTAAGCGGCGGCAACCAGCAGAAAGTCGTCATAGGAAAATGGCTGGCAAGTTCATCACAGATTCTGATTCTGGATGAGCCAACACAGGGAATTGATGTAGGCGCAAAATATGAGATTTATCAGATGATGAACAGATTGACGGAAAACGGAATTTCTATTATCATGATTTCATCAGAAATGGAGGAAATCATAGGAATGTCTGACCGCATCATCGTACTGTACGAAGGAAGCGCCGCAGGAACATTAAATGACAGAAAGAAATTTACGCAGGAAAAAATTATGAAACTGGCTTCAGGAGAAGGAGGGTTTGCGGCATGTTAGGGAAAATAAGAGAATATACGGTCGGTATCCTTCTGATTTTGCTCATTGTTTTCTTTGGGTTTTCAGCAGAGGGATTTGCCACATGGAGCAATCTGTTCAATCTGCTCAGACAGGTGGCGGTGCTGGGGATTGTTTCGATTGGAATGGCAATCGTCATCATAGCGGGTGGCATCGATTTATCAGTTGGCTCCCTGGTGTCACTGGTATCCTGCTGTACAGCCATTTTGATAAGCGGTCTTAAGCTTCCTTCGGTACTTGCCTGTCTCATCGGGATTGCAGTATCGGTGGCGGCGATGGTGTTAAACGGCGTGGTCATCAATTTTACAGGGATGCCTGCCATGCTGTGTACGCTGGCGACACTGCAGATTTATCAGGGACTGACCTACATGGTCACAGGCGGAACACCGGTGTACGGACTGCCGGATAGTATGCGCATGATGGGGCAGGGGTATCTGTGGTTCATCCCCATGCCGGTCGTTCTCATGGTTGTGCTTTTTCTGCTCATGGGAATGCTGCTTTCCTATACCTATCTGGGAAGATATTTCTATGCTGTGGGGAGCAATGAAGAGACGGCAAGGCTCTCCGGCATCCCGGTTGTAAAGACCAAACTTTTATCCTATGCACTCTGCGGACTGCTGGTAGGAATTGCCGCCTGTATCCAGATGTCGCGCTTGTTCGGTGGTTTTCCGGTGGCAGGCGATGGCATGGAGATGGAAGCTGTCACAGCGGTAGTTGTAGGCGGTGTCTCCTTTGCAGGCGGTAAAGGAAAACTGTCCGGTGTCGCCCTCGGCGTGCTCGTGATGGGAGTATTGTCCAACGGATTGGGCGTGATGGGGACAAATACCTACACCCAGATGGTGTTCAAAGGCGTTGTGCTTGTATTGGTGGTAGGATTAGACTGTTACCAGCAGAAACGTGTGAAGAAGAGCAGGAGGATGGTTTTATGCAGACAAAAATCTCAGTAATCATACCTGTTTACAATGTGGAAAAATTTTTGCCGGAAGCTCTGGACAGCGTGGTGAACCAGGAATTAGACGATATGGAAATCTTATGTGTAAACGATGGCTCGAAAGATTCTTCTCTGGAAATTCTAAAGAAATACGCGGCGCACGACCCGCGCATGCAGATTATCAGCCAGAAAAATGCTGGATACGGCGCAGCAGTCAATAAGGGGCTTGATTTGGCGACAGGTGAATATATCGCTGTGGTCGAGCCCGATGACTATATCCGCAGAGACATGTTTCAGATTTTGTACAACAAAGCAAAGGAGACCGGGGCAGAAGTCGTAAAAGGAGATTATTTGAGTTTTACCGGGGATGGGGATGAGCGCAGCTTTCAATATATCCAGACCGCGCCTTCCAGAGATTATTACGGGAAATTATTCGATGCGGTAGAGACGCCTGCCATGTTCTACCTGCATCCCACGACGTGGACGGGGATTTACAAGAAAGAGTTTCTTGACAGACATCACATTCGCCACAATGAAAGCCCCGGAGCGGCATTCCAGGACAATGGCTTCTGGTTCCAGGTATTTTCCTATGTGCGGAAGATTTACGTGGTAAACGAAGACTTCTACCGCTACCGTACTGACAATCAGGGGTCGTCCATCAACAGCGGCACAGGGTCTTTCCGTATTTTTGATGAGTACCGTTTTATCCGCGATTTCCTGGATAAGAATCCCGAAGTTAAAGAGCGGCTTCTCTATACGTATTCCTTCTTCCGGTTTGACAATTATCTGGCGAGATTCTACCAGACGTCACCGGAGTACCGGGAAGAATTTGCTCTGCGCTTCGCCAAAGAGTTAAAGCAGGCGGATGCTGCCGATGAAGTGGACTGGAAGCTCTTCACCCCGACATTTCGCTATTATCTGGATGCGCTTCTTAAGGACCCGGCAGCGTTTGCAAGAGAGGACCGGGTGCCGTTTCCGGAAATCGTCTGGAAAGAGGTGTTGAGACGCCCGGATACAGAGGGGCTTATAGAGAACAGTTTTCTCCCGGAACGGGGAACTAAGCTTAAGGACAATATGGCGAATCAGGAAAGCTTTACTTTTATGATGAAAATATCTTAGGGTACGGCAGCGTGAAGCTGAAACGAACGACACCGTATCCTGACTAAGGAGAGAAACATGGAATATTTTACTTCAAACGATGGCGTAAAACTGGCATATGAGGTGCAAGGAGAGGGAAAGCCTCTCCTTTTGCTGTCCGGATATGCCGTACCCGTGGGGACGATGGAGAGCCTGGCGGAGAAACTGCGCCCGGCGGGATACCAGACCATACTGGCAGAACAGAGAGGAATCGGTGCGTCAGAGACACTGCACTATGGGGAGCGCCTTTCCAGGCACGCAAAGGATTTAAAAGAACTGACAGACCTTTTGGATTTAAAGGATGTTGTCTTTATCGGACACTCCATGGGAGCATCGGTTATTTTTGCCTACTATTCTCTGTTTGGCGCTGAGCGGATGGCGGGAATCATTGATATTGACCAGTCGCCCAAGATGCTAAGTACTGAAGACTGGGAGTACGGGATTTGCGGCGTAGATGAGAACGCCCTGTTTACCTTCATGAAAGAGAAGTTTCCCAAAGCAAATTATATCGACCGGGAAACTCCTTCCATGCAGAGATATATCAGTACCATCAAAAGCTATCCCCGGTACGACGAGGGGGAAAGAAGAGCCCTGCTCTTTGACCACATGTGCGCGGACTGGCGGGATGTGCTTGGAAGAATCACTGTGCCCATTTTGTTTATCGCGGGAAAGAACAGCCCATACTGGGACAGTCGCTTTGTCGAAGTCTGCGCGAAAATGTGCAGAAACGGCGAGTATGAAGTGATAGAAGAGTGCGGGCACTGTGTTCCGTGGGAACAGGAGGAGGCTTGCGTCCGGGCGGTGATGGGGTTCCTTAAGAGAATAAAAACACCGCATATCTCTTAGAAAAACGGAGACAGCTAAACCAGAATTTTACTATTTATAGAATTTGACGACACAAAGAGACGGAGGTTTTGCTTTATATCATCCTCAGCAAAACCTTCCGTCTCTTTGTGATGCTAAATGCTTATTTTTCTTTTCTGATATCGTGTTTTTCTGACTTATTTAGCTGAAGCATACCGCCGGTGGTCAGTTCCGGGGAGGTCGTAAATGCCTGATGGCTTCCGCCTGCCCCCGTATAAGCAACCAGCGCCAAAATCTCTGAAAAGCAGTTTTCATACAGGTTATATTGAGAAAACGTTCCCTTAAAGCCTTCCGGAACGACCCAAAAGCTGTCATTGAGGGACAATCCTTGTTTTTTCATTGAAAATTGTAAAAGCTCCGTATCAAAGAGACGGAGACTGTAAATATCGCTCATAAGCTCACCTCTCTGCTCAAATGTTATCACATGCGCGAACGTCTTGTAAATCTTATCACCAAAATTAGTAACTTTTTCATTCCCCACAAAATCATAAAATTCGATATCTACACCCAGCGACTTTATTCATTATGCAATATGTCAAAATCTATCCGATACGAATTAGGAGAATTTCACAAAATCCAACATTTCTGTCTTTTTTGTTGGAACACTTGGGTTTGCTTTGTGCAAATAAAATAAAAAACACTGTTGGTTGTAGCTTATTTTTGTGCATTATATAATAAAACCAGAACAAGCGAACAGAAAAGCAAGGTAAAAAGAACTAATTGTAGAAAGGGAATTGACTATGACAGTGGAAGATTTGCTGCGCACTTCACTTATGAAAAATGCGTATGTTCTGGCAGGGACAGAAGGAATGAGCCGTTCTGTATCTGGCTGCACACCGGATACGATATTTGAAATGGTGCAGCCAGGCGAATGTTGGCTTATGCCCGGTTTGCTATTGCTTCATGCCGGTAATAATCATCTCCTTTGTGATGACAGTTACCGTTCTTTTCTGAAAAATCAGGAAGTATCTGCTTTGTTTCTCCTGGGCAGACAGGAGGAAGTAATGAGGGAAAAAGATATTTATCATTTCTTTGACCAGGAACAGATTCCGCTGATAACTCTCCAGCACGAAAAGAATGCTTTGAGCTTTAGGAAACAGATGGCTTCTTTGCTTTCCGGAGATATCAACGAAGAACAGCGACAGGAAGAGTGGCTCCGGGAAGTTTGTTATTCCGAGAACCTCATCCCCAGCCATATCGTAGCTGAACGATATGGGTATTTAAACACAGTAAAATATTCCTGTGTCATTTTCCACAAAAAAGAGCGTAAGGATGAGAACCAATACCAACTGGAATACGACATGCGCCTGTTAAAAGGAATGGTGTCAGATTACCTGCGAACTTCCACACAGCCGCTACAGTTTATTGATGGCAGAGAATTAATAAGCTTCGTTCCAATCCCTGCGGGAGAAGATAAACGGGAACGTCAGATTCGTTTGGAGAAGGAAATTGCTGAAGTATGTCAGACGTTAAAAAAGCGAGGAAAATTCAAAGTATCCGCCAGTCTGGAAGGCTTTTCCGAAAGTTTCCGGCGGGCAAAGAAGACTGCTGGGCTGATTCAGTCACTGAGAGTCCATGAGCCTTTAAGCTGCTATGAGAACTGGAGCATGCACATGCTTTTGCTTCGGGAACCTCACACAGAACTGTGGGGATATGTACAGGATACGCTGGGGACATTGTGTGAAGACAAATCGCTGTTGGATACTCTGACAGCGTATCTTACCAGCGGAGAGAACCTGAAAAACACAGCCGAATTTCTCTATATACATATCAACACATTAAAATACCGGCTGGAGAAGATATCTAAACTTTTGGAGTGCGATCTGAAAAATTCGGACACACGGTTTCGGTTACGAATGGCGATTATTGTATATCGCTATCTTAACAAATAGAAGCGCCGGCTTATACCGTACCGGTGCAGTCACTAACATTTATCCAATAAGGAGGGAAAGACATGATTCTAAAAAATTGTCGCCTCATCCCCGCACTGTGCGAGGGATTTGAGGAAGAGAGAGCGGACCTTCGCATCGAGGGAAAGAAGATTGCGGAAATCCTGCCTGCAAATGGGACTTACACAGGAGAGGAGGTCATTGACCTGGAGGGAAAGACTGTCATCCCAGGTATGTATAACCTGCATGAACATTTGTACTGGGAGAAGAACAGCTTCCCCACACTCCACGCCTACTCCCTTTCTGACCATCTGCTTCGGAGCATCAACTTTGCAGGATGTCTTATGAGCTACGGCTATACCACCATCCGTGACTGCGGCTCCATCAACAACATGGCGATGACACTAAGAGACGCAGTGAAGGCAGGGGTGGTTGCGGGACCAAACATCCTGGCATGTGGACCGTCCTTCTCCCCTCACTTCCCGGATGAGAAGCTCTTAGATATCTACAGCTCCTGCGACTGCTACGGACATCCCATCCGTGATATCTCCGATATCAAAGGCGAGGTACGCCGTCAGTTGGCAGAGGGAGCGGATTTCATCAAGGTCTGCGGTTCCACGAGAAAAGAAGAAGTCAAATGTGACCAGGATGCCCTGGGACGTTTCCTCTGGTACCCGGAGGAGATTATGGAGTTCTCCAAGGCAGCCCAGAAAGAAGGCTCCTATGTGGCAGCCCACAGTACCTGTGTAGAATCCGATGAAGCCATCATCGAGGCAGAGTGTTATACCCTGGAGCATGGCTATTACTTAAACCAGGACAATGTAGACCGCATTGTAAAGCACGGCTTTAAGACCAACTATGTGCCAACCGTAGCAGCTACATACGTGGGCTGGAAACAGCAGTGGTCGACTTATGAGACGGTACATAGCGGTGCCATCGAAGCTCTCCGTCTGACCCACGACGCAGGGGTCCTCATCGGCTGGGGAACCGACGACTTCCAGAAAGACTTCAAGAAACTTCCGGCGGTCGAGTTCATCGCCAGAGCAGATTCCGGTATCTCCAATGTCGATTTGCTGAAGCAGGCAACCATCAACTCCGCTAAAATCTTAAAACAGGATAAGAAGAAAGGCACCGTCAAAGCCGGAAAGGTAGCGGATTTGTGTATCATCAACGGCAACCCGGATGAAGATTTGACCGTATTAAACGCTCCCTGCTCCTATGTATTGAAGAACGGTAAAGTCGTTGCAAGAGACGGTATCGTGATGACCACAGAGGTGAAGTAGATGGATATCATAGCACAGTTACAGGAAAAAGCGGCAAAGAAATGCCCTACGATTATCTTCCCGGAGGGAGGAGAAGAAAAGATTACACTGGCGGCAATGGAACTTGCCAAAAAGGGAGTCATCAAACCGGTCATCCTCGGGGATGAGGAGACCGTTAAGGGATTTGGAGGCGATTTATCCCTCCTTCAGGTCATCACCCCGGAAACTTACGCAGACCAGTATGAAGAATGGGCGAAAGAGTACGAACCCATCCTGGATATGCCTGCAAGGATGATTTCCAAACGGTTAAAGAAAAATCCTCTGTGGCTGGGAGGAGCGCTGGTTCATTTCGGTATCATGGATGGTATGGTGGCAGGTTTGACCTACTCCACCGGGGATGTCATCTTTGCCTCCAACATGTTCATCGGTCTTGGAGAAGGGGTTAAACTCCCTTCCAGCTATTTCCTGATGGATATCCCCACCTTTCAGGGCGGAGAGGAAGGACTACTCATCTACGCCGATGGCGGCGTGGTACCCAATCCCACGGCGGAGGAACTGGCAAATATCGCGGAGACCACAGCGGACAGCGCTGTTAAGCTTTTAGGCTGGGAGCCAAGGATTGCCATGCTGTCCTTCTCCACCAAGGGAAGCGCCAAGCATGACGATGTGGCAAAAGTGGTGGAAGCATACAACCTTGTAAAGGAAGAAAGACCGGAACTCAAAGTAGACGGTGAGCTCCAGGCGGACGCCGCCCTGGTGCCGGAGGTGGCGGCAAAGAAAGCCGGAGCGGACAACGTCCTTCAGGGAAATGCCAATATCTTAGTCTTCCCGGATTTGGACGCGGGAAACATTGCCTACAAATTAACTCAACGGCTCACAGGAGGAAAAGCCTACGGACCTCTCTTACAGGGATTTGCAAAACCTGTCAGCGACTTGTCCAGAGGGTCCAGTGTGGATGATATCATCGGCGTGGCAACCATTGTAGCGGCGCAGGTGTAAGCAGTCCGTAAGAAACATAAATCAGTCTGTAAGAGGCAGCTCTGTCTGGCAGTGCAGACTGCCCTTATCAGAATACCGCTGTCCTAGCTGTGCATAAAAAGACTGGCACGGCTGGGACAGCGGGAAATATAAAACATTTGAAATAGGAGGAAAACGACAATGCCTTACGCAAAAAATTTAAAAGAGAGCGCATATGGAAGAGATTTAGACGACAGAAATGATGTGAAATGGTCTCACCCGGAACTTGAGGAATGGTGGGTAGCCGGAAATGCCGATATGATTGACATGCTCTGTGATGAAAGTGTACCACTGGAAAAGAGAAAAAAGAGAGTAGAAAAACTTGTCAAGGCGACGGCCGATATGTACAAAGATAAATTCGATGTATGGACCGGATTTGACAAGAAAGAAGAAGGTTCTGATTACGGACATCTGGAGAGATTCCAGATTAAAGGCTGTCCGGAAGACCCGGATGCAGACTGCTCTGTGAGCATCTTAATTCCCAATGAAAAGAGCGATACACCCAGACCGGTTCTGTTCTATGTCATGGGCGGTGCCTTTTTCACTCATACACCGGAAGCCTATAATGAGATCCTCCGGTTCGCAAAACGGTTTAACTGCATCACTGTGGTACCGGACTACAGCACACCATTAGATGGTACATACCCGCTGCAGATAAATCAAATACATGCAGGATACCAGTGGATGGTAGAAAATGCAGAGCGGTTTAATATTGACCCGGATAATGTAACTCTTTTTGGAGAAAGCACGGGGGCACACCTTGCCCTGTGCACAGCCTTCCGTTTGAAGAGATACGGATATCATCCGAGAGGCTGCGTAGTCAATGATCCCATGGTGGATGACCGCAATTACTTCGAGTCCTCTAAGATTATCAAGGACCCCTGTGATGCTACCAGAGCACATGTTATGTTTGCTACGTACGTAGGATGGGAGAATTGTGGAACAAACCTGTTAGGACCGGAAGCCTTTGCAAATCATGCCTCGGTGGAAGAGTGTAAAGGACTGTGCCCGATGTTCTTAAATGTCGGGGAATCTGACCAGGACCGTGACGGTACGATTGAGTTTGCCAAGAAGCTGTACCAGGCAAAAGTACCCTGTTCCTTACATGTGTGGGAAGGCGCGGCACACGCAACTCTTTACTATGCCCGCAAGACACCGATGGCAGAGCGTTTCTGGACGAATCTGCGTGAAGATATCAAGTGCTGCATGAATTATGATATGAGACGTCCATGGGCGTGGGAAGAAACAAAGGCAGAGTAAAAGGAGGAAAGACAAATGGAGAGAGCTGACATTTTAGAAGCTGTGTACGACGCAGTGGCAGAAGCCTATGAGATTGAAAAGGATATCCTCACAGAGGAATCCGCATGTAAGGATCTGCCGAACCATTCCTCTTCCAAAGTATTAAAGATGGCATTGTTCATCGGAGAAAATTTAGATCAGGATGAGGATCTCACTTTTGAGGAGGTAGCGGACTGCCAGAACTTAGGAGAAGTCGCTGATATGGCGAAGAAAAAGTACGGTTTATAAACAAGAAATATTAAGAGTCTAAATAGCTGTAAGTATTTCGAATCTATATGGTTATCAGCATTTAGACAGATATACCTTGATGATAGGGCAGGAAATCCCTTTTTGAATACAGTAGACCTAAGATTGCCATGAATGTATTGATAAAACCCTTTTGCAAAGAGTGTGTTTGTTACCGTTGTAGCCTCTATGATTTCCTGCCTTATTACATAATCACGCCAAAAGGAGGGATTATGGCAAATACAAATTTATTTGACCGAAATGACCCAAAATGGGCACATCCGGGAGTGTTCGAAGAATACTACATCGACGGGCGGACTACTGTAAATAAGCTTACCAACCCGGAGAAACCTTATGAAAAACGGCTGAACTCCCGGAATAAGACTTATAAAATATTGGAAGAAGGCAAGCCCGCTTTCTTTGAGGCAAACCCGGAGTACGCCGAGCAGGGGGAGACCAAAGATTTCATGGTGCCGGGCTGTCCGGAGGAACCGGACACGGAAGTCCATGTCACCGTGCGTATGCCAAAGAAACGCCGTAAAAAGATGGCAACCATCTTTTACATCGCGGGAGGTGCCATGCTTTACGGAACCCCTTACATGGGGCCTATTGAGGAGTACTGCTACAACTACAACTGTATTGTGGTAGCACCCTGGTACAGGAGCAGTCTGGACGCTCCCTATCCGGCAGCCATCAACGACTGCCACGCAGCGTACAAGTGGATGATGGAGCATGCGGAAGAGTTAAACGTAAATCCAGATAAAGTGGTCATCACCGGCATGAGCGCGGGAGCCTACTTAGACCTTGCCGTTGCTTTCCGGCTCAAACGCTATGGCTATGAGCCCAGGGGCGTGGTGTCTTTAGACCCTATCTTTGACGACCAGGCAGAGGCGTTGTCCAACCACTACATCAGTGACAACTGGGACAGCGCCCAGATGGGAAAGGTGATGGGTTTATATTTAGGACAGAACAGAGAACACGATGACGGCACACCGGAGGCTTTGGTAGACCATGCCACTGTGGAGGATTGTAGAGGTTTATGCCCTATTATTATCCACACCACGGAAAGCGATGCAGGACGTGACCCGGCAATGACCTTCATGCACAAGCTGTATGAGGCGGGGACTTACGCGGAGATTCACCAGTGGGGAGGCACTTGTCACGCAACCCTTTACAATGCGCCTAAGGAGAATCCCCTCCGGCAGCGCTACCAGACCATTGTGGATGGAAATATCCAGGACTTTTTCAAGTATGACATGCGCCGGAAATGGCTGCAGGAATAAAGGAGGTTAGATATGAGCGAGAATGTAACATTGAGACAGGACAACCGGATGGATAAGAAATGGGCGCATCCGGAAGCCTTAGGCGGAGCCAACTGGGCAGTGCCGGGGCTGATGGACACTTTCTTCGAATTGTCGAAGAATGACCCCAAAGCAAATATTGCTGAAAGAAAAGAGCAGAGAGAAATGCTTTTAGAGGACGCTCTCGCCAATGAGAGTGAAAAGCGCAAAGCTGCCGGGGAATGGAAGTTCATCAAAGGACCGGGCTGCGTGGAGGAGCCGGAGACAGAGGTAGAACTGTGTATCCGTATTCCTAAGAACGTGGAAGGGGATGGAAAGCTTCCCTGTATCCTGGAGATACCGGGAGGGGGCTTATACATCGCAGGGTCTTATGAGTATTATATGAGCATGCTCGCCTCCCAGAGCAAGCATCATAAAGCGGTAGTCGTATCCTTCAACTACCGTACCTGTGTGGAAGCCCCATACCCGGCGGCGGTCAATGACTGCCATGCGGCATATCAGTATATCTTAGACCACGCGGAGGAATTAAATGTAGATACCAACATGATAGTCATCCACGGCTTCAGTTCCGGGGCACAGCTGGCACTGTGCTTGGGATTCCGTCTGAAACGCTATGGCATCAAGCCGAGAGGCATTGTTTCCTCCCTGCCTATCATTGACGATGTGAATGCCACCCAGTCCGGCACCTTCTCCTTCCGCAATGAGGAGACAGGGACCATCGACGCCTGGGATGCGGAAGGCATCCGTCTGACCATGCAGAAATGGCTGGGAGAGCACTATGGAGACCCGACCCTTCTGCCGGAGGCACTGCCGAGTCGTGCCACGGTGGAGGACTGTATCGGATACCCGCCTACTTGGTTCCCCATCATCGGGGAGATGGACGGCAGCCGGGATGCTACTTTAGAGTTCTGCAAGAAGCTCCATGGAGCAAATGTATTTGTGGACTACCATGTATGGGGCGGCTGCAATCACAACACCACAGACCCCTCCACACCCCTTGGAAAGCTGATGGCAAACGGGGACGATTACAACATCGACATGGCGTTTAAGTATGATTTTTCCCGTCCGTGGACGGAGGAATAGAAAAAGACAAAGTGTAGGAAATTTCCGGCTGTGGGAAAACAAACTTTCCTACAGCCGAAAAAATGAAAGGAGAAAAAAGATGAGCGATATCTCAAAAGTAACGATGGAGGCATATGAGACAGAAGGAGCAACCGGATACATCATTGCTCCGGAGAGTGAGATGAAGAAGGTGGTTATCCCCAGCCCGCCGACAATAAAGATGATGCCTATCAATCCACGCGATGCCGTGATCTATCTGACAGAAGAGGAAATCACACCTCAGACAGCAAATATTGACCAGCTGAAAGCATATGCGGTGGACAATAAAGCAGTCCTGATTTGTCCGAAAGACCGGAAGGAAAAAGAACTGGTAGCCACAGCGAAATATGTGGAAGCCAACGCGAAGACTTTGAATGTAAAGAAAGATGGACTGAGTGTGAAGACTGACTCCGCTATGTTGGAGCTTGGAAATGAACTGGTTGACTCTCTGACAGATGAGGATATGGAAGTAGAAGACGCTGAAATCATTAATCTTTAGACAGTGTGAGCTGAAACTGGGAAAGGAGAAAATATGGCAAAAGATTGGAACAGAAGTGATATCAAATGGGCACACCCGGAGGCTGCAGAAGAGGGTTGGTATACCGTCACAATGGGAGATATAAAAGAAACTGCAAAATTGTCGCGGGAGGAATTACTGGCTGAAAATGAACCTATAGGTGAATTGATGTGCGCTACTTTAAAAGAAAGTGAAGAAGAGGCATATCAGAATGTGGAATGGAAAGAGTACTATACAGAAGGTGGCTGTGTAGAGGAGCCGGATGCCAAACCGGTCAGAGTATTAGTGGGAATCCCCAAGGATATAAAAGAGGGTGAAAAGCTTCCTTTATACTTCAACTTTAATGCAGGAATTCTTTGTTTTGCAAGAAGTTATGCAGAAATGTGCTTATCATTGGCAAGACCTATGATGTATTCAGCTATAAAACGATTCATTCACATTAGCTATGACTGTTCACGCTGTACACCTGAATATCAATATCCGGCGTCTACCAATGATGCCCATGCAGCTTATCAGTGGGTACTCGACCATGCGGAGGAACTTCATATTGATACAGATAAGATTGTCTGGTCTGGTGTAAGCTCCAGTGCTCATACAGCATTATGTATGGCATTTCGCATGAAAAGATACAACTGGGGTAATGCTCCGATGCCAAGAGGATTGGTATTAATGGTACCTGTGCTGGATGATTTGGCATTTAACCAGTCACAGCAGTTTCATATTACAAACGACGATGGTTCAAAAGCCGGATGGGATGGAGAGCAGAATCGTTTCAGTCTGAAACTGTGGTTAGGAGACCGCTTTGGAGAGCCTTCCTTGCTGCCGGAAGCAGTACCGGGCAGAGCCACGCTGGAAGATGTCAAGGGACTTCCCCCTATATGGATTCCTGTAGAAGCGGAATTTGATCCTGGCAGAGATACCGCATATCGATTAGTCTCTCTTCTTCATGAAGCCGGGGTGTTCTGCGATTTGCATGTTTGGGGCGGCAATACACATCATATCACCTCAGCATGTGAGACGGATTTCGGAAAAAGAGTACGTCAGATAATAGTAGGAGCTTACAGAGATGCTGTCACCTTTGATTTCCGTCGTCCGTGGCTTGAAAAATAGAAGATGAGAATAAAGAGCAGCCTCTGTTAGAGCATAATCATCTGTATCATTGCAAAACGTAAGCGTTCTGCAGATGTATAAAAATTTAATGAGGAGACTATTTATGAGTGATACAAAAAAGGAAAACATTCTTGAGGGCGAACCACGTTACGAAGTAGTCCATGATGTAGGAGACCCCAAATGGAGTATTCCCAGTGCGAAAGAAGTATGGAATCTCGCGATGGGGAATGAGTCAACAGTAAAAATGTATGATCTTTCTTATTCCATTGAAGAGAAAAGAGTATGGGCAGAAGAACAATATAAAGATATGGCAGCTACAGAACCTGTATTTGATGAAAACTCCTCCTGTGAGCTGACAGTTTATGATGTCCCCGGTTGTCCGGAAGAGCCTGATACTGGTACAAAGGCATATGTTGTTTTGCCTAAAAGCTTAAAAAATAAAAAGAAAAAGCGTGTGCTGTTCCTCATTCCAGGCGGAGCCATGATGCTCTGCAGTCCGGTAAACCATGCCCGGCCTATCACTGAATATGCAGAAAAGTTTGAATGCATGGTTGTATCTCCATTGTACCGCACTTCCCTGGATGCTCCTTATCCGGCTGCGGTCAATGACATTCACGCTGTATATCAATGGCTTATGAATAATGCAAAAGAACTCGGCGTGAATACGAACAAAATCGTTTTGTCTGGCGTGAGTTCCGGTGCCGGACTTGCGGCAGCTCTTCCATTCCGACTTATGCGATATGGGTACTGGAATGTAAGAGGAGTAGTCGCGGATAATCCGATTACAGATGACCGTGAAATGTACCCCAGCAGTGAATTACATAATGTGTGTTGGGATGGAAAAGATGCGCATGTGGCATATCGTATGTGGCTCGGCTATAACCATGGCTCAGCGAGAGTCAGCCCGGAGGCACTTGCAAATCACGCTAAAGTAGAAGATTGTATCGGTTATCCTCCGCTTTTTATCCATAGTAATGAATTTGACCCGGACAGTGATTATAGTCGCGATTTCTTTGGGAAAGTAAAGGCAGCACATTCTTTTGCAGAGTTTCATGGATGGGGCGGCGTCGGACATGTCGGCTTTATCCTTTCCCCTGAGCTCGCAGTCACAAAAAATATGGTAATCGATCAGAATATCCGCATTCTCTTTGAAGAGGATCTCCGTCGTCCATGGGTGATTGACGAATACAAAGAAAAAATTGCAAAAAAATTTGAGAAAATGTGATGTACAATAAAAGGGGGATAGATATCAATGAATTATAAGAAAAAAGCGATAACCGGAGCAATCGGATTTGCACTGATAGCGGTATTTTCATCATTTGTTTATATGGCTGTTACTATGATTTCCATGAATATCTGTGAATTACATGGATTTACAGTAGCTGAATTTTCATTATTTTTCTCGGCATACGGTGCGGGAACAATTGTTTCAAATTATATGCTGGGATTACTGATGAAAAAACTGGGCTTGAAAAAACTTGCAAGATTTGGTATTCTGCCATCAATAATTTCAACTATCGTTCTGATACTGGCAGATAATATAATACTGCTTTCAATTGGCGCATTTATAATCGGATTTTTTGTAGGATTAGTAAGTATTGCTACCTATTCTGTTTTTGTGGGAGCCTGGTTCAACAGAGGAAGAGGGATGATGATTTCCCTGCTTGGAGGCGTCACTTCTATTGCAAATATGATTTTTGCTCCGGTTATGGCAAATGTTATCGAAACATCTGGAACAGTGACTGCTGTTCTGGGATTGGGAATTGTCCTTACGGTAGTGACAATCATAGGAAACTTTATGGTTTGCAATCTTCCTTCTGTTTATGGAGCAGAAATGGTCGATATCACGAAAGAGAAAAAATCAAAATCTGCGAAAGATGACAGTCAGGCTGCTGAAACGCAGGAAAAACCTTACGATATTCAGATGCCCGCATCTAAACTTCTGAGGCACCCTGCAACAATCATCGCTCTGTTGATACCGTTCCTTGGAATTGTAGGAACACTCTTGTATATGAATTATCATGTATATGTTTATGAATCTATGGGATTAGACTATACGACAGCAGCACTCTTTGTATCCATTGCATCAGGAGCAACCATTATTTTCTCTCCGCTTTTCGGAATTGCATGTGACAAGCTGGGAATAAAAGCAGGAATTATAATATTCTCAGGCACTGTAGGAATAACAAGAATTTTATCTCCGATATTGGGTGGATATGCAGGTGCGATTATATTTGCATTATTTAACGGGATGAGTTCTTATGCTTTTTATGTAGGAGGTATTGTATTTCCAGAGCTATTTGGTCAGAAAAACAATGCCACTTTAAACGGCTGGTTTGGTGCACTCTCAGGATTGAGCAGCATCGTTGCCGCACCACTTGCTGTTCAACTCATAGCGGCAGCAAATCAGTCTTATGATTTAGTTATATATGTGAGCGGAGCCTTGTTCTTGCTTTCCATTGTGGGAATCATTTATTTGATGAGTGATTCAACAAAGAAGAGTTTGATTAAGATGGATCAGAAGTATTTACAAAAAATAAATAATCAATAGAGCAGTATAAAAATTTTACCAAAATATCATAGGTGCAGCAAACAAAAAATCAGGAAAGAATCTCATAGGCAGATACTTTCCTGATTTTCTTATAATAAAAAAGCTTTGTTATAATCCTCCTGATTTGTAACCGTTAAATTAAATGCCGTACTAAAGACTTCAGCAATCTTATCTGGTGGATCAATAAAATTATGTGTAACGAGATAATCCAGTGTACAGAGCTGTATTGCTGCATTTTTATATGACAGGAAATCAAACAGATTGTCGTGATTAAGGACTTGTTCTTCTCCATCCAAAACCTTATAACTTATTTTGGCATTCAAAAGGAGATTCCTTGCAGAATTTTCAAATTCTTTAAAAAGTTGATAGCGATACTCCGGCTGTACAAGAATATGTACAACGTCTTGATGTTCATAGGCATATTGAGTACAGCTTCGCCAACAAAGCAGAAAAATATCCGTCATACTATAGTCTGAAGAAACATCAGGAATCGGATAGGGAGAAAAATTATATTTACGCACAAATTCCTTGATGATATAGTCCAAGACGTCAATAGTGTTCCCAAAATGATAATAAAAACTGGAACGATTCACATTTGCTTCTGCAATAATCTGTTTTACAGAAATTTTCCGAAACTCTGTTTTCTGCAGCAATGCTATCATAGCGGCACAGATTTTTTCTTTTGCAGACTGCCTGGGATCCATAATCTTCACCTCATCTTCTGTTATTTGATTTTCTTTTTATATTATCTCATTTTGAGCTTGGATTTACAATAGAAATTTTCCTGCTTCAGGCGATAAAGATGAACTGTGAAAAACATGACATGATTACTTTGGCTGATACATTTCCTGCATATTGGTTGAAAATTACGACAAATATCAGGAAACGTTGTCTGATTCAGATGATTATTTCTACATGCCTTGATTGTATAATTAATTCAAAGGATACAAATCGGTATCTATAGAACGGAAATTAAAGCGCTGGAATTTCTAATAGAAATAAAAAGGAGGAACTTGTATGTATCTTGATAAAAAAGAAAAACAGTTTTCGATTGAAGGGGTCCCACAGGAAACACTGCCGACATTAAGTGAGGGATATTTTGATGACAGGACAGACCCCAGATGGGCTCATCCCGAATTAACCGCTATCTATGAGGTCGAGCATGCGTGCGACCAGTCGGCAAAAGTTTCAGCGCCGGAAATTACAGAAGAAGAGCGACTGCAAAGAAAAGCTGAGTGGTTGAAACCGACTTTGGAAAGATCGTTTCCGAAGAAACACGACGTTGTGCGGACTGAATATACAGTAAAAGGATTGAATGAAAAGGATCCGGACATCACTGTTTACGTAACAAAGAAGAGGGATTCCCAAAAAGAGATATCCCCGGTTCTTTTTGGAATTGGTCAAGGCGCAATGATGTTTAATCCGTATAAAGGGCTTGCGCCGAGTATGGAACTGATTGCCATGGAACATGATGTGACATTGGTATTTGCGGAAGCGAGAACTGCCGTAGAAGCCCCCTTCCCGGCAGCTTTGGATGATTATCAGGCAGTCTATCAGTGGATGCTTGATAACGCAAAAGAATTAAAAATCGATTCCGACAATGTTGTCCTTCTGGGAGAAAGCGGCGGGGGCTATACTTCTCTTTGCTTTGCATTCCGTTGTAAACGTGTCGGTTTTAAACCGAGAGGCTGCATGGCAAGAGAGCCGATTACTGATGACAGTATGAGCTTTCCGTCAAGCCGGATTGTCCAAGGAGGATGGGATGCAGCGGACAATCACCGTATTTTCCAGATTCTGTTTGGTAAGAATAACGCATACTCTCCATTCTTGACTCCAGAACATGTTCCGAATCACGCGACAGTAGAAGACTGTAAAGGGCTCTGCCCGATTTTCATCCATGCGATGGAACTGGATGCCGACCGTGATGCTTCAATGGATTTCGCAAGAAAATTATATGAAGCAAAGGTTTACACGCAGATTCATGTCTGGGGCGGAGCTGGACATGGTGCATTTTTCCTTCCTCCGAAAGGTGAAAGCAAAATTCATGATGCATATAAGGCAATTTGTTTTGCAGAGCTTCATGATATGTTTACCTATGATTTACGGCGTTTGTGGCTTAATGATTAAAAATACCTTAAATAAAACATATTTATAAATTACAGAGGAACCATTGTAGTAGAAAAGTATAATCTATAGAACAATGGTTCCTTTTTTGCAGAAAACAAAGCAGAAAGACAAATTTTCCCCGCTTTTTTGTGCGATGGCAGACATATATTTTCCCCTTCTTTAAAGTTATGATAATAATAGTAAACCAGCATGGAAGGAGAAGTTCTATATGAGTAAGATTTCTGTAGTAATCACTGTTTTCAACGATGAAAAATTTCTGGAGAAGAGTATCCAAAGTGTTTTAGCACAGACATACACAGACTGGGAGCTGATTCTTGTTGATGACGGCTCCACAGACGGAAGCGGCGCAATCTGCGACCGGTTTGCGGCAAAGGATGACAGGATTCGGGTCATCCACCAGCAGAACCAGGGATATTCAGGGGCAAGGAATACAGGACTTGACATGGTGACAGGAGAGTATGTGACCTTTGTTGACAGCGACGACTGGCTGGAGCCGGATGCGCTGATGTCCACATATGACGGTATCGTAAAGGAAAACGCGGACTACGCCATCGGCGGCGTGAATTTTGTCTACTACACGGACAAGAGCCGGCAAACGGTAGAACATATCGACGTGGGAGTGCCGAAGGAAGCATACTATTTCCGCATGAAGGATTTGGCAGTAGAAGGAAAGAAATTGTGGGCTACATGCGGACCGATGTTTTACTGTGTTTGGAGCAGGGTTTTTAAGATGGATATCATACGCAATTACCATCTGCGTTTTAACACCAGCTTAAAACTCCAGGAGGATGTCAATTTTACATTCTGCTACATGTACCATATTGACAAAGTATTTGTGAGCGACCATGTATTCTACAATTACTGCCGGGAGATTGACAAGGATGACACGGCAGAGAAACCGATTCTGGAGCAGTATTTTTACGTGGAAGAATCTCTTATCAATGTGGACCGCATGGTATACAAATTCCGTCTGCCGGAGGAGTACCGTATGGAACTGTACCGCAATCTCTCCGAGTGGTTTGTAAAACTGGCAGGAAAGATTTACATGGAGAGCACCGGACTGAGTGCCGAGGAACAGCGGCTCCATGTGGCATGTATGAGTGACAGCTATATCTTCCGGGTATTCTGCAACAGATTCAGCGGCGAAGATGCGTTCTGGGCGAGAATGAAGCGGGATTTGGACAGTGGCGACATGGAAGATTTGTATATCGGATTCGGCGAAAAACTTCAGGAGGGCGTTGTGCCTCCGTGTCAGTAAAAGGAGAATATTCGAATGAAAGAAAGAAAAGTTGCGGTCGTTACCGGAGGGGCAGACGGAATCGGTTCGGGCATCGTCTCCCGCCTATCTTCTGAAGGCATGATAGTAGCGATTGTAGATAAAGATGAAAAAAAGGCAAAAATAAAGGCGGAAGAAATCACGGCATCGGGCAATGAGGCGAAAGCTTTTCACTGTGATTTGAGCCGGCCGGAGGAGATAGAGGCAGTATTTGATAAAATCATAGAGGCTTTCGGCAGAATTGATGTTTTGATAAACAATGCCGGAGTGGGAGGGTACCTCTCCTGGCAGGACATGTCCATGGAAGAATGGCACCGCTTTACATCGGTAAACTGTGACGCGGCGTTTCTGTGTGTGCAGAGGGCGGCAAAGGAGATGATTCAAAGGAAAATTCAGGGGGATATCATTCTGGTCTTAAGCCAGGCGGCATTAAATCAGGATGAGACGATTGTGGTGCCCTACGGAGTTTCTAAATGGGGAGAGCGGGGGCTTATGCGAAGCGCCGCCTCTGCTCTGCGCAAATATGGCATCGCTGTCAACGGCATCTGTCCCGGAACTGTGTGGACTCCTATGATGGACGGATTTTGCCAGGAATATCTGGATGCCGGGAGCGGGACGAAGGAAGAATATCTCGCTTTTATCGAGAGTAAATATCCCTTAAACCGCATACAGACAGCAGAAGATATGGCAAATATGTGCCTGTTCCTGCTGCGTGACGGGCATCATATGTCCGGGCAGACTCTGCCCGTAGCCGGCGGCATTATATTTTCATAGGAGGCAGAAAAATGGAGAGAAAAAAGAAGATTATTGTGGCTGTCGGTGAGAACAGTGACGCAAAACAGACCATATGCCGACAGCTTCAGAAAAATCACCATATCATCGTACCCTGCTGTGCAAAACCGGAAGAATATCAGGAGGCAATCGAATATGCGGTACATGAATACGGTGGGATTGACGGCGTATTTTACTTAGCAGATACACAGGAAGAAGATTCCTTTTTGGAACTTTCCTTTGAAGATTGGCGCCATGTCATGGATGAAAATTTGGATGGCGCGATTCTCTGCTGTCAGAGTATGGCAGAGCAGATGAGAGCACAGGGCAGGAAAGAGTCCCCCTATTCCATTCTGCTGATAACCGGTGGGGCAAAGGCTTTTGCGGACAGCGAAAAGGGGGCGCTTACAGCGTCCACATGGGCATTGCGGGGACTGATGCGACACTTAGCGCTCAATTTGGCGGCAGATAACATCCTGGTAAATCTCCTTACTTATGATAAGGCAGATAAGAAGACTGCACAGGGAAGCAAGATACAAACTTCAGACAGTCCATGCCGGGAAGATTATGAACATCTGGCATCCTGTACACAGTTTTTCTTTGCGGATGACACGGTTAATGTGACAGGGATTACCATGATGAGCGGCGATAAAATGACAATGCTTTAGCATAGAGAGATACAGGAGGAAAACATGGCTGGTTATTATGATTTTACTTCATTTCAGAAATACACGATTGGTTACGGGACGCTGAGGGATATCCGCCGGATTACATATGGCATGGGGGACCGCTATCTGATTCTGCACGATTACCACTGTAATGGAGCCATAAATGAGAGGATTCGTGAAGGACTTGAAAATCCTAAGGCACTTCCCATAGAAGTAACCGCAGATAATATGGTGGGACGTGAAGCAGGATTGATGGACAGTCTGCCGGGAGATGACGAGATGACTCCCGCAGAATTTCAGTTCTGCCAGGTGGAGAATAAGGTATGCTCCCTGCAGGCGGCAGAGGAGATTGGAAAAACAATCTGTGACTATCAACCGGATATCGTCGTTGCTGTGGGCGGAGCGCGATGTCAGGATTTGGTGCGGGCTGCCCTGCACTACACAGACCGCTATAAACGACCGAAGCTGGTTATGTGTCCCACGGTCCTATCTTCCAACGCCAGTGCTACAGGTATGTCTGTCATGTATGACGAGGAGACCGGAGAGATGGCGGATTTCTGGAGCCTTGCATATATGCCGGAGTGTCAGATTGTAGATACTGAGGTTTTGATTGACACCCCGGTCCGCGCGCTGATTGCCGGGATTGGGGACCAGGTCGCTTCCAGTGTCGAAGCGCTCCACACGATAAAAAAGATTGGAGAGTGGGAGAGATGCGACCCACTGTGCATAAGCCACCACGAGGCAGTCCTGCGTGTGCTTAAAGAACATGCGCCCGCCGCAGTCCAGGCGATGGAGGAGAAGAAGGTAACAAAGGAATTTGAGTGGGTGTGTCATGCCCTGACAAGATTTACCGGACCTCAGCTGGCAATCCAGACCGCCTTCTTCGCGCATATCCTGGACGAGGCGCTGATTATGATACCCGAATTGAAAGGAAAGATGCACGGAGAACTGGTGGGCTATGGAATCCTGCCGGAAATGGTTCTCTTCGGGACTCCCGAGGAGATTCCCGCCTGGGTTGATTTCCTTGAGGAAATTGGGATTCCGGTGAATTTAAAAGAACTTGGCATCGAAACGTACGATTACGAAACCATAAAGTCTTACTGCGAGGCGGCATCCGACAAAATCATGGCATCCAGAGCCATCGTTCACTGGTCTGCAGAAGAAATGGCGCACGCTATCATGGCTGCGGACGCAATGGTGAATGCATATCTGGAGAAAAAGCCATTGTAAAGGGATTTCAAAGGAAATGGGGAAAAGGATGGGGAAGAGATGATTAGCAAAAAGGACTATATTCAGGCAGTCAGAAAGAGACCTCTATGTCTCTTTCTCCCGCTGTTTGAGACCAATCTGCTCAAATGGATACCGGATGAGCGGTATCTGAAAATGGAATACCGGGTCATTACGGGGAAAAAATTAAACCTGCATCCACCGGTCACCTTCAATGAGAAAATCCAGTGGCTGAAACTCCATGACAGAAATCCGCTGTACCGGGATTTGACGGATAAATACCGGAACCGGAAATTTGTGGAGAAATATATCGGGGAGAAATATCTTGTTCCTCTCCTTGGTGTCTGGGACAGGGCGGAGCAGATTGACTTTGACAGTCTGCCAAATCGCTTTGCGCTCAAATGTACCCACGGGTATGGAGGAATGGTCCTGTGCCGCGACAAAAAGAGCCTGGATGTTAAAAAAGCACGGGAGAAATTAAACCGCGCGCTGGATACAGACTTTTATCCGAGAGGCAGGGAGTGGGCGTATGGAAACGCGGCACCCAAAATCATCGCGGAACGTTTTATCGATGACGGGGGCGGCGCAAGACCTGCTGATTATAAATTCTTGTGCATGAACGGGAAAGTCCGGTGTGTCTGTATCTCCAGAAGCTTAGGTGATGAAGATGGATGTGTCTCTTTCTTTGATCCCAAGGGAGAGCGCCTGCCTTTTAAGCGGGTGGATTACCCCGATTATCCGAAGGACCAGTCCCTTCCCGCGTCGTTTCAGGAGATGAAGGAAGCGGCAGAGATTTTGGCAAAAGCTTCACAGGCGCCGTTCATCAGGGTGGACTTTTATGAGATGCAAACGAACATTTACTTTTCTGAATTTACCTTTTATCCGTGCGGAGGAACGATGTTTTTGGACCCGCCGGAATATGACAAAGTACTGGGAGAACAACTCGAAATATCTCTCTGAACAGCGGCTCTATCGCCTTATTCAGAGACTCCGGATAATTCATGGAGTGTTATGCATGAATCATCCGGGATACTATTTAGAGGAGTGCTTCCAGTACTTTTTCTTTTAATCCTTTCTGCAAAGCTGCCTGATTCAGCCCCAGACCTCCCTCCACATTTCCTTCCAAAAGGGCAAATTTCCCTTCTGAAGTGATTGCCCAGTCCCAGCAGCACAGGCGCAGTCCGGGCTGCACAAGAGCCGCCGCAAGGGAACGCTCGCGGAAGGTATCCCAGTGGGGAATCGCAGTGCCCCGAAAAACGGTTTCTGTATCCGGATGGGCAGCATAATGAAAGCCGAAATGTGTGGTCCCATCCCGGTCAATGACACCCGTCTCTATATCGATATTGGCAAAGATACCCCCACCCGTACCGTTATCTGTCAGACCTTCCCCTACACCGGTGCGCAGAGCCGCGGCGATAAGCAGCGGAACACCCTGGCTGGAAAGGGCAGTGACAGAGCGGATGGTGTTGACCGATTGCGGGTGAAAACCGGCGGGAATGTTATGCTGCATGATTCGCTCCTCCACCAGAGCGCCGCCGTATTTCAGCGCCTCCTCGATTTCTGCACAGACTTCCTTATCCTGCGTGGAGAAAACACGCACACCTTTGCCGTAGCCGCCGGATATAGGTTTAAACACAAGAGAATCCTTCTTGCGGCACAGTTTTCTGAAATGACCCGCTGCATCTGTCTCGTCAGCCGTCACTACCTCCCTTGCAAGAAAGTCCTTGTATTTCACAGAAAATAATTGTTTATCCCTGATAAATCTTGAAGTGTCTGCTTCATTATATCTGCCGCACAGCCCGGCATATTCTCTGCGTGTAAGGTAAGAGTCTCTTTCCCCGGTTTCGAGTCGGTAAAAGCGGTATTTCAGATAATCCATCGGCTCTGCCTTTGTTTTGACAGCACATTTCAGAAAATCCTGATACATGCGAAACGCCTTGTCCCCTACATGCCGCTTGTTCTGAAAATCGGCGTGCCGCTCCATACAGATGATAAATTCTTCCCAGGAGGAAAAGGGAATGGCGTTCAGACATTGTTTGATTCTCTTTTTCAGCCTGCTAAGGCACGCGGCAGACTTATGACTAACTGCGCCTGCCCGTTCAGCAAGGGGGAGAAGTTCCTCTATCGCCCGCAGTTCATCTTTGAGGGCATAGTAAAAAGGAGAGAGCCATCCGCGGCGGTATAATTCGCGGCACATCATCTGAAAGGCATCAATTTCTGTCATATAGCTCTCCTTGAAATCACTGCGCGGCGAAACAGCAAGGTAATAGTAATAGACAGGAATATTGGAATATATGACGCCGCGGCAATTAAGAAGATACTGAAAGACAAACAGGCGGTCCTCATTGTAGGCGATGCCTTCCCGAAAACGGAGATGTTTCTCCCGGATGAGGGCAGCATCGAAGATTTTATTCCAGAGATATCCCTGATACATATGCCGGTTAGAAAAAATATCTTCCATAAACTGCAGCGGATGGATGCGGATGCCGTCCAATGTCCCGTTGTCTCTTTTCTCTGCGCCATAGCTGCGGTTCCTGTCTCCATCGATGCAGGAGTAGCCGCCCACACCTAAAGCCTCTTCCTCCATGTGGGAGAGAAGATGAAAAATCCAGTCCGGATATGGCACATCGTCGCTGTCGGCGAACAGGATGTACTGACCGGAAGCGTGGGAGAGCCCGGTGTTTCTGGCGGCGGACACTCCCCGATGGGAGGAAGGAAAAATGCGAATCCTCTGGTCACTTTTTGCAAATTCTCTGCAGATGTCAAGGCTTTCATCCGAGGAGCCATCGTCACACAAAAGGAGTTCAAATGCTTGAAAACTCTGGTCTAAAATCGCGCGGATACAGCGCGCGAGCGTCTTTTTTGAATTGTATATTGGGACGATAATACTGACTGTACTCATATTGTTTTGCCGGGCAGGACCTCACCCGACAGTTCACCACCTTTCCTTTGTATCGCACGAAAATCCTGAGATTGAAAGGCAGGGTTTTTGCGCCCTTTTGAGGGTAGACTCTGCCACTTTTCCTATCATCTTTATTATAGGTGAAGCGGCGGTTTTGCGCATGAAGGGCGGGTGACAAAAAAGAGAGGCTATTATTGGCGGATGCTGACAGAGAGAACACCGTTCTGTCAGAAAAAGCTGTTAAAATGAGCGAGAATCGAGTATAATTAAAAAAAGAAGGTGAGTATACTATATGGATATAGAAATCAAGATAGATGCGTTGACGGATTGTTTGGAAAATTTGAACGGTTTGGCGAAGCTATGTCAGACGGAAGATTAACAATGCCTTCAGACAAGAAAGTGTATAGGCTAAGGGAAGCAATACTGATGTCTAAGAGATTGGGCAGACCTTTGGCAGAAGAAGAAATGAAAAAGTATGAGATTAAATAATAGTGGACTAAGAAGGCACGGTTTTTTATCAATGCTGTACCGAATATCACGGAAAACCATCGTATTATGTATACTGACAGAATGGACCTGCAGATAATATCTGCGGTCTTTTTCTTGCCCGTTAATTCCTCCATATGCTATAATCGAGCCAGAAAAAGTACTTGAAAAGGCGAATCAGACCATGTTAAGAATCACACAGCTTAAATTAAAGGAAGGGCACAGCCCGGAAGCGATAGAGAAAAAGTTAAGGCAGATGCTGGGACTTTCTCCCGGTGATTTTCTGACCTTTACTATCCGCAAGAAATCTTTGGACGCGCGGAAAAAGCCAGAGTTATTTTTTGTGTATACGGTAGATTTTACCGTGAAAAACGAGGAGAAGATAAAGAAGAAACTGAAAAACAAGGTGCAGGAAGTCACAGAGAAGATGTATACTCTTCCGCAAATTCTTTCGCAAAAAGGAGAGAAGCCGGTTACACAGTCTCCATACGTGCCTTCTTCGCCCACCTTGCGCCCTCTTGCGCATCGCCCGGTTATCGCAGGCAGCGGACCGGCAGGGCTATTCTGCGCTTATCTGCTGGCACAGGCGGGATTTGCCCCTCTGGTGCTGGAGAGGGGCGCCTGCATGGCGGAGAGAGTAGAAGACGTAAAGCGCTTCTGGGAGACGGGGGTTTTAGATACCCAGTCCAACGTACAGTTCGGGGAAGGCGGTGCCGGAACCTTTTCCGATGGAAAGTTAAACACCCTGGTAAAAGACCCCATTGGGCGAAACCGCTATGTCCTGGAGACGTTTGTAAAGTTCGGGGCGCCACAGGATATCCTCTATGAACAGAAGCCCCACATCGGCACAGACATTCTGTCTGAAGTGGTAGTCAATATGCGCCGGGCGATTGAAAAGTTGGGCGGAACATTTCTTTTTCGGCATCAGCTTACGGACATCGATGCCGCAGGCAGGAGAATCCAGATAAACAATAATAAATGGATGGATGCAGAGGTGCTCATCCTGGCTTTGGGACACAGCGCCAGAGATACTTTCCGCATGCTCTATGAGAGGAATCTCTATATGGAGGCGAAGTCTTTCGCCGTGGGCGTGCGGGTGGAGCATCCGCAAAAAGTCATCGACACTTCCCAGTACGGCAGGGAAGACAGGAGAGGGCTTGCGGCTGCCTCTTACAAACTGACGGAAAAGCTGTCAAACGGGAGGGGTGTCTATTCCTTTTGCATGTGTCCGGGCGGCTATGTCGTCAATGCCTCCTCGGAGGAAGGGCATCTGGCGGTCAACGGCATGAGTTATCACGGGCGTGCCGGGGAAAATGCCAACAGCGCCATCATTGTCACTGTCACCCCGGAGGATTTCAAACAGTTTGCCAGAGACAATGCGCAGGATGAAAAAGACGCTCCTTGCGTTTCTTCGCCTCATCCTCTGTCAGGCATCGCTTTTCAAAGAGACTTGGAGAAAAGAGCATGGCAGGCGGGAGAAGGAAAAATCCCCGTCCAGCGGTATGAGGATTTCTGCGCACAGCGCCCCAGCACAGAGACAGGAAAGGTCCATCCCAATCTAAAGGGTGCCTATACGCTTGGGGATGTACGGCAGATATTCCCGGGGGAGCTGTCTGCTTCTCTGGAGGAGGGAATCCGCAGAATGGATAAGAAGATACACGGCTTTGCGGACGGGGACACCCTGTTGTCGGGCGTGGAGAGCCGCACTTCCTCCCCGGTAAGGATTCCCCGCGACGAACAATTTGTAAGCAGTATCCCCTGGATTTATCCCTGTGGGGAGGGCGCGGGATACGCGGGCGGTATCACGTCCGCCGCCATGGACGGCATGAAAGTGGCGGAGGCGGTCATAAGACACTTCGCGTTAGAGTTCAGCCCGCACCGTCCGTAAAACCGCAGAACTGTCGTTCCTGTTCACAGGTACCTGCGAACAGAAACGAACTGTCATCACTTCACAAAAAATTAAGAATGGAAACCTATACAGGATTTTTAAATTGTGCTAAAATAAATCATTGTATCGTGTCATCACAGCAGAAAATGCGATGAAAAATACCATCAAAGAGATGTATGAAGAAGAGAGACCTTATGAAAAATGCGAGCAGTTGGGAGCTTCCAGCCTCACGGATGTGGAGCTGCTCGCGGTTTTGCTGCGTACCGGTACAAGGGGAGAAAATTCCATTCAATTGGCGGAGAAGATTCTACACCCTGTATTTGCCCAGGACGGGATATTGAATATCCATCAGTGGTCCATGGAACAGCTCATGCAGGTGAAGGGCATCGGGAAGGTGAAGGCAGTGCAGATTTTATGCCTGTCGGAGCTTGCCAGACGGCTTGCCAAGGCTTCCGCGCAGGCGGGGCTTAATTTTTCCACACCCGCGACCATCGCCAGATATTATATGGAAGATTTACGCCATTGCAAGCAGGAGACGATGAAGCTTCTGCTTCTGAATACAAAAGCAAGATTAATCGGCGAGACAGATATTTCCAAAGGGACGGTCAACGCTTCCCTGATTTCACCGCGAGAGCTCTTTGTGGAAGCGCTGCAGAAAAACGCGGTTTCCATCATCCTTCTTCACAATCATCCAAGCGGCGACCCTACGCCGAGCAAGGAGGATGTGCTGCTCACCAGGCGGATTCGTGACGCCGGGTCGCTCATCGGCATCGAACTGTTGGACCATATCGTTATAGGAAATAACTGTTTTGTGAGCCTGAAGGAGAAAGGCTTTTTATAGAGGGAGGAAAATAGAAAGGGGTTATCATGACCAGGAATGTCTATGGTCTGGATTTGGGGACATATGAGATAAAAATATATGATAAAAAGGCGGATGAGATTCGCAAGGAGAAGGATGTCATCGCCATGAAAGACAAGCGCTACATTTTCTCCGTGGGGGATGAGGCGTATGAGATGTACGAGAAGGCGCCGGACAATATTGAGGTTATCTTTCCCATGAAGGGTGGTGTCATCGCGCATTTTGACGACATGCAGTATCTTCTGGAAAGTCTCTTAAAAAAAGAGGGCAGATTCCAACGGGCATCAGAGTATCTCATTGCCGTACCCACCGATGTAACGGAGGTGGAAAAGCGCGCCTTTTATGATTTGGTCTTTCACTCCGCGGCAAAGGCAAAATCCGTGAAGATTGTGGAGAGAGGGATTGCGGATGCAGTCGGTTTTGGCGCGGATATCTGGCAGGAGAAGGGGCTTTTTATCGCCAACTTTGGAGCCGGAACCACAGAACTTTCTGTGCTTTCCAGCGGCGGCATGGTGCTGAACCGCCTTTTGAAGATTGGCGGGGATGATTTTGACGCAGCGGTTGCCGCCAGGGTTCGCCACAACCATGATTTTCTTATTGGAAAGCTGACCGCGGAAAGGCTGCGCCGGGAATTTGGCGTTTTTGAGCAGGGAGCGGACGCCTCCCTGACTGTTTCCGGCAGAGACTTAATGAAGGGTGTTCCTAAGGAGAAGAAGATTTCTATCGGTCTTGTGCGCGCCTCCATGAAAGAACCGCTCGCCGAGTGCGCGGCGGCAATTCGCACCATGATTGAGCGCACACCGCCGGATGTGCGAAAGGGAATTGAAAAGAACGGTATCTGCTTAACCGGAGGAATTGCAAACTTAAGAGGGCTTTCTACATATCTGGAAGAAAGCGTGGGACTTCCGGTTTCGGTGGCGCAAAAGCCGGAACTATGCGCCGTGCAGGGACTGAAGAAAATGATACAGAACAAAGAGTTTAAAAAACTGACATATTCTATGTTGGATGAAGATTATAGGTGGTTGAGATAGTATGAAGAAAAAGAATCAGACAACCGGGACAAATAAATACTGGCTGTGGGGACTTTCTGTGCTCTGCATCCTGCTCATGCTTTTGTCCGTATTTTCTGATAAGACAAAAGGACCGTTTAAAGTCCTGGCGAACATCACAGTCATTCCCATGCAGCAGGGAATCAACCAGGTAGGAGGATGGCTAAACGATGTGACAGAGAATTTCGAGACATTAAAACAGGTGCGGGATGAGAATGAAAAGCTCCAGGCAAGGGTCGATGAGCTCGTCACGGAGAACAACTATCTCCAGGAAGAAAAATATGAACTGGAACGTCTCCAGGAGCTTTATAAGCTGGACCAGAGCTACGCGGATTATGAAAAGACTGCCGCGCACGTCATCGGAAAGGATGCCGGGAACTGGTTTTCCAGCTTTACCATTGACAAAGGTAGTATTGACGGTATTAAAGTGGATATGAACGTCATGGCAGGAAGTGGTCTGGTCGGAATCGTGACCGATGTAGGTCCCACCTGGGCGACGGTGCGGTCCATCATTGACGATTCCAGCAATGTCAGCGGTATGGTACTCTCCACCTCGGACCGCTGCATGGTAAACGGAGATTTGACCCTGATGAATGACGGGAAGATTCGTTTTGAGCAGATGGAAAATAATGAGAATGAAGTAGCGGTGGGGGACCAGATTGTCACCTCCTATATCAGTGACAAATACCTGCAGGGAATCCTCATCGGATACATCAGTGAAGTCAACGTGGATTCTAACAACCTGACCCGCTCCGGCTATATCACCCCGGTGGTGGATTTCAAAAATCTCCAGGAGGTTCTGGTCATTACAACAACGAAAGCAGACTTGACAGGAGAGGGAGCAGAAAGCGAATAGGATAGACAGAAAGGACAATTTCATGAAAAAGATGAAGATAAAGCGTTTAGCAGTGACGGCAGTCCTTGTGCTCGTCTGTTACCTGCTGCAGTGCACCGTGTTTTCCTCCCTGGAACTGGCGGGCATCAAGCCGAATCTGATGATTATTGCAACTTCATCCATCGGATTTATGCGCGGTTCAAAGGAAGGCATGCTGGTGGGATTTTTTTCCGGGCTTTTCATCGATATCCAGTTCGGCACCGTGATAGGGATGTACGCCCTCATCTACATGCTGACTGGATATGTAAACGGCAGATTCATGCAGATGTATTATGATGAAGATATCAAGCTGCCCATCTGCCTCATTGCGGCAAGCGAATTTATATATGGACTGATTGTCTATTTCCTGATGTTTATGTTAAGGAGTGAGTTTCAGTTCTGGTTTTACTTGAACCATATCATCATTCCGGAACTGATTTACACCATTGGAACCACGATTGCGCTGTACCCACTGATTTTGTATATCAACCGCCGATTGGAAGCGGAAGAAAAAAGGAGTGCAAGTAAATTTGTTTAGAGATATTTTGGACAGAATTAGGGATGGAGCTGTGCAGTTATTCAAATCACGACTGTTCGTACTGATTTTTGCGTTTAGCCTGATGTCCGTCATCCTGATGGGACGTCTGTTCTATCTGCAGATTGTGAACGGTCAGGATTATCTGGATAATTACGAGCTGACGATTCGAAAGACAAGGGAGATTCCGGGGACGAGAGGAAATATCTACGACCGCAACGGGAATCTTCTGGCATACAATGAACTGGCATATTCTGTGACCATTGAGGACAATATCACGGCAAACAGTGTGGCGGAAAAGAACGAGATTCTCAACGGCATCCTGGATTCTGTGCTGACCATTGTAGAATCCCACGGAGATTCCGTTATCAGCGACTTCGGCATTGTGCTGGACTCCGCCGGCAATTACCAGTTCTCCCAGACAGACGAGACACTCAGGCTTCGTTTTGTGGCGGACGTCTACGGTCTCGCCACCATCGATGAGCTCAAAGAGTCGCAGAAGGAGCAGTCCGCGGAAGAAATCATCCATTATATGTGTACGGATGAAGTGTACGGCTACGGACTGGATGATGAGACTCTGGATAAGACTTACATTCTGAAAATGGTCAACATGCGTTATGCTATCAATCTCAACAGTTTCCAGAAGTACATCACCACAACGCTCGCCTTCGATGTGAGTGAGGAGACAGTGGCGGCAATCATGGAGAACAAAGACAGTCTGACCGGCGTGGATGTGGAGGAAGATTCCTTAAGACGCTACACAGACAGCAAATACTTCGCCTCCATCATCGGTTATACAGGAAAGATTTCCCAGGAAGAATACGATGCACTGGATGCGGATGACAAGAAAAAATATTCCCTCTCCGATATCGTGGGAAAATCCGGTATGGAGCAGACCATGGATGAGGTCCTGCAGGGCACAAAAGGGGAGACCACCTTTTATGTGGACAGTCTGGGAAAGGTGACGGAGGTCGTCAGCAGCACGGACCCCGGCGCGGGAAATGACGTCTACTTAACCATTGATAAAGATTTGCAGGAGAAGACCTATCAGCTCCTGGAAGAAAAACTTGCCGGCATCATTTTATCCAAACTGCACGATACGCTGGACTATGACCCGACAACAGCCAGTGATGCCAGTGAGATTATCATTCCGGTGGGGGATGCCTACAATGCCTTTATCGCCAATGAAATCATTGACGAACGGCATTTTGGCGCTGAGGACGCGAAGACCACAGAAAAGGCGGTTTACGCGGTGTTTGAGGCGCGCAAGAGCAGCGCTATCCCGGAGATTATCAATTATATGCAGGATTCCGGCGGACAGCCGTACAATGAGCTTTCCTCGGAGATGCAGGCATATATGGACTTCATCTCTATCGATGTGCTTTTGAATGACACAGGAATCCTGATTAATGATGCCATCGACACCAGCGATGAGACTTACCAGGCGTGGACAAAGGAAGAAAATATCAATATTTATCAATATTTGAACTACGCCATCTCCCAGAACTGGATTGATACGTCTGCCTTAAGTGAGTATATTTCAGAGGAAAAATACTCGGATTCTGCGGAAATTTATCAGGGGATTTTAAAATATTTGCAGGAATATTTGAGTTCGGATATCAATTTCGACAAACTTCTCTATAAATATCTTATAAAATCAGGTAGTATCAGTGGAGCTCAGATTTGTGCCATCGTATATGAGCAGGGTGTTTTGGCGATGGATGAAGCGCAGTACAACGGACTTCTGGACGGCAGCGTCAATTCCTATTCCTGGCTTTACGGGAAGATTGAGAATCTGGAGATTACTCCCGGTGAGCTGGCGTTGGAGCCATGTACCGCCTCCGCGGTGGTCAGTGACCCCAACACAGGGGAGGTGCTCGCCTGCGTGTCCTATCCGGGATATGATAATAATCGTCTCGCCAACACGATGGATTCTGAGTACTATAACAAACTGGTGACAGGGCTGTCCCGTCCGTTTTACAACAATGCCACACAGGAGCGCACTGCTCCGGGCTCTACCTACAAAATGCTGGTGGCGGCGGCAGGACTGACCGAAGGTGTAATAGACAGCGACACTTTGCATTACTGCAACGCGGAATTTGATAAGGTGACGCCAAGTCCCAGATGCTGGGCGTATCCCAACGCGCACGGCAGTTTGGATGTGGTAGGCGCCCTGGAAGTATCCTGCAATATCTTTTTCTATCAGGTGGGATATGATTTGAGTCTGGATGCCCAGGGGAATTACGACAGTGACCGCGGCACCGACGCTCTCGCAAAATACGCCCAGAGTTTTGGGCTGGGTGAAAAGTCAGGGCTGGAGATACCGGAGTCTGAGCCGCAGATATCGGATGAGTATTCCATCCTCTCCGCCATCGGACAGGGAACCAACAACTATACCGTAAGCCAGTTGAACCGTTATGTAGCCACTGTTGCAAACCGCGGGACTGTATACAGCCTGACACTTCTGGATAAAACGACAGACTCGGACGGCAAACTGATAAAAGAATACGAACCTAACGTTGTCAATACCATGGATGAAATCAGCGATGAGACCTGGGATTTGCTCCATCAGGGTATGATAAACATGGTAAACAGTACTGCCAGCTTCAGCGGTCTAGAGATAGACATGGCGGGAAAGACCGGTACCGCACAGCAGAGCGAAATCCATCCGGACCACGCGCTCTTTGTGGGCTTTGCCCCGGCGGAATCTCCGGAGATTGCCATCGCGGTGCGTATCGCCAACGGATATAATTCCGGGTACACGGCGGAGATTGGCAGAGATATCGTCAAACTGAAATACGGACTGGAAGGTTCGGATGAACTCATTACAGGCTCCGCGGCGGAACTCGGCACGGCACTCGCAGGGGATTAATCTCCCCTGTGCACCGACAGTAAAGGATGTGACACAGATACATGGACAGACTGGTGACCATCAAGAGCAGCCGGTATGGTATGGAAATCCATTTTCACCCGGAAGCGCCTTTTGCGGAAGTAGAAGAAGCGCTGACTCAGAAACTCAAAGATTCCGCGCGCTTTTTCAAGGGCGCGAAGGTAGCGCTTTCCTTTAGCGGGCGCACCCTTACCAACGAGGAGGAAAACCTTGTTCTGGATTTGATTTCAGACCTCACAGGGATTGAGGTCATCTGTATCATCGACCGGGACGGTGAAAAAGACTGGATGTACAGAAGCGTTGTGGAGCGAACCCTCTCCAATATACAGAAGAGGGAAGGGCAGTTCTACAGGGGAACATTGAGCAGAAGACAGGTTTTGGAGTCGGATTCCAGCATTGTAATCTTAGGGGATGTGGAACTGGGCGCCAGAGTCATTGCCAAAGGCAGTGTCGTGGTAGTGGGCGGTCTTTACGGCAGTGTCCACGCGGGCGCGGCGGGAGATGAGACGGCCTACATTGTAGCGCTGTCCATGCAGCCGAAAAAGCTGATGATTGGCAGTGTGGAGGCAAAGTATCAGATTCTCTGCCGGGAGGATGTTTCCATCCATGGACCCAAGATTGCAGTCGCGGAGGGAAATCATATTTATCTCGACCCACTTGTAGAGTAGTCAAAGGAATAAGAAGTTGGAAAGTGGTAGGAGGAAGAAAGACATGGGCGAAGTGATTGTCATTACATCAGGAAAAGGCGGAGTCGGCAAGACGACTACGACAGCAAATATCGGAATCGGGTTATCACGGCTGGACAAGAAAGTTATCGTGATTGACACGGACTTAGGGCTTCGGAACCTGGACGTTGTTATGGGACTGGAGAACAGAATCGTGTATAACCTGGTGGATGTCATAGAAGGGAGCTGCCGTCTGAAACAGGCTTTGATAAAAGACAAACGTTTCCCGGAACTGTATCTGCTTCCTTCCGCACAGACGAAAGATAAGACAAGCGTCTCACCGGAGCAGATGAAAAAACTGATAGAAGACTTGAAAAATGAGTTTGACTATATTCTTTTAGATTGTCCGGCGGGGATTGAGCAGGGCTTTCAGAACGCCATCGCCGGAGCGGGACAGGCTATCATTGTGACTACACCGGAGGTCTCCGCCATACGGGATGCGGACCGCATCATCGGACTTCTGGAAGCGAAGGGAATTAAAAAGAACTCTCTTCTGATAAACCGGCTGCGTGTGGACATGGTGAAGAGAGGGGATATGATGTCCGTGGAAGATGTGACGGAGATACTCGCCATCGACCTTTTGGGTGTGATTCCCGACGATGAGAAGGTGGTCATCGCCACCAATCAGGGGGAACCCGTCATCGGTGAGAACTGTCCGTCAGGACATGCTTACGAGAATGTGTGCAGACGGATTTTAGGGGAGGACATTCCCATTACAGATTTTTCGAAACCGGAAGGACTGCTTGCCAGATTTTCCAGTCTCTTTCAGAAGAATTAGGAGGAGCCGACATGAGTGTGCCATCTGTTTTGGTTGCGAAAGAACGGCTGAAAAGTCTGCTGAGCGCAGACAGGATGCAGTGTACGCCCGATGCGGCAGAACGGCTGTCCTCCGATTTATACCATACACTCTCTAAATATATGGACATTAAGCCGGAAGCATTTGACATACAGATAACACGTACAGATATACATATCAAATATACAGGAGAAAATCATTGAAATTAAAGTTTTACATTGATAATATCAAACAGCGGTATCATATCAGAGATTATAAATTCAGCCTTGTCGTTCTTGTGCTCGCCCTCTCCATTATCGGCATCTTTATGGTGGGAAGTGCAAGACCGGACCTGCAGAGCCGGCAGGTGATGGGTGTCATCATCGGTCTTATGGCAATGTTCATCGTCTCACTTATCGACTATAACTGGGTCCTGCGATTTTACTGGATTTTGTACGGAATCAATCTGATACTGCTCGCAGCCGTCCTCATATTCGGTGTCACGGTAAACGGGGCAAAACGATGGCTGAATATCGGAATCCAGTTTCAGCCGTCGGATTTGACAAAGATACTGATTATTCTATTCTTTGCCAAATTTCTCTCGGACCGGGAGGCTGCCATCAATGATAAAAAAACGATACTTCAGGGAATCGCGCTGATTCTGCCATCCCTCATTCTGATATATAAACAGCCTAACCTGTCAACGACCATCTGTCTCGGCGCTCTGTTCTGCGTGCTGATGTACATGGGAGGTTTAAGCTACAAATTTATCGGCACAGTGCTGGCTATCATTATACCGACGGGAGCTATCCTCTTTGCCATTGTCATCCAGCCGAATCAGCCTTTCCTGCACGGCTATCAGCAGAACCGTATCCTTGCCTGGCTGGAACCGGAAAAATATGAATCTGAGGAGGCGTACCAGCAGCTAAACTCCATCACAGCCATAGGCTCCGGGCAGCTCACAGGTAAAGGCTACAATAACGACTCCACGGTATCGGTAAAGAATGCGAATTTTGTGTCGGAGCCGCAGACAGACTTTATTTTTGCCATAATCGGTGAAGAATTAGGATTTGTGGGTTGTTGTGTTGTCATAATTTTGTTATTATTAATAGTAATAGACTGTATTTTGATAGGCATGAAAGCAAAAGACACGGGAGGGCGCATCATCTGCGCCGGCGTTGCCGCGCTGATAGGTATCCAGAGTTTTATCAATATCAGTGTGGCGACCATGTTGTTTCCGAACACGGGAATCTCTCTTCCGTTTGTGAGTTACGGACTGACTTCTGTTGTATGCTTTTTTATGGGAATCGGATTTGTGCTGAATGTCGGCTTACAGCCTAATAAATATCAATAAGGTTACAAATATCACATAGAGGAGAGAATGATATATGAATATAGGATTAGTGGCACATGATGCAAAGAAAAAACTCATGCAGAACTTTTGTATCGCCTACCGCGGGATTCTGAGCAAACACGCTCTGTTCGCCACAGAGATGACCGGAGTCCTGGTTGAAAATGTGACAAATTTAAACATCCACAAATATCTGGCGGGACATCTGGGCGGCAAGCAGCAGCTCGGAGCCCAGATTGAGCACAATGAGATGGATTTGCTTATCTTTTTCCGCGACCCATTGACCCCGCGCTCCCATGAGCCGGATGTCAACGACATTGTAAAGCTCTGTGATATGTACAATATTCCCATCGCAACCAATATCGCGACCGCAGAGGCATTAATCTTAGCATTGGACAGAGGAGATTTAGACTGGCGTGAGATGTACAAATAACAGCAGGAATTTAAGAAGGAGACGAAGGCTTCAGAGGAGAAGGCGCAAGATTCGCCGTATCATCCTGGGGACACTGTCAGTGGTGATTTTATGCGCCGCTGCCGGCATCGGATACTATTTTTATCAGGACAGTCAGAGAAATTATACGGCAGAATACGAACGGAGCACCTATAATCAGAGTCTTTCTCAGGGCAGCATGTTCGCGGAGAACCTTTGCGTCGCCGCGGCGGACGTGCCGCTTTCCGGATTTACGGACAATACAGAGCTGCACGGCGCCGGGCTCTTTGACCTGGATAACCACAGCGTCCTCTACGGGTATCACCTGTATGACCAGTTATACCCGGCAAGTACGACAAAGGTCATGACCGCCTACGTGGCTTTAAAATACGGCACACTTACAGATACGGTGACTGTGAGCGAACACGCGGTAGATTTGGACTGGGATTCCTCTGTCTGCGGACTTCAGGCAGGAGACACCCTGACGCTGTATGACCTGCTCTGCGGTCTTATGCTGCAGTCGGGAAATGACGCCGGAATCGCCATTGCCGAACATGTGGCGGGCAGCGAGGAGGCGTTTGTCCAGATGATGAATGAGGAGGCACTGAAATTGGGCGCCACAGGGACACATTTTGCCAATCCTCACGGGCTGCAGGATGCCAATCACTACACCACAGCCTATGACCTCTATCTGATGTTCAACGCGGCAGTACAAAATGATACCTTCCGTGAAATCATTGAACTGACCACCTATTCTGTTGCCATCACAGGCGCGGACGGCGCGCAGCGCACGGAGGAGTGGAGTCCTACCAATTTTTACGCGCTCGGCGATGCACAGGCGCCGGAGGGCGTGAAAATCCTCGGCGGAAAGACAGGGACCACGGACGAGGCAGGTTCATGCCTGATTTTATACAGTGAAGATTTAGAAAATCACCCCTACATCTCTATCGTCATGGGAGCGGATGACAAGCCGATTCTTTACGATGAGATGACCGCGCTTTTAGCAGTTGGGGTGGCAAATTAGAACAAATGTCCCCGGACATTTTACGCACCCGGAGAGTTTTGTTATATAAGGCGGAACTTTGTTCCCCACATAAAAAGCAGCCTGTATCTTAACCGGTTTTTACCGGAAGATACAGGCTGTTCCTTTATGATTCCGACATGCCGTGTATTCTGCCATAGAGACTAATCAGATACAATCCGCATAATCCCACAAGGGCGTATACGATTCGGGAAATCCAGCTTAAATTTCCAAAGAGAAACGCCACCAAATCGAAACGGAAAATGCCTACCAAGAGCCAGTTGACCGCCCCGATAATCACAAGTGTGAGGGCGGTGTAATCAAACCACTTCATATGATTTCCTCCTTTTCAAGATTCCATAGTTGTATTCTTTCCACAAAAACTGGAAATATACATTTAAAAATGGTATACTTTATCGTGCGAAGCCTGACCAGAGAATAAAACGAAAAGCGAAGAGACATTTTTTCGCGTGAATTCTTACGCCAAACAGAGGAGGCAGCTTATTTGACATCGAAACATAAGAAATCTATTGATATAAAACGCTATAAGTACCGCCGGGAATGGAATGTGGGGATTGTTTTGTTTATCGTGGTCCTCATTTATCTTGTGGTAACTGTTTTTACTTACGCCACGGGGAAAAAGATTTCCGCCTACGAAGTGCGCAGGGGCAGTATCGTGAAGGACAACTCTTATACAGGGCTCATCCTGCGCGAAGAAACCGTGATAAACAGCGAAGCGGACGGCTATATCAATTACTATCAAAATGAAAATACGAAGGTGAAAAAGGGAGCCAATATTTATGCGCTTTCCTCCGAAAAATTAAATTTCCAGACAGAGAACACAGAGGAGGAGAGTTCCCTTGTCTTAAGTGAAGATGCGCAGAATAATCTGACGCTTAAGATACAGGAATTTAGTGAAAATTATGACGCCCAGAAGTTTTCTTCCGTCTATTCCCTGAAAAATGAAATTGACACCTCCCTGCAAAATGCCGGCAGCCAGACAAAGACCGCACAGCTCGATTCGGTAATTGCGGCCAGCGGGCAGGAAGTTTCTTCCTTTTCCACGGCAGAGGACGGGGTTGTTGTCATGACCATAGACGGATACGAGGCGCTCACTAAGGAGACCTTTACTGAGGAGGTGTTCGACCGCAGCAGCTACGAGAGCTTAAAGCTCCAGGACCAGATGAAGGTCGAAGCAGGAGGACCAGCCTATAAGCTTATCACCAGTGAGTATTGGTCTGTCCTTGTTAAACTCAATGAGGATACCGCCAAAGAGTTGAAAGATACGCAGAGTATCAAGACCCGCATCGATAAAGACAGCGAGACTATTTGGGCAGACTTTTCAATTATCGAAAAAGACGGAGCCTGGTACGGATGTCTGGATTTTGACAATTCCATGATTCGTTACGCGCAGGACCGCTATCTGAACATCGAACTGATTTTAGAAGATGAGAGCGGACTGAAGATTCCGCGCACCTCTGTGGTAGAAAAAGATTTTTATATCATTCCCGATATTTATGTGACCACAGGCGGCGACAGCTCCTCCCCGGGAGTGCTCGTACAGGATGAGGAGGGAAAAGCTGTTTTTCAGAATATCACTGTATACGATGTCTCCGATGACGGCAAAGAATATTACGTGAATGTGTCGGATTTTGATAAGGGTACAGTCCTGATAAAACCGGAATCAGCGGAGACTTATACCATGGAGGATACAAAAAAACTCACCGGGGTGTATAATATCAATCAGGGCTACGCGGTATTTAAGGAAGTCACCATTCTGTGTGAGAGTGATGAGTACTATATTGTCCGTGAGGGGGATGCTTACGGACTCAATAATTATGACCATATCGTACAGGATGGCTCCAGCATGGAGGAAGATGAGATTGTATTCCAGTAATACATCAAAGACCGGAGACCATTGCCAATACATTTTTCAGAAATTATGATAAGAAATTGAAAATCTATTATAAAAACGTATTTAAGAAAGGCAGGAGACAGGATATGTTAAAAGAACAGCTCGCTGAAGTGGAAGCAAGGATACAGGCAGCCTGCGACAGAGCGGGACGCAGACGGGAGGAGGTCACTCTCATCGCAGTCAGCAAGACCAAACCCGTGGAGGTATTGCAGGAAGCATATGACCTGGGCGTGCGCGTTTTCGGGGAAAACAAAGTTCAGGAGCTCACCGCCAAATACGAGACACTCCCTGGGGATATTCACTGGCATATGATTGGACATCTGCAGACCAATAAGGTAAAATACATCATTGACAAAGCAGAGCTCATCCATTCCGTCGATTCTTTGAAGCTGGCGGAGACCATTGAGAAAGAGGCGGAAAAGCGAAACCTTATTGCAAAGATTCTTGTGGAAGTAAATGTAGCGGAAGAGGAGAGTAAGTTCGGCTTAAAGACCAGTGAAGTGATT
This sequence comes from uncultured Ruminococcus sp., assembly GCA_900541505.1. Lineage (GTDB taxonomy): Bacteria > Bacillota > Clostridia > Lachnospirales > Lachnospiraceae > Mediterraneibacter. The sequence goes on from UQKK01000011.1 coordinate 81,777, forward strand.
CCATTTGTAGAAAAAATTTCTAAATTTCCGCATATAAATGTGTGTGGTCTCATGACAATTGCCCCATTTGTGGAAAATCCAGAAAAAAATCGTCCAATTTTCGCGGATTTGAGGAAATTATCTGTTGACATTAGACACGAAAACATTGATAATAGTAATGTGAGCATACTTTCAATGGGGATGACCAATGACTATGAGGTCGCAATCGAAGAAGGCGCGACCATGGTCCGAGTGGGGACCGGTATCTTTGGTGCCAGAGACTATAGTATGAAAATCTAGACTTTACGACTGGGATGAAAGTATGGAACAAAAAACCATGCCTCTTCACCGGCATGAGATAGGAGTGTAAATATGGGTGTGTTTGATAAATTTCTGGACATCATGAAATTAAACGAAGACGATTACGACGACGATGATTTCTATGATGAGGAAGAGTTTTACGATGAGGAATATGAAGAACCCAAGCCTCGTCGCTCTCTGTTTGGAAAGAAGAGTAATAATAAAGATAATTATGATGATTTCGACATGGAAGAGGAGCAGAAGTTCCAGCCTGCCAGCAGTAAAGTGACACCTATGCGTCAGCCTGCATCCAGGAGAAATAACAGCGGCAACATGGAAGTATGCGTTGTAAAACCGACTTCTGTGGACGATTCCCGTGAGATTACAGAGACACTTCTCTCCGGACGTACCGTGATACTTAATCTGGAAGGGATGGACCTTGAGATTGCGCAGAGGATTATCGACTTTATCTCCGGCGCGACCTTCGCCATCAGCGGAAACCTGCAGAAGATTTCCAATTACATATTCCTCGTGACTCCGACAAATGTCGATATTTCCGGCGATTTGCAGGACCTTCTCGGCGGTTCCATGGAGACACCGAGTGTCCGGGGAAGATATTAAGTTATTGCGATATTAAGATATAACAGGCGTAAAAGACATGCAGAAACAATCACAGCAGAAAGAGGAGCAGCTTATGGAGAAGCGATTTACAGAGCTTTCCAGGCTTGCCTATCAGCGTGATATCATCACGTATTCCGATTTTCTGAATTTGAATGAACTCAATATATTACATACCCTGCCAAAGGACGAGCTATACTCAAGATATCTCGTTTTTGGAGGGTATGACTTAGCAGAGCGTCAGATGGCGGCATTTCTCCCTGATGCTCTTTATTTGCGTTGGAAGGAATCTCCTTCCTATGAGGATATCCCGTTCCCCTTCTCTGTCCTGGAAATCTCCCCGCTCCATCCCAAATATGCGGAGGTCTTGACTCACCGGGACTATCTGGGCGCTATCCTTAATCTTGGGATTGAGCGCTGCAAAATCGGCGATATCCTGATAGAGGAGAAAAAAGCATACCTGTTTGTCCAAAATGGTCTGAAGGATTTTCTGACAGACGAATTGACACGCATCCGGCATACAGCCGTGGCAGTAAAGGAATGTGAGAAAAGCGGCTTTACCTATGTGCCTCGCTATGAGGAGATAAAAGGCACCATCGCTTCCGTGCGGCTGGACAGCCTTCTGTCTCTCGCCTTTTCTTCCTCCCGCACACGCCTTTCTCCTCTGATTGAAGGAGCGAAAGTATTCGTGAATGGGAAGCTTGTCACCAGCAACGGATATGCAGTGAAAGAGGGGGATATTATCTCTGTCCGGGGAATGGGAAAATTTTCCTATGAGGGTATGATTTCAAAAACCAAAAAGAACCGAATCTATGTGATGGTGCATAAATATATTTAGTGATATATTTACTGACTTACACACGTATTCAGTGATATATTTGCCTGCACATAACATGTGGAAATATACAGAGACCAGGAGGCATATATGAAACCAGACAGAAGTAAAAACGTAAAAGCCCTGTTCTGGGCGTGCATCGGCTTTGCCGCGGCACTGCTCTTCGACCAGTACACCAAATATCTCGCTGTTGCTCATCTGAAAGAGCAGAAGCCTTTTGTGCTGATTGACGGCGTCTTCAGCCTGACCTATCTGGAGAACCGTGGGGCAGCCTTTGGTCTGTTCCAGAACAAACAATATCTCTTTGTGGCAGGAGCCGCCATCATCCTCATTTTAGTTGTATTTCTCTATGTCCGTATGCCGTTAAGTGTGAGATACTGTCCCCTGCGCATATGCGGTGTACTTTTATGCGCAGGCGCGGTGGGAAATATGATTGACCGCCTCCGTCTGAACTATGTAGTAGACTTTTTTTATTTTGAGCTGATTGATTTCCCAATCTTCAATGTGGCAGACTGCTACGTGGTTATCGCCTGCTTCCTTTTTGTGATACTCATTTTATTCTATTATAAGGACGAGGACCTTCAGTTCTTAAGTATCCGCAAAAAAGGATAACCGGTTACAATTGGCAAGGGAGAGAAGTGGAGCATGGAAGAGATTGTATTAAGAGCAGAGGGCAGTGACAAAGAACGCATCGACAAGTTCCTCTCCGGGGAACTGACAGACCTTTCCCGTTCTCATCTGCAAAAGCTCTTAAAAGACGGATATGTCACTGTCAACGGAAATGTCGTAAAAGCCAATTATAAGGTCACTGACAATGACGAAATCAGGGTCTGCATCCCGGAATTAAAGATTCCCGATATCGTGCCGGAGGACATTCCACTGGATATCCTCTATGAGGACGAGGATATCCTGGTTGTGAACAAACCAAAACAGATGGTCGTCCATCCTGCCGCAGGGCATTACAGCCACACATTGGTGAATGCGGTCTTATTTCACTGCGGAGAGCATCTCTCAGGCATAAACGGGGTCGCCCGTCCCGGCATTGTGCACCGCATTGATATGGATACCACAGGTTCACTGGTCATCTGTAAGAATGACCGGGCGCACCAAATTTTGGCAGAACAGTTAAAGGACCACCATATCACAAGAAAATATCATGCCATTGTCCACGGCAATCTAAAGGCGGATACAGGGACAATCAATGCTCCCATAGGACGTCACCCCATTGACCGAAAGAAAATGAGTACCCGCGCCGCAAACGGCAGGGAAGCGGTTACCCATTACAGGGTGCTTCAGCGTTTCGGTCAGTTCACTTATATTGAATGTGAGCTGGAGACCGGTCGCACCCATCAAATCCGCGTCCATATGGCTAGTATCGGTCATCCTATATTGGGAGACAGTGTATACGGTCCCGCAAAGTGTCCTTTTAAACTGCAGGGGCAGACACTGCACGCGAAAATTTTAGGTTTCCGGCATCCGAGTACCGGGGAATATGTAGAATTTGACGCGCCTCTGCCGCAATATTTTTCAGAACTTATCAGGAAACTTTCCTCCACAAAAAAATGATTTTTTGATATCTGACATATCCCCCAGGCAATACTTTTTTGCGTAGTGGCTTAAATGAAATCTATTGTGGAATTCGTCTCCGGCGCGCGAACTTTTTCATTGTAAAAAAAGTGATTTTTCGCTATAATATTATAATAAACTAGTTGTTTTGCCGTCTGGCATAATGACACTGTGTTTCGGTAAAGGAGATGACTGGTATGAAGACAAACACAATTATTACCATTGGACGTGAATTTGGAAGTGCCGGAAGGGAGATTGGCTACAAGGTTGCCGAGTATTTTGGAATCAAGCTCTATGATAAGGAAATGCTGGCGCGCGCGGCGAAAGAGAGCGGTATCTGTGAGGAAATTTTTGAGACACACGATGAGAAGCCCACGAACAGCTTTTTGTATTCTCTGGTGATGGATACCTATTCCATGGGATATTCCGGAAACACTTACACAGATATGCCTATCAATCACAAGGTTTTTCTCGCACAGTTTGACGCCATCAAGAAGATTGCGGATGAGGGTCCCTGTATCCTGGTCGGGAGATGTGCAGATTATGCACTGGAATCCTATCCCAATGTGGTGAGTGTCTTTATCCACGCAGATTTGGATGCGCGTATCCGCCGAATTGCGAGGATTTATGACCTGACGGACGCGAAAGCGAAAGACTTGATTATCAAGACTGATAAGAAGCGTTCCAGCTATTACAACTACTATACCAATAAGAAATGGTCCAACGCGGACAGCTATGAATTGTGCTTAAACAGCGCAGCACTGGGTGTTGAGGGAACCGCGAAGGTCATCGAACAATATGTGGCTTTAAAAGAGAGCATCCCAGCGACAGAACGTAAAGTTTGATGTGCGATGAAAGAAATTTGAAGTATAGATGAAAAATTTCAGATGGAAATTCTTGCTGTGACTACCAGTAAGATAGTAAAAATAGAGCGCCGGTTTTGTAAAAATTCACAAAACCGGCGCCTTTTCATTGCGGGTCGGATAGACCCTGTTGAGTACGTTGGAGTTTCTCAACAGAGAAACGG
>UQKK01000012.1 GCA_900541505.1 uncultured Ruminococcus sp.
GGATAACAAAGCACAGCAGATTTATCTGGTGGGGATAATTCTGCGGAAACTCAAGACCGTGTATACTCTTGTAGAAAGAGAATAATGTCTGTATAATGGGAAAAGAATATATTTTTACAGAAATGAGGGCAGTCTATGAATCCAGTATTATTTTTATGCTCGGCATTGTTATCTATCGTATCGGTGTTTTCTCTGAATGTTTACAGAACCTCTTTTTTGGGTGGAGGACATATCTTTTTTACTGTCATACTATTTGTCGTATTGACTGTTATTTTTGCTCTGCTGCTTAAAGCGGCCTATAAAATCATGGAGCTCATAAATCGCAAAGCAACCTGTGACTGCCGTTTGAACAAACTTACACTTTTTGAAAAGAACAAAAAATGCATCTGTCTGTGTACAGGGCTTTTGCTCCTCGCCTGGCTTCCCTATCTGATTGCCTACTATCCCGGCACCAGCTTTGGGGATACTTCTACCCAGATAGAGCTCTTTTTTGACTATATCAACAATTCCAAGACTCTTTTGGACCACCACCCGGTTTTCGACACCTTCCTTTTCGGAGGGTTCATTTGGCTGGGACAGACACTTTTTGATTCGGCAAATATCGGGTGTTTTCTTTTTATTGTCATCCAGTGTGCCGCTACTGCCCTGTCATTTACCGCCATCTGTATTTTCATGAAACAGCACGGTGCGAAAAATATACACTGTCTGCTTGCGCTAGCGTTTTTTGCCTTTTACCCGCCCATCCCCCAGTACGCCATCACCATGTTAAAAGACTCCTTGTATGCGTGGATTTATGTCTTCTGGTTTTTACTATTTATCGATTTGGTTATATCTAAGGGCGAAATTCTAAGGAACAAGCGGAAACTCATTTTGTTTTTCCTGCTGGCTCTTTTCAGCTCCCTGACAAAAAAGACAGGCGCCTACCTGCTCTTGCTTACCTTTTTTGTTCTCCTGTTTTTATACAGAACATATTGGAAACAGCTTCTGTTTTCCATGCTGCTTCCTGTACTGATTGTCCTTGTATTGATACCGACATTTCTTTTCCCGCTCCTTCCCTGTCTCCCCGGAGGCAAGCAGGAGACGCTGGGCATCTTATTCCAGCAGACGGCAAAATATATGACAGACCATCCTGACGAGGTGACAGAAGAGGAAAAAGCGGCGATTGACCCGCTCCTTGACTACGACACAATCCCGGAGCGCTATCTACTCACTGTGCAGGACCCCATAAAGTTCCAGAATCCGCTCTACAAGGATTACTACGGAATCCAGGAGATTGATTCCGATATGTTGAAAGCCTACTTAAAAGTCTGGATTTCCCAGGGACTCAAGCATCCTGTCACTTATCTGGAAGCGACTCTGGGGACATGCCTTGGATATTTCTTTCCCGTCAATGCCTTTGAGTTATTTGACGAACCGGGAAGCGGTCTGCATGAACAGATTATCTATCAGCCTGCTGCTCTCTCCGGCATCCATTATTATTTTGTCAAGGCATACAATATATTGACTGAGTCACCAATCTTGTCACTGTTTTTCCGGATTGTCATCTTCTCCTGGTGGATACCGATGATTGTCTTCTGCCGGATGATGCAGTGCAATAAAAAAATGCTTCCCCTACTCATACCTGTAATGGGAAGCATCCTTTTATGTGTCCTGTGTCCCTGTACAATTGGGAGATATGTCATGCACCTTTTGTACACCGCACCTCTGCTGTTCTGGGGAATCAGCTTTTCTTCTCCAGAAACAGCTTCCTCGTCACAAAGTTGTACACCATCACAATCGCCGTGACAACAATTTTTGCCAGCATATAGAATACGTGGAGTCCATCCACAAATCCCCACATCAGCACCTGGTTCAGCCCCAGCCCGATGATGCTCAGAGCGGTAAAGAGGATAAACTCTTTTCTCTTATCCTTTGCCTTATCCACCTCAAAAACCCATGTCACACTCAAAATATAGTTGTATATCACCGATACGGCAAAGGAAATCCCGCTGGAGATAAGATAATGGATTCCCACAAGCTCTGTCAAGGCTATCATCACACCGTAGTCAATCAGGAATGCGCTCCCGCCGACTACGCCGAATTTTGCAATCTGCGCCGCTATTTTTTTCATCTGATTCGATTCTCCTTCACATCTGACCCCTTTGCTGCCAAATGCCTTATTTGTCTTCTTTTCCCAAAAGTTCCATCTGGTTCAATAAAATCTCATATAACTGCCGATGCTTTTTTACAATCACCGTGAGGATGATTCCGCAGACCCATAAAAGCATCCCCATCACAGCAATGATTCCCGATACAATCAAGGTTGGGAATCGCAGCACCAGACCGGTCTGGAAAAATTCAATAAGAATTGGCACGAACAAAATCAGGGCAATCACCCACAGAAACACGGCAATGCAGGTAAAAAACGCAAAAGGTCTGTACTCCCGGAACAACGTGGCAATTGTGGACAACACCTTGATGCCGTCTGAAATCGTATTTAACTTTGATTCGCTCCCCTCCGGACGGTCCCGGTACATGATTGGAATCTCCTCTAAGAGAAAATTCTTATCCACAGCATGGATAGTCATCTCCGTCTCAATCTCAAATCCCTTGGATAACACAGGGAAGGATTTGACGAATCGTCTGCTGAAAGCGCGATACCCGGTCATGATATCCCGAATCTCATTGTCAAACAGTTTGTTGATAAAGAACCGCACCATGCGGTTCCCCAGATTGTGAAATCTGCGCTTATTCTCCGTAAAATAAGTGGAGGAAAGCCTGTCTCCGATGACCATGTCCACCCCTTTTTTAAGAACTAACTCCGCCATTTTTTCTGCATGGAGCGCCGGATAAGTATCATCCCCATCCGCCATAATATAGCACTGGGCATCGATATCACGGAACATACTGCGAATTACATTTCCTTTTCCCTGTCTGTACTCGTAGCGCACCACCGCACCCGCTCTGCGCGCCGCCTCATCGGTATGGTCTGTGGAATTATTGTCATACACATAGATGGTTGCCTCAGGCAGGGCTTCCTTAAAATCCTTTACCACTTTTTCTATCGTCAGACTCTCATTGTAACACGGTATTAACACTGCAATTTTTTCCATCTTTTTTCTCCTTTGCATAATTCGTACAACTTATCATAATAAATAATGGCATCGCTGTCACCATCGCATAACTGTATCTAAACTCCGCCTGCACCGGCGTCGCGATAAACAAAGACAGAAGGATGGCAAGCACAGGAAGAAACGGCAGGATGGAGGTTTTCCTGCAGACTGCACATCCGGCGAGCACAAGCAAAGTCCATGTATAAAACCCTATGCTCCAAAGCAACCCCAAAACAGGCACTTTCTCATTCACCTCATCCAGACTGTCCAGTATATCCACAATGCTATTCGGCAGTTTAGAATCCCGGTACATTCCCCAATCATTCTCTTTCATCATTGTCGTGGTCACCCAGTACTGCACATCCGGGTACCAATATCCCTTTGTCTGGTCTATCTGTGCCTTGATATATGTGGCAGGGTATTCCAGCCCCAGCTCTATCCACAGTTTCAGATACTCCCCTTTGTGTTCTGCAATGTACTCCTGGTCTCCTGTCTGCCTCACCAGTGTCTTGATGGGGTCCGAAATGGTCGGAAAATAGACATCTTTAATCTGGTCCACATCCACTGCCTTTTCAAGGAGTTCTCTCTGTTCTTCCGTCAGTTCTCCGTCATCCGCGATGACTCTGGCGATATGCTGTGCCGGTATGGACAGAGATTCAATGGTATCCGGCGCTGCCACGTGAAAATAATTTAGGACGGGACCTTTATAAATCACTGTCAATGCTATTGTAACAGCACAAACCGGAACCACCGCTTTCCGTTTCCCTTTTAAAAAGAAAATCAGAAACGGAACACACAAAAGATAAGCGTAGAACCCGTTGCTTCTGAGTATACAGAGCAAAATTCCTGTGAGAAAGAATACAATGTAATTTCCCACACCGCATGTTTCTCTCGTCATCTTCCAGATAGAGAGAGATAGAATCAGCACCACCGCACCAAGCAGGACATCTTTCCACAAAGTCACAGCATACAGCGCATTAATAGGAAAGAGCGCAAAATAGATAAGGCAGCCCACAAGAAAACGTTTGCCCATCTTTTCTTTGTAAAACGTCATAAGCAGATAGGCATAACTGCCTGCCATGATTACCATCTGTCCCAGTACACAGCTTGCCACTCCCGCATTCGGGGTATGAAAAACAGAATATCCTATCTGATAAAATACTCTGTGTATCATCGTATGAATCCACGGCTGATGATTGCTGTAGCTGCGCAGACCGATTGCCTGTGTCAGCTGCCATTCCGCATCGTCTGTGATGATGCCCGGATAATAAGCGAGAAAATAAGGAAGCCAACACACAATGCAGATAAAAAATACCAACAGCGCAAATTTCCAAGGTTTTATCTTCCACCCAGTATCCGCTGTCAGGTTTATGGACAACAGCCAGTGGATGAGCAGAGAAAGCACCTTTTCTATGAGGAGGTACAGTCCGATGACAGATAGAAGATACTGTAAAATCTTCGCTGTCCCTGCCCAGCTGTACACCTCATAATTTCCTGCCACCCAGAAAATCGAAAACAAAGCAGAGAGAAAGGTGACTATCCCTTTTTCTAATTTTGTCTGTTCAATATGACATGAATTTAAAAACCAGTACAGCAACAGCAGCACAATTGCCGCAAAGATATTCGATGTACGTAAATCCAATGTCCACACAACTGCCGCGCACATCAGAATCATCTGCATATAAATATTGTGAATCCATTTTTTCATCTGTTTTCCCTCTCTGTCTGCTCCCTCTTCCAATCTATTTTCTTACCAAAATCCCTCTCACTCTCTTTGCGAGTCCTTTAAACTCCTGTGGCTCTGCCACATAATTTACCAGAATGATTGCCACCGCGCTGGCACTCCCCATTCCTGCTGCATAGAGGAACCAGGAAAAAAACGAATCCATACTCTGGGGCACCAGAAAGCATCCCAAACCAGTCATCACACCGCCCACCAGAAGATTTCTGAAGATTCGCAAAAAGGACACTTTACCTGAGCTTTTCATTAAATACTTGTTGTTGTACAGAATAATGTCAAAGGAGCGGTATCCGTAGGAACACACCGTCCCAATCAATACTCCTGTGATTCCCAGTTTCCAGACCAGCGCCAGGGAGACCGTCACATTGATGACCGCCTCTAAGACTGCCTGGTATCTTGTCTCTTTATAATGTCCGGCAGCACAGATAATCGTAAGCCCCGGAATCCGCACATTCTGCAGGAACACAATGACGGTAAACAGGACACCCAAAACAGGGCGTACATACTGTACATCTTTCATATTGACCGTGTACGCCGCGATAAAAGGCAGAATCAATACGCCCATACAGGTAATAACCACAAAAAGAATCACCATATACATGTATTCGTACGCCGAATAGCTTTTTTGCAGTACTTCGTCTTCCTTTTTCGCGATAACCTCGCCAAAGCCCGCTGTCAGTCCATTGGAAAAAGACGTCAGGAGCTGATTTACCGCATTGACAACCAGCATATAGGTGCCATATACGCTTACCTCCAAAAGAGAACGGCTGCCAAGGCAGATGGTTAAAACCGTCGTATCTGTATTGTTTACGATGATTCCCACCACCTGGTGCAGAAGCGCCGCGTTCTTCTGCTTCAGAGCGCTCTCTTTCGGCTCCGCGTGGAAATCCAAATCCGGATATCTTCGCTTCGCATAAATCTTCACGAGAATCAGCCGGAGCATATAGACCCCTGTCGCCACCGCTTTCACCGGCAGCACTCCGGCGCCTGCGTAGATGAGCAGGATTGACACCGCCATATTCACAATCGTTCCCGCCGCCTGGATAAGCGCCACCACATAGCCTTCCTGGTTGGCGGTCAAGAGCACCCTGTACTTTCCGAGGAAAAAATAATCCACCAGTGTGCTGCCCGCCAGCACAATAATCATCCACCGCACCAGACTGTTGTCAAGCTGCCCGGATATCAGGAAAGGATAAATGTAGACCAGTGCCGCGGTAAGTCCCAAAAACAAAAGTCCCGAACGATTATAAAAGCGTCTGGAGGCGGACAGAATGGAGTTTACTTCATCCGTCTTTTTAAGTGCCAATGGATTATAGAGGGCAACTACTGTTGCAGTCCCCACCCCCGCTTCCGCCAGACCGAGATAGGTCAAAAACTGGTTTACGGAGATAATCATGCCGTTGATGCTGGAGCCGTACGCCTCCAGGATAAAGCGCGGCAAAATAATGCCAGACAGAAATACGACAACCTGCAGGAACAAGTTGGCGACCATATTTTTAAAAGCCAGTTTACTCCTCATGAAGCCTCCTTTCCATCTTCCCTCTGAACGTATATTGTATCAGTAAAATTTGTATGTTTTCCCATTCTTTACCTTTTCTTCTCCTCACTGATAAAGACCAGACGGCGGTACAGTCTTACATTGAGAAATAAAACAAACGCCGATATCTTCCTCTTTTTCTGGAAATAAGGATTACGCAATATCACAAACAGATGCCGCCTGATAAACCGTTTCAGCTCTTTATAGCCTTCCAGTGTCCGAAAATCGTCCTCCATCAGCATTTTGTCCAGCACGATAAAGCGCGACCATATCCACAGACACTGCGCCTCTTTCTCCAGTGCCGGAAATGCCTTTTTCACTACCCGGTAATTCTTCGTATACCCGTCGATGATGTCAAAGAGCTGAGGGCGGTAAGCCCTCCCTGTGATGCTGTCCTCCCTGTGGAGATAGTAATATTTCGGCTTTGTCCCCACTGCCACAGTCTTCACCCGCTGCATCAAATCCACTGTATAATAGATATCCTCATAGAGCCGCCCTTTCGGGAAACGCAAATCCTCCATACAGCTTTTTAAAATCAGCTTGTTCCAGATTTCCCCCCGGATGGTGTGTCCTCTTAAGATACAGCGAAACGCCTCCTCGCCGCTGCACACAAAGTCTTCCTCTTCCTCCTGAGCTTCTATCCTGTCTTTATAAACCTCATAAATACCGCAGGTCGCCATATCCGCCCCCGCCTTCTTTATATTGGTATACAAATATTCCAGCATATCCTTTTCCACATAGTCGTCACTGTCCAAAAAGATGACATACTCGCCCTTGGCATAAGGAATCCCTGCATTTCTGGCGTCACTTAACCCGCCGTTTTCCTTGTGAACAACCTGCACTCTCTCATCTTTTTTCGCGTATTCCTCGCAGATATCCCCACAGGTATCCGGACTCCCGTCATCCACAAGAATCACCTGGATATCTGAAAATGTCTGTCCCAAAATAGAATCCACGCATTTGTGGATATATGGCTCCACCTTATATACCGGCACAATCACACTGATAGCTGGCATCTTTTATCTTTCCTCCTCTTTCTTCTTGTGATTGTGCATATTACTGGCACAGCACAATCTCTTACTGGTCTTTCGTTTCTTATTTGCTTCAAAAATGACAACTCCTCAAGTACCTCATAAATAACAACTTTTGAAGCTGCCTCATAAATGATAGCTTTTGAAGCTGCCTCATAAATGATAACAGGACAGAAGGGTCTGCGCCTCCTGTTCGATATCATACCCTGCTTCCCGAAATTGTCTCCGAATCAGCCCGTTATCCTCTTCACTTCTGCTCTCATTCTTATGAGAAAGAATCACATCCCGCCAGGTTTCTTTCGCTGCCTCCAAGGATATAAACTCCACCCTGTCTGTGAGCTTCACTTCCGCTGTTATGGAGTCGGACAGCACACTTGGGATTCCCGAAGCCTGTGCCTCCAAAGCCACAATGGGAAGTCCCTCAAACAGGGACGGAAAGACGAACACGTCCATCGCCATCCAAAGTTTATTCACATCCCTGCGGATTCCTAAAAACTTCACCCGCTCCTGCAGGTTATATTCGTCCACCTTCTGTCTGACCTGCCCCTCCAGTTCTCCCTCACCGATGAGCAAGAGCACTGCCGTTTCCTCTGCCGCCGCGACTTCTTTAAACACCTCAATCAAAAACAGGTGGTTTTTCTGTTCCTCAAAGCGCCCCACATGTCCCAGCACAAACTTTCCTTCCACGCCAAGCTTTTCTCTCATTTCTCCGCGTACCCTCTCCTGAAAAAGGAAACGGGACATGTCCAGGGCATTGTGTATGAGATGGAAGTGATTTCCCTTAAGAATCCTTTCCGAAAAAAGCCACTGCCCCGCCACCTCACTGCAGGCAAAATACGTATTCGCATATCTCGGTATCAACCCTTTGTTTATCCTGTGCAGGACATTGCGTGCAAAACCCGGCGTGGAAGAATTGTGTGAATGAGCCGCGATAACCGGGATGTTCGCCGCCTTCGCCGTAATCAGAGGCACGATGTTTGCCGCGGAAAGCATGTTCACGTGTACCGCATCGTAGCTCTCCTCTGTCAGAATCTTTAAGAGCTCCCTGCGAAAGGCAAGGGGATGTCTCCTGGCATCCACCGTGTGAAAAACCCTGCCTCCCATCGCAAGGATTTCCTCCTCATAGGCAAGATGCGGGAACATGCTGATAAAATCAAACTGCACGCCTTCCTTTTTCATCTGTCTGTAATATGTCATCACAAAACTTTCAATCCCGCCGGGATTAAATGACATCCCAATCTGCAATACTTTCATCATCTTCTCCATCTCTTGCGCGCCTCACCAGGTTCATATCCTCGGCTTCGCCGCGCTTTTTAATCTATATGGCATATCTCTCTTCTTGCCTTATCCGCATTTCTATGTCAATTCTTCAATCAGAGCCTGCCATTGCCGGTATATCTCATCTTTTTCAAACTTATGGATTCCCGCCTGCGTCTGTTCAGAAAATGCCGCCCGCTTCTCCGCATCCAGCATAAGCTCCTCAATCCGCTGCGCCATCTTGTCCAAATCATAGGGCGGTATCAGATACCCATCCTTTCCGTCCTCAATGATTTCTCTCGGTCCGGTCGTCACATCAAAGCTCACTGCCGGAAGTCCGCACGCCTTCGCCTCCAGAAGAACAAGCGGCAGTCCTTCCCTGTACGATGTGAGCACGAGAAACGCGTATTTTCCGAACTCCTGATATACATTTTTTACATTTCCTTCCAGTATCACCTGTTCGGACAGGTGATATTCTACCACTTTTTTGCGTATCTCGTCAAAAGTTTCTCCGGTTCCGTATAGATGCCACTCCCAGTCCGGGTGCACGCCCAGTACTCTCCTTGCCACTTCCACCAGCATGTCATACCCTTTTTCTTCACTGAACCGCCCGACTGTAATGATTTTCTTAGAACTGCTGTCATAAGGCTCACGGCTCTTGATAATCTCCGGCTGTATCCAGTTGTAGATACTCTGTATTTTCTTTGGTCTGGTATGGAATTTTCGAATATAATCCTGCCGGTTCTGCTCCGTCAGCGTCACCGTCCGGTTGGAAATCAGAGCCGCCCAGAACCGAAACAGCCGGATATCCTTTTTCTCCCACTCATTCATCAGTGCCCCGTGGTCACAGAACACATATTTTGCCCGCGTAAAAAACCGCGCCGGGGACACTGTCAGCGCCGGATGATTCTCCATCAGAAAAACAACGTCAATCTGGTTGTCCCTTATAAAATTTCTGAAAGGCGCGAAACACCGTTTCATCCGCGTCCTTATGCGGCAGTCCCAGACGAGCTCAGCATGGTAATGAATCCTCTCATCCCAGTCGTAGGGCACTTCTTTCCCTTTGCCGAAAATCGCGAAAATATACACCTCATAATCATTGCAGAAGGCATTGGCAAGTGAAGTCGTCACCTGCTCAACACCTCCCGTTACTGTCATATCATAATTCACAAAACATAATTTCTTCATTCTCCGCCTCGTATCATTTGAATTTTTCCAGCATGGCTTCCTGATATGCCGCCTTTTTCTGTTTCAGCATAGAAGACTTCATTTCCCTTTCTTTGTCCTTCTGTATTCTAACATACCCCCAAACTACTGTAAACTCGTATGAGGAGGATTCCTGAAAATCAAGAAAATATTAAGAAAATCCGTGCAAGGCTTGCTCACAAGGAGGCGCTGCTCACCATCTATCGAGGCAGGAGTCATCTTCTGTCTGATATGCAATGTATAAAAACAGCACAAAAGACATAGGGCAAAGTGTTGTTTTTCCCCGCATTTCTCCCTATAGTGTGATAAATTAATTTTCTGCTCTTGGTTCTGCTTCTTTAACATGGTATAATATCACAAAAGCATTATATTTCTGAATGTTCTGATACGGCTAAGGCATATAGATTCTTAAATCTGTACGCCATGTATGAAAATCTACAACTGATGCCGTTCTTATTTCTCATGCCGGAAGGCGTCTTTTTAGAAATCTCAATGCTTTTATCCAACAGACAAGCAGCGAGGTTTCGAAAAAACGTGTTTTTAGGATGAACCTCCTGCATTTTAGAAAAGGAGGAATCGTTATGAAAAACACGAAAACAAAGACAACTTTACAAAAACAGCATGGGACAGCGGTAAACAAGAAGTACAAAGACCGGCTGTTTCGAATGATTTTCAATCAGAAGGAAGAACTATTAGAGCTGTATAATGCTTTGAACGGAACAAAATACGATGACCCGCAGCAACTGGAAATCAACACACTGGAGAATGCAATCTATATGTCCATGAGAAATGATATCTCGTTTCTTATCGATTCCAGCATCCAGACGTTGTATGAACACCAGTCCACTTACAATCCGAACCTGCCGCTCCGCTATCTGATGTATATCGCAGATTTATATTCCGGCATGACAAAAGATGAGAATTTGTACGGGAGTAAAGAGATTATCCTACCTACTCCGCGGTTTTTGATATTCTATAACGGGGTACAGGAACAGCCGGAACGCAAGGTATTGAAACTTTCGGATATGTATACAATACCGGAAAAGAATCCGTCTTTGGAGCTTACAGCATTGATGCTCAATATTAATAAAGGACACAACCGGAAGCTTTTGAAGTCCTGCAAGACATTGGGGGATTACGCGGAGTACACGGCAAGGGTGAGGCTTTATGCCAAACAAATGCCAACAGAAGATGCGGTGGAGCGAGCTATCACGGAATGTATTGCGGAGGGAATCCTGAAGGATTTTTTAACCAAGTATCGCGCGGAGGCAAAAAAAGTGAGTATCTATGAATATGATGAAGAAAAACATATGAGGATGGAACGGGAGCAGAACCATGCCGAGGGATTTGAAAAGGGAGAAAAGCTCGGGCTTCAAAGAGGCGAAAAAATCGGGAAAAAGCTAGGCGAAGAGCAAATGGGGTCTCTTGCAGAGTGTCTTGTCAAGGCAGGCAGGAGCGGAGAAATTTCCAAGGCGGTTTCCGATGAGAATTACCGTCAAAAGTTATACGAGGAATTTCATATTATTTCAGAATAAAGTGTACAGCTAAGGGCAGACATGACTCGTATGAGTCACATCTGCCCTATCTATTCCTGACAGACTCATCATCATTTCTGCCAAAACAACTTTTTTGATTCTATTATCAGTCTTCCTTTAATCTCTCAATCATCTTCCACAAACTTTCCGCGGAATTAAAATTATCCGGAATAATCTCCGCCGGAGTCAAAGACACTCCAAACTCATCTTCTATCTCACTCACGATTGACAGAATCGCGAAGGAGTCCAAAATCCCATCATCAATCAATGTCGTACACTCTCTGTAATCTACATCCGGCTGAATCTCTTCCAAAATTTCCAATAATTTTTCCATAATCCTTCTCTCTTTCTCATTTGATATAAGGAAAATCATACCTCTTTTACAAAAGCATGTCCAATAAAAATAGCGTACCATTTCCCCTTACAGCACTATTCTATCATCCCTGTTTATAAACCACAACCGCCATTATTTATAATATCACAGTTCCTCTATTGTAAAGACATCACGCTAATGCACGGTCTCATCCACATTTCACTTAATAACACTTCCCACTAGGAAACCACATTTTTCAGATACGGGAACACCCAGAATATCAGCAAAACAGCACACACTACCGCCCCCAGGCACAGGGAACTTTTCATCCAGACAAAAGTTCTCTTCACATCCTCCGGTTTCTTCTCTGTCTCAGGAACAACAAACAGAGCTGCCCTTGCCGCCTTCTCCTCTTCTGTCACCTGTGTCAGTGCCGAACCGATAATCATCGCCACGACATTGCAGACAATCCCTACAATACTTGGGTCTAAGTAGACCGGCAGAGTGATTCCCTTTAAGCTTGTAAACACTTTGAGGCCAAAACATCCCAGCGTTCCAAACAGCATACCGCAAAAGGCCCCTGTCTTTGTCACCCGCTTGCTGAACACCGATGCCACAGCCACCGGCATCCAGGAACTTGCCGCTATCGCCCCTCCCAGGAACATAATCCAGAAAATAGACGGCGGATTGAATACAGCGAGCAAAAGTACAATCGCACTGACAATCACCATTGCCAGCCGTCCGGCCGCAATCGATTTTTTGCCCCGCAGAGACATCATGTCATTTGCCACCGAAGCGCCAATCAGCGATAAAAATGTCGTAGCGGAAGAGATTCCCGCGGATAAAACTCCCGTCAAAAGGATAACGCCCACAATCACCGGCATAAGATGCATTGCCGCCCAAATCATGACCTGGGAGGAATCCTCCATTCCGGGATTTATAACATTTACCATCACAGCAGCCATACCTACCAGAAACTCCAGGATGAAGACACCAAACGCGGAAACCGGTGCGGAGCGAATGACAGTATGCTCATTTTTTGCCATCAGATAGCGGCTGGACTGCCACGGTCCCACCATACACACAGACATCCAGACAATCCCGTAATTCAGTCCCCATATGATGTTCTGCGCGCCTGTGTCATAAAGCGGTCCCGGCTCCCCGCCCCACGACAAAAAGGAGGCTGTATCCGGGTTGGAGGCAACGGAACCGACAGCGCCAAACCATCCGCCCGTATTTTTCGCGATATATATCACCGCGATAACCAGCGCCAGCGTAAACACCCCTGACATGATGGTATCCGTAATCAGGACGCCTCTTGAACCTGACATGACCGTTATGAGCGTGAACGCAATCAACGCCAGCGCGATACACAGATTGTAATCCACACCTGTGACAATGTACATCAGCGTTCCAATCCCCTGCATGACTGAAAGAAGATAAACACTCATCATAATGATTGCCGTCAGAGCAGACAAGGTTTTCATTCCATTAGAGCAAAAGCGTTTGCCGAAAAACTCCGGTATTGTCAGGACACAGCTGCGGCGCAAATATGTGCCGAAGAATACGGCGCCGATAATATATCCCGCCGACTGCATGCCCGCGAAAAGTATGATGGAGGAAAACACCCCCTCATAACACTGGGCCGCATCTCCCATAAACATTCCCGTGCTCGTATAGGATGCAATCATGGAACCGGCAATCAGAAGGACCGGAGCCCGGCGCCCCGCCACATAAAAGTCATTGGCATCCTTTACCTGTCTGCTGACAATCATGCCGATGACTACATAGGCGACCATGGCGATACACATTCCGATAAAATATATATTCATGACTTTTCATCCTCCTGTCCGGTACCTAATTCCTTTTTCAGCCAGACATAGGCCAGCACACAGGAGGCTGTAAGCCATAATCCGATAAAAACTGCTATCGCGATTTCCATTACTTTTTCTTTCCTTCCATTTCCTTTATTTTCTGGCGGTCGATTTTACCGTTCAAGTTAAACGGCATCTCCTCCAAATGTACTCTTTTATTGGGAAGCATATAGGCAGGCAGCAATTCCTTTAATTTCTCCGCCACATACTTTCCTTCCGCTTCTCCGGTATAATAGAGCACAATTTTGGACTTCTCCGAATCGTAGATGCAGCAGTTCGCCTCTATCCCCTCCACGGAAGATACAGCAGCTTCTATCTCTCCCAATTCAATCCTGTGCCCCATATGTTTGATTTGAAAATCTTTCCGGGAAATATAAACAAACTCTCCGTATGCATTGCGCTGCGCCAGGTCGCCTGTCCGGTAAATCATTTCCCTGCAGCAGTGATTCAGAGGATTCTGTACAAACGCCTGCTTTGTTTTCTCCTCATCATTGTAATATCCGTAAGATAAGCCTGTTCCCCGCACGCATACTTCTCCGATTTTATCGTCCTCCACAAGATGGTCGTTTTCATCTAACAGAAATACATCCATATTTGCACATGCCTCTCCCATGGGAAGTTTCTCGGTATTTTCAAATTTCCGGTTCACTTCGTAAACAGTACAAGTATCGGTCACTTCCGTGGGACCGTAGAAATTCGCGTACCGGCAGTCGGGATACTTCTCCATCCATTGATTCAAATGCTTCACCGGCATAACTTCCCCGCCGAAAAATACATTGCGCAGCTTCGGCAAGTGCGGAGAATCCAGTGCTTTGAACGCCGCAATCAGCATAAGTGCCGACGGCACCCAGAAGACCGTGTTGATATCATGGTCATAGAGATACTGCATGAGCATCCCCGGAAAAGAGAACATTTCCTTGGGAATGATATACATCGTCGCACCATTGCGCAGAGTCTGGTAAATATCAAACACGGACATGCTGAAATAAAACGGAGTCTGATTTCCAAACACATAGCTGTCGTCAATCCTAAAACGCTCTGCTCCCCACTCCGTAAAATCAATCAAGGCCTTGTGCGGGATTATGACCCCTTTTGGCATTCCAGTAGAACCCGATGTAAATAAAACATAGAGGATATCCGTGTCTATCACACGCTCTGCTGTCTTTTTAATGCGTGCTTCGTCCACCTCAAGGCACTGCAGTTTTTCATAAATCAAAATCCGGCTTCCTGCGCCCAGACTTTCTGCCGCTTCTCTGTGCGCTTCGTCTGTGATGATGACTGCCGGCTGCAGCGAAGATATGATTTTTTCGACTCGCGGCAGCGGCATTTCCGTATCCAGAGGACTGTAAAAATTTCCTGCATATACAGCTCCCATAAATGCCGCAATACACTGCACACCCTTTTCCAGATATACTGCCACCGGCTTTTTAAAAACACCTTCTCCAATCATCCCCATTGCCGTGTGCCACGCCGCATTTTGCAGCTCTTTATAAGTCATGTTCGATTCTTTATCCGCGAATGCCACTTTATCCGGATACTGCTGTACCGCTCTATCCAGATATTCTGTCACATTTTTTATCATTGTCCTTCCCCTTCATTTATCAATAGTCTTTTAACAGGAGACCTAAGATTTCGGAATATCTCATTGCCGCCTCTTTATTCATATGCCCGTCATAATCTGTATAATTTGAAATATCGTGAGGGAATAAATCATAATATTCCCGGTTGAAATTCATATACTGTATATCCTGTTTCTCAAAATATATTTCAAAATAATCCCAGGCAGCATTGTATTCTTCAGGATATGTATCCAGTGTTGCCGCCGGAATCGGCGTTGTCACTGCCACGAACTCAATTCCTTCCTCTTTACAGAGAGCAATCAGTTTGCCCAGGTATTCCATATTTTCTGTCTTTACTGCCTCCTCAGAAAACAGCTTCGGCTCCGTCATTGTGAGTTTGGATGTGTCCACCGCATATCTCTCTACAAATCCGCTCTCCTGGTATGCCTGCGAGTCTGTCTGGAATCTGGATACATCATAATTTCCATTCAACTTGTCCGAAACCGTCTGTGGCAGTACCTCCAATTCGTAGGAAAGCGCATACTCATACCATGGGAACAGCACACTTCGGAAATCACAATCCCCCATGGCTGCCGCAAAATACTCTGCTTTTGCCTTACTGAGAGGAAACTCATGGTAAAAGACCAGATAATTATTTCCCGGCTCCTTCTCTGTCACAAAATATCCCGGGTCCACCTCATAGACAATACGCTTCGGTTTCTGTGTCTCCACCAGCAGTTTCGCCAGATAGTATGCATCGATTCCGTACTCTCCGCCCACACAGAGATTGTGCCCTGTTTTCCCCGTAATTCCCTCAATCGTGACCGGGTCAATGTTCATCTTTCCATGGGAAGTCCCCAGGAAAATATCGTCATGTGCCTCTGTTGTCACACTGTGGATGTCATTGCGCATAAATGTGCAGGGATACAGTAAAAAATCCAGTCCCAGCAATACTGCTGCCAGCAGAATGAGCGCTGCTGCCACTTTCCAAATTTTCTTAAAACTGTGCATAAATAAACCCTCTCACTGCCGCCGTTGAGCCAAAAAATCCGATTGCCAGCAATAAACATAAATAAATACAAAAATGCACGGCAAAATTTTGCTTCGCAATCAACTCCCGTATCTTCACACCTCTCTCCTGCAGAATCCCTACAAGGAACAGGATGACACATCCCACAGCAATAATCGCGATTGCATAAGGTGTAAACGCTGTCCCCTCTCTCCCCGCAGGGATGAACAGAAGCTGGGAAGGTTCAAAAGAAGTCACCGCATACCCCATCATTTTGACTGCCTGTCCCACAGTCGCTGAACAGTCGAAGAACCAGCTTATATTGACAAGCACAAAGGTACGCAGCACCATAAACACATGATACCAGCGTTCCTTTCCACTGATATGCATGCGTTTCTTCGCGTTTCGGTATGTATCCGTCATAAGCCCGCTGACCGCGATAATGATTCCGTTATACATTCCGTACGCAATATATTTCCACGCCGCTCCGTGCCAGACACCCACCAGGAAAAACACAACCAGATTTGCCAGACAAATCGGAAGCTTTCTCCCCGTCTTCTTACCGAACACCTTCTTTCCCCATCTTCCGAAGCTGTTCATTGCTTTGGACAGAGAAAGGGGATAAAACACATAATCTTTCATCCACGTTCCCAGCGTAATGTGCCAGCGATGCCAGAAATCCGTGATAGATATCGCAAAATACGGGTGCTTGAAGTTTTCGTCCAGCGTGATGCCAAACATCTGAGCGATACCGATTACCACATCCATACCGCCGGAAAAGTCCGCATACAGCTGCACAGAATAAAACAACACGCCGAAAATTGCAAGTCCCTTGTAATAATCCGGATAGGTAAAAATCGCATCTACAAAGACCGCCGCCCAGTCCGCGAGAACCATTTTTTTGAAGAATCCCCACAGAATCCGCTCCAGCCCGT
This sequence comes from uncultured Ruminococcus sp., assembly GCA_900541505.1. Classification (GTDB taxonomy): domain Bacteria; phylum Bacillota; class Clostridia; order Lachnospirales; family Lachnospiraceae; genus Mediterraneibacter. The sequence goes on from UQKK01000012.1 coordinate 17,090, forward strand.
ATACAATCTTCTGCCCGTCAAACGCGTGACCGACATAGAGCTGAGATGCAAGACGGCTGTGCCTTCCAATCGGTCCCTGAAGAAGCTGCGGGAAGAACGATACAAACAACCCGTATTTAAACACATTCTTTTCCGCTGTTGTTCTCTTCCACAAAACATCCAGCAGATACCCGGAGGACTGAAACGTATAGAAAGAAATCCCCAAAGGCAGTAAAATCTCAATTCCCGGAATATCCATCTGAAAAAGCGCATTGATATTTTCCAGAATAAAATTCGTATATTTTACAACACCCAGCATGCCAAAGTTTAAAACCAGTCCCAAAATCAGGACCGCTTTGGCGCGCTTTCTGTTATTTTCCAGATTCTTTTCAATCAGAATGCCGCACACATACGTCACAAGCGTGGAAAACAAAATAAATACCAGATATTCCGCTCCCGCCGCCAGATAATAAACATAGCTGCTGACCAGCAGTGCCCACCAGCGCACCTTTTTCGGAAGGATATAGTAGACAAGTACTGACAGCATGACAAATAAAATAAATGTATTCGATACTAAAGACATAATTCCCTCTTATAACCAATCGGATAGGGAAAAACCCTTCCCTATCCGACGTAATACTGCGGGCAGCTCACAGCGTACGCTATTCGCTGTCCGTTACCCGGCAAATATCTGCTCGTGCAAGCACGACCGCTGTCCGCCGGGCGTATCGCGCAAAAAGGATGAGGATGTTTTCACATTCTCACCGCTTTCTGCCGTTTGTATTTTTAATTAATAAGTAAGCGCTCCATCCAGGCAGGCATCGTCTCCGCCAGCAGGCTGTTCCGGTGCCGCAGGCTCTACATAGTCCTGCGTATATCCCCCGTCAGAATAGCCGCTGTCATAATAGTTGTCCTGGTAATAACTCTCCTGCGCTGCCTGTGCAGCTGCTGCTTCTGCCGCCGCTTGCTCCGCTGCTGCCTGTGCGGCCGCTTCCTCTGCCGCTTTCTGCTCTGCCGCTGCCTGTGCAGCTGCTTCCTCTGCTGCCTTCTTTGCCGCAGCTTCCTTGTCTGCCTTAATCGTCAGTTCCGCCTCTTTTGTCTCTACCTTCTGCTCCGTAGAAACACTGGTATAGGAGACATATGCCACCTCGTCCGCGAAACAGATTTCTCCTTTTTCGATATCCTCAAACGGGAAAGAATGGAGTTCCGCTGTGCTGCTGTCTTCAAATGTAAGCTGGATATCATATCCCTGTGTCAGAACCTTTGCATTCGCATCTTCTGCATTTGCAGTATCCGCGGCAGCTTCCTCAGCCTTGTAGTACAAAATCCGGCTCTCCTCATCTGCAAAGACATCCCCTGCTTCCAGCATGGTTGCCGGATACTCCGCCGCCTCTGTCAGTTTGACGCTGATTGCCGTAATATCCTTTCCGGTACTGTTCTTTAACTCTACCTTGAAGGCGTCTTCCGACTCTGTGCCGATTGTCTTCAGTTCCGGTTCTTTTTCTTCTGTAGTTTTCGTTGTCTCCTCTTTCTTATCTGAGCATCCTGTCGTAAGTACCATTACCCCCATCATGCACAGACATGCCAACAGTAACAATTTCTTTTTCATCTTTTTTGTACTCCTTTTGTTTTCACTTTACTCATAATAATTGGCTATTAGAATTAATTCATTCTGTAATAGCTGCTGTATACCCATGTACCGGATGTACCATATGTAATCTGATATCCATTTCTGCCTGTCTCATTAGTAAAGTCCGGATCAAATACATACGTTGTTCCGTTCATGTCAATCTCTACCCAGGAATGTACACCCATTCCTCCGCTGCTGAGCGGTACATACCCTGCCATCTGGTGTGCATCGTAGCCCAGCGTCTTTGCCATGTAGTAGAATGTCGCTGCCATCACATAGCAGTCTCCCACTCCATTCTGGAAACCATACAGTGCCATTGCTTCACTTCCCGGAGCCGGGCTGTAAGAATAATTCACGTATGGCAAGCTTGCAGACCAGTTAAATGCCGCACGTAGGTTCCATCCCACCTGGTTTAAGACATTTGCAGCGTAAGTATATGCAAGGCTGGTATTCACTGTTGCGCTCAACGTCAAAATCTGGCTTTCCGAGTCCTTGATATCCACATAATAGGTATGGGTTCCTCCTCCGGATATCGTTGTTGTACACGTTTTCGCAGAAGAATAATTCTTTAATATCGTAGTTTTTCCGTTATATACTTCGCGGAACCGATATTGATGATTGCTTCCATATCCTCCGGATGAAGTCGCAGTCAAAGTAATCTTCTGTCCGGGCGTTGCTGTACCGGAAGGACTTGTGCTGAAAGTACCTTTCAGTTTATAGTTAGGATGCACTACTACATTAAGTGTATAAGAGAGTCGGACACTCTGCCCTTCCTCATCTTTTATGTCCACATAATAAATATGTTGTCCCGGTCCTGTTGTACTGAATGAATATTCTGTATCTGTACTATAATCCTTTACAATAGTACTCTGTCCACCATAGACTTCCGTAAAACGATATTGTAATTCTCCATAACCGCCGGTTGCCTCAGCTTTTAACGTCACTGCTCTTTGAACATATACATCTCCCGACTGACTTCCATGTATTTTCCCCGACAATATCGCACTTGGATGCGGCAAAACCGTCAATATATATGTAGCCCGAACACTCTGTCCTTCTTCGTCTTTAATGTCTACATAATAAGTATGTACTCCTGGTCCTGTTGTATTAAATGAATAAGTATTGTCCGTACCATAGTCCTGTACAACCTTTGAGACACCATTATATACCTCTGTAAAGCGATACTGCAGTTCTCCATAGCCCCCTGTCGCTTCACCTGTCAGCTCCACTCCTCGCTGTATATAAACTCCTCCCGACTGAGTTCCTGCTACTTTTCCGTTCAGCACTGAAGCTGGGTGTATCACTACCGTCAATGAATAACCTATACGTACATTCTGGTTTTCCTCATCTTTTATATCTAAATAATAAGTATGCATTCCCGGACCTGTCGCACTAAATGAATAAGTATTATCTGTACTATAGTCCTGTACAACCTTTGAGGCACCATTATATACCTCTGTAAAACGATACTGAAGCTCTCCATAGCCCCCTGTCGCTTCACCTGTCAGTATCACTCCCCGTTGCACATATACACTTCCCGACTGGTTCCCTGTTATTTTTCCTTTTAAAACGGCATTCGGATTCATTACTACTGTCAATGTATATGTTACTCGAACACTCTGTCCCTCTTCATCTTTTATATCTACATAGTAGGTATGCATTCCTAATCCGCTTGTACTAAACGAATAATCATTCTCTGTACTGTAGTCCTGTACAACCTTTGAAACGCCATTATACACCTCTGTAAAACGATACTGCAGTTCTCCATAGCCGCCTGTCCCTTCACCTGTCAGTGTTACTCCTCTTCTTATATAAACACTTCCTGACTGGTTCCCTGTTACCTTTCCTTTTAAAATGGCATTCGGATTCATTACTACTGTCAGCGTATATGTTACTCGAACGCTCTGTCCCTCTTCATCTTTTATATCTACGTAGTAGGTATGCATTCCTAATCCGCTTGTACTAAACGAATAATCATTCTCTGTACTGTAGTCCTGTACAACCTTTGAAACGCCATTATACACCTCTGTAAAACGATACTGCAGTTCTCCATAGCCGCCTGTCCCTTCACCTGTCAGTGTTACTCCTCTTCTTATATAGACACTTCCTGACTGGTTCCCTGTTACCTTTCCTTTTAAAACGGCATTTGGATTCATTACTACTGTCAGTGTATATGTTACTCGAACACTCTGTCCTTCTTCATCTTTTATATCTACATAGTAGGTGTGCACCCCTAATCCACTTGTACTAAACGAATAATCATTCTCTGTACTGTAGTCCTGTACAACCTTTGAAATGCCATTATACACCTCTGTAAAGCGATACTGTAATTCTCCATAGCCTCCTGTCGCTTTCCCCGTTAGTGTCACTCCTCGGTACACATATACACTTCCTGACTGGTTCCCTGTCACTGTCCCCTTAAGTGTATTAGACGGATATGGTACTACTTCCAACTGATAACTTGCGCTTGCTATATTACCTGACCCATCTTTAACATTAACATAATACACATGTGTTCCGATTCCACTTGTAACAAGAGAATACTCGGACTCTGAAGCATAGTCTTGCAATACAATGCTTTCTCCATTATATTCTTCAATGAATTGATATAATATTTCCCCCTGACCATTTGCTACATTAGCACTTAATGTCCCACCTCGCTCCGCATAAATCTCTGTCCCCATAGAGCTGGTAAGTTCGACAGACATTTGCGAAAAAAATGAACTTTTTAAATCATTTGTTCGTAGCTGTTCTTTATCCTCCAACGAATTATCTTCACTTGAAGGTAACTCGGTTTCAACTTCTTCAGAAGGTATCAGCTCACCCTCTGCATCTCCTGTATAATTTTCATCTGTTACAGCTATTACTTTATATTCGCAATAGGTGCTATTTCCTTCTGTATCCATAGCATACACAAGTACACTATTCTCACCCTCTTGTGCATAAAATGAATATTCCTTTTGGTCTGAATAATCTTGTAGTATATTTCCTTGAGTATCTGTATATTTAAAAACATATTCTCCACTGCCGCCATATGCCTCGGCTGTAAGCACTACTTTCTGGTTAATGTATACTTCAGTCTCTGTATCACTTTCAACCTGCAAATATAAACTCTGTTCTACTTCTTGTCCATTCTCTTCTATGTCTATTCCATCGTTAGCTTTAACTGCAAATCCTCCAATAGTAGTGAACATCATTGAAGAAATCAATAACATACTTAATATTTTCAACTTCGCTTTTTTCCCGCTCATAAAGCCCTCCTTAAGTGTTGCCACACTTTATATCCTAATGCTAAACAAAATCATACGTTATGTCAAAAATTATTATATACGAAAGAAACCTCAGGACCTTTATTAACGATAATCCCATATAACAACACTAGTAGAAGGACAGTGTATCCCATGCTTCTCAAAATTATGGAGTTACTAATTATCTGAAAAATATTCTGATATTTTTTCATTTACGAACAACCATCCTTTCCATCCTAAGTGCATTGCATCGTGCATAAAATATGGTTCATATTCTTCATCTTCTAACGTCAAACAATCTATTCCATATTTCTCACACTGTTCTGCCACCCAACTATATACTTCAACTCTCTTCGTCTGCTCTACTCCGATATAATCATAATAATATCCATTTGTATTCATCATAATTACATAAGGCGTAATATCCAAATCATTACATATTGAAAGAAAGTGGATAAAGTCATCTCTTTCTTTAGAATCAAAACTTGCACTGGAACTGACACCTTTTAATTCATCTATTTTATCTGCTATATACATACTATAGTATTCATCTTCTACATATAAGGAATTATTCGTACAGCTTTTTTCCCCTTGTTGTTCTGCTTTTGTCCATTCCGCTTCCCAGTCTATTTCTAATATTTCACTTGAAGCTTTCTCTATCTTTTTTGTGCTCTTCAATGCACAATAAAATTCATATTTATCTTGAAATTTTAATAGCTCATATTTCACTTTATAGTATGGCTGCAAAGCTATAAGCATAACATTTGAGGGAATATCCTCACTCTTATAAAGAGCCGAATACACTTTTACTTCCTCATGCCCTTCAGAATTTTCTAATAATTCCGAAACCCTTTTGCATATATATCTTTTATTTTCATCACTTATCTTTTTATTAAATATCAAATTATAAAATTGAAGTTCTGAAAAATTAGCTGTAAAGCCAGAAATATCTATATCTTCTCCTCCAAACCACTGCAATGAAACAATGACAGCTGTCTTAAGTTCATCTGAAGTTTCTCCCAAAGAAGCCATATTCATAGCCTGCAATAAACTTTGTACATACGGTTGCCCGTCAATAGTCAAATTAACATCTAATTCTGAATTAGGAAACATCTTAACGGGATTCTGTTCAACAGGAGAGGCTAGCTCTGAAGACCCTAAAATAATCAGATTATTTTCGTTCACACTCTTTTTTAATACGTAATCTGATTTATTTCCATATTCATATTCATATTGTTCTGAATACATTCTTTCTATTTCACTATCTAAGTAACTGTTAAATAAAAACAAGCACCCTGTAAAAAGAATTATTGTTCCTATCACAACATACAGACCATGAACAACTCTTTTTTTCATAATATCACTGTACCTTTTTTTCTAAATATTTTACAAAATTTGTCACTGTAACAATATCTTCTTTTTCAATATCTGTCGGCTGTAAACGAACTCCACATTTCTCTTCAATTCCTAATAATACCGCTACTATACCCAAAGAATCTAACAACCCTGCTTCAAACAAATCTAAATCCTCATCTTCTCTAACCTCATCAGTTTCACAGGCCTCTTCTAAAATTTCTAACGCAATCTCTTTTAAATCCTTCATATTTGTATCCTCCTAAATTGAAAAAATATATCCTGAAAAAATCAACATTCCTACAGCAATTACGTGAAAGCAAATTATTCTGCTTATCCAATCATAACATTTTTTCTTCTTAAAATTTCTGTATAATTTACTTTTCATATAAATATCTGTAACTACTAATGCCGCTCCTTCATACAGACCATATATTATATAAAACAAATATGGACCATGCCAAATACCCATAACAAGCATTGTAACCATATTTCCGCACCTGGCAGCTATTTTTTTACTTTTGAAAAGACCATTCCGCATATTATTTAAAACAAAACGTTTATAAATATAATCCCCAAACCATGTTGAAAGGGAAATATGCCATCTTTCCCAAAATTCTTTCATATTGCGCGCCAGAAAGGGTTTATTAAAATTTTCCATCACTTTAATTCCAAGGATATAGCTACTGCCAATAGCCATGCTGGAATAACCCGCAAAATCAAAAAACAGATATAGTGTATAAGCATACATGTATATAATAACTGTTTTAATGGTATGTTCCTCTGGAAGAGCCAATATAATATATTGATTAATCAAAAACGCAAAACCAAACTTATAAATTATTCCCTTTCCTATTTTTCTTAATCCTCTCCCAAGATACTCTGTCAAATATTCACCTCTGGAAACCACTGTATTTACTTCTGTGCGAAACCTTTCATACCGGTCAATGGGTCCGGAACTTAATGTTGGGAAAAAAGTAATAAAATATATAATGTCACTAAACGAAAAAGTCTGTATATGCTTATCATGGATTTCTATAATTAATTGCCACACGCGAAAACTGATGTAAGAAATACCCACAAACCCAATTCCACTATAGCTCGTATACACACTGAATTTCACAATAAACAAGGGCAAAATCGACAATCCTAATACAATAAAATAAATAAACTCGCTGTCTACCCGCTTACTAAGCAAATAATATCCTGCTATTAAAACAAATTCGCAGGCTATAAAGATACAAAATAACTTTAGAGCAGAGCCATTTATCCCAAATAATAAGATAAACATTGGAATACTTAATACCATCCCATAATACTTTATTCGTTTTTGAAATAAGTTCATTAAAATAGCCGGAATAAGCATTAATGTAAAAATGTATATGATCAACAGGCTCCCGTATTGCGTAAAAGGAATCATGATAAATATTCCTCCATAAGTTTCTTCTTATCAATTTTTCCATTTGTATTCATCGGAAATTTCTCAACTATAATTACTTTTCTGGGTACCATGTAAGATGGAATCATTTTTCTTAATTCTTTTTTCAACTCTATCCCTTGTTTCATTTTAGATATATTTCTTTGTTCTTTCATCATTACAATAGCAGCCAGATATGAAACTCTTTCTTCCTTGTATACTGGAAGCACAACACTACTACTTACATTATCAATTTTGTTAAGATTATTACTTATATCTGTAAGCTCAATTCGAAACCCGTTTAATTTAATCTGTGTATCCTTTCGAGCCACATAATACAATAACCCATTTTCCTCAAAAACTAAATCTCCTGTATAATACCCCCTTCTTCCTTTTTTGTCATCAAAGAAAACTTTATTTGTCTGCTCTTCATTCTTAAAATATCCTTTGCTAATGCTGTCACTTATAACAACAAGTTCCCCACTTTCTCCTGCTTTTGCACTTTCTTCTCCATTGAGGATTCTATACTCTCCATCATTTATAATCTTTCCTATTGGTAAACTTTTAGTATCATTTAACATTTCCTGCGTAATTTCACAAGCACTTAAAAGCACTGTTCCTTCTGTAGGTCCATATCCATTTATAATCCTAATACCAGGAAATTTTTCTCGCATTGTTTTTACTAACTTCTTAGAAAGTATTTCCCCTGCTAGTATGACTAGCTCTAATTTATTTAACATATTACAATCAAACTTATCATCAAAAGAGCATATTTCTAAAAAAGTCGGAGTAGATACCCATGCTGCAATATTACTTTTTCCCAAATATTCAAATAATTCTTTCAGATTATCCATCATCTGTTTATCAATGGAAAAAAGAGTTTTCCCCATAGACAAATATATATATATCGCAATTACAGAAACATCAAAGGAGTAGGAAACTTGGTTTAACACAATCTGTTTATCTTCAGAAACTTCACACATATGCCCAAACCAATTTACAAAATTCAAAATATTCTTTTTCGTAATCTGTACACCTTTAGGTTTGCCTGTACTCCCAGAAGTAAATAGAATATAGCAATTATCGTCATCTTTCACATAGAGTTTTTTATCTACACTCACACTTTGTTTTTCTTCGAATATGGTTTCTAAAGACACCTTATTAACAGAAAATATATTGCTTTCTATGTTACTTTCAGCATAATTAAAAATCACTTCTGCTTCTGTTTCACAAATGATTTCTTTTACTCTTTTTTCTGGAAATGTGACATCTAACGGAACATATGCTCGTCCCGTTTTCAAAGCCGCAACCATTGTAATCAAAATTTCAATGTCCTTGTTTCCATAAATTACAATCGGAGCTTTCGTTTTTAAATTCTCTTCTATCCATACAGCTAAATGCTCCGATTTTCTCCACAATTCCATAAATGAAATTTGATTTTCTCTATGGCAAACTGCAATCTCATCACTGCCTTTTCTTTTTTCCAATTCATCTAATAACCACATGTTTTTTCTCCTAAATCATAAGTTATTACATTTGATTCTATATTTCTCTGTTCAAATATCTGTAAATACTAGTATCTGTAGTAACCCACATTCATATCAACATCACCATCAATCCCCTGCACACTTCCTCTGGAAGAATACTGCCATATTGTTACATTTCCCGGTCCAGTATACTGGTATCCCAAATCAGGTGTATAGTCTCGGTACTGCGCTATCCAAACATCATCCTGGCTAAACTGCTGCATATCAATAATATTTTCCAACCAGTTTTTATTTGCATAAATCATAAACTGGTATCCATTGCTTTCTATCACTTGTTTAAAAGCTTTTATTATGTTAGTCAGCTCCGCTTTTGATAGGTTTCCCGGACCTTGTGTCTCGTAATCCTCAACATCATATGCTACCGGGTACGAGATGCCATATCCACTCGCTTTAAGTGTATTTACAACCATCTGGGCCTCTTGTCTTGCTTCTTCTACAGTCTCCGCGTACCCATAACGATAAACACCTACCGGAATATTATTTGTAGTAGCATTTGCGATATTGTTATAAAATTGTCCATCCACAGTTAAATTTCCCATCGTTCCTGAAAGAATTCTGAGCATAGCAAAGTCTACATCTGATTGCTTAACACCTTCCCAATTTATATATCCTTGCCACGCTGAAACATCAATACCTTTATCAAATGTACCGTTTGAAACCACTGTTAAACTATAGGACAAACTCAATTCTGCATTTGATTTATCCCTTATATTCACATAATATGTATATGTTCCCGGCATTCTCGTTTTAAATGAATATGTATTAGAGCTACTATAATCTTGAACAACTTTATTATTACCTTCATAGCTTTCCATAAATTGATATTTATAATCCCCATATCCATTTGTAACATTTGCCGTGAGAGTTATGCTGCGACTAGAATATACCGGGCTAGAGTTACTGCTTGTTATAGTTCCTGTCATTTGTTTTGAAGGATGTCCCACAACCTGTATACGATATTTAACTGTCACCTCCTGATTCTCACTATCTTTTATTGTAACATAATAAATATGTTCTCCTATGGTTTCTGTTATAAAATTATAAGTATTACTTTTGCCAAATTTTTGAACAACCTTTTTTATCCCTTGATATTCTTCCTCAAACTGGTATTGATACTCTCCATATCCCCCTTCTGCTCCTGCCGTCAAACAAGCGCTACGTTCAGCATAGACATAATCAGATACATTACTTATTAATGTCCCTGATAATTTATATGTAGGATGGGCTATCATTTCTAATACGTATGATAATTCTATCTCTTTCCCCTTACTATCTTTAATAAGTACATAATATATGTGCTTGCCAATTCCTTTTGAAGTAAAAGTAAATGTATTTTTCTCGCTGAAGCCCTGGAGTACTTTTCTACTCGTGCCATCATAAAGCTCCTCAAATTGATACCTGTATCCGCCATTTCCGCTTAGAACATTTGCTGTCAATACAACATTTCTTTCAACATACATTGGACTTGTTTGATTACTCGTAAGAGTTGCTTTCAATTCCTGAGCCGGATACTCCCGGATTTCCATCGCATAGGACAGCCGCATCGTTTTTCCCTTTGTATCTCTCACATCCACATAATATGTGTGTATTCCTGTCCCTTTTATTCCTTCCACCAGATAACTGTTTTGGGTACTATAATTCTTTAATATATTCGTCTTCCCGTTATACACTTCCGAAAACTGATATTCATATCCTCCGTTTCCACTGCTAATCTCTACTGTCAGCAAAGTACTACGATTCTCGTATATTGGGCTTGTCTGGCTGCTCGTAAGTGTACCTTTCAATTCCTGTACCGGATACTCCCGGATTTCCATCGCATAGGACAGCCGCATCGTTTTTCCCTTTGTATCTCTCACATCCACATAATATGTGTGTATTCCTGTCCCTTTTATTCCTTCCACCAGATAACTGTTTTGGGTACTATAATTCTTTAATATATTCGTCTTCCCGTTATACACTTCCGAAAACTGATATTCATATCCTCCGTTTCCACTGCTAATCTCTACTGTCAGCAAAGTACTACGATTCTCGTATATAGGACTTGTCTGACTACTTATAACTTTTCCTTCCAATTCTACTACATTATTACTTTCCATTTGAATACTGTTATTTAGTTCTTCACTTCCGCCACTTCTTATTTCAACATCATCGTTCGATATTTCTGTCTCCAAATTTTCGGTAATATTATTTTCTTCTGCAATATCCTGTGATTTCTCTTCCCCTACAATATTTAATTCAATTCTTTTCGTTCCAATAACAATCTCTTCCTTAAGAATGTCAATATTATAAACACTTATTCCATAATCTTGCTCACATATTTCTACCTGGCTATCTCCACTAGATGAATTTAACTCTATCTTCTCACCATTATACTCTTTATAGAATTTATACTGGTAGCTATCATTATTATTAGATACTATTTGAAGAATAGCTACTGTATTCACCGATAAGTCAGCCGCTAAATTATCTGTAAAGTCACCGTTATCTACTTTACAGCTGTATAAAATATCATCATTCCCCAGTTCAGAATTTACCATTAACCGTACCTCAAACTGAGGCTGCTCTTCAGCAAAACTGGTACTAAATATATTCATTATTATAATGGTAATAAGCAATACTGCACTAACAAACTTTTTTATCCCTCTTTTCATTTAACCATCCCCTTTATTATTTATATTTGTCTCTTCTATTTAATAAGCTATTCTTTCACAAATGTTTTTATCATAAAACTTGAAATTGGTTTTGTAAATAAATAATGTAAGAAAGTTGCCAACATCAAACATACAATAAAAGAAATCACAACTCTAAACACATTTCTGTCATTCTGTAAAAGTATAATTATGTATTCGCTTATTTTCCAAGTAAAAAATTGTGCCAAAAAAAATTCATATGCAATACCGCTTAAATACTTCAAAGACACATGAATAATTGAAATATTTTCAACCCAATCTAAGCGCAATATTCCACTCCCTATTACCATACAACATAACAATGGATAACGCAAGACTTGATAACTAGGCACATTCAAAATAACCATATCTTTATAAAGCAAAACCAAAAAAAGGAACAGCGGACTTAAAAATAAAAGTAACGCTGACCAATTTTCCCACTTTATTTTCTCTTTAAATAAGTCCTTTTTATAATTTAAAACAAGCCTAGCTAATAGTATACCTAATATAAATTCGCTTCCCCTGCAAAATAAATTTTCATACATACCCGATAGACTAAACCATTCACTCAAGAATGGAATATAAGTCAAAAAAGCGCTTATTCCAACCAAAAGTATTATATTAATTTTTAAAGAGAAGCTTTTTATGAGTTCCTGCATATATGGATAGAAAAAGTAGCTTATTAATAGACATGATACAAACCAAGTGCCCCCATTATGGCTAATTGAAAACAACGAACTTACTGTCGATTGTAATCCTAATGCCTCTATTGGTAACAATTTTACTATAATACCAAAATTTTCTTTCCCTATAAACAAGATATACAGTACTGCTACCAGATAATATGTCGGTAAAATCCCAGATACTCGTTTAATGTAATAATTTTTTACTATTTTTAAGTCAAATAAATTTTTAGAATAATAGTTATAATAAAGCACAAATCCTGACAAGATAAAAAATAGTGTCATGGCTGTCGACCTTAAAAGAGTTAGTGGTGCAAAATACCAATAATTACATCCAAACTGATTTGCTGAATGACCGATAAAAACAATAGCCATCGCCATAATACGTAGCAAATCCAAACCATATAACCTAACTCTTTGCTTCTTTTCTATTCCCATCCTATCCACTCTTTCTTCTAAAGTATTTTTTACTTAGCCTTTTTGATATCCATTTAAATATCTATCTACATTTGAGTTCTGCTTTTAAAACTATTCCTTATGTCAATTTGAAAAGTTTTTGTTACTATTCTTCTCTTTTTCATATACTCCACTTCACCTTGCCAAATTAAAAATTAACTTCTTTCCTCCTAATTACATCATTTGTTTTCTTATGTTCGCCTTCTTCCATTCCCTCAAAAGCAATTACCATTGCCCAGCTTAACCATAACCATTCTTTCGTAAAATTACTGCTTGAACTCATACACCCTATAATGTATATTATCATAAATAACAAGCAGCCCATTGAAAAAATACGAACTTTTTTTTGAGAGGCATATTTCATTTTTGAATATAAATGATATATTAATATAACATAAAAAATTACATATAAAATAAATATAAGAACCCCATAATTTGTTAAATTTTCCATCCACCAATTATGCATATTAGTAAATGTTCTGACAGGATATTGAGCATAGTTTGCCATCCAATATTCCGTATTTCCTGCGCCAATCCCTAAGCCTTTTGACATAAATAAAAAGACAACTCCATTCCTAAGTAAATTCCATCTCACAGAATCCGAACTCACCCTTGCATCTCCTAATACTCTATCTGGATTTAGAATGAAAGTCAGCAATTCTTTCCAAAAAGAATGGAACATTAATATTGAGCCCAATAAAATAACGATAGAAATACAACAAATTATCAACATTCTATTTTTAAATTCAATTTTTAACAGTCCCAATACTGAAATCCCCAAAAGTAAGGCCAAAAGCGCCCCCCGGGAATCAGTTAATACCAAAAGCACAAAACTCGAACATATAATTACGCCAACCACTAACTTCCCACATAGTGTTTTACATAATAGCAAAAGTACCACTAACATGCATATACTGAATAATAAAAAAAGCGCAAAATCATTTTGGTTAGTAAATGTCGTAATAGGATAATATGATTCCGAACTTCTCATAATTGCCTGTCGTTCTTCCAAAGCAAACAAATAATTATGTGTAATCACTTCATACCATCCTAACAGATTCTGAAGCCCGATTATAACCGCAAAATTTTTTAATAAGAACACAAAATCTTCCATTTTCAGTTCTGCAATTGTGAACATAAACGCACACACACAACCGATGCCTAAAAAGTAAATAGCATGTGACCACCCGGAAAAACTTTTTGCCCACACAATACTGATTATTCCATATCCTAACCATACGAACATGAAAATAATTGAATACCAGTTCTGTCCTTCAAGTATAATTTCCAGTTTTTTTCTTCGAATTTTTCTTTCTATTATCCAAACAAAAGGCAGGCTGATAATACATAACCTTAATAGCGACATATAAAACAAACCGCAATTTACTTCGGGCAAAATTCCCGGAAAAAAAGCTAAATAAAAGATTATACAAATTATATATTTCATATTAACGATTCTTTCTTGGGAATATTTTTCTGCTCTTACTCGTCCTATTTAATATTGCATATACATTATCACATTTCAATTTTCTTAACTGTTTAATCGTATCATTCACCGCTGATACTTTATTCAAATTTGACTGCATAACAACAACCACCAAATCACTAAGCTGTGCATACTTCATCCAAATAGAAGAAGTATCCGCCGCCTCCAGTTCTAGCAATATATAATCATAACTTTTCTTTAATTTTTCTAATTCCTCTTTTATTGTCTCATATGCTTTTTCTTTTCCATTCCACAATAAACCGTCCATATTTTTTATCGTACTTGGCAAAATCTCATCTTGTTTTGGAAATGACATCCAATCATTCTTAGAATTTTTGCTAACACAAACATAAAGTATCTTTTTCTTTTGTACAGATAAATATTCGGACAATGCTAATATTACAGAAGTTTTTCCTTCTCCCTGTTTCTGACTCAAAAAACTCAGTGTAGATTTGTCATACAACAATAGTTCTACATTTGCTAAAATCTTCTCTAACTCTTCTTTCTCCAAATTTTCTAATCCTGTTTGATTTACTTTTAGCATATCCATAACTATCTCCTCGTCTTATCCATCAAACTTCCCAACACTGGTATATCTAAATAATATTCTATATCCCTTTCTGTCTGCACTCTGTCTTCTAAAATATAGCAAAGTAACAGAATAAAGAAAACTAACATACATAAAAGGATTCCTACAGCAATATAAGAAAGCATTTCGGTTCGCATACTTTCTCCTGCTGTTCCCACAACTGTACCTTTATCCAAAACATTTACTTTAACACCTGGAAATGTTTCTTGCATATAGAAACCCAGTTCGTCTAATAATACCTCCCTGACGTTTTCAATAAATTCCTGATTTACAGATGTCAATGTTATTTTTAATACTCTCGTTGCTGCTATTTGTTCAACTGATATAGAATTTTTTAATTCTGCAGTCGAACTTTCAAAACTTAATTTTTCTGACACTTTCTCTAAAAAAGCCTCTGAACTCACAATTTCCACACCATCATATACGATTTGAATTCTTGAAGCATTATCGTAAAGCTCCGTAGCGCTCTCGTTTTTTTCCTGTGAGAGTAATACCTTCGATGTCACTTCAAAGTGTGTTATTCCTTCAGATTTATTCAAGAAACTTATACAACTCCCCAACACGAAAACTAATAAGAAAATCCACCACTTTGCAATCAAAAATCTCAGGAATTCGCCTACTGAAAAATATTTCGGTTTGTTCATTTCTTCCTATTTCCCTTCTATAATTAATATTATTTGGATCTATATTTTCCTTTATCAGCCTTTTTTTAACACATCACACAAAAATTCTCTAATTGATTTTCTAAAAATCCACAACACTATTGCTGCGTCTAAACACCATATCATAGATTTCAAAAATATATTTGTTTCTCTGAAAATAACACTTGTTAATATAAGCATAGCTAAACAGGGGATAATCTTTTTCATCTCATATTTACATGGATAAACTTTTTGTGCGTAATAATAAGTAAATATAAACATTAACAAATATCCTAAAAGCGAAGCTATCGTTGCCCCTTCTGATCTCATCTTCGGTATTAAAAGGTAATTCAATATAATATTAAAAACTGCTCCTGCTGTTACGGAATAAAAATAATATTTAGACTTCTTTTTAAATGCAATACCATATCCTACCAATGTATTCATTGCATATAAAAGCTGACCAAACATTAATCCCCCCAACAAAACATATGAAGACGAATAATCACCTGTAGTCATTAAAGAATTGATTTCCTTTCCGAATAAGGCGATTGTAGTGCATATCCCTCCTAATAAAACAAATACGATATTCAATAGTTTTGAATACATTTCTTTTGCATTTTCTTCTTTTTCATTTTGAAATGCAAATGTAGTATATGCAGTTGTTATACCGCTAATAATCGTTGATACCACCGTCATATATCGGGTTCCTATTCCATATACTCCCACCTCTGCGTTTCCGCAAAAAAACAATATCATATACCTGTCAGACATCGTCAAAATCCAAGTTGCCACTGTAGTCGGCAAATAGGGTAATGCATATTTCAGCATTCGCTTCTTTAAATCTTTGTTATAAAATCTACGTCCTACAGAAATATGTGAAGTAATAATATACAATAACAACTGTATTATATAAACCACACAAGTGCTTAATAATAATGACAGGTACCCCAAATGAAAAACTGTTAAAAACAACACATTAAAACATATCATTAAAAGGGAAGAAAGCACATTAATAACCGCAAAAATCTGCATTCGATTCTGCATTCTCACCAATAAAGAAAATGGCAAATACCATAGATTTACCGATACTGATATCAGAGCTATTGTTACAGCTAAAGAATACTCACTGCTTTGAAAAAGGATTTCTGAAATAGCATCACTTCCTGCAATCAGCACAATTGGTATAATGCTTTGTATTACTAAAAAAAAGAAGACTGTATTAAAAACATGTTCAAAATGTTCCTTACTATTCCCTTTTTCAAAATAAAAAGCACTGAATGCTGAATCAAATGCCATTACCAATAATGGGAAAAGAAAAGAAGTAAAGGCTGTAATCGTATCTGAAATTCCCAATTCGCTGGGACTTAAATACTTCGTATATAACGGGAGCAAGAAAAATTGAATACCTTTTAAAACAATATTGGAGGCTATTAATATACTGCTTCCCTTCACAAATTGTTTAATATTTTTTTTCCCTCGTTCCATTCAAACACCTTATTTTCCTTCTATAATTTCACTATTTTTCGTGTTTTTATCTGCTTTTGGATATAAATGTAGTCTATCTATTATGTTGTGTATAAATTTACATTTCCACGCAACAAATGCCGCAAGGTAACAACCAATTAAACATACCCAAAATTGTATAGTTACAATAAAAGTTAGCCATCCTGTAGCCTCTGCTCTGGGAATAAGAAAGAATGTAGTCAAAGCCATTAATATAACCGTATTGACAAAAATATTTTTTCCAAACCAATATACTGCATAAATCAAAAAAAAGCCTATTATCAAACCAATTACTACTACTCCTATATAATCAAAGTCAACATAACTTTCTAAGATATAGGAAGACCCCCATCCTCTACCACTTAAGTATTCTTCCTTCATCGTTGCATAAGACAAATGGTGTGAGAGATTATGGCTTAACTCTGCATTTTCCAGTGTGTTTCCTGAAGGTAATCCTTCTGTTCCAAAAATCTTTTGACCTAATGTTCCTCGATAAATATAATCTATAATTCCTCCAAAAGTGTAATTTGAAGATTGTAGTCGCATACTTTCTATATAGCCATACGCCAATTGAATAACATTAAACGTCACTCCCTGTGAATAAAAAAAATCAGTTATATATCTTAATGGGTTTTCTATCTTTATTGCCATACCTGCCCGGATATATGCCAAAACCATCATAAGAATAGTCATTATAGGAGCGCTACACCCTACAATTATCTTCTCAAATTTTCCCATCCATTTTTCTTTATTTTCCACTGTTTCTCTAAATAAATAGTAGACCAAAATAAATAAACTGTTAAGTACGATTGGATTTCTAAGTCCAATAATTAAAGATGGAATCGCAGATACTGCAAACAGAACCAGTGGTACAAATGCTCGCCTTTTACGAGGAAATGTTGCCAGAAATATACACAAACTGATTTTCATAAATGAGGCCAATGTATAAAATAATGCCGGGAATCCATTTTGAAAATCAGTATAATAAGACATATAATTATTTATATTTGAGAAAAGCAACGGTTCTAATTCCTGTAAAAAATACATCGGATACGTCACATAAAATACCAGCATGGAAACTACTTGAAGGTTTTCTTTAAATCCTTCTTTTCTAATTTTTACGTTTTTCTCCTCAAGTCTTCTTACGAATAATCTGCATTTATTATGCATAAATTCTGCCAAATATCCACCGATTATAAGTGAATACAAGGAAACTCCGACCAATGTTAATGCAAACCACGCTGAATCAGTAGTCTCGCGTACTGCTCTCCACCATTCTTCACCTCGAAACATAGCTATAACAGGTCTTGATACTAAAAAAGTAAAAAAAGTTATATTAAACAAAAGATAAATGAAACGTTTTGAATATTGCTCCAAATAAAATAAAATATTGTGTATAAATATTACCAAAAATCCCCAGACAAACAGATTTAATAATTGAAATTTATATGCAATAATCTGGACAGCAATTCCCATAATCAGAATCATATATTTAAAAACCGCAAACCATTTTGAATGGATAAATCCTGTCATTTTTCAGCTTTCTCCTTCTGTTTTACCTTCCTACTCCAAGATGGCATTTTTATTATTCCTACAAGAGTTCCTACCCCATAAGAAATATGCAAAGAAAGAAAAATAAAAGGAAGCAATATATACTGCCAATATTTTTTTTCTTTTGTTACTGCTATTATTGACATTAACAAATTTGCTATTACATATATACCAGCTATAATCAACAATGGTAAAACCATCCCTGTAAATGCCATGATACTAGAAATAATTATTGCCAACACAAAGCAAAGAGGTACAAAATGATACATAGAAAAACAATATGGACAAATTCCCAAAGTAAGTCCTATCCAGTATCCATTCCCGTATTTTTGTCTAATCATACCTCTCCAGGTACTCCTAATATGCTGATACGAGATGATATCCGGTCGATAACAAATTTTATACCCTTCTTTGCATATTCTATAATGCATCTCATTATCTTCTGTTCTCCCGAGATTCTCATTAAAAAGTCCTGCCTTTTCAAAAACCTCTTTTCTGTATGCCCCATGAAAAACCGTTTTCACATAAGCACTGTGATGACTTCTTCGATAGGAGGCAATACTGCTGCCAAATAATGATTTTTCTGCAAGGAGTAATGTATGATTCCACGGACTATCTACCTCTGCTATATTAGGCCGAGGTCCTCCGGATATATCCTCTCCGCTTTCAATACACTGTACATTTTTCCGCACAAAATCGGAAGGAATCTTTGTATGTGCATCTATTCTAAAGATGATATCGCCCTTTGCTTCTTTTATAGCAACATTCCATCCCGCTGCCTGTATTTTTTTTGGATTATCTTTGATAACAACTCTTATAAATTCTGAATGTTCCCTTCCAAACGCCTCCATCATTTTTCTTGTACTATCTGTAGACATTGCATTTACAAACACAATTTCCATTTTGTCATGTGGATAATCCTGATTTTGAATGTCATTAAATAGCGAAGGAAGAGTCTTCTCTTCATTATAAGCAATTACGCAAAATGATACAATCATTCATTTCTCCCCGGTTTTACCAATCTTTTTCGCCTACTCAAAAAGCATTTTCCCGCAATGACTACATTTCCCCTTCTCATCAAGTTTATGTCCACATTGACATACTTTCCCTATCTGCCTTGCAGGATTTCCAACTACTAATGTATGTGGCGGTACATCTTTCGTAACAACACTGCCCGCTCCTACCATAGCATACTCACCAATTGTTATTCCGCATACAATTGTCGCATTTGCACCTATAGAAGCTCCTCTTTTTACTCGTGTCTCGTATACTTCCCATTCTTCTGAAAAAGCCCTTGGATAAAAATCATTGGTAAACGTCATAGAAGGTCCCAAAAACACATCATCTTCTATGGTAACCCCATGATAGATATTTACATTATTTTGAATTTTTACATGATTCCCTATTTTAACATCACTGTCAATATATACATTTTTACTGATAATACAGCCCCTGCCCAAACATGCGTTTTCCCGCACCTGTGCCTGATTCCAAATTTTCGTTCCTTCTCCTATTACTGCCTTATCCGACACTTCTGCAGTTGGGTGTACATAAATACTTTCCATGTCATCCTCCTATATCAACACTTATCGTAAGATATATCACATTTTTGCAGCCACCATAAACATTTCTTTAGAATCTAATGGTTTTTGTCTGCCAAGATAAATGTCTTTCAAGATATGGCTATTTTTATCTTTATCATGATATTTACAAACATACTCTCTTCCTTGAACGCCCAAATTATATCTCAGCTCTGAATCCTTGATTAGTTTTTCTATTGCTGACTTAATAGATGATACATCTGCCTCAAATATGGGCAGTTCATCTGGAAAAGTCTTTCTCATTTCTTCAGTCACATGAGCAATGACCGGCTTTCCCAAAGCCATTGCTTCTATCGCAAAAACACCATACGTGCCTATCAGAATTTGATCGATAATAATATCTGCCTTTGAGTAAATCTCAAAAGCTTCTTTTTGTGTTTTTCCTTCTACCAATATCAGCTCATAGTCCAATTCAATTTCTTCCAGTGCTTTTAATATAAATTCTGTTCCTTTCTTTTTCCGCGAACTAGGCGCATGTACAATTATCGGTTTTTTAACATTTTTGTTCGGATAAATCGGTTTAAAATTATTAAACTCAACGCGCAACGGTACATAATAAACCGGAATATTAACTGGCGGCAAATGAGGCAGCAACTCTTTATCATGCAAAATAATACCATCTGCATATGAAATCATATTTTCTATCCTTTTTTGCTGCTTTCTGTTGATTGAAGGCATGTCCATATATGGGTACGCTTGACGATTAAATACCCACCTCAAATCAGAACCATGAAACTCTAAATAAATCTTTTTCTTTAATGCCTTCAGCAAACATAAATCTATACCTGATGGTATCAATGAATGTCCAAAATGAAAATGAAAACAATCATATTTAAATATAGCTGATATTGCAAATTTTAAGGCTTTCACTGTATAAAATGGAAATAAAATCTTATGATGACCAATCTTTAAATCATAGTCTACTCCATAATTTATCTTATTGGTTCTGTATGTGACCATCTTAGCATCTATCCCAAGATTCCTCAGACCTCTTACGGAATTTATGCCCTGCCCTGCCACCTCTGATACCCCATGTAAAACCTTCATTTAGCACCTCGTTATTCCTGCAAAAGCTTTATTATCTCGTCCTGCTCATCTTCTGACAATTCCGGAAACATCGGTAATGCAAAAATATTTTTGCAGACATCTTCTACAACAGGTAAATCACCTTCTTTATATCCTAATTTCAAAAATACTTTCTGTAAATGCATTGGAACTGGATAATATGTTCCTGTTGCAATACCATTTTGATGCAATTTCTCTATAATAGCCTCTCGATTTTTATTCTGAATAGAGAGAATATGATATACCATCTCAGATTCATTCGTTTCTTTCTGAAAAACAAACGCGTTCTCCAAGCCTTTTTTGTATCTTGCTGCCAGCTTTCTCCTGTTTTGATTCCATTCATCAATATATTTTAATTTAACATTCAACACAGCAGCCTGCATCTCATCTAATCTCGAATTATATCCTATTAAATAATTATAATATTTTTCAAAACCTTCTACATACTTGGCATCATCTTTAAAGCCGGGGTTAAGCAACTCTTTTGCCTCTTTTCCCAGAGTTCCACTTCCATGGTTCTTCAATGCCTTTACGATTTTAGCAATATTATCGTTATTTGTCGCGACAAGACCGCCATCTCCCATTCCCCCTAAATTTTTGGTCGGGAAGAAAGAAAAGCATGCCACATCGGAAAGGGTCCCCACTTTTTGACCTTTATATTTCGCTCCAATAGCTTGACAAGCATCCTCAATAACATAAAGATTATGCTTTTTAGCTATTTCATTAATCCGGTCCATATTACAGGGATTACCGAAAATATGTACCGGCAGAATTGCTTTTGTTTTTTCTGTAATCTTTTCCTCTATCAATTCCTCATCTATATTTAATGTTTCTCTGTTTATATCCACAAAAACCGGAACTGCCCCTACTCTTTCAATACTTTCCGCTGTGGCAAAAAAAGTAAATGGTGTAGTAATAACCTCGTCTCCTTCTTTGATACCTATTGCGGTCAATGCAAGGATTAACGCATCTGTCCCGTTTCCTACACTGATAGCATGTTTTACTCCGAGATAACTTCCTATGTTTTCTTCAAAGCTCTGCACTTCTTTTCCCATAATATAATTAGTGGAGCGCATCACTTCCAGAACTTTGTTTTCTACTTCCTTTTGAATATTTTTATATTGCCCGTTTAAATCAATCAATTTTACCTTCATTTTTTCTACCTCCCAACTAAATCTTTATCTGCCTTCTCTAAAATCTTCAACATTCTTATAGCGGATTTCGCATCCGTAGTAGACTCTTTATTTTCCACAATACATATACGGAAATGTTCCAAACTATTATATAAGGCATCTCCCTGCTCCAATTTAGGGATAACTGCATCTCCTATTCTGCTCTTTACCACAAACTCATCATATTCCATATTTGACAACTTTTCAACATCAAAGCCTTTATCATATACAATCAATTTATTTACCACATCAACATCATCGTATACCATCATTTTTTTAGTTCCTGCAATAATTAGTCTTCTTTCTTTAATAGGTGACAGCCAGCTTGATGTGATATTAGCAAGAAATTGTTCATATTTTAGAGTTAAAAATACAATAGACTCTTTCGCACTATACACCTTTTGTCCCATAGCCATTACGTCTGTTGGAACAGCTCCTTCTGTCAAATAATCGATAATTGACAAATCATGTACGCTTAAATCCCACATAGAGCTCACATCATTCTTTATGTTCCCCAAATTAATCCTTGAACAATCAAAATAAATAATATCTCCTAAGTCACCACTGTCAATAATTTCTTTTATTTTTTTAATAACAGGATGATATACCATTATATGATCCACATGAATTTTACGCTTCTTTTCAATTGCCAGTTCATACAATTCTTCAGCTTCTTTTACATTATCCGTAAATGGTTTTTCTACATATACATGTTTTCCAGCTATTAAAGCTTCTTTTGCCAAAGCATAGTGTGCACTAGTTTCAACAGCGAGAGCTACTGCTTCTATTGTTTCATCCTCTAATATTTCCCTGTAATTCTCTGTATAAGCTAAAGCATTTGCATAAACTTTTTTTGCAAGGTTAAGTCTGTCAGTCCGTTTATCACAGATAATTGCAAACTCAAACGCCTCATTTCTATACAGATTTTTTGCCACATTCGGTCCCCAATAGCCATAACCTATTAAGGCAATTTTAATCTTTTCAGTCATTTTAGAAATCCTCCTTTTTCAATAACACTTATTTTGCACTGTAATAATTTATCATGTCGACAAATCACTGACTACCTTTTGCGCTCTAACTGTCCACAGATTTTCCTCTCTTACCCTTATCATACTATCTTTCATTTCATCTAAAATCATTGGATGCCTCATGATATTTTCTATACACTTTTTTAAAGCGTCTTCTTTATACTCTACTGCCCATCCTATATTATTCTTTTCTATAAATCTTCCAGCTTCCGTATCCGCAGTACCAATGATAGGCTTTAAATTCCCCAGATATTCAAACACTTTTATAGGCATTGCCATGCTCATATATTTACCTTTTCCTGCAAATGCACAACATAAATCTGCCCATCTATAATACTTTTTCAAGCCTTCACCCATTTCATGTACAATATTTATTCTAGGAGTGACATACTTCTCACATAAGTGTTTATTATCTAGCCACTCTTTTTCTTTACAACACAATACCAGTTCTACATCTGGTATTTGACTTATGGCTTTTAAAAACAATGATATATCATAAATACGACTAATACCACCTACATAAAATATTTTCAATGGTTTTCTAAACGTTCTCTTCATGTCTAAAGCTTCCACGTTTTCACACCCAGGTGGCAAAATTTCCATTTTACTTAACAAATCCGGATATTCTTTTAAATATGCAGCCACTGCCGATGATGGCAAATAAAATTTATCTATAAGTTTTCTGTATCTATATAAATCATAGCGATACATAGGAATTGATATAATCTTCTTATACCACGGCACTGCGTTTTTATAAATATCAAATTTCCACTGTATATCTCTATAGTAAAGTCCTATTTTAATCCCATATTTTCTGCAATACTCAAAAAAGCCAAAATCCAAAGTAGGATACTGAGGCAAATGGTTTTTCTCCGTCAAAAGTGTAGGCATAGTACTACTTTCTGAATATAGGAACTCATATTTCATGCCTATTTTTATGTTGTTTTCGATTTCTTTTATTTGCGCTTTCCTTTGTCTCCCATATCCCATCACATAGTCAACATGGTATCCCAATTCCTTAAATGCATTAAGCATTTTCCAAGGTCTAATTCCTGAACCCGATGCACCAACCGCAGGCAAATAATTGGGAACGTGAAAGATACATCTTTTTTCTATCATTCTATTTCCTCTTTACAAATTTACTATTTATAAAATTTTGTTTTACTTAATGTTTTTATTCAATCTCATTTTCTAAAGTTTTACAAATCAAATAATCATTTTTCACCAAATATTCTCTTCCACACTTTTTACAAGTCAGCTTATCTTTTAGTATTTCCCCACATTCACAGACCCATCCTATCTGCTTTGCCGGTACTCCTGCCATCAAGGCATAATCCGGCACATCTTTTGTCACGACTGCGCCAGCAGCAATCATAGCCCACCTGCCAATTTCATGACCGCAAACGATTGTCGCATTCGCTCCAACAGTTGCACCTTCTCTAAGAACCGTTCTTTTATAACCGGTATTTCCCTTTGGATATTTTGCTCTTGGGGTTAAATCATTAGTAAATACCATCGAAGGACCACAAAATACGTAGTCCTCCAGTTCAACCCCTTCATAAATTGACACATTATTCTGAACTTTTACTCCATTGCCAATTTTTACATGATTAGAAACATTCACATTTTGCCCAAAAGAGCAGTTTTCTCCTATGTCTGCCCCACTTTGAATATGGCAAAAATGCCATATTTTCGTCCCTTTTCCAATCTTTACATTGTCATCAATATAACTGCTCTCATGAACAAAATACTCTTTCATTAAAATTCTCCTGTCATATCAATACTTGCAAATTCATCCAATGGTAATTTTACAGCTTTTCCCTCTTTCTGGCTCTTATAAATTGCCAGCACCAACTCTAATGCATTTCTCCCTGCATATGCGTCTACGTATGGCTGCCTGTCATTTTTTATAGCAGCAATTACATCCGCATACAAACTAGTATGACCATTCCCATATACATTGCTTGTCTGCTCTTCCAGCCCTTTGTTCTTTTTATCTTCTTCTGTCTCATCTGCAAAATTCCAGACATCAATATTATTTGTAGATTTTCCGCCTAATTTTACAGTCCCGTTTTCGCCAAACAAATACAACGTTTCCTCAAGATTCTGAGGATAAACATTCGTCGTACCTTCAATTGTAGCAACAGCGCCATTTTTGAATTTCACAACTGCCATTCCAATGTCCTCTGCCTCCAAATAGTGATGGAACTGCTGCTTTGTAACCCCATATACTTCATCAATTTCGTTACCCATCATCCAACGGAGTAAATCGATTCCGTGAATACACTGATTCATCAGTGCCCCGCCGTCCTGCGCCCAGGTTCCGCGCCATGGTGCCTGTGTATAATAATCCTTATTACGATTCCAACGGACATGGATGGAGCCATGCGAAAGTTTTCCAAACCGACCGGATTCTAAAGCTTTTCTCATCTCCTGGACAGCGATATTAAAGCGGTTCTGATGACAGGCAGAAACTTTTACCCCCTTTTCCTCAGACAAACGGATAATCTTATCTGCATCTTCTATACTCATAGCCATCGGCTTTTCAATAATAACATTAATGCCATGTTCAATACAATATAACGCAATTTCCGCATGGATTCCACTTTCTGTTGCGATACCAATCAATTCCAGGTCATTTTCCTCTATCATTTTTTTATAATCTGTGTATCGCTTAATACTTGTATCGTTTTCCAGACCATGCTTTGCAAGGACGCTCTCTATATGTTCCGGTATAACATCACATGCCGCGACAAATTCTAACTGATTATTTACGACTGCTTTTACATGATTTGTTGAAATTCTTCCACATCCAATTAATGCATATTTCATTTTCTTTTATTCTCCTATCAATTTACATATTTTTTCTGCTGCGTGTCCGGTTCCATAATAAGCCTTTTTATTTTTTATATCTACTTTCGTATTTCTAACTTTTTTCAAAATATCCTCTGTATCCGGTTTTGCCAAAATATTGTGATTTCCGATTAAGGTCTCAACCCATTCCGTCTGATCTCTCACAGTCACACACGGAGTATTCAGTATATACGTTTCCTTTTGCAGACCGCCAGAATCTGTAATTGCCTTTTCAGCATGTTTAACAAAATACAGCATATCCAAATATCCCAATGGCTGCACAAAAAGAATATTTTTGTAATGGTATTTCGTATGCAGCTCTGTCACAAGCCCTTTTGTTCTTGGATGAACTGGAAATATGACCGGAACCTCCAACTGTTCAAACGCTGCCAGTATCTGCTGTATCTTTTCGATACTATCTGTATTCTCAGCCCGATGAATAGTCGCTAAATACCATCTGTCTTTCGCGCTTATCTTCTCATACAGTCCTTCCAAATGTGAAAAATAGTACTCACTTGAATGTTCTTCTAAAAGGCGTGAATAATATAAAACGGCATCACACATTACATCCCCTATATTATAAACGCCTTCTATAATCGCCTCTTTTCTGAGATTTTCTACCGCAACTTCCGTAGGGCATAATAAAAGCGTAGATATGCGGTCAGTCAAAATCCGATTCTGTTCTTCTGGCATCCGCATATTATAGGAACGCAACCCTGCCTCTACATGTATGATTGGAATATGAATTTTGGAAGCAGCAATAGCTCCTGCCAAGGTCGAATTCGTATCCCCATATACCATCAGGTAATCCGGATTTTCCTTTAAGAGTACATCCTCAATTCCTATCATCATTTCTGCCGTCTGCCGTGCATGGCTTCCGGATCCCACACCCAAATTTATATCTGGTTTCGGAATATGTAGCTCCTCAAAGAACACCTCTGACATATTATTATCATAGTGCTGCCCCGTGTGTACCAATATCTCTCTATGCTTTTCCCTAATAATTCGTGATACTGCCGCAGCTTTGATAAACTGTGGGCGTGCTCCTACCACTGTTACTATTTTCATCCTAATTTCCTCACACGTACTAAAATCTTTTTAAAGAATTTCTATATTATCTCTATTTTCAATGTTTTTCATTACATTTTTCGTGTCAAAAATCGCGACTGCGTTTTTCTGAACCATTTCATAATCTACATTTGAATGTGCAGTAGTAATCATTACCAAATCATAAGAAGCCACAATCTTGTCATCGATCCTTTCAATGCCCTGGTGCTTTTCACCATGATATTTATATTCCTTAACCCATGGATCGTAAAAGTCTACATTCGCCAGTTCTTTTTTCAACTCTTCTATCACACGAAGCGCAGGGCTTTCTCTGTAGTCGTCAATATCCTGTTTATAAGCAACTCCAAGCACAAGGACTTTTGCTCCATTCATCGCTTTACCATGCCGGTTAAGAATTTTGCTTGCACGCTCTACACAGTACTCCGGCATTTTGTCATTAATCATCATGGAGCTTTCAATCATGGAGGTATGGAAACCATACTCTCTTGCTTTCCAGCTCAAGTAATACGGGTCAAGCGGGATACAATGTCCACCTAATCCCGGTCCCGGATAAAACGCCTGGAAACCATATGGTTTTGTTTTTGCAGCATCAATAACCTCCCACATGCTGATTCCCATTTCTTTGCACAGCATAGTCAGTTCATTTACCAAACCAATATTAATATTTCTGTACGTATTTTCCAGTATCTTTTCCATTTCGGCTACTGCAGGAGAGGACACTTCATAAACTTCCCCTTCTAAAACAGCACGGTACATCGTTGCAATAACTTCTGTAGCATCTTTTCCAATAGCTCCAACAACTTTGGGAGTATTCTTTGTTTTGTAAATCAGATTGCCCGGATCCACACGTTCCGGAGAAAATCCCAGGTAAAAATCCTCCCCGCACTTTAATCCTGAACCTTCCTCTAAAATTGGTTTAATCAACTCTTCCGTCGTTCCAGGATATGTTGTAGATTCCAAAACTACCATCGTCCCTTTTGTCAGATACTTTGAAATAGCTTCTGTAGAAGATTTCACATAACTGATATCTGGCTGCTGATGAGCATCCAAAGGAGTCGGAACACAGATAGCAACAAAATCAACATCCTTTACAAAGCTGAAATCCGTAGTCGCTTTCAGCATGCCTTGCTCCACCAGCGCTTTCAAATCACTATCCACAACATCGCCTATATAATTATGACCTTCATTCACTAAATTTACTTTTGCTTCCTGTACATCAAAACCAATCGTTTTGAATCCTGCTTTTGCTTTCTCTACAGCAAGAGGAAGACCCACATAACCAAGTCCAACCACTCCAACAGATAACTCTTTTTCCTCAATTTTTCTTAACAGTTCCTCTTTCATCCTTTTCTCCTTATCATTGAAATATTTATATTTTTTTACCATTAAGCCATGTAAGATACTAATATCTTTTCTATCTTATCAGATAATTTCTGATACTCATAACACCTTGCAGTCTGCTTGGCATTCTTACACTCTTTTTCATATTTTTCTTTCTTCATCTCTACATATCTTATAATAATATCCGCATACTGCTCTGTCCTTATTATATCCTCTTCCACACCGCACTGATTCGCACGGATGATAGAATAACCCATCTTTACATTTGAACATATCGGTCTTCCGCTCGCCAGATATTCAAACTGCTTATTCTGGCTCCCTCCATATTTCCATGTAGAAGCCTGTTTATAGTTCAAAATATTAAGATTACTCTTAGACAGAATGTAGGGGACATATTTCTTTTCTACCTGTCCCTTAAAAATCACATTGTCTAATGCTTTTTCTTCACATTGTTGTTCCAATAATTTTTTATCTGTTCCATCCCCAAATATGAGAATTTTGACGTTTTCTTTTTTTCTTCTTTTTAGTTCTTCGCCTACTTCTACGAGAGTTCCGATATTATTTGCTCGTCTGACAGAACCCACATATACAACTTTAAATGATGTATCGTCTTCTAAATCGCTGTCTTTTAACTGATATTTTTGTCTGTTTTCCTCAAACTCCTCCAAATCCACCCCGTTATTCACATGATGCACCTTATTCAAATCTACGACCTTTTCCCAGCCTTTATCACGTATGTAGTCTTTTCCGCCCTCCATCGTGAAAATGAGCTGGTCTGCCTTTTTATAAATCCACTTTTCCAGTTGATACAGTATCTGGATGATTGGATTTTTTTTGGACATTCCATTGTATTCCACAATGGACTCCGGCCACAAATCCCGCACTTCCACTACCACCGGAATCTTATGTTTCCTCCCAAAGAGCAGTGCAAAGTACGCGACAAACAAATCCGGGGAGGAGGTATAAATCACATCCGGCTTCTGTTTTTTGTAAAACTGCTTCATGGTCTTCCATGTTTTAAACGGGAGGTCCATCATATTAAAGATTCTGTCCAGCCCGTTTCCTTTATAGTCCCTGCTCCTCACAAAGGTATATTCTACCCCGTCTTCCATCTCTTCCTTATAAAGAGATTTATCCCGAATCATATTGATATCTGTATTATGGATTTTACTGGAAGTAAAAATCATCACAGTATGTCCCTTTTTCTGAAGATATTTGGAAAAATAATAATGTCTCACTAATCCGCCCATGCTCGGTGGTATCGCATAGTGATTCACAATCCATATGTTCATCGAGATTTCTCCTTTATTGCCTGTTACTTCACCACTGCCACTACGGTAGCAATCATGGTCTTTATATCCTGCCAGAAGCTGAAGTGTTCAATTGCCTGCAAATTATACTTCATTTTTTCCGGCAGTATTTTTTCTACATACACCTGGTCCGCATCCTGCGCTGACTCCAGAAGTTTTTCTTCATCTTTATATTCGATGCTCGCCAGAGAGGTCACGCCCGCGGGAAGCAGCAGTGTCGCCTTCATTTCATCGGTATAATGTCTGACGTACTTCTCTACTTCCGGTCTTGTCCCCACAAAGGTCATATCACCCGCGAGAATATTTAGCAGCTGGGGCAGTTCGTCCAGGCGGCAGCCTCTTAACGCCTTCCCTGCTTTGGTCACTCTCGCATCTCCTTTTGTTGTCACCTGAGTTCCCATCTTATCCGCATTGTTGACCATGGTACGGAACTTAAAAATGCGAAAGGTCCTCCCATACGTGGTCACGCGGACCTGGCGGAAAAATACAGGTCCTTTGGAGTCTGTCTTTATCCACACTGCTAAGATGAGCAGCACCGGCAACAATAGAATCAGAAGCAGACCTGCGGCTATTATATCAAAGATACGCTTCAGAAGCAAACTTCCTCTATGTTTTTTCAGAATTTCATAATACTTTCTGACCGCTTCTGTCTGCATATCTTTGGGAAGGTTTTCCCACTTTTTCATGCTCTGTTTCCTCACTTTTCCTTTTTTATGTCAAGCGCATCCGGCAGGATATCCGCTTTTCTCCAAAAAGGGCACGCTTCTTTCGCAGCTTTTTTGCTCACCGGAGACTTTGCCTGAACGTCTCTATGACATACTGCACTTCCTCGTCTGTCAGTTTGGTGTGTAGAGGCAGTGTAATCTCGTTTTCAAACATGGCATATGCATTGGGATAATCTGCAATGTCAAATCCGAGGTTTTTGTACGCGCTCAGCAGAGGCAGCGGCTTATAGTGCACATTGGTCGCTACGCCGGCTTCCGCCATTTTTGTGATAATCTGATTGCATTCCTCCCTGGTCTTACCGCACAGCCGTACCAGATACAAATGTCCGCTGGAAGAAAAATCTTCACCGTAATGCTTAAGTACTTTTACATTCAGTCCTTCCAGACCTTTATCATACATCCCGATAATCTGTCTTCTTCTGTTCAAAATCTCCGGATACCGTTTCAACTGCACCAAACCGATGGAAGCCATGATATCTGTCATATTACACTTGAAATAGGGTTCCACAATATCATATTCCCAGGCGCCAAGCTGTGTTTTTGCCAGTGCATCCTTTGACTGTCCGTGGAGGGACAAGAGCATATATTGTTTATACAGTTCCTCGTTGTCCACACCGTCGATATTTTTCCACACAACTGCCCCGCCCTCTGCTGTAGTGAGGTTTTTCACCGCGTGGAAGGAAAAGCTGGTGAAATCTGCCAGTTCTCCGCTGTGTTTTCCCTCTCTCACTGCACCGAATGCGTGAGCGCCGTCAGCGACAACGGCAATCCTGCCCATTTTTTTCTGTATCTCAGAATTTGGGTGGAACAGGTTCTTTTTCTTTTCTGCAATCTCAAAAATTCTATCGTAATCGCAAATCACACCGCCCAAGTCTACGGGAATGATTGCTTTTGTCTTCTCTGTGATGGCGGCTTCCAGCTTTTCATAGTCCATCTCATAGGAGTCGGGTGCCACATCGACCAGCACAATCTTCGCTCCCACATGATGAATCACGCTGGCAGAAGCTGTATATGTGTAGGCGCTGGTAATCACTTCATCTCCAGGTCCGATTCCCAGCACCCGCAGGGTCATCTCGGAACACGCTGTTGCCGAATTGAGACAGACCGCCCTGTCTGTATGGCAGTATTCTGCAATCTGTTTTTCAAAAAGTTTTGTCTTCGGTCCGGTGGTAATCCACCCGCTCCGAAGGGTATCAGTCACCTCTGCAATTTCCTCTTCTGTGATATCCGGAGGGGAAAATGCGATATGCATATTTTTCATTTTGTCAGTCCTCCATAACTCTTTTCTCGTGACTTGCTTTTCCGAGACTCACCAATTCTTTGTAAACTTCCTCGTCACGCTCTTTATCTTCTGGTCTGATATGATAGGTCGGCACAATGCGGGACACAATCTCTTTTACGTCCCGTCGCTCTTCCGATGCCGCCTCCTCCAGCAGTTTTAGCTCACTTAAGAAATGCACCTCATTAAACTCCAGGGGTTTTCCAACATAAATCAGGTTGTTCGCTGTCTTCTGAAGTCCTTCTTCTTTCGTCAGTATCTCCTCATACAGCTTTTCTCCCGGACGAAGACCTGTGTAGACGATATCCATATCTACTCCTAAAGTATACCCCGAAAGACGAATCAGATTCTTCGCCAAATCTGCAATTTTCACCGGTTCTCCCATATCCAGGACGAAAATCTCCCCGCCTTTGGCGTAGGCGCCCGCCTGGAGCACCAGGGAAACCGCCTCCGGTATTGTCATAAAGTAGCGGATGATGTCCGGATGGGTAACTGTGATGGGACCACCCTCTGCCATCTGTTTTTTGAACAGAGGGATGACACTTCCATTGCTTCCCAGTACATTTCCAAAGCGCACTGCCACAAACTCTGTGTGGGAATATCTGCTGAAGGTCTGGATAATCATCTCGCACAGACGCTTGGAAGCGCCCATAATGTTTGTCGGATTCACCGCTTTATCTGTAGAAATCAACACAAATTTCTTTACGCCGAACTTGTCCGCAGCTCTCGCTGTCTTGTACGTACCGAACACATTGTTCTTGATTGCCTCGTTGGGGCTGTCCTCCATCAGCGGCACATGCTTGTGCGCAGCCGCATGGTACACCACATCCGGACGGTACAAATCCATTACACTCTCAATTCGCTTCGTATTTCGCACGGAGCCGATGAGGACTTCCAGCTTCAGCGCCGGATATTTTTTCTTCAGTTCCTGCTGGATGTCGTAAGCATTGTTTTCATAAATATCAAAAATAATCAGCATACGCGGACCATGCGCCGCAATCTGGCGGCAGAGTTCGCTTCCGATGGAGCCGCCCCCGCCTGTCACCATAACGACTTTATTGCGCACATAGCCGGAAATACTGTCGATATCAATTTTAATCGTGTCTCTGCCGAGCAAGTCTTCGATGGACACTTCCCGTAATTTAGAGACACTCACTTCCTCGGTGATAAGCTGGTACACGCCGGGAAGGACTTTCAGCTTACACTCTGTCTCGTTGCAGATGCGTAAGATATCCCTGGTATCCTTCGCAGTGGCGGACGGAATCGCCAGAATAATTTCATCTACATTATATTTTTTTGCGCACTCTTTGATTCTCGTGCGGTCGCCTACGATGCGGACCCCGCGGATATATTTCCCTTTTTTGGAAGGATTGTCATCGATGACACAGACCACGTTCCGGTTGAGGTGGCGGCTTGTCTTCATTTCTGTGATAATGATATTTCCCGCCTCGCCGGCTCCGATTACCATGGTATTGACCGGTCTCTTCCCGGTCTTCATAAGCCCGCGTTTCAGCACATGGAGTACACGATAGGAAAACCGTGTAGCAAAGGTTGTCATGGTCAGGAAGAAGAAGTAAAATACATGGAAACTTCTCGGCACTGCCAGATACAGAAAGCTCATTCCCAGTGCCTGGAACGCTGTGGAGAGCAGACTTGCCCCTACAATCAGCACTGCCTCATGCATGCTGGCATAAGACCAGACACGGTTATAGAGATTTAACAAAAGGAAAATCACGAGAGTTGTCACAACATTTATAACCACATAAGAATCTACGCTCGACATATATTCTTCGGGTACCCAGCTGTAATCTATTTTGAAACGTATGATTAAAGCAAGATAGGAATCAAAGATAATCGTAAGGATATCTACGATAAACAACAAAGCCATTCTCGCCCTTGAAGTTTTTAGACTAAATATGTTTTTCATAATCGTTCCTCTCCGGTTATATTGTTACAAATTATTACAACTTTTTTACATACTATAATATCATACCAAATTTCCTGAAATTATACAATGACTATCTGGTGAAAAAATGCATAGATATTGTGGATTTTACGTCAAAAACACAGCAAAAAGCACAAGAACCTTTGTTTTATGCTCTTGTGCCCCTCTTTGCTTTTTAATTTAATTCCTCTCCATCCGGCAGTATACCGTCTTCTTCTTCCACGATATTTATCAAATCAATAATCTCATCCACCTGGTCGTAATCCGGTTCCACGATGGACAGCGGTGTATCACCGCTGGAGTAGCAGTATCCCTCGCTGTTGTACCCCTCTGCCGCGACAGACTGAATCGTCCATTTTTCTCCCTTATTGAGCTGATGCTTGATAAGTGCATTTATCTGCTCCTGGGACATGTTCGTCTCCACGTCCTTGCTCACCTGGTTCATGATGCTGGTGGCTTTGAGAAGCATCGTCGGAGACAGACATTTCTTCAGCATCGCGGTGATGACTGCCTGCTGGTTCTTTCCTCTCTGGTTATCTCCATCTGCCAGATTCTGACGTTCTCTTGAGAATGCCAGCGCCTGCTCGCCGTTGAAGTGGTTCATGCCTTCCTGGACATCCATGATATATTCGGAATCCGGGCTGGTCGTAAACGCATATTCGGAGTAAACATCAATACCTCCCAGAGTATCTACAATATCGATAAGTGAGGTGAAGTTCAGTCTCGCGTAATAATTGATATCTGTCTCGTACAGTTCTCCCAGTGTCGCCATGGAAGCATCGATTCCATAGGTACCCGCGTGGGTCAGTTTATCCGGCATTCCCTGCGAAATTCCCGGAATCGGCACGTAGTAATCCCGCGGAGTCGTTACCAGAAGTATCTGATGGGTCGTCGGATTTACTACCGCAATGATATTGACATCACTCCGGCTTGTCTCCGACACATCTCCGTACACATCAATACCGCTGATATATACGGTAAACGGTTCTTTCGTAATACTGTCATCAGTGTCGCTGCCGCCGAAATCCAACTGTACCCGGATATCATGGCTGTAGATGATTTTTACCATATCGCCAAACTCCGGCACTGCCTCTTCCATCAAACTAGTATAGGCCTGATTGTAGACAATGGCGTCAACCTCACCGTCACGCAGCGCCACTGCCTGCTTCTGGACGGATTCATATTCGAAAGCATTGATATCTGTCCCCAGCTCCTCCTGGATATCCGACACTGCCGCCTGCATATTGTCAGAGCCTGTCTTGAACTGTACACCGAAGCTGTAATCTGCCGCGTCCTCCAAAGCTTCCGCAGGGTCATCTTTCAGAACCGCCACAACCATTTTATCTACTTTGAAGCCGCCGCTGGTAATCTTGCCAATCATATCGTTCGCCTGCGCCACATAATAGGAACCCGTGAGCATGACCATCGTCATAAGCAGGCTGAATATTTTTCCCGGCACTCCCCGCCTGCGGCGTACCATCTGTGAACTGAAAGTAATGCACCACAGCAGAAACAAAAATGCCGCTATCAATGTGAGAAATTTGGTTGGGAGCATCCCCAGGAGATAAACTACGAGCATCAGCAGGGCGCTGGCAACCGTCTGAAGAACGATACAAAATGTCCCAAAACGGTTTCGCTTAGAGCGCCTTGCGTATTTATCTGTATTTCTTTTCCTTCGTGAGGCAGATGCTGCCTGCTTCCTTTGTCTTGCCATTTTAACTCCCTTTTCTTGTTTTATCCTCAACCGCATCAGAACCGTTGATTAAGCTGCCAAGGCACTGCTGTTTTTTCAAACTACACTTTTATAGCGCAAATAACCGGGAAGGATAAACGCCTTCCTCTATCAAGCCCCTTATCGCCTCGACTACACTTTCTTTATCTTCTTTATACGTCACTCCAAACCACTGGTCCTGGGAGCGCAAAACTTTGACTTCTATTTTGTCCTCCGCCAACAGATTCCCGATAATCGTCGGGAGCAGATACTCCGACTTCAAATCATCTGCTGCTGTGCGGCTCAAAAATTCATCAAACCCTGATTCCAGTATATCAAAAAACGCAGGAGTGAGTCCCCACATATTCATAGAGACTGAGAGATTTTCATCCAGCACGGTCTCCCCCTCTTCCGTGCGGATGACAGCCCTGTCACCCTCTTTTTCTATATTATGCGTCTCTGTAATGTCCTTAAGCTTTCCGTCTTCTGTAACATGACAGACGCCGCGGGTCACACCGCCATTGTCGCTGAGTGTATTCTTAAGCACAAAGCTGACCATACAAGCCTGTATTCTATCAGTTTTCGAAAAGGTTGTCAAATACTGGTACGCTTTGACGAATGCCTCTTTTCCGTAATAATCATCTGCATTGATGACCAAAAACGGAGAATCCACCACTTCTTTACAGCAGAGGATTGCCTGCCCGGTTCCCCAGGGCTTCGTCCTGTCTGCAAAGCGCTCTCTGTATTGCTGCGGTATATCACCGGTCTCCTGGTAGGCATACCCCACCTCCGCGATTTTCTCGATGCGGTTCCCGATGATTTCTTTGAAATCCTTTTCCAAATCTCTGCGGATTACAAACACGATTTTGTCAAATCCGGCTTCCAGCGCATCGTAGATGGAGTAATCCATGATAATCTCGCCGTTCGGTCCTACCGGCTCCAACTGCTTGATTCCGCCTCCGAACCTGCTCCCTATCCCTGCAGCCATGATAACAAGTGTCGCTTTGCTCATACCTTTTCTCCTTTTCCTACATCAGCAGATATGTCCGCTCTTTTATTCGCCGAGCCCATCCTCTACAATACGCACCATTTCTTTTAATGCTTCCTCTTCGTCTTTTCCTTCGCAGAGAATCTCTATCTCATCTCCGCTCTTGATACATGCGCCGAGGATACTCAATACACTCTTGGCATTTGCCGTCACATCTTCCGACTTATTTATTTTTCGAATCACAATTTTACTTCCAAACTGCATCGCAGTCTTGCAGAACAATCCTGCAGGTCTCAAATGCAGTCCGGTAGGATTTTTGATTTTCACTTTTCCGCTAACCATCTGTTATGCCCTTCCTTTAGCTCTCTTTTTCTTCCAGTATGATTTTTATCACAGGCGTTTCCTGCAGGGTAATACCTTCCGGCACATCCACAATGATTGGCACCTCATAAGTACCCGGCTCTGTATAGCTCTTCAAATCAATGGAGACTGCCGCTGTGATATCCAGTGTCTCCAGCAGCTCCTCTTTCCCTGTAAAGTTAAGAGAAACCTCTGCATCCGGCTCATAGCTGATTTTCAACTTGTCCGAAAGGTTATTCACTTTGATTGATTCCGCCTGGACGTCAATCGTCTTTACGCCATCCTGCTCCACGTAGATTGTCACGACCACATTGCTCGCCGTCTCCTCCGCCAGACTTACGCCATCCGGCAAATACGGCAGAATGTCAATCGTCCGCTCTGCCTTCTCCCGGATTCCCGTGATATCCAGCACAGCTGCAGGGATATCAATCTTTTCTACGGGCTCCAGCAATTCCTTATTGCCGCACAGCTGAATACTCTCCGGCTCACAGGTGATACCTGTATAGCTGTATCCCTCTGCCGGAGTTCCGGATACAGAAAATGAAAGCGGCACGGTCTTTGTCTCCAGCATCTCCACAGACACTGTGATTCCCTGTTCGCCTAAGTTGTTCGTGAGCTGCGTCTGGTCGATTGGGTTGCCATTGACGTCATACAAAATCAACTCTGCCGGCACTTCTGTGTCCTGCGACAATCCTGACACGTCAATCCTTGCTATCGCTCTGTCTATCTGCTGTATCTGGGACTCTGAGCCGCCGATGGAGACCTTCTCCGGATTTACCGTCATCTCTCCCACCACGTAGCCGTCTCTCGGTGTCCCTGTAGCGCTGACTGTGAGGGGGAAGGTATTCTTTGTCTTTCCCTCCACCTTGATACGCAGGTTGCCCGGATTCGCCTCCGCAGACTGATATTTCCCTGTAAATCCCTGAACGCTCACGGAAATCGGCACCAGATACGTGTTGGTATCCATGGCGCTCAAATCTGCCATCGCGATGATATTTTCTTTTGTGATATCTTTGAGAACAGAGCGTCTCGCGTAGACCGTCACATTTGTTTTCTGCTCATCCAATACCTGATAAACCTTTCCCTGGTTCGTGACAATCTCCGGATTCGCAATGGAGATATCCACATCCGTAAATGTCGTCCTGGACACCGGATCATCGATATTGACCACAATCAGCCAGAGCAGGGCGGCAAAAACGAACGCCATAATCTTCAAGCCGAAATTCTTCGACAATTTATACTTCATCATTTTTCCGCCGTCCTTTCTTCCGCAAAGTAAATTTTTTAGATTCAGGACTCTTATGCTGAATTTGGTGCAGCCTTGCAGCCAGATATTCTCTTGTCACTCCTCTTGTCAGGTATCCTCCCATGGCAAGGGAAACCTTTCCTGTCTCCTCGGAAACCACAATTACCAGTGCATCACAGACCTCACTCATCCCCAATGCGGCTCTGTGTCTGGTTCCTAAATCCTTGCTAATCTGCATATTGTCTGAAAGAGGCAGATAGCAGGTGGCGGAGGTAATTCTGTCACCGCGGATGATGACAGCCCCATCATGAAGCGGAGTGTTATGTTCAAAGATATTTAAAAGCACCTGAGAAGAAACTTTACAGTCCAGCTCTATCCCGGTCATCTCATATTCAGTGAGTTTGATTACCTGCTCCACGACGATTAGCGCTCCGGTACATACGCTTCCCATGTCAAAGCACGCTTTCACTATGTCTTCTATCGTCTCATCAGAAAATCTCTGATTCTCTTTATTTTTGTCAAATGGGTTGATGTTGCTCAGAAGATTTTTCTCTCCCAGCTTTTCCAATGCCCGCCTCAGCTCCGGCTGGAATACGACAACCGCTCCGATTGCCAGAACATTGATGGACTCCCGTGCAAGGAAAAGAATGGTGTGCATCTGAAAGATTGCTGCTATCAGAATGAAAAGACCAAGCATGATGATTCCTTTTAACAGCATCCAGGCTTTGGTATTCTTAATCCAGAGCATGATTTCATAGATTATCACTGCCACAATGATAATCTCTATCACATCCGTCACATGGATATTCGGAAAATACCAGTCTTCTATATAGTTTTCGAAAAATCTGCTAAGCCATAATCCCACTTAAGGCACCACCTTATTTTTGTTTTTGTTCATCCAGGCCAAGTTCCTTGCTCAGACTTCTCGTAAGGAGAATCTCATCTGTAGATTTCGCACTTTCCTCCCCCATCTTTTCTTCTGCTCTCCGGCGCAGCGGTCTCCTTTTCATGCCTCGTCCTCCATTCGCCGCACGGTCCTGCACCTCCTGCGAATCGATGACAACTGTCTCCTGCCCCTGGTGTTCCGTGATATGCTTGACGCTCTTCTCCGGCACTGCCACTCCCACTTTTGGCACTGCCTTTACATAGTAATAGTATTCATCATCTTCAAACTGTATATGCTCGGTCCTCGTATAATCCACGGAAAAGAAAAGGAACTCTAACACCAGTCCGGCGCACACTGCCAGCACCGCGCTGCCAATCAAAAGCGCATAAGAAATATGTAAGCCCATCGCCAGATTGCCTGCCATTCCCACCATCACTGCCACCACCGCACCTGCTGCTGAGGCAATCTTCCATGCATGGTCCACAGAACGGGTACGGATAGCATATACAATAAGAAGACTGAGGGCAACCGCCGCCACCATGGTCCACATTTCCTTGTTGCTGATAAACTGTTTCGTGAATGTCATCAGACCATTTATCATACCGCCGGCATCTGCTCCCTGCAGCGCCGCAGAAGAAGTTTTCACAAAATGCACCAGATAATAGGCAATCACGCCGCATGCCGCCGGCACGATATAGACCGGAGTTCCCATAAGCCCGAATGCCACAGGCACAACGACCGGTATCTTATATACGAAAGCAAGTATCGCAATGAGTACGACCCAGGATTTCCTCGGTGTAAAGCGAAAATAAAAGATATACATCATCAGGAAAACCGCTGCCGCCACTCCCGCGATGGGCAGAGACAACGCGTACAGATGAACTAAGACCAGCGCCACCGCCGCCAGTGTCATAATCAGAAGGGGCAAAAACGCGCACAAAAGCGCAAGTCCCAGCGTACACACAATGGAGGATGCCGATTTCATAAAGCCGATATTAGAATTGACAGCCCCGAACAAAAGCAGCCCGAACACAAACTGGAGCGCCTTTGTGATATACATGGAGTATTTCGCGTAAATTTGCTGAAGTCTCTCTTTGTAAACAAGTAATGTACTCATCATTTATTCTTCTCCTTCATATACATCTTTCCCATACGGGATAAATCCCGGTAATATCTCTTCATCCTCTGCTTTGCTTTATTGTGCCTTGCCTTATAGAAGCTGCTGGCGCAGACGCCGTAAATGATAAGCAGCACCAGGTAGGCGCCAAGAGCTACCGCCGCGATGATAAACATCTTGGAAAAATTCAAATCTTCCAGAAGGCTGTCTGAATAACATAAAACTACAACAGCCGCCGCACACGCGTAGCCGACGGTAATCCATATCAGCGTAATCCATGTATGCAGGCTTGCGTAATCCTTCTTATAATAGCTGCTGATTTTCATATCCTCTTCCACTTGTCTCTTTTCATAGATTGCAGCCCTTGTCATCAGCCGAATCCTGCCTTTATCCAACATAATGTATCCCGCACACCTTTCTATGATTTAATACATAAAATCAACTTATGTCAACACATCATTTTTAGTATATCATACACTCAGAGTCCTTGTCCAATGCTAATGGTCAAAAAATACACATTTTCAACTCCCGCTTTTTTCAACACTTTTCCTGCTCTGTGTATCGTATTTCCCGTGGTGTATATATCATCCACCAGAAGGACATTTCGCTTCGCTTTCCAGGACTTTGCCACGCCAAAAGCGCCTTTCAGATTCTTCGCCCGTTCGCTGTCATTTAATACTTTCTGCGCTCTCGTTTTGCGCACCCGAAACAGAACATCTGTGGATACAGGTATCTGTGTCCGCTTCCCCAGTTCTTTTGCCAGAATCTCCGCCTGGTTAAATCCCCGCTGGCGCCTCCTGGAAGGATGGAGCGGAACCGGCAGGATTTCCTCAATCTCCCAGCGGTCAATCTGCGGTCCGAAACGCTTCGCCAGCTCGCCTGCAAAGACTTCCCCGTACCTTCTCTTATTATGGTATTTAAACTGGTAGACAGCGCGTTTTACCTGGTCCTTGTGCACCCAGAGACTTCTCCCCTGCGTGTAGGAAAGCGGATGTCTCTTGCAGTCACCGCAGTATTCCTCCTCCTCAGTTTCAAGTGGTTTTCCGCATTTCATACAGCGCGGTTCTTCTATATAAATGACCTTTTCCCTGCATGTTCCGCAGATTCCCTCCCCGGAAATCTCCCCGCAGAACGGACAAACCGGAGGATAGAGCAAGTCCAATATCTTCCTATATATTTTTAGCGGCAGACCTAAAACTCCTGAATACGCTCTGCCAGGCTGGTGTATCTGTCCTGCTCTCTTTTGTTTTGTATCATTTCCTGAAATGTCGTATCACTCCCTACAATTGTCAGGCATTTCTTTGCCCTCGTCACAGCTGTGTACAGAAGGTTCCTGTTGTACAAAAGCCTCGGTCCCGGAAGGAGCGGAATGATGACAGCCGGATATTCACTGCCCTGTGACTTATGTACCGTAATCGCGTAGGCAAGCTCCAGTTCCTCCGTCATGTCAAAGGGATATTTCACTCTCCTGCCCTCATCGTATTCGACCTCCACTGTCTCATCGTACAGGTGGATTTCCCGGATGATTCCCATATCCCCGTTGAACACACCCAGCCCTTTGTCCACCGTCAGACCGAACCGGGTGCTAACCTCCCACTCCAGCTGGTAGTTGTTCTTAATCTGCATGACCTTGTCCCCCACCCGGAACATCCTGCCGCCAATCTCTTTCTCCGCCTTTTTAGAGTCCGGCGGATTTAAGTACTGCTGCAAAATGGTGTTCAGACGCTCCACCCCTAAAAGACCTTTTCGCGTGGGAGTCATCACCTGGATTTCCGAGGGGAGCGCGTCCACGTATTTGGGCAGCTTTTTCTGAATCAGGGTGATAATGACGCTGATGATGACGTCCGCGTCCTGCCGTCTCAGGAAAAAGAAATCCCGGCTTTTATTGTCTAGTATGACCGGCTCACCCGCATTGATTTTATGGGCATTGACAACAATGTCACTTTCTCCCGCCTGGCGGAAAATCTTGGTGAGTGTGACCACCGGGAAGCGTCCTGAGGCGATGATATCCTTCAGCACGCTCCCCGGTCCCACGGAAGGCAGCTGGTTCACATCTCCCACCAGAATCAGGCGGGTTCCCGGAATGACTGCGGATAGCAGAGCGTGCATGAGGGGTAAATCCACCATGGACATCTCATCGATGATGATGACGTCCGCCTCCAGAGGATTTTCCCGGTTACGCATGAAGCCGTTGACATTGCCCTCTTCCTCCGGATTTCCATTCACTTCCAGGAGCCGGTGGATGGTCTGCGCCTCATACCCCGTCGCCTCGGTCATCCGTTTCGCCGCGCGTCCGGTGGGCGCTGCCAGCAGGATGCTCATGCCCTCCCGCTCGAAAAACTGAATCATGGTGTTGATAGTGGTCGTCTTCCCTGTGCCCGGACCTCCCGTGAGGACAAGGAGCCCGTGTTTGATGGACTCAATGACCGCCTTATGCTGCATGATATCCAGGGAAATGTTTTCCTGCTCCTCCACCTTCTTCAGGCGCTTTTCCATCATGTCCTCCGGCATTTTGCAGTCAATATCCAAATCATGAAGCATTTTTGCGGTGTTCAGTTCCATATAATAGTAGTGGGCGGGATAGACACGGATTTCTCCTTCAATTTCTTTCATAACGGTTTTGCGCTCTATACACAAATCCATCACGTATTTTTCGATATCTTTGATTTCTACCTCCAGAAGTTCTCCCGCCCTTTTTAAGAGCACTCCCTGGGGCAGATAGATATGCCCCTCACCCACCGCCTGCTGCAGCGTGTAAAATAAACCGCTGCGTATGCGGTAATCAGAGTCTGTGTGAATCCCAATCCGGGAGGCAATCTCATCCGCCGTCTTAAACCCGATGCCCTCGATATTGTCTGCCAGCTGATAAGGGTTTTCCTCCATCACGCGGTAAACCTTCTCCCCGTAATGCCGGTAAATCTTTGCCGCCAGCGTCACAGATATGCCATATTTCTGCAGGTAAATCATCGCCTGGCGCATATCCTTCTTTTCCTCTATCTGGGAAGCAATCTCTCTCGCCTTGCGCTCGCTGATTCCCTTGACTTCCGCCAGACGTTCCGGCTCCTGTTCCACAATTCGGAAAGTATCCTCCCCGAATTTCGCCACAATCCGCCCGGCAAGCGCCGCCCCCACTCCTTTGATGGCGCCGGACCCTAAGTATCTCTCGATGGACACCTTATCTTCCGGTTCTTTCACCTCGTGGGAACTCACCTTGAACTGCATCCCGTAGACACTGTGGTTGACATATTCACCGTGCATCTCCATCAGCTCGCCCTCGCCGATGAAATTAAATTCTCCCACACAGGTAATCTCTCCATCCTCATTTTCCAAATTCAGCACCGTATACCCGTTGTCTTCATTTCGGAATACAATATGCTCCACATATCCGGTAACTACTTCCACTTTACTCTCCTTCTAAGAAGAAAAAGGGATGTGCCTTTGCCAAGACCACACCCCATCTGCCTTCTGTCCGAATCTAAAAATC
Organism: uncultured Ruminococcus sp.; assembly: GCA_900541505.1. GTDB lineage: Bacteria > Bacillota > Clostridia > Lachnospirales > Lachnospiraceae > Mediterraneibacter. The sequence goes on from UQKK01000012.1 coordinate 61,024, forward strand.
CTTCCTGCCGCTCATAAATTCTACGAACTGTCCGGTTCCGATAGCAACTACCTTCATCGGGTCCTCCGCTGTCATCGTATTAATCCCGGTCTTTTCCTCTATCAGTTCCTCCAGTCCGCGCAGCATGGCGCCGCCCCCGGTCAGGACAATTCCTCTGTCCAGAATGTCCGCCGACAATTCCGGCGGTGTCTGCTCCAGCACAGATATCACAGCCTCCACAATCTGCCCGGTAGCCTCCCGGAGCGCTTCCTCTGTCTCCGAGGAGGTTACTGTCACTGTCTTCGGCAGCCCTGTCACCAGGTTTCTGCCTCTGACCTCCATAGTCTCCTCCTCCACAAGCGGATAGGTGGTGCCGATTTTAATCTTGATATCCTCCGCTGTCCGCTCCCCGATGAGGAGATTGTGTTTCTTGCGCATGTACCGCACGATTGCCTCGTCGAAATCGTCTCCCGCCACCTTGATGGACGTGTTGACCACCGTGCCGCCCAGCGAGATGACCGCGATGTCCGCTGTGCCGCCGCCGATATCCACAATCATATTGCCGCACGGCTTCGCGATATCGATGCCTGCCCCAATCGCCGCGGCAACCGGCTCCTCTATCAGATGTACTTCCCTTGCGCCTGCGGCAAAGGTAGCCTCCTCAACCGCCTTTTTCTCCACCTCCGTAACCCCGCTGGGTACACAGATGCTGATGCGCGGCTTTTTGAAGGTACGCTTTCCCAGAGATTTCTGGACAAAATATTTAATCATCTTCTCTGTCACAGTGTAGTCTGAAATCACGCCCTGTCTTAACGGGCGCACTGCCACAATATTTCCCGGCGTCCTGCCTAACATCAGGCGCGCCTCCTCCCCAATCGCCTTAATGACATTGGTGTCCCTGTCAAAGGCGACCACAGACGGTTCTTTCAGCACAACGCCTTTTCCTTTTACATAAACGAGCACGCTCGCCGTACCCAAATCTATCCCGATATCCACCGACATACCGACTCTCCCTTCTAATTTCTCTATACTCTTCCACTCTTATCCCCTGTATCTCACTGCTTCTGACGGCAGATTCTCCATCCATTTACATATGCAGACAGAACAAAGCGGGGCAAAAACGGAACTCCGCTTGCACAAGTCACCCCGTCTGCACAACTAGTATAATAAACTTTTCCAGAAATGTAAAACCCCTTTTTCATATTTTATTTTTTCTTAAGGATTGATGCAATATACTTGCCAGTATAAGATTTTTTATTCTTCGCAATCTCCTCCGGCGTTCCCGTGGCAACGATGGTTCCCCCCTTGTCGCCGCCTTCCGGTCCGATGTCGATGATGTAGTCCGCCGTCTTGATGACATCCAGATTGTGCTCAATGACAACCACAGTATTCCCGTCCCCTGCCAGGCGCTGCAGGATTTCCGTCAGCTTGTGCACATCAGCAAAATGCAGCCCTGTCGTAGGCTCATCCAGGATGTAGACCGTCTTTCCCGTGCTCCTGCGGCTCAGCTCGGACGCCAGCTTAATGCGCTGCGCCTCACCGCCGGAAAGTTCCGTCGAAGGCTGCCCCAGACGGATATAGGAAAGCCCCACATCGTTTAATGTCTCCATTTTTCTGCGGATACTCGGCACATGCTCGAAAAATTTCAGTGCCTCCTCCACCGTCATGTTCAGCACATCATAGATTGTTTTGCCTTTATATTTCACCTCCAGCGTCTCCCGGTTGTAGCGCTTGCCCCCGCAGACCTCACAGGGCACATAGACATCCGGAAGGAAATGCATCTCAATTTTAATGATTCCGTCTCCGCTGCACGCCTCACACCGTCCGCCTTTGACATTGAAGCTGAATCTTCCTTTTTTGTAGCCTCTCGCCTTGGCATCCGGTGTCGCCGCGAACAAATCTCGAATCAGGTCAAACACTCCCGTATAAGTCGCCGGATTGGAACGCGGTGTCCGTCCGATGGGCGACTGGTCGATATTGATGACCTTATCGACCTGGTCCAGCCCTTCAATCTTCTTATGCTTTCCCGGAATGGTCCGCGCGCGGTTCAGCTCCTTCGCCAGTTTCTTATACAGAATCTCATTGATAAGCGAACTCTTGCCCGAACCGGACACCCCGGTCACACAGGTCATCACTCCCAGAGGAATCTCCACATCTATATTTTTCAGGTTGTTTTCACGCGCTCCCACAATCTTTAAAAATCCTGTGGGGGGCTTCCTCTCATTCGGAACCGGTATCTTAATCTTTCCGCTTAAATACGCGCCGGTGATGGATTTTTCATTCTGCATGATTTCCTTGGCAGTCCCCACTGCGACCACTTCACCGCCGTGCTCTCCGGCGCCGGGTCCGATGTCTACCACACAGTCGGCTGCCAGCATGGTATCCTCGTCATGCTCCACCACAATCAGCGTATTTCCCAAATCCCGCAGGTGCTTCAATGTCGCCAGCAGTTTGTCATTGTCTCTCTGGTGCAGCCCGATACTGGGCTCGTCCAGAATATATGCCACGCCCACCAGCCCGGAACCAATCTGCGTTGCCAGACGAATTCTCTGCGCCTCGCCGCCGGACAGCGACCCCGCTGCCCTGGCAAGCGTCAGATATTCCAGCCCCACATCCATCAAAAACTGGGTTCTCGCCTTAATCTCCTTCAAAATCTGGCTTCCTATGAGCATCTGCGTCTCCGACAGCTCCAGACCCGCAAGGAATTTCTGCAGATAGTCTATTGACAAGGCAGTCACTTCCGCAATATTTTTTTCTCCCACCGTGACAGCCAGCGCTCCCGGCTTCAGCCTCTGACCGCCGCAGGCAGAACAGGGCGTGATGTTCATAAACGTCTCATATTCCGCCTTCATCGCCTCGGAGCCGGTCTCCCGGTATCTGCGCTCCACATTCTTTATCAAGCCTTCAAACGCCACATCATAGACGCCTTCTCCGCGCTGTCCTTTATAGTAGACCTTCACAGACTTCCCATTGGTCCCGTGAATCAGGACGTCGTGAATCTTTTTGGGGTATTTCTCAAAGGGCGTGTCCAAATCAAATTGATATTCCCTGCAGAGGGCATCTAAGATTGCCCGCGTAAAACTGGATTTGTCCGTGCAGGACTGCCATCCCAGTACCGCGATTGCTCCCTCATTGATGGATAGGGACGGGTCGGGAATCATCAGTTCCTCGGCAAACTCCATCTTGTAGCCGAGTCCGTAGCACTGCGGGCATGCGCCGAAAGGATTGTTGAAGGAAAAACTCCTCGGCTCAATTTCTTCAATACTGATTCCGCAATCCGGACAGGAAAAACTCTGACTGAAATTCATCGGTTCTCCGCCTATGATATCCACCACCAGCAGCCCCTCCGCCAGATGCAGCACACTCTCCACGGAATCTGTCAGGCGCTTTTCAATCCCCGGCTTCACAATCAGACGGTCCACTATGATTTCAATATTGTGCTTAATATTCTTGTCCAGGGAAATCGTCTCCGACAACTCGTACAGATTTCCATCCACGCGGACACGCACATACCCGCTCTTCTTCGCGCGCTCAAACAGTTTTGCGTGTGTCCCCTTTCTTCCCCGCACCACCGGAGCCAAAAGCTGAATCCTTGTGCCTTCCGGCAGTTCCATCACCTGGTCCACCATCTGGTCCACGGTCTGCTTCTTAATCTCCCGCCCGCATTTCGGGCAATGCGGAATCCCAATCCTGGCGTAGAGCAGACGGAAATAGTCATAAATTTCCGTCACCGTTCCCACCGTAGACCGGGGATTGTGGTTGGTCGATTTCTGGTCAATGGAAATGGCCGGCGACAGCCCTTCAATGCTCTCCACATCCGGCTTCTCCATCTGACCTAAAAACTGTCTCGCATAGGAGGAAAGGGATTCCATATAGCGCCGCTGTCCCTCTGCGTAAATCGTGTCAAAGGCAAGGGATGATTTCCCGGAGCCGCTAAGTCCGGTGAGGACAACCAGTTCATTTCTCGGTATGTCCAAATCTATATTCTTCAGATTATTCTCGTTTGCTCCGCGTATCCTGATGTACTTACGCGCGTCCATCTTGATTCCCATAGTGTTTCAGTATCCTTTCTAAACGGTTCTCTTGTTATGTCAGTCGTCCATCTCATTTAAGGTTTTCTTCAAATCCACGAGTTTGTCACGCAGCTCTGCCGCTGTCTCGAAATTCAGCTCTGCCGCCGCCTTCTTCATCTGCTTGGTGACGTCTGCAATCAGCTTTTCCAGCTCTTTTCTGCTCATAGACTCCGGATCCTTTTCCATGCGCATCTCTTCCGCAGCCACTTTTTTTGAAATGCTTATCAAATCGCGCACTGATTTCTGTATTGTCTGCGGGGTGATACCGTGCTCCTCGTTGTATCGCATCTGGATTTCCCGGCGCCGCTTCGTCTCCTCCATAGCAAGCCGCATGGAATCCGTCACAGTGTCCGCATACATGATGACATGTCCCCTGGCGTTTCTCGCAGCACGCCCAATCGTCTGGATGAGCGACGTCTCAGAACGTAAGAACCCTTCCTTGTCCGCATCCAGAATTGCCACCAGCGTAATCTCCGGAATGTCCAGACCCTCTCTCAAAAGATTGATTCCCACGAGCACATCAAAGACATCCAGACGCATGTCACGGATAATCTCCGTACGCTCCAGTGTATCCACATCGGAATGTAAATATTTCACCCGGATGCCCACTTCTCTCATATAATCAGTCAAATCTTCCGCCATCCGCTTGGTCAGCGTTGTCACCAGCACTTTATTCTTCTCTGCCACTTCTTTGTTGATTTCACCAATCAGGTCGTCTATCTGTCCCTCCACCGGACGCACATCCACCTCCGGGTCTAAAAGCCCTGTCGGGCGGATGACCTGCTCAGCGCGAAGAAGCTCATGCTCCTCCTCATAGGGTCCCGGCGTCGCCGAGACAAAGAGTACCTGATTGATTTTAGACTCAAACTCCTCAAAATTCAAGGGTCTGTTGTCTTTTGCGGAGGGCAGGCGGAATCCATAGTCCACCAGCGTCGTCTTACGCGACTGGTCTCCCGCGTACATACCGCCAATCTGAGGCACCGTTTTGTGAGACTCATCTATCATCATGATAAAATCATCCGGGAAATAATCAATCAGCGTATAGGGTGCCTGTCCCGGCTTCAGCCCTGCCAGATGCCGGGAATAGTTCTCGATGCCGGAACAAAATCCTGTTTCCTTGAGCATCTCAATATCAAAATTCGTGCGCTCCGCAATGCGCTGCGCCTCCAAAAGCTTGTCCTGACGCTTAAACTCCTTCACCCGTTCTTCCAGTTCCACCTCAATGTCCTTCACCGCACGGTTGATATTCTCCTTGTCCACAACATAGTGAGAAGCAGGGAAAATCGCCACATGTTTCAGCTCATCCTTGATTTCCCCGGTCAGGATGTCAATCTCTGTAATCCGGTCAATCTCATCCCCGAACCACTCTATCCTCACCGCCGTATCCATGGAGTTCGCCGGAATTACCTCCAGCACATCCCCCCGTACCCGGAACGTTCCGCGATGGAAATCCATCTCATTCCGGTCGTACTGGATGTCCACCAGCTTTGCCATCACCTCGTCCCGGTCGCGCACCATGCCCGGGCGCAGGGAAATCACCAGGTTCTTGTAGTCCACCGGGCTTCCCAGACCGTAGATACAGGAAACACTGGCAACAATCACCACATCCCGACGCTCCATCAGAGCCATGGTTGCCGAGAGACGGAGTTTGTCAATCTCATCGTTGATGGAGGAGTCTTTAGCGATGTAAGTGTCCGAGGAAGGGACGTAGGCTTCGGGCTGGTAGTAGTCGTAGTAGGAGACAAAATATTCCACCGCGTTATCAGGGAACATCTCCTTGAATTCTCCGTACAACTGAGCAGCCAGTGTTTTATTGTGGGCAATGACCAGCGTTGGCTTGTTCAATGCCTGGATCACATTGGCCATGGTGAAAGTCTTACCAGAACCCGTAACCCCCAGTAAAGTCTGGCATTGATTGCCTTCTTTGAACCCTTTTACAAGCGCCTCGATTGCCTGCGGCTGGTCGCCGGTAGGCTGATACGGGGCCTTTAAAACGAATTTATCCATAGCGAAATCTCTCCTTTGTGACTTTTGATATGTTCAATATCAGCCATCCTCAAAAAATTCATTCGTAACGAAAATGTCAAAATAATAGCCTTATAGGACACCATTACGAATCCAGAAAGGCAAAAGTCACAAAACGCTTTTTTGAGGACTAAATAGCACAAGATAACCTTAACGGACAGAGCACCTCGAAAAACCTCCGGCCTTTTTCTGCCCTTTTCGCACATTATAGCAAAGATAACGATAAAAGTATATAGGATGAAAATTAAAAAAAGCACAAATGTTCGAGTGTACATCTGTACTTTTTTATCATTTCTTCTTTATATTGTTGTCATGCCGCTATTAAATATTCCTCGGCCGCCTCGTCTATTTCCTTCAGATCGGAGTAATCGTAGTATTTCTCTTCCCGGCTTTCCGGAAGGACTTCTTCCATAAATGGTTCAATCGCATATAAGCAATCTTCAATGATCTCTGCAGTATCCCCATAAACGTCTGCCGATATAATCTCTTTTGAATGTCCTAACATATGCGAGATTCCTTTGATATTAAAGTCATGCTTCAAAAGAATGGTCGTATATGTATTTCTTAGCTGATGGAAATGAATATCCGGAAGGCCCAGTGAAGCAAGCAGCTCTTTAAAATATTTGTGGTGATAGCTTTTACTTCTCGGATTTCCATAAGTGGAACAACAGATGTAATCCCAGTCACGGAACTCTTTGCTCCGCCGTCTGCGGTTCTTCTCGTAAATCCGGCGCTGTTCCAGAATTGCCTCAAACACATAATCCGGGATCGGTATCTCTCTGATACTGGACGGAGTTTTAGGCTTGATCTCCTGTTTTGTCAGCATTTTAGGCGGCACATCCTCTGCTTTGGAATTTGGCTTTTTCCCTAACTGCCGCTGTATTTTCAACGTGCGGTTGATATAGTCCACATCACTGTATTTCAGTCCGTTGATCTCTCCACGCCGCAGGCCCATCAGAACTGCAAATAAGATCTGCATATGGATCGGCGTCGCTTTGCTCGCCTCTACCAACTGAAATACCTGCGGGAGCGTCAGAGTCTTGCTTACATCTATCTTTAATTCACGGTATGGTTTTTTCTTTATCTTCTTTGGCAGCGGAACACCCTCCGCAGGATTTACCGCTATTACATTCTTCGACTTCGCATAATCCAGTGCAGTATTCATAACGGTTTTCGCCAGCCGTGCAATAGACTCGTATTTCTCCGCAATCGAATTATACAGCTTTCTGATATATCCCTGGTTCAGCGTTGCCATATACATTTTTCCCAGTTGCGGATTCACGTAGTTGTAAACCACATTTTTATAGCCATTGTAGCTGTTATCCGCTATCCGGGGACGCATAATCTCTTCCAGCCAGAACTCCATGAAGTCCGCAACTTTAATCTTTCCATATACAATGTAAGTTCCTGCATGAAGCTGCCCGATGATCTCATCTCTCTGTGCATTTGCCTCCCGCTTGCTGCAGAACCCGGCGTGCTGCTGGGTAGTATCGGAACCATCTGCAAATTTCAGCAGGACACGGAACCCGTAGCCTTTCTTTATGGTCGTAACAGAATACACTTTAAATTCCACATATTTTTTAAAGTCGAATTTCTTCATCGGTTATCCCTCCGTCCCTGTCCGCTCCGGAACAAACGTATCATTCATAAATGCGATGATCTTATCTTTCTCATCCATGACCTCACAGTAGTATTCGTAGGTGGTATGAATGGAATTATGACCTAACAATCCGGAGATCTTTACCAACGGAACGCCCCTCTCGATCAAAATGGTCGCAAACATATGGCGCAGCCCGTGGACAGTGATAACGGGAAGTCCGTTTCTCTCGCAGAGTTTTGTCAGCGCCTGATTCATGGAGCTTAACCCTCTCGGCTTTCCGTCCTCCCGGCTGCTGACATACCCATGATCTTCATAATTTCCGGCGTACCATTCTTTCTTCATCTCTACATAATGGAGCCTGCGCTCCACTTCTTTCATGATCGCCTTTGGAACTTTCAGTATCCGGAAACTGTTCTCTGTTTTAGGATCACGCTCGACAACCGTATATTCTTCAATTTCAAATCCTTCTTTTACTTTAGGGTTTGCCACTAACTGACGGCTGATCCTGACGGTATGTTTTTCAAAGTCAAAATCACTGAATTTCAATCCAAGGATTTCTCCTTTTCTCAGGCCGCAGAACAATCCCATTAGAATTTCCAGATACCATGGATTCTTACTGGCCGCCTGCAGGAACACTTTCAGCTTCGCTTTACTGAATATTCTGATCTTAGGCTTTGTCCTCGGATAAAGCTTTGTCTCCGGAACCGGATTATAATTGATAAATCCGTCAAACAGAGCGTCTTTGAATGCCAGACTCAGCAGTTCTCTTCCTTTATTACCTGCCGAAGAACAAATTTTTGACACCTGCTCCAGTAGCTGATCCAGATATTCCACCGTAACAAATTTCAACTTTATGTCTGTCTCCATACTGGGCAGGATCAATTCATACAGTGTATACGATCCCAACATTCTTGTCGTTGTCTCAATCCGCAGAGAATAAATATGTTCAAACCAATACTGAAGATATTCTCCAAACATAACTTCTTTGCTCTTTAAAAACGCAACTTGAAATTCTCTCTGTTTTTCCCGGTAGCGCTCCTCATATTCCCAGTAGCTTTTCTCTGCCTCTTCCGGAGTCTTAAAACCACCCTTTTTGCTGTATTTGGTGGTCAGATCATCCATCAGTTCTTTCGTCCTGTGATACCAGGAATTTCCTTCAAAAAAGACAACCCTTTTTTCTTCCTGTACTTCTTTCTTTTCAGCTTTTGTCAACTGATTGTTTTGATTCATTGATTTCACACCTTGCTTTTCCTATTCCCCGTATAGCCATCTGTCAAACAGGGCACATGGAATTCTATATAATTTCCCAATCTTGATGACACGGAACGGTTCCTGCTTTTGAAAAACCTCATCCAGAAATTCGTAGGTTTTTGATCTCCCCAGTCCAAGCAGTTTCTGGATGTCCTCCGCCTCATATACTTTCTTTGATATATCAGTAGAATCTGTCATGACTGCACCTCCCTTCGCTGATCAGGCAATAAAAGGACTGTACGCCTATAAAATAACGCATAGTCCTCTTACCGTCCAATGTGCGATTTTCTTCAATCGCATACTTGACAAACTGATTTTTCCTGTTCTCAATAATATTTCTTCCTTATTAAATAATCGTATCCCTGCCGCACATTACAAAACATACACGTTTCCTTTATTGTTTGGTTCTGATCTGCCCGGATGATAAAATGTTCCTTTGAATTGTAAAATGGTTTTGCACACACCGGGCATAAACACATCAGAACCGGCTTGTCCAGTTTTTTGATTTCCATGCTTGTGCGCAGCGCTTTCTCTACTCTGTTCATCTGATCCCGGTTTAATCTGCCAACATAATCATCCAACCGCCTTTTATCCACTGTCCTGATCTGCTCCAACAGCACAAAGGACTCTTTCTCCAGACCACTGATTCCGTTTATCGGCACATGTGTCGGCAGCTTTGTCTTTGGCTGGCTCGTAATGGCCGCAACAATAACCGTTGGACTGTGCTGATTTCCCCGGTTGTTCTGGATGATCAGCACGGGGCGGTATCCGCCCTGCTCACTCCCGAAAACAGGATTCAGATCTGCGTGATAGATCTCTCCACGCTTCATTACTTGTTCTTCCACAATCGCATCTCCTTCCGCTATACGCCTTAAAACTTTCTCTGTCCGTAAGGCGTTCTCCCGCTCATTGGAAACAATCACTTAGAACGGATATGTATCAGCCGGACGCAAAGCATTTCTCTGTATCCGGCTACCATAAATGCCTGTTTCAGCCTATTTGTCCTCGACGCCCCGGCTGTTATCGCATATATTTCATGCAGGGAAATCATCAAGCGGCTGACTGCTGATCAGCTCCACGGGCCTGTACCCCTCTGAGGTTCTCCCAAAGCTGCCCTCACTTGTTGCGACGCTCTTAACGCTCGACTTTATGACCGGACAGGAGTATCATGATACCTGTTGCCTGTTATCGCCTTATCAGTAGCAATCTGACAATTATAGCCGGGTATTTCCCGCTCCCCGGACAGATAAAACAGCCGCAAACCGATTCTTCTATATTAGGTGGGATTTCGCTGCCTTTACCCGTCCGGATCATGGCGTACCCGCTAACGTGGCTTACGCTCATCACGATAGCAACAGGAACGTACTTGATGAATGGGTATGAACTTTTCAAGGTCCTTGCCCGCTCTTCCCTTACGAAAAAACAGGCGAAAGATTAGCTCTTCCACCTGTTTCCTCAGTCTCAAGCGATTTTTCTACCCGCTATTCTAAAAGTTTTTTCAGTTTTTTCTCTGCTGCTGTCACAGACTTTGCTATGGCCTGGAAAGAACAACTTTCCATCTCTGCGATCTGCTCATAGGTCAGTCCGACAAAGTAGTAAAGGACTAACCGGCGTTTCTGAATTGCAGGCAGCATGGATATGGCAGTATAAAGTTCTTCCAACGCAATCTTCCGGATTGCCTCATTCTCTGCAGATTCTCCCGTCTGTCCGGAGCGCCTGTGTAAAGTGATATCATAGATCTCTGACTGTTCGATATGCCGGTCAACGATATTGAGATGTCTCAGATCATCCAGTTCAAAACTGTCAAACGCCTCATATAATTCTCTGCTGATTTCCATGCAATGCTCTTTTCTTTGTCCATCTGCAAACTCTATGTAATATTTTCCATCTGACTCAAATATACTATAAGGATTATATTTGTCCTTTCTTCTTTTGGGGTGGTTTCCCTTCATTTTCTTTTCCTCCGATCTGAAATTTTTTGAAAGTTCAGATCGAAGCGGTGGCCCCCGCTCCCTGTAAGAAAGGAAAAGACTCTTTAAATCATTACAAAAAAGGCGTACCTGTTTTCTTCCAGATACACCCTCTCGCAGATTTATGTAATCATTTGTAAAAAATGGTGAGATTAAGCAGAACTTTGTCGAATAAAAAAACGCCGCAACTCTTATAGGAATTACGACGAACTGACAAGAAAATAATTTATTTTTTGATCGGTATGTATTCTGCCCTACTCTTATGCAGTACTTCCCCTTTCCAAAAGAGGAAGGAATACGACATATCGATACATTATTCTCCTCTTATTTTGACAATAGGAGAAGTATACTGTAGAAAAACGATGGTTTAACTATGATATGCCTACATTTCTGTTAAAAGAATCGCAAATTATGACAACAAAAAAACAGCCTAACCGACAAGATCAGACTGTTTTTCATCCTACTTAGCCTCGAAGCAGTATCCTATTTCACGCACACACCGGATCTCAAATTTCCGATCCGGGCAGGCTTTGTATAGTTTTTCTCTTAATTTGCATACATGGGAGCCAATCGTGTTGTTCTCTATATCCTGTACATAATTTCCCCATATCTTTTGATAAATCTGTTCGTATGTAAGAACCCTCCCTTCGTTGGCAGCAAAATAATATAATAGGTTAAATTCTTTTGTAGTTAAAGATACTTCCCGTTTCCCGCAATATACCTTTCTTTGATCCGGAAGTATTTTAAGATTTGGAAAAGATATTGTCGGGGCGTAGTTTACCTCATATTTTTGAAAATCTGGATATTTGCGAAACACTTCCATAATTTCATTAAAAAGACGGGTTTCATTTTCTTTAAACTCTGCAACTAATAAACGTCCTATATCGTTTCCCTTCTTTCCATTTTTGCTCTCAATTTTTCTAGTATGCAATTACCAAACTACCGTTATAATCTCAATAAGACATCTTTTATTTGTAACATCCACAAAGAAACGGCGATCTTGATTACTCAAAACCATCGTAGGGATACGTATATTGAAAGCGCGAAAATAACCTGCCCTGCAACGGTTTTTACCCATTGGGTGGGGCAGATCGTTTCTTATGTGATTTTCAGATTTCTACTTTTGCTATTGCGTTGTGATATTCTTCTTCAACGGAAGCAAGGTATCGTTCCCGAAACGCCGCTATCGCAGCATTATCCGAAGCCACAAAATATCCTCGCCGTGTTTTTTCAATCACGCCATGCTGTTGTAGTTCACGGAATGACTTTCTGACAGTTTCCGGGCTGCTCCCGGCCTCTTTTGCAAGGTCTATGTATGAGGGCAGCTTGGCTCCCAACGCATACTCGCCATGCAAAATACGAAAGAAAATCTCATTGGCAAGGCGCTGATACACTTTTTCGCGTACATCAATGTCCCAGCCCATGTAATGCCTCCTTATCCGAACGCTCTTTTTACTTGTAAATTTTTTACTTTAATTAAGGTTACCTGTTTGCACTTTGGGCAATAAAGAGGAAAATTTTTCAGTTCTGTATCTTGCCGAATCTGCAATCTAGTTTTATTTCCACAGACAGGGCAACGAATCCAATTTCCATTTATCATTTACCATTACCTCCCAAAAAACATTTATATAATATTAACAACTAAAGGCCGAGAACACAAAGCTGTCGCTGGGGTACTCGTCCAGCGTGGAGAGCTTGTCCCATTGGGCCGGGGAAATATCCTCTAAGGATGTTTGCCGGTTACGGTATCGCTGCATTTCCCGCAGGTAGTCAATGGCTTCATGGTATAGAACCAGCTTGCAGTAATGGTCGAGTTGGCAGCGTTCCACATAGTCAGGGGTGTATTCGTTCATCTTCTCACCCCCGATCTGCGGGAGAATGAGAAGATTAAGCTGTTTCCACCGCTCCTTTCATCGGTGGCAGTACAACGGCCCCGGCCCGCACCGAAAAACCGCAGAAAACAACAAATTTCGCCCGGCAGGTCGCAGACCCACCGGGCGAAAGTGAAAGCAATATGAATATGTTTTACATAGTATAGTTCATACTCATGGCCGCTTGTCCCCGTTGCCGGGAACGGGCTTTTTTTGACAGTACATAGCCTGTCGTATTCTGTCGAAACGCTCTTTGCTTCATGGCGGCTCCCTCCGTGGGCCGCCGATCCCGCCAGCGTCAGGGCGTCGTCGGTATGAGGGCAAAAAGAACGGCGGCCTTGATTTGTTCAAAGCCGCCATAATTTAATCAGGCATGGAAAAATGACTGCTGAACGACGGCTTTTTTCTTTTGCCGTCGTCCGGCAGGTTATTGTTTATGAAGATTTTGCTTATCCCAAAGATTTCAGGTTGTTTCTATACTCAAGCATTTCTGCTTCGTCTACCGTGTCAAGGATATGTTGTAATTCACTAATTACTTTTTCACGCTCCTTTGGCAGAAATGCTGTTACAGGATAAAAATTGGATGATGTATTCGCAAGTAGATGTGTTCTGATTTGAAGATTTTGGATGAATACCTGCAATTCTTCAATTCTTTCTTTTTCCCCAGCGGGTACAAATTCGCCTCTCTTTGCCATTTCATAAAGCTCGGTATCAGGGAATAGTGTCAAGGAGTCCACGGATATAAAATAGGGATTGAGCTGACTAAACAGCCTTGCACTATTGACAGCGTTACGATACCCGTTTCCTTTACCTGCAAGACCGGTCATATAAACAAAGTAATACTCAATGCCTGCCTCGTCCAATTTCCGGCACTGTTCAACAATATCATCAGAATTATATCCTTTATTGGCAAGTAACAGGGTTTGATCATCGCCACTTTCAGTCCCAATACTTAAACCGTTGATCCCCGCAGCACGAAGTTTCCTAAGCTGCCAGACCTCTTTATTTTTTATATCCCGAATACTCGAAAACATGGCCATCGTCTGGCACTTAATCAAGTAGTCCCTAACCGTCCATGCTCTAAGCCTTAAATTTTCGTAACTCATAGCAAATGGGTTTGCACCTGTCCAAAAAATTCTTCTGGCGTTAGGCTGATATGTTTTAATTTCGGCTAAATCCTCCTCAAACTCCTCCATTGGAGACATCCGAAAGCACTCATGGTTATAAAGATTGCAAAATCGACACTTCCGATAAGTACAGCCAGATGTTGCCTGTATGATAACAGAGTGAGCTTCATAAGGTGGACGCCATGTTCTTCCTGTAAAATGCAAAGCGATCCTCCTATCATAAATGTTTTAAGTTTTTGCGGTAATGGCGCAGTTCTTCTTCACTAACATTTGCAATGATTTTATCCAAAGTATCCAGCAGCTTTTGTTTGTCACGAGGCAACTCACCCATAAGCTGGAAAGCATTGGATGCCCCCAAAGCGCCAAACATCGTAGGAATTGTCAAATGTTCAATCAAGGTTCTTACTTCTTTATACTTTTCTAACTCGCTTTCTTCTGTCCAATTTCCTTTTTGGATTTCCTGATAAAGTTCCGAGTCAGGATAAATTGTAAGCATATTTGCGCCAACTTCGGTAGGGTGAAGCTGGTTGCATACTTCCGCCGTTGCTTTAGCACCAATTTCGCCTCGCCCCGCACCTGATATACTTGTAAGATAGAAAAAGCTATAATGAATACCGGCACGGTCAAGACGTTTGCATTGTGTTACAATATCGGCAGCAAGATACCCTTTGTTCATAAAGCGCAAAGCTACATCGTCTCCAGTTTCAATTCCAATCGTCAGGCCATCATAACCCGCTTTATGAAGTGAGGCCAGTTCATCGTCTGTTTTTAATGTAACGTCGGTAATACGGGCAAAACTTCCGATTGTTTTACAGCTTGGAATATATTTGTGAACCAAATCGGCAATTTCCATTAGCCGCTCAAACTTCAAAACAAAGGGATTGGCCCCCGTGAGAAAGGTACGGTCAAATCCAAACCCTTTCCATCGCTTAATCGCGCTTGCTGCTTCCTGTAAATCAGCTTCAATATCCTCCATCGGGGACATTCTGAACTTGAAAGGCAAATCATTATAAAGCGTACAGAATTTGCATTTATGGTGTGTACATCCAGCGGTAACTTCCAGTAATAAAGAAGAAGCCTCATAGGGTGGCCTCCAAATTGTTCCTGTATAGTGCATATTGTTTTCCTCCTTTACGCTCATTATATCATTGTACGCCAATTTGAAAAGTACTGTACTTTTTTGTAGTACCTTGCTTTACGATTGAACAAGATATATAATTGTATAAGAAAGGAGTAGCGCAGAGATGAGAAAAACGGAACTTGCGATTGAAAGATGCAAAACGATGTCCACGCTCCAAAAAATATTAGGCGGAAAGTGGAAAATCGAAATTCTATATTACATTGCTATTCGGGATATTCATAGATTTGGGGAACTACGACGACACATTGGTGAAATTACAGAGTCCTCATTAACTAAGCAGCTCCGCGAATTAGAGGCTGATGGATTTTTAATAAGACATGACTATCATGAAGTCCCTCCCCGTGTGGAATATACTCTCACAGAATTAGGAGAAAGTTTTATTTCCGTATTAAATTTTATGAAGTCATGGGGCGATGAAAATTTGCAAGATAAATAGAAACTTTAGACACCAGAATATGAATTATAAAGTTTAACTTACCTGCATATAGCAACATTCCATTGGGCAAATATGAATTATACAATGTAAATGGGTGATGCTATATGGCGAATATCGAAAACGACGGAACGATACCCAGCTTTCCGGTTATCATACAGCTAATCAGAAATTGCGGTCTGCCCGTGGAACAGTATTTTAACCCGGCAATCATTCTGGAAGAAAAATGCACATAAGCAAAAATACTCCCTACAATATACGCATTTAAAATACTGAAACACCAATCATAGCAAGGCTCTCCTTGCACGGTCGGCGGGCAGGTAGGACAGATTATCCAATCCCCGCCAGAATAGGCTTCTAAATGCGTAGAAAACAGCCCATGAGAAAGCGCCGGACGCGGCGGCCTGCTGGCCCTGCGCCCGGCGTTTTCTCACAGGCTGTCCTTTAGGATGGCACGGATCAGCTTGTTTTGCAATCGGTGTTTCATGTACTCGTCCACCCGCACATGGGGCGTACCGTCCAGCTCGTAGAGCGTCCGGGTACACAACTTGTTTATGTAGCCGTCATAGTACCGCAAGATGCGCTCCATTGCCAGCGGATCACCGGTGCGGGCGTCAGCAAAGACTGACAGGGGCAGAAGCACCCTGCCGTGGAATGTGGGCTGCTTCATTTCGCGTTCCTCCCTCCGTTATCCTCTAACCTCTGCCGCAGTTCGTTCAAAGTCTTTGTGCGGAGGCGCTGGACGGCGCTGCGGGACATCCCCACAAGGCCGCCGATCTCGCCGTCCGCCATAGCCGCGACACAATGCAGAATTAAAATCTGCTGCTCCTGCTCCGGCAGGCTGGCAAAGGCCCCGGCCACCAGTTCGTCCCGGATATGTAGGTCATAGCCAAAGGCCGAGAACATAAAACTATCGCTGGGGTATTCATCCAGTGTACAGAGCTTGTCCCATTGCGCCGGGGAAATATCTTCTAACTCTTTATTGGAAGTACAAGCAGTCCATACCAAACACCAAATAGCGTTCTCTGTTATCGACCACGGACAGGGCATTACTGATGAAGATAAGAAATATATCTTTGACCGTTTTTTCAGCGGGGATAAATCTCATACAAATAAAACAAATTTTGGTTTGGGTCTTAGCATAGCACAAGAATTAACTGGAATGTTAAATGGAGTAATACAAGTGAGCGATACTGCTGGCGGGGGAGCAACATTTACAGTTTCTTTTCCGTTGAAATAAATATTTTTGAAAAGAGCCAATGACAACAAAAAGCAGCCTGACCGTCAAGATCAGACTGTTTTTTCTACTTACCCTCGAAACAGTATCCAATTTCACGCACACACCGGATCTCAAATTGCCGATCCGGGCAGGCTTTGTATAATTTTTCTCTCAGTTTGCATACATGGGAGCCAATCGTATTATTCTCTATATCCTGCACATAATTCCCCCATATTTTTTGATAAATCTGTTCGTATGTAAGAACCCTCCCTTCGTTGGCTGCAAAATAACACAATAGGTTAAATTCTTTTGTAGTCAAAGATACTTCCCGTTTCCCGCAATATACCTTTCTTTGATCTGGAAATATTTCAAGATTGGGAAAAGAGATTGTCTGTGTGTAGTCTACTTCATATTTTTGAAAATCTGGATATTTACGGAACACTTCTATGATTTCATCGAAAAGACGTGTTTCATTTCCTTTAAACTCTGCAACTAATAAACGTCCTATATTATCTTCCTTCTTTCCATTTTTACTCTCAGTTTTCTAATATGCAATTACCAAACTAATTTTCCCCATATTATCACCTACGCCTTCTTTCATATCTACTCATTTATCTTTAATGCTGATACCATATCAATAGATTTCACTTTCAGAGATAACACCTTATTGATTATCCACGAAAGAATAAATGTACCTAAAATACTGACACCATATACATATACAGGAGCGTATGTTTCCATATCTATTGATGTCTGTACTGTACTTACCATAATACCCAACAATCCATATCCGATAGGAAGTCCGATAATAATTCCCACTATTGTAAGCCATATATTTTGCTGTATCATAAGTTTTCTAATTCTTTTGTTATTAAACCCTAACACTTTTAATGTAGCCATATCCCTATATCTTTCCATATAAGATAAAGTTCCTAAATTATATAGAATAACACTTCCAAGCAATACCGCCATGATTAAGAATAAAGTACTTAACATAATTGACGCATTTAGCATGGTACTCAAACTTTCTTCTAAATCAGCCCTGTTTTGTATACTGCTGATATAATCAGTATTTATTTTTGCATTTTCGATTTCCTCACCAATAATAGATGTTGTAATAAACGGTATGTTTTCTTTTTCCATTTCCGTTTTCATCATAGTAATTCCCTGTGTCATAGGTGTACGGATAATTACTTTTACAACACTTAAATACCATGTAGAGTTTCCAGAAAATCTCCATTTAATGCGGTCACCTACTTTGATGTTCATTTCTTTTGCCGTATTTTTTGAAACAGCAATACCAGATTTTAAATTCACATTATGATTGTCAGTATCGTATAATCGAATAAAATCTTGACTTTCCAATCCTGTAAAGGCAACGGTCTGTTCTTGACCTTCATGCTCAATTTCAACAGATGTTTCCATTAGTTCCTCACCAAACATATCTTTTATTAACTGACTTTTATATTCTTCATCAGTGAAATCACCTGTTACCTTTGTGTTATAGGTCTGTATCTTATCAAATGTCCAATCCGACATATTATTCATTGATGTATACAATCCCAATGAAGCAAATAATAAAGATACACAACCAATTACACCAAATATTGTCATAAAACTTCTCAGCTTATTGCGAAAAATATCTCGTACATTCCATTGACCATAAAATGATAAATGTTTTCGTAATGAATAAAGAGGTAAATCTTTATAATTTTTTCCCGTCGAATTAGAATAGAGTATAATTGACGCATTACCTCTTAGATATTTTCTGCATACCAGCATAGAAATTAACAGACATATCAGAGTGCATATAATAGGCATTAACCAACTACCACTTAACATGGAGGGAGATAATTTTGGCAAAGTATATATTTCTTCCATAACTGGATAAAGTGTCTTAGGTAGAATAATATAACCAATACACCAGCCGATAAAAGACCCTACCGCACATACAAATGTACTATGCGAAATATAGTGTATGTAGAGTTTTCGTTTACGAAATCCCAACGATTTTAAAATCCCAATCTGCATACGTTGTGAATTAAGCAAACGATGTACCGTTGTAATAGTAATGAGCATAGCAATAAAGAAAAATACGGCTACAAAAATCAAGCCAATTTCCTTATGTTGTGTGATTTCATCACTTATCATTGAATAACTAGGGTGATTATTCTTCTCTACAATCGTGATATTGTTAGAGCCTAAAATATCTTTTACGGATTTTTCTATGTCTCCGTTTCCTGTTATCAATAATTGATTATATGATACGGGAAGTAAGCCACTGACAAATTGTTCATTAACAAACGCAAACCCGTTGTTTTTGTGATCGGGAAGCATTTCTCCATTTTTTGTATTATAGATATATTCTGGGGAATAACAAAATCCTACTATTACTTTTTTTATTTCATGTCCATTTACATCTACTGTTAGAGTATCGTTAAGTTTATAGTCATTTTCATTAGCAAAGGTGTAATCTAGCCACAAACCATCTATATCAGCAGAATAGTTTTTCCCAGCCACAACTTTCATTTTTGAAATATCATTTGTATTGTCTAAAACATACAAATCAACAGATTTTTCAGAGTTGTTACTCAGAGTAGCATTGAGCAATAGACGCTGTTCAACATTCGAGATATTCTTATCATCTTTCAAAGTTTGTATATCGGTGCTATTAAATCCATTTGAAGTTACCCATACGTCAGCAAGATTAGTTTCCTCAATAAAAGAATGAAAAGATTTATTCATTCCATTATATTCGCTAGTAATTCCAGAGAAAATAAAATTTCCAGCGAACATCATCAAAAATATAGCAACAAAAGGAACTTTATTTTTCCAAACATCACGGAGCATTTTTCTAATCAGCATTTTACCATTCCACTTCCTTTATATCTGCGGGACTATCATTAAGTGATATTTCCAAAATTTTTCCATTTTTTAATCGAATTACCTTATCAGCCACTTTTGCTATATTGGAATTATGAGTTACGATAATTACTGTTTTTTGAAATTCTCGGCAAACATCTTGAATAAGCTGTAAAACCTTACAACCTGTTTCGCTATCCAAAGCACCTGTTGGCTCATCACACAATAATATTTCTGGATTTTTTGTAATAGCTCTAGCAATAGATACTCTTTGCTGTTCACCGCCAGATAGCTGATTAGGAAATTTCTTTACATGATTTTTCAGCCCAACACGTTCTAATATAGTTATTGGATTGAGAATGTCATCTTTAATATCTTTCATCAATGCAACATTTTCATATACTGTTAAAGTAGGAATAAGATTATAGAACTGAAAGATAAATCCAATTTCTTTTGCTCTATATTCAGCTAATTCATTTTCTTTCATTTTTGAAAGGGGACTGTCATTAACGATTACTTCTCCAGTGCTTAAAGAGTCAATTCCACCTAAGATATTTAATAAGGTGCTTTTTCCAGCTCCCGACTGCCCTAAAATCACCACAAATTCTCCTTTGTCAATTTCAAAGGAAACATCACTCAAAGCATAAGTTTTTTTTGAGCCAGTTTCATAAATTTTTGAAACATTTTTTGCAAGTATCATTCCCATAAAATTCATTCCTTTCTTAAAAATGGGTATAAGAAAAACACGTCCCTAAAAGAACATAATTTTTGCAAGAATTTTATATCATTTGTCCCATTACACCTGTACAGAATAATTGGAATAATTTAATAAATTCCCTTTTAGCGTCGTCCATATTTTCATGTTCAATTAAGACGTGTTTTAAACAATCAGTTAATACATCAAGCACAATTTTTGCATAATGAGCATCATCATTTAAGTGATAATGTTCCTGCAAGTGTTTTTGTATTTTGTCAATGATTTCTTCTTTTCTTTTTAGTAAATGTGAGCTTTTTAACTCAAGGATAATAACAACTCTTTTATCAAACAAACATCTAAATTCAAATTTTTCAACATATTCTTCCAAATGTTCTGTGTAATACAAAAGTTCCTCTTTTGATAGCACATTAGCTTTATAATTTTGAATGTGCTCGTCCATTAAAGCGTCTATATTGTCCAGAACAGGGAGTACAATAGTTTCCAGAAGAATTTCTTTGTTTTTGAAATAGTGATATATATTTCCAAGAGTAGTGTGAGATTTTTGAGCAATTACTCGTAGTGAAGCATTTTCATATCCTTTTTTCATAAATTCATCTGTTGCCACGTCTATTATAGTTTGTCGCATTTCAGCTTTTTTCACTTGCACCATATCACCTCCCTAGGCTTATCATAGAAGATATAAAGATTGTTTGCAATAGATGTTCATTATTAAAAATCAAAACTTGTATACCGTTCATTTTTAAGAAAATCCCTCATAATATGAGTTTTAGCATATTATGAGAGTAGGATTTTACTGAATAATCTTCCAGTTGCTATCCTTATGAAGCGTCAGCTCATATTGTGATACCTGTGTCGCTTTTGTCTGATTGTCAATGAATTTCACTGCAACGCTCACTTTCACGTTGTTGCCGTCAGCCGTAAAATCGTAGTAATTTGAAGTATTTCAACCTTTGAAATTGCTGATAGATACAGTGTTTTAGCGGACAATCCGATTTTTAGTTGGTTTTGACAATAAAAACAGTCTAACCAACATGATCAGACTGTTTTTCATCCTACTTAGTCTCGAAACAGTATCCTATCTCACGCACACACCGGATTTCAAATTTCCGATCCGGGCAGGCTTTGTATAGTTTTTCTCTTAATTTGCATACATGGGAGCCAATCGTGTTGTTCTCTATATCCTGTACATAATTTCCCCATATCTTTTGATAAATCTGTTCGTATGTAAGAACCCTCCCTTCGTTGGCAG
>UQKK01000013.1 GCA_900541505.1 uncultured Ruminococcus sp.
CCTTTGACAGAGACAGCCGATAGGCACGAAAACCGCCGCTATGGTATTACCCATGCGGCGGCTTACATAGTTTGATTAGTGTTCCCGCTTTTGAATAACGGTTATCTGTAAATCCTTTGCGTTGATAAGTGTTTCCTGCTTGCATTTAGGGCAGTAGAGGGGAAAATTCTTTAATTCGGTATCTTCTCGTAATTGAAGGCGTGTTTTACTTTTACAGATAGGGCATAATAGCCATTCTATTCTCATTTTGATTCTTTATCAAAGGCGTTGGTAATTGCAACGATAGCAGGAAACATAACTCCCGCAACAACCCAAATTATCCAACTCTGCCCCCAATTATTTGATGATAGACTATATCCCACATATACTGCTGTTGCTATTACCCAATATGCAGTATATACAGCAACTGCAATAGACGGTTTTTCCTTATTTTCTTTAGAATATTCTCCCTCTTGCAGAAGCTTTTCATAGCTCGCCCATATAATACCCGTCTTAATGAAGCAAATCACACCTATACCTGCAATGATAAATGAAAAGGAAAGCATAATTATTAGAAATAGGTCGTTATCAGCGTCAATTATTGCTCCAACAAAAAGCGGAATTAAGGCAGTAATACACAAACAAGTTCCTGCAATATTATTCTTTGTGTGCAAATCTTTGTATTTTGCTTTGCGTTCTTTAACCATTCCACTCACGCCATACTCGGTTTCAAACTTTTCTTTTTCCAAATATGCAAAGGGAGCGGTTTTGCTACCACTTGATATAAACATTACGGCGGCTATTGCTACAAAAATAATAAGAGCAATCATTCCAATTCCACCTGCAATATCTTCGCTCAAGCCGCCTGACGTACTTTCACTAATTGCACCCAATATCAAAAGAGCTATCGGAGATAAGATACACAAAAAAGCAGCATACGCTATTGTTTTAGCTGTCCTTGATTTTACAGAGAGAAAAGCATTTGCTTCCTCCATAGAGACACGCTTTAATGACGGCATATCATTGGACGAGTTGATATGCTCTGCTTGCTCAATTTCGTCTTTAAGTAAATAATCTGTACTTACTCCGAATAGTTCGGAAAGGCGTATCATTTT
This sequence comes from uncultured Ruminococcus sp., assembly GCA_900541505.1. Lineage (GTDB taxonomy): Bacteria > Bacillota > Clostridia > Lachnospirales > Lachnospiraceae > Mediterraneibacter. The sequence continues at coordinate 1,095 of UQKK01000013.1, forward strand.
ATCAAGGTCAGGAACAGATTGTGCTCCCTCCCATTTTGAAACAGATTGTCGTGTTACATTCATTTGTTCGGCTAACTCCTCTTGTGACCAGCCTGCTTTTTTTCGTAACAAAATAAGTTTATCGGCAAAAATCATAATTTTGTCCTCCTGTTAATGTGATTGTTATATTTATTTTAGCGATTGATAAAGTTGCTAACCACCAATCAGCACCATTCAATATGTCAACTGGCAGTTGCAACTGCCCAAAATCCTTTTTTACTTCTCGTTGTTCTTCTTTCTCCTATCTATCGGTTTCTTTGCATCTTTTGGTATGAGCCATACTCTGCTTAAACGTACAACACCCTCAATCCTGTTTTCAGAACATAGTGTCTGTATTCTTCGTTCTGAAATATCCCATTTAGTTGCAGCTTCCTGTACCGTCATATATTCAAACATAACAAACCTCCACATTATTAGTAGATATATTATACTCGGTCAAACGAACAATAGCAAGAAACGAATCGTGAGCACCACCACCCAAAAGAACAGCGGCAGAGATTTCTCCCTGCCGCCTTTGCCTTATGCAAAAATAATCTTCCTCTCCACAATCTCCCTTGCACACGCCCGTATGTTATTGAGCCGCCCTGTCCATTCTAAGGCGTTTTCTGCCTTTAACTGTTCCATAATACCTTGTGCCTGTTTCATCTGCTCTACCAACCGAAAGAACATCTCCTCCGTCTGCTTATCAATGTCGGCAAGGTAAGTGTTCAGCCTGCCGCTTGTGAGCAGATTAAGGTATGTAATCCTGCGGTATTCTTTCAAATACTGCAAGTGTCGCTGTCCCCATAAGCCGATAGGCTGTTCTTTTTCGGCTGGTAAGATAAGACAAGGAATATAATAATCTCCTTGCAGTTCATACCACAGATCATTTTTATCATCGTAAATATACTTGTCCATTGAAAAATCCTCCATTATAATATATTCGCACATACATCACAGTTCTCCGATTGCCACACTTATGTTTATTCTTGTTATGAGATTTTCTTGCCCTTGCATTTGCCCTTATGAGCAATGAGGGAAAGAGTAAACTTGTGTGTGACCGTATAAAGAGATAAGGCGAACACATTGCGATAAATCCTTTATTTTCAAGGCTTTTGGAGGATTTTATTAAAACACTGTAACCTCTGTTGAGAGGTCATAATTTACTGATATTCAAATTCAAACTTAGATTTCTCTGGGAGAAACAAACGCAAAGTTCTTATCCTCCCGGCGCTCCATAGAATGAAAATTGCTATTGAATTATCCGGTGAAACCTGCTATTATAGATGGGTAAGTTAGCAATAGAGAAGTGGATAACAGCTTTGCTTTTCGGCAATTCCTTTCCACTTAAGATGGGGTATTAGCGCAGTTGGGAGCGCGCAACATTCGCATTGTTGAGGCCACGGGTTCGAATCCCGTATACTCCATTGAAAAAGGCAAATCCGAACTCAGAGATGGGTTCGGATTTTGTATGTTCTGCCCCACTTTTTTTATTTTCTCAATAATCGTATCGAGAAATATCGAGAAATGTCGATTAATATCTAATTTTATATAGTTTCACCGAGGATTTTAAAATTCCATATTTTTCCATTTAGAATATTTTCGTTTATGATAAAGAAAAAGGGGGAATCTTTATGGGAGAAAAAATTCAAAACCTTCTCCTGTGTCTCGGCATCAATTCTACTTACCTTGGTTACAACTATCTTACTTATGCCTTGTATCTCTGCACTCAGAATGAAGACTACCTCACATCTGTTTACAAGGCGCTCTATGTGGAGGTAGCCTCTTACTTCCATACCACACGGTATAATGTGGAGCACTGCCTGCGCACGGTAGTCAAACGCTGCTAGTATCAAGGCAACCGCGAACTCCTGAAGGAAATCGCCAAATATCCGCTTACGGATAGGCCCACCAACAGTGAGTTCATTGACATACTGTATCATCATCTTATGCAATGAGTAAGGGGAACCTTTAGCGAGGTTCCCTTTTCGCATTAGAAAAGCACCCCGGAGGGTGCCTTCCTGCATTTAGTATTTATTCACTCCTAATTTCGTCATCAATGCCTCCTGGAGAACTTTTGACACATTGATGTGTGCTTCCTCTGCTTCTCTGTTCAGCCAGTTTGGTAATGTAACATTTCTTCTTACAGTTTTGACATCATTCTTCCTCCTGTAAACATCAAAATCAATATCCACCAAAGATACCCGGCTTTTGCCATCAGCAGCAAATGTTCCTGTGTTAATATCCACTTCTCCGAAATTTGTTGGTTCAGGTATTGTTTCTCCGTAATCCTGCATCGAAATACCTGTTATACCAATAGCATCTCGCGCCATTTCAATAGCGTCTTGAATATCTTTTCCTTCCGTAAGTATTTCCAAGTCAGGAACTTCAACCAAGACACCATCTTCCGTTTCTGTAAAAATCACAGGATAAACAGCTTTCATGTCGACCTCCTCTCTATACATAAGACTTAATAATGCGTAACTGGAGAGGGGAGTTTACGCTCCCCACTTCCTTAGTATTGCCCTTGCCAGCCTCTCATTAATCTCTTTGTGTCTTGGAACCTTTTCTATGTCACTTCCGCGTCTGTATATGTCATGGTTCCCACCGTGTCTTTCAAAGGTAAATCCTACTTGCTCCAGTCTCTTTACTAAGTCCCTTTGCTTCATGTGTACCTCCTTTATGATTATATTATACACACCAGATACACACTCGTCAATACTACAATACACATTTTTTACACATCGTTTCATATGTAGTTACTTTTCACACCCACGCCAATCTCATAATTAAAATTAGCTGGCACTAGGCTTTTATGCGTTAGTGCCAGCTACTTCTTGCGATTTTACAGGTCGTTTTCTACTGTATATATTACAAATCTACTTGTACACGCTCCCTTCTTTTTGAGAACGCAGCAAATAGACCACGCTCAGCCCGTCACAGATATATTCTAAACTTTCCTGGCTTCGCAGCGTGATTGCCTGTTTCTGTTTCCTCTTATAAACCCTGGCGAGCCTTTCACACAAGGAATTGTTTGCCGGAACTCTCCTGTCATGAAGAAAACGCAGTTCACTTTCCTTATATTCCCTTAACCGCAGGAAAAGATTCTACCCTTCCCTATAATACTCGCTTGGCGGGTCCTCTCCGTATTCTTTTTCTGCATGTTCGAGTATCTCGTCATACTTTCTTTCGAATTCAGCAACTTTCTCCGAATCCGGTTTTTCATCTGTTCCCAGACCGTTCCTGTAATGGAGCATCTCCCGGATTAAGTCATGCATCTGGCAGTTCCACTCCCGTTCCGATTCATTTTCCTTACTACCGATTAAGTATCGGCAGTCATGTTGGATACACTCCTGGTGCCCCTGCCCATAACGGTAAAATGTCCGGTCATGGTCATGCACCACAATTCCCATGTAATGCTCCAACGGAGTCCCTTTGATTCCTTCGTGCCCTTTCTTTTCCCTGCCGATATATAAGGCCACGTCTTCGGATGGAGATGCCAGTACAAGTACCTGTGCTCCGTGCCCGTTTACACGCGCATTGGTAAAATCCGCGTTCATAACCGGTGAGAGCATCAGTTTCCGAATAATCTCTTTTTTCTCCGGCTCTGTTTTCGCAGAGAATTCTTTGCACAATCCGTTTATCATCCCGTCTGACAGGACAATCTCTCCCTCTGTCAGTTCGAATATCAGCTTCCGAATTCTTTCCATGGGAAACATGGCACTCATTCCCCAGCAGGAATGCAAGCGCTTTGACTGTTCCATCATAATTGACTTCATTTACATATTCAGGAAGAAACTGTATAAACAATTTCAGATTGTACCGGAGGAGAACAGCTAATCCTAAAGAGACTTTCATACAAAATCACAGCAGAGCCTTCTGGAAAATTCCGCATAGGAACTTACACACTTTGCTTGCCCCCGACAAGCTCATAAAGTTTGATATCTTCTGCATTTTAGGCTCTGCTGTGATTTCTAAGCTACAATTTTTATCTTTTTCTCGCTATTAATTCTGCTGCTACCAATTCGGCTATTTTCTGCACATCCACCTGGCTCGCCGCCTTCTGCAATGTACATGCCGCCTTTTTATCACTGGAAAACAGTTTTATCTTTTTCATTGTTTCCTGCTTGACTGCTTCTACTGCCGCCGGAATCAGGTCTATAAGTCCTTTATCCATACTGTTAAATTTCTTAAATTCCGCCTCTACAGCTGCCACATTGATGTCCGTAAAAATATTTACTTTACTGATTCCTTCCTGTATCGCACGTTTAAAATCACTGTCAGAAAGTCCGGAACCCCCATGCAGTACAAGAGGCACATCAACTGTTTCTGCAATCTCACGTATTCTCTGAAAATCCAATTTTGGCGGAAGTTTATAAGCACCATGCGCGTTTCCCACCGCGATTGCCAGTGCATCAACGCCGGTTCTGTCTACATAGTCTTTTGCCATCTTCGGTTCTGTAAAAAACTGTTCCGGATTAAGCAGGTGGGAGCTTCCTTCTGCCGAGCCTTCGTTATCTCCTACATGCCCTAATTCTCCTTCAATTGTCGCTCCGCGGGAATGAGCAATATCTGCCATTTCTTTTACCTTCCGTACATTTTCTTCATAGGAATCTGTAGAGCAGTCGTACATAACGGAACTGAAACCCAGTTCCAGCGCTTTCACGCAGGTGTCATAATTCAACCCGTGGTCCAGGTGTACTACGACCGGAACATTTGCTTTTTTTGCCATTGGTATCAGATAATAGGACACCTCTTCTAACGGTCCATATGGCAGCAACACTTCCGCCGTCCCCATAATGACCGGGGCGTGCAGCGTTTCCGCCGCACTGAGGATTCCTCTGGCAAGCTCCAGATTTACTGCATTGAACAGTCCGACTGCGTAATGGTTCTTCTTAGCAGGCAGAAGCACTTCATTCATATTTACTAACATCTTCTATTCTCCTCTTTTTTTCCATCCGTGATTTATCCGTCTTTCTAATTCCTCAAAACTTTTCAAACCGCTCAACGCATCATATTCCGCTACACAGGCTGCACCCGCAGCCGCTGCCAACCGCACTGCATGCTCCGGAGAATATCCTTCCAGTACCGCTGTCAAAAAAGCCGCAATACAGGTATCTCCCGCTCCGGTTCCCGATACTACCTTATCCGGGACGTAGCTCTTCTCAAAGCCTTTTTTCTCCGCCCATTTGTTGATATCCAATTCCGCCTTCACTCCAGCCTTGAGCAATGTCAGGCGGTCGGCAGTTTGGTAATACATCCCCTTAGCACCACACTTAATCAGAAGTACTTTCGCCCCGAAACTCATACATTGTTCTGCCAGTGGTCTTACATCTGTTTCTACATCCAACACTTCCGTAATATCTTTGCCCTGCGCCCTTCTCTGCCAATCTGCGTATCTTTCTTTATCCAGCATAAAGCACAGTTCTTCCACACTGGGAACAAAAAAATCTACATGAGGAATCCATCTTTCCAACAGCTTTTCCCAATCCGCCTTTCCTGCTTCTGACTCTTCATCTATGGCTGCAAAGTCCAAAGAAGTCGCTGCCCCGCATTTCTCTGCCCGGCATAAAATTTCAAGCAGCTCGTCCCCATCATTCTGATACATCTGTTTCATAAGGGGCGGATAACCAAAATGGAACAAATCCGCCGACTCCAATGCTCTCTGCGGAATATCACCTCCGCAGAATGTATCATTTGCACCGGGATTATGAAGGAAAATACGGTCAATTCCGGGCATCGCCAGCACGACTGAATAAGATGTAGTTTCATTGGAAGATATCAGCATATCCTTTTCTGCCCCATATTTCTCCAATGATTTTAAAATCATATCTCCAAATGTATCTTTTCCAATCTTTCCCATCAAGGACACATCTGCTCCCAAAAGTTTCATGGCAAGCCCGGTGTTTGCCACAGAACCCCCAGTATGTACATCCGCTTCCCCCACATTAATCAGTTTGCCGGGAATCAAAACGTCCGTCAGCCTGTTTGCCCTGCCATTTTCAAATTTCGGTGTGATGTCCAGACAGATATGACCTGCCGCGATTACTTTTTTCTTCACATTCTCCACCATCTCTTTCAATCAAACTAATCAGCCCTTTTTCAGACGAATCAACACAACCATCGCTTGCCCGCCGCATTCATTCACATATTCGTGTTCACCGAATCCTGCCGGTATAATACATGCCTGATATCTGTCTATCGTTGTCTGAAGCTCTGGATTTTTCTTTGAACGAATTGTCACACGCTCTCCTTCTACCAGGGTCACCATCTGCATATATTTACCTTCCGTATCATTTACGGCTTCCTTTTCAAAATAAATCCTCTCAATATGGAAGGGCATCTCCGGAATCGTTGTATACTGGTCCTTCCGGTACTTTCCATCCCCTTCCAGGGCAATGGGGCGGGCTCTGTGTGTATCTTTGACACGGTTCTCACGAATCCATTTATTATTCTGGAAGGAGTGTTTTGTGTGCATGCGCATAGGCTTCGCTGTCATCGTCTTAGTATCATCGTCCCATGTATTTCTCGCATAATCAAAAGTAAAGAAAGAATATTCTGTCCCGGCAACACTCGGTCCTGTATCCATCTCCAGAATCATCTGATTTCCGCCATGTCCATGAGAAGTTCCCGGAGGAATCAGGAATAAATCTCCAGGGTTGGTATCCCATTTACATACATAATCCTGCCAGTTTTCAATCTTTTTCTGATTCTGGGATTCACAGCATAACTTCTCCCATTCTTCCAAATCAGCAGTCTCCTTATAGCCCATCAATGTAGCTGAACCTTTATAGGATTCTACAATATAATAAGTCTCATATCGTCCCAGTGGTTCATTAAAATGTTCTTTTACATATTTAGTGGACGGATGGTCGTGAATCGGCATAGCCGCTCTTTCAATCGGCACCTCCTCTTTAAAATAACCATCGTCCAGCCATACCTGCAGAGGCATCAAATCCGGATAAGTATTGTTGACATACTCTCCCACTACCTGTACAGGACGCTGCATGATATTCTGTGCGGGCATATTGATATTTTCTTCCAGCCCCACATCCACCAGCACACTCAATTCGATTCCCGCCAACTCATTCCAGGCATTACACTCCAGACCTTCGACTTCCCACAAATCTTTGTAGCGGTAAGCTCCCCACGGACCCGGCTGAAGAATTTTCACCTGTTTGATAGGCTGACTGACAACCGCATCAATAATCTGGTTATACGCTTCTGCGCCCATCATTTTCAGAGAATCACTGTGTACCGCATCGATATAATAGTCCATCTTTTTAAACAGAACCTTTTTCTGTCTCAGCAATAAATAAAAATCGCTGTAATAGTACTGTTTCCATTCATAGGAAGCCACCGGTTCCGTCTTTCCAAACGGTACCAGCTCTCCGCCCCACATTTTCCAGAGCATCGGCTGCATAGTAAAATCCGCATACATTATCAAATCCAGACTCTCCTGCAGAGGCTCAGCCGCGGCTCCTGCCCCATATAGGAAAGTGATAATCCCCTTACTTCTGTTATCTTCAATCTGCTGTTTTACTGCATTTATCTTGTCTTCATCCATGATATCGAGCAAAGTCCCGTCATCATTGACCCAGCCAAACGAAGGGTCATCGGTAATAAATTTTTTCTGATATAAAGCAATCTCCTCTTCACTTGAGAATAATTGTGCCGCATGGATAAATTCAATATTTTTTCCCGCTTTTCTGCAACTGTTTTCTATCTTTTCTTTTATCTCTTTCCAGTCCACTCCATACCAGCCATCCATCGCGGCGGCACCGCCCAGAACCTCTGCAATTCTGTCTGCCACCTTTTGAGTGCCTGTCGTAATGTCTGATTTTGCCTTGTCGGAAATGGCCACTTTATTTTCAGCGTTTTTATAATATTCATATAAAGGCATATTTTATCCCCCTTCCTTACTGAATTTAATCTTTCCTCTTTAGGTTAGTTACATTAAATCTCTTCTTCCTGCTTTGCATCTATATTTTCTATAGCAGCTTCAATCTTCCAAAAAGATATTAAGATTGCAATGATAATTGCCAAAATCGCCCCAAGCCCCGAGAACATAAAGGTAATCCCTGATATAGCCATTTTACTCTGCACAACTGCCTGTGCGTTAAACTGTGAAAGCGCAAGCCCCCATCCAACTATCGCTGAGCCCAGCCCTGTTCCAATCTTCGTTCCGATACTGGAAGTCATGGCAACATATCCTGATATCTGAACATGGTTTTTCTTCATAATATATGTTGTAACATCTGCGACCAAAACGAAAGTAGCAACGGTAATCGGCGCCTGCGCGAATTGCCGGATTATAGTCGAACAAATAATAAGTGCTATATTCTGTGGTGCAAGATAAACCATTAAACTGGATAGGGCAATTAATACCATACTATATATTAATGTTCTTCTTTTTCCTATCTTTTTAAAGCAAACTGGCGTCAATGTTATTGCTATCATCAAAGCTATAGAACCTGCTACGGAACAGTTTCCATATTGTGTAGGGTCCCCTATCACGTATAAGAAGTAATAATATATTACCCCTCCGGTTGAACCACTCAGCATATAATAAAAGAGAAAAATCGCCAAGAGCAGCCAACTATAGCGGTTGCCCAATACATATTTCAATGCCTGCGTAAATGTCAACTGTTTTTCAGCTGCTTTTATCTCTTCTTCTGCCTCTGCTGTTACAATCTCTTTTTCTTTAATCAAAGATATCATAGCTACAAATATAGTACACAACACAGCATAGATGATAGAAATCATTGTCCACGCTTTCTGACTATTTTCACCTCCGCGCAGAGCGAGGAGCAGTGGGGTAGCGTAATTCATCACCATCATCCCCACCATAATAATGAAATTTCCCACTGACGACGTTTTTGTACGGTCGTCTTCATCACCAGAAATCAACGGCAGAAAAGAGGCAAACGCAAGATTTACTATGGTGTATGAAACAGCCGCCGTAAATGCATAGGTAATGAAAGCATAAATCCCTTTCGCGGAGGCAGACCACCCTGCCGGCACATTAAAACACAAAACCAGACTAATGCCAAGAACCGGTGCAATAATCAAAAACCATGGGCGAACTTTTCCCATTTTAAAATGTACTTTCTGCATGAGAGCAGCAAATACAATATCACTAACACCATCAAGCAAACGGGATACTAACATAAATGTACCTACAACTCCAGCGGCAATCCCTGCACTGTTCGTATAATAAACTGTGATGAACATCATCATAAATGTCCAGCACAAATTCATCCCGACCCCTCCTAAGCCGTAAAGAATCTTCTCCAACGTCGTAGTTTTTTGTTTATTTAATAAATACGTACTCATCCTTTACCCTCTCCTCTACTTTTGAATAAGCTCGTTCATCTTTTTATGCCATTCCACTTCAGACCACATTCCCTCAAACTGCGGCTCACAGAAATTGCTGGTGCAAACACTGGTCCATCCATCTTTCAGCGCTTCATTGATAGCCATTTCTGCAACGTCTTTCACCCATTCCCATTCACCAAGAGCGCCGTTGACAAATGCGTCTTCATAAATGACCGTCGACCACGATTCTGTCGTTATCAATATTGCATCATTTTTCTTTGCAAATGCGCTCCAGACTTTTAACTCTTTTTCAAAATACTGACGTATCCTTTCCTTATATTGGGGATAATTTTTTACAGCCTGTTCAATATGGCGCATCAATGTACTTGCCTGAACACCATCTGTAAACTTTGTATTTCCGGGAAGCATGTTCAAATAAACATCTAAAAAACTGCTTCCCTGTGCCCAATCCGGATTAAATGTCGCCCAAATGTGAACATCTACCAAATCACAGCAGCTGTAGTCCATCTTTTCTAATGCATCTACCGCACTCATAGAAAATGTATATAGAAGCTGCGGATATTTTTCACGCACCGGCGTAATTGCACGCTTCATAAAATCTGCGTATTTCTTTTGAGATTCTTCTGTCAACGTTTCCATAAGCAAAACTTCTCTGGGCTCTGTTCTTCCATCAGGGGTCTCAATTATTTTTTCCTTCAGTGCAGGAACCCATGAAGTAGTTGGAAATTCATTACATAAATCCACCCATGCGATGCCATCCAACAAATCGTTCTCCGCCAAAAAATCCAATGTCTCAATCCAAATTCTCGCAAAATCTTCTGCCGTCTCAACTTCCAGTTCCCTGTGGGTAGTGTCGTGACGAAGCCAGGTTGACAAGCCGACATAAATTCCCCTATCCTTACATTTATTCATAAACTCCACTAAGCCTTTTCGCGGATTATAAGTCACCGGTTCAAACCGAGTCCAGGAAAAATTAAAATCAGGAATATGCTCAAACTCATCGACAATTTTTCCATCTTTTCCTGCTGCAATCTGGTGTGGGAACACATCAATCCTCAGGCATTGATATCCTCTTTCTACCACTTCATCCAAAACTTTGTCCCAGTCCGCAAACTCATTCTGTTTCCCGTCTCTCTGCAGCAGCCAGGAATACTCCCACATGGCATTTGAAAAACGTTTTCCACTTTTCATCAATTCAGTCCCGGTCATAATATAACTCATATTTTTTCTCCTTTACTTTAAGAAACTTTTAATTTTACTCTTACATTATATCTCATGATAATCAAATCCCATCATATCTGACAGCATTTTCAATTCTTCTCTGTAATCCCCATCTACCAGAGCGTAGTGCTGTGTCGCTCCTATCTCCAGTATTTCCTTGAAAAGCTTCTTAACCGGCACCACAGGTTTGAGTATCGTATGAGAGTATCCTTTCAGTATATGTTCTCCTTCCAGAGAATCGACCAGCGTCACAATCACAGTATAATGACCGTCTTTTTCGGAGAAATGTGCCATCGTTTTTCTCCCTGCCGGCATACGGTACCATGCAAACGCAGCTCCCGCGTAACGGTCCGGTCTGTCCAGAAGAAAGGCGTCTGTCGTAATCCGCACATTTTCTTTAAACGCCGGATCATTATAGTCATTCGGTCCGGCATGACCTGCCGCAAATGTATTTGGTCCATTCTCAATATAAAATGCTTCAATGAAATTGACCTGTTTTCCTCCGGAGAGAATTTTTAACATGAAAGTCATCAACCCCGCTGCCATATCCGCTTCCGGCACAAGAACAGAAAGGTTCTCATTCAACGCAGGATGATAAAATCCGGGACGGCATCCAATCAACTTCAGCATCGCTGCATCCAAGTCGTTGTAAATCATGGCATCGATGTCATATTTCTCTGCCAGCTTTACCATACCGATAGCCGCGCGAACAGATTCTTTCATCTTCACCATATCCGTTCCCTCATCCACCTTGTATGTTGCCAGCAAATTATCCATATACTCCTGGACCTCTTTTTCACTGACCTCCTGAATCACTTCAAAATATTCTGCATAAGAAATAGATTTCAGTTCCGGTCCCAACTTTGTGAAAAGATTGTAGGGATTGGTATAAGTAATCCACATGATTTCATTATAATTTGCCAGAAGTCCGACAGTCGCCTCACTCAAGACCCCTCTGACTTTCGCCGCCTTTGCGTACTTGCGAATCTGCTCATTTAACTCCTGACGGCTGCCCATAATCATCGTCACATTTTCGCGCCCCATACGCCGCACAGAGCCAGACGCCTCCAACGCTCCGACAATAGATGTATTACAGAGAAATTCTACGAAATCATCATCTTCCATGCTGTTGTCAAACGGCATTTCCTCTTTTACTTCATTTAAAAACAGAAGAGGCATCTTCGGCATATCACGCAGAAAATGTATCCACGAAAAATCTTCTGCCCAAGACATAAACTCAACCATCACGAAGTCCGTTTTTTCCCGGAAAAATAACTGCATTGCTTCCTCAATTTCTTCCCGTGTATACACAATTCCGGATGGAATCACTTCTATCTCGTCCGTCAAATCTGCCATATTAGCGGCTGCTTTTGCTTTCGCCCGCTCATCGTATGTCCCCCTCTTCAAACCTTCATACCATGGTTTAAACATTGGTGAACCTATGGTTAAATAACCAGCTTTGGGTCTTTTAAATTTTTTCTTTGCTCCAAACATATGTATAACTTCCTTTCCTTTTCTGCTCTTTTAAGAAGCCTGCGGATACTCATTGCACAACAGTCTGTATGGCGGTTCGTCCTCCTCAATTTCCGGGAATCTCCCTGCCGGAGGATTGAATCTGTTATCCGTATTGTCATCGTTGCATTGACTTACTTCTCCTATGAGTACATCACCTGTCCCAAGTTCCACTGAAAAATCATGGTAGAGATATTGTGTAATCGTCAGGCTCATGCCAGGTTCCAACTTAATCTGTGTACCCGCCGGAACAGTTATCTCCTCCCCATCAACATGTACCGTTACATCACCTTCTCTGTCTATTGATTCATCCTCGCATGCGTTATATACACGTATCAGGATATTTCCACCTCCCCGGTTAATAATATCTTCCATTTTGTACCAGTGAAAATGATTCAGAGCATGCTGTCCTTCCTTCAAATATAAAAGCTTTTCCGCATAAGTCTTTTTATATTTATCATCCATCTTCAAATTACCGTTTCGAATCGTCACAAGAGAGAACCCTGTGGTATCAAAATCCCCCAAACCGAAATCGGTAATATCCCATCCCAGCATATTATCTCTGATTTCATCAAATTCGTGCCCTTTTGACTGCCATTCCTCCGGAGTAAACAGACAGAAACGGGGCAGAAAATACTGATATCTCTGAATCATATTTTCAAATTCCTTCAGTGCCTTATTTATCTCTGATCTCTTCAAGTTTTTTTCACCTCCTTTGCGTGTATTTTGCGTGTTTTTAACTCGCTTTTGCGTTATATATAACATAATTTATTAATGTCACATATCCTTGTGTTTGTCAATACTTTTTATAACTTTCGTCATTTCTTTCAATTTTTCATTTAATTATTTGTGGATATATAACAACAACTTTTTGTGTGTTTTTAACGCAAAGTGTGTTATAATAAAAAAGATTTCTATTAACTAATTGGGAGGCACCATGATGAAGAAAAAAATAACCATTAAAGATATTGCAGAAGAATGTGGCATTTCCATAGGAACTGTAGACAGAGTCATCCATCAAAGAGGACGTTTTTCTAAAGAGACCGGGGAAAAAGTGCGGGCGGCAATCGAACGTTTAGAGTACACGCCCATGCACACCCCCGCTAATACTTCCTGGAAGATTGGAGTGAATTATCCTGTTGACTCTTCCCCCTTATCTTTCTGGAAAGATGCAGGCAGCGGCATACAACAGGCTGCGGCAAATATCAAAAACCGCGGTATCGAAATTGTAGAAGATTGTTCTTCTTCCTACGATCCGCAGCAGCAAATACAGTCTATACACAATCTTCTGGAACAGAAGGTCGATGCCATCATCACTACCGCATTTGACAGTGATATGCGCACACAAACATATTATCGGGATTTAATACCAGATGAAATTCCTTTTGCCACAGTTGTCAATAAATCCTGGAATAACCGCTGTCTTTTCCATATAGGTCCGGATGACGAAGCAATGGGCGAACTGATGGCAAAACTCATTTCTCTTTATTGCCCAAAAGCCCCGCAGATTGCCTTGGTTGCACCAAATATCGAGATTGAAGGAACTCATAACCGCATTAAAGGTTTTATCAACAAAGTGCAGAAAGAACTCCATGAGCTCAATGTACTGCAGATAGCTCCTGTCATCACAAAGACAGTTTCAGATTCTTACACGCAGATAGGGAAAGAGACAAAAAAGCTATTAGATATGTATGAAAAGCTCGATGCTTTATACGTTACTAACGGGTATGTACAGCCTGTATGCGATGCCATTCAGGAAAGTGGTCGTAATGAGGTACAGGTATTCGGTCATGAAGTTTTTGAAAATATGAAATCATATCTGGATGATGGCAGACTCACCGCCACCATCTATCAGAACCCAAAGCAGCAATGGTACAATGCAGTCATGGCGATGGCTTCCCACTTAGCAGATGGGCAAAGCCCGCCGGAGCTAATCAGCGCCGACTGCCATATCATTACCAGAGAATCTTATCCTCTGGTCGCTTTAAACTAAGCAGAAAACCCTAGGCGACTATGCCGAGTACATCCACCGGGTACGGCGCTATGCTAAGGAAGAACCTCTTTTTCAGTTACATAAATATGGGGAATTGCGCGAATACGCACAATTCCCCAAAACAAAACTCTCCCCGAAACTGTGATGTACCCTGCCTTTTGCAGGTCCCCATCAAAGTTCACGGAACATTCCATATTTTTCCACAAGGCTTATCTCGCCATCTCAAGCTGCGGTCCCACCGCCTTATGTGCTTCTATCACTGTCTCAATCTCATGCAAATCGGAGGACGGCAAGTCTCCCGGAATGGTATTTTTCACCGCGCTCGTGGCATTGCCGATTTCCAATGCCCGCTGGCAGTCATCCGGCTGGGAAAGCAATCCGTAAAGGACACCGGACACATAGGCATCGCCGCTTCCAATTCTGTCCACGACCTCGATATTGCGGTACGGTTCTTCCTCATAGAAGGTGTCCGTATGTGCCGCATAGATGACAGAACCGAAAGTATGTACCTTCGGACTGTGCACAACGCGCTGTGTGGACGCCACAATGGAGATAGGATATTCCTGCGTGAAGCTCTTCATAATGGATTTCGCATCTCCTTCTTTTAAGAAGGTCAGGCGCGCCGTGTCCTCGGAACAGAAAAAGATATCCACATAGGGCAGTATTTTCTCGATACATTCCCTTGCTTCATCTCCGCTCCACAGATTCCCCCGGAAATTCACGTCAAAGGAAATGAGCGTGCCTTTTTCTTTAAAACGCTTCATCATCTCGATTGCCGTCTCCCGGCACTGCGGGCTTAACGCCAGTGTGATGCCGCTGGTATGGAAGCAGCGGGCGGAGGCAAAGAGCTCCTCCGGGAAATCCGAAATCTTTATTTTATTCACAGAGGTATGCATACGGTCGTACACGATTCCCGGCTTTCTCGGATAGGCGCCGTTCTCATAATAGTACACGCCAAGGCGCGCATCGCGGGAATCATCATAGACCAGGTAATCATCGCTGACACCGCAGAAACGAATCCGGTTCTTCGCGTAAGTCCCGATATCATTGGCTGGAAGCTTGGAAATGATACCGGTTCTAAGACCTAAAAGTGACACACCAGATACCACATTTAACTCCGCGCCTCCGACCTGCTTCTGCAGTGTCTCCCCGCGCACGAGACGCTCATCTGTAGGCGGTGACAGGCGCAGAAGGACTTCCCCCAGTGCTAAAAGGTCAAATGATTTACTCATACTCAAATACCTCCGTATATTAGTAGAGATGCTGCATGGCAGACAGCATCTCTTTTGGCTTAATCTATATATTTTTTAATGGGTTTGCAAAAAGGTCATATTTTTCAAAAACTATCTCTGTACACGTCCGGAAGCATCTCCGCCTGCCAGCTTGAGAACCTCATCCATGGATACCATGTTGAAGTCTCCTTCGATAGAATGTTTCAGGCAGGAAGCCGCAACTGCGAACTCGATGGTAGCCTGAGAATCGTATCCGTTTAAGGAAGCGCAGATTAATCCGCCGCCGAAGCTGTCGCCGCCGCCTACACGGTCAACGATGTGCATTTTGTATTTCTTGCTGAAGTAGAAGTCATTTCCATCATACAGCATTGCAGACCAGTTATTGTCATTTGCGGACAGGGACTCACGCAGTGTGATTGCCACTTTGGAGAATCCGAAACGGTCAGCTAACTGTTTCGCTACATCTTTGTAACCTTCGTGGTTTACTTCACCCTTTGTTACGTCTGTATCTGCCGCTTTGATTCCGAATACGTCAGCCGCATCCTCTTCGTTTGCGATGCAGACATCTACATACTGGCACAGTTCGCCCATAACCTGACCTGCTTTTTCTTTGGACCACAGTTTGTTTCTGTAGTTTAAGTCACAGGAAATCGTAACGCCTGCTTCTTTTGCAGCCTTGCATGCCTCCAGGCAGATGGCTGCCACTTCGTCATTGAGCGCCGGTGTGATTCCTGTGAAATGGAACCAGTCAGCGCCGTCAAAGATTTCTTTCCAATCGAAGTCGGAAGCGCTTGCTGTAGCGATAGAAGAATTAGCACGGTCATAGATAACCTTGGACGGACGCTGTGAAGCACCTTTCTCCAGGAAGTAGATACCTACTCTGTCTCCGCCGCGCGCGATGTGGGAAGTATCCACACCATATTTTCTCAAAGAATTAACTGCTGCCTGTCCGATTTCGTGTTTCGGAAGCTTTGTAACAAATCTTGCGTCAAATCCATAATTAGCCAGGGAAACTGCTACGTTTGCCTCTCCCCCGCCGTAAGTAGCGCCGAAGGTGTCCGCCTGTACAAAACGGTAATATCCTTCCGGAGCCAGTCTCAACATAATCTCACCAAATGTAATTACTTTCTTTGCCATCTTATTTCCCTCTGCTTTCTTTTACAATCTCAACTGCTTCTTTTACGAGTTCTCTGATTTTGTCAAACTCTCCTGCTTTCACAAGGTCACCTTTTACCATCCAGCTTCCGCCGCATGCGTGAATCTTGTCATATGCCAGATAATCTCTGACGTTCTTCGCGTTGATTCCGCCTGTCGGCATGAATTTCATTCCTACGTAAGGAGCCGCGATTGCCTTGATGTAAGCCAGTCCGCCTGCCTGCTCTGCCGGGAAGAATTTCACAACCTCCAGCCCATTCTCCAGAGCCTGCTCCACATCACTCGGATTTGCACATCCCGGTGTGATAGGAATATTTTTCTCTACACAATATTTTACAACCTTCGGATTCAGTCCGGGGCTTACGATGAACTTCGCTCCTGCTGCAACCGCGCGGTCAACCTGCTCTGTTGTCAGTACGGTACCTGCCCCTACCAGCATGTTCGGGAACTTCTCTGCCATAATCTTAATAGACTCTTCAGCGGCATCTGTACGGAATGTCACTTCCGCACACGGCAGTCCGCCGTCACAAAGTGCCTGTGCCAAAGGCTCTGCGTCCTTGGCGTCATTCAGAACAACGACCGGTACAATCCCGATTTCTCCGATTTGTTTTAATACTTCGTTCATTTTCATTCTCCTTCAATGTGTTTCATAATATGAAAATATGTTCCACGATGTGATACATCTTACTTACTAGTATACTCGCCGGGGCAGAAAAGTCAAGTATGAAAAATGCTTAAAATATAGGTATTTTATTTGTGAAAAATCTACAGTTGCACAGTCATGCAAATTGTGTTAAAATTTGTTCCATATTATGAAACATATATATCAGCAGAGCTAACCCGAATCGCGCGCCAAGACTCGCAAGCGAGTCTTGAATTCCGTGTGCAGAACATGCGGGCGAATCTTGAAATTACAGGAGTGTTTATATGGAAGATAAAAATCCCATCCAGGTGGCAGGCAGGCTCTTTAAGACACTGGAGCTTTTAGCGGACAACGGACCCATGGGGCTCATGGAAATCAGCGCCTGCCTTCAATTGAATAAAAGCACCGTTCACCGGGTGTTAAATTCCCTTATCTATATGGGGTACGCAAAACAGAACGAGGAGAACGGAAAATACGAGCCTTCCTTCAAGGTCGTGGACATTGCCAATAAAATCATGAGCAAGGTGGACATTGTGAATCTGGTGCGTCCCCATTTGCGCAGACTCATGGAGACAACAAAAGAGACCGTCCATTTCGTGGAACGGGACGGCACAGACGCGGTGTATATCGACAAAGTGGAATCTTACTCAAACGGAATCCAGATGGTATCCCGCATCGGAAGCCGCATCCCCTTATACTGCTCCGGTGTGGGCAAGGCAATCGCCGCCCAGCTTCCCGAAGAGAAAGTGCGGGAAATATGGGAGAGGAGCTCCATCGTGCGCATGACACCCTACACCATCACCGACTACGACCAGTTTTTAGAGAGCCTGGCGGAAATCCGCAGAAGGGGCTACGCTTTGGACAACGAGGAAAATGAGACCGGCGTGCGCTGCATCGCCGCGGGCTTAAAAGACCATGCAGGAAAGACCCGCTATGCGTTCAGCATCTCCGCTCCGGTAAACCGCATGGACAATGACCGTATCCTGGAATTGTCCCACTATATCCTGGAAACAAAAGCACAGATGGAAAGTGAGCTGCGCCCATGAAAAAGAACCTGCAGACGACATTCAGCACAAGACAGTACATGCTGTCCAAGGATTTTGAAATCTATTATTACAGCGACCGCAAGCTCTCCAAGGTGGAAAACCACTCCCACTCCTACTACGAGTTCTATCTCTTTCTGGAGGGGGATGTGACAATGATGATAGATGACACCGCCTTTCCTCTGAAAAAGGGTGATGTGGTCTTAATCCCTCCCAGGGTCCACCACTATGCCATCATCAAGAACCACGAGCAGCCTTACCGCCGTTTTGTGTTCTGGATTAGTGTGGACTACTGCAACCGCCTGATAGAGCTCTCCCCGGACTACGGCTACATCATGCAGCGCGCACAGGTACACAAACGCTATATCTTCCACAATGATGTTATCGCTTTCAACGCGCTCCAGAGCAAGGTCTTCCGCCTCATCGAGGAAATACACTCCAACCGTTTCGGACACGCCGCGCAGGTCTCTGTCTGTGTCAACGATTTACTGCTCCTTTTAAACCGCCAGGCACACGAACTGGAAAACCCGAAAGAGGCGAAAGAGGGTCTTAGCCTCTACCAGAACCTGCTTTACTACATCGAGGACCATCTGGAGGAAGATTTGACTCTCGAGAAGCTCGCCGCCGCCTTTTATGTGAGCAAGTATCACATCGCCCACGTTTTCAAGGACAGCACCGGGCTCTCCGTCCATCAGTATATTATGAAAAAGCGTCTCTTTGCCTGCAAAAACGCCATCCCGGACTGTGAAAACATTTCCGATGTGTACCTGCAGTTTGGATTTAAAGACTACTCCAGTTTTTACCGGGCATTCAAAAAAGAGTTTGGGATTTCTCCCAAAGAATATAAGAGTCAGTGTACAAACACTCCGTTAACCCCAGCAAATTAAAAAACATTTTTGCATGAAAAGAAGGGGACTGCCTGGAAAGACAGCCCTCTTTTCATTTGTTTTTTTCTGTTTATGCCCAGATATCATTTACCGTAAAACCTTCTGTCAGCGGGTCTGTCGGGTCAAGCACAAAAGTATTGTACCCGTAAATCCAGGACTGCCCGGTCACTTCCGGAACAACGGCATCATACTCGCCAATCTTTGTCTCTTCTACAAGTTCCCCTGTATATATGATTCCAAGGATTCCTTCGTGGCGGAATTTCTGATGGAGCGGAAGCTGTCCTTTTGCATGGAGCACCGCCATCTTTGCACAAGTTCCGGTTCCGCATGGACACCTATCCAGCGCCGCCTTCCATGTAGCAGGGTTGTCCAAATCTACAAAACCACTTCCCACACGCACGGAATTTTTCCAGTCCGCATTGGGATTGTCCGTAGGTCCGGATAATTCTACATTTGTAATTCCAATTCCCGGATAGTCCGGGTGCGCAACCGGAAGCTGCTCCTGTGCTGCTCCCAGTATCAGGGATGTAACACGGGCGATTTCCCCGCCATGCTCCGGAATCAATTCCAGCCCTTTGAACTGGCGTACATCTGCAATCACATAGAACATACCTCCCCAAGCGACATCCACTGTAACCTTTCCGAGATGCGGCACGTCGATTTCTTTATCCAGATATACCGCGAAGGAAGGAACGTTCTTAAATGTAACTCCTGTCACTTTTCCGTTGTGGCACTCTGCCCGTATTCCAATCAACCCTGCCGGAGCTTCTAACATAAATTCCGTCACTGGTTCCTGCATGGGAATCATACCTGTCTCCAGAAGTACTGTCGCCACAGATATGGTATTTCCACCTGACATCACCGGATATTCCACCTGCTCCATAATAATATACCCCGCCTTTGCCTCAGGATGTTTCGGCGGCACGAGCAGGTTACAGCACATCGGCGGATACCCCCTTGGTTCACGAAGCAATAACTTTCTCACCTGGTCATCGTTTTTCTCCATCCATTTCATCTGTTCATACACACTGTCACCCGGAATATTCGGTACTCCGCTGGTGACAACCCGCATAGGTTCTCCCGAATGGGTCTCCACTGCTGTAAATGTTCTTTTGAAGCTCATTTTTAACTTCCTCCTTTATATTAAATATTTATTCCTGTACTTCCAAAAGTTCCGCGGTATCGCCCTCTTTTTCTACACAGCCGGAATTTTTCTCCCTGCTCGCCTGTTTGCAGGCTTTAAATGTACCAACCAGACAGAACAGTCCCGGAATCGACATCAAAAGTCCTACCAATACAAACAGACCTTTAATAGAGTTCACGCCTCCTGTCGCCACGGATGTATACGCCATCGCTGTGATGACAACACCAATGATAATCTTTAAATTTTTCGGCGGCTCTGACTCAATATGCAGTCCGTTCACACAGACTGTCGCCAGCGCCGAAGACATCGGGTCCGCCAGTGTACAGAAGGAAAAGCAGATTGCTGCCAGGAAGATGACCGACAGAATCGTTCCGATGGGCAGACTCTGTAAAATCTGGAAGATAGTCGCCTGCATACCGGATTCATTGACTGCTGCCCAAATATCCATTGTCCCGCTGTACTGTAAATAAATTGCCTGTCCTCCGAATATGCCAATCCAAATGATACAGAACACTGACGGCACACCTACATTCAGCAGTACAAACTGGCGAATCGTTCTTCCCTTTGCCATTCTGCAGAAGAACATCCCCATGACCGGCATATAAACGATAAAGGAAGCAAAGTACTGAACAATCCAGTCCGCAGACCATGTCTCGCTCTCCGCCATGGCATTTAATACCGTAGTCTTCACACCCCAGTTATCAATGATATCTCCAATTGCCTCGGTGGTAATCTTAGTGATAAACTGTGTATTTCCAGTAATCAGTGTATAAACCATCAAGACAAAAAACAGTACCATCGTCACAGAAGAAAGTTTTTTCAAGCCATTTCCAAGCCCCGATACACAGGACAGCACGAAAATAACACCGATGATAAGTGCCACAATCAGCCACACAAGAGCAGACTGCGGAATCCCAAACACTGCTTCCAGTCCTCCTCCAATTTGAAGAAGTCCGGCACCCATAGAATTGCTGACACAACCGCAGATACAAAATACCGTCATAATGCGAAATACTGTCGCTAACCACGGAATTGGTCTTTTAAATAAAAATTTTACAAGTGAATCATAGGAAAGCGGCATCTTTTTGTTGTTTGCTAAAATTGCCCACACAATCGCAGGAATCGTATAGGTGGCATACTGGACAAATGACCAGTCCCACATTGCCTGCGAAACTGCGAAAACGCCTGCCCCTCTGGAAAATGCTTCTACGCCGGCTCCTGCGGGTGGTCCTGCAAAATGATAGATGGGCTCACCCATCGCCCAGAATAAAAGTCCGGTTCCAATTCCTCCACAGATTGTCATAGCACACCACTGCGGAATCGTGTAAAGCGGCTTGGCATCCTTGCCGCCGATTTTGATATCCCCGTATTTACGAATAATAAATACAACTGACATAACCAGCAGAACCAGGGACAGCAGGTTGATATACCATCCGAAATTGTCTGCCATTGCATAGAGCATTTTTGTCATAATATTCCCGACCTGTTCAGTCGCTACAGCACCGGCAATCACAAATCCGCAGAGGAGAATGATAGGTGGCCAGAATACAATCGGGTTCATTTTTTTCTTCTTGGTTGTTTCTGTACTCATCTGATTTTGTTCATTACTCATTTGAATCCATTCCTTTCTTAAAGTATCCAATCCATAACTGAAGTATTGTTTCCCGCCTTATTGTTGTCTGTATACTACCAACTTTATCTTCTAATTTCCATCTGCATTTTGACACAAAAAAACGCCTGAATTTTTACACTTATCACAGTGGCACCCTCTTTGTGGTACCACTTTTTCCAATTGGTATTTCCAGTCTGCATACCACAATTTTCCACAAAATTTCACTCTGTTTTTTGTGCAGATTCCCGGTGGTTTTCCATAAGCAGCACAAAGAAAAACCAGTGGCACCTTCTCTCCCGGTTCTCCACTGGTTTTCCCTAATCAATGAAACTATTAATATGCCGCGTCATGCTCCTGGGTGAAGCTGAATCGCAGCAGGTCTGTTTTGTAATAGCATTTAAAATACTCCAGAGGCACGTATTCCCCTTTATAACTTCCATATGTCACGGATTCAAACAGTAGCAGAGGAGTATTTAAGGTTATCTTCAGATTTTTCGCAATCTCCTCCGGCGGAAGAATTGCTTCTACAGTATTCTCAGTGCGTTTTGGCTGTACGGCATAGAGTGCCCGCATGATTTCCAAAATAGGAACTGACGAAAAATTTGCACGCTCCAGCCCCGGAAAGCGCTCCAGAGACATAAAAGATACCGTATCATTAAAAATCGTCCGATCCCCTTTAAACAGTTTTTCCAAAAGCAGCACCGGAGCTCCCACTTTTATCTTCAGATTCGCCGCCACATTCTCTGTAGCCGGGACTACTTCTTTTTTGAGTACCTCCATGGACGGATGCAGCCCCATCTCCGCATAGTTCTGAGTGCAGCGGATAACCGAGTAAATAGACTGGGTGCGATTTCTCCCTTTGACAAACGTACCTTTCCCGTGCATGGACAAAAGATAGCCTTCTTTTTGAAGGTCCGCTATGGCACGGCGTACCGTTGTGCGGCTCACCTCAAACATCTCTGAAATTTTCCGCTCACTGATAAAACGTCCCGCTGCATCACAGCCCTCACCTTTGTTAATCAGATTAATCAGGTTTTCCTTTAAAGTTTTGTACTTCATTTTTTCATCCCTTTCACCCTTTTTCAACGCTTTCTATCCTCTGCTTGTCGTTAAAGCAGCCCCACCTGACACGAAAGTTCTTCTCACTGGACTCTTCGTTCTATAGGACAATCCAGAGGACTTTTCTATAGAATAAAAAACAAAATAGGAAAAGTCAAACCCTGCATTTTCCAATAACAAGTACCATCTCCCAAAAACAGCCAAATTGGTCTCCCCATTCTAAATACCACTGTAACTTCTCGATAAAAAAACGCCGTAAATTTCGGCGTTTTCTATAAATCAACTGGTGTTTTAAATCGCAATACCTTTTTTTGCCGCCCAGGAAAACAGGCAGGCAATCCCGTCAATAATCTTCATGCAAATCAATGTATACAAAAGAGAATAGGGCAAGATTGTGATATCTCTCATCAAAACCGCCCCACAGACAATAATAATACTGTCCAGTACAATCAATATATTCCCCAGTTTCTGTTTTGGAAACTTAATCTGTATCATCTTTCCTATTACTGTCGTGCCTGCAAGAGATGACCCCGGATATAAAATAATTCCCGCGCCAATCCCCATCAGAATACCGCCCCAGACTGCTCCCCACAGAGGACTCACACTGATTTTATCAGCAAAGACAGGCACCCACCAGTCAATCAAAGCAGAAGTCCCCACCAAGGCAATCCCCGTGTATAAAAGCATCTTTCTTCCTAAAAGCCAGGTCCCCGCAATCATAAGCGGGATATTAAGAATCACATTCAAAACACCGATAGACGTTCCCAACAGCCTGTTGCATATAGTGGCGACACCCACGATACTGCCGGGAATCGTACTGATATTGTGAATTACGACAAAAGACCACGCATACGGTATGCAGCCCGCCAAAATCATCAAAATCTCCCTGATATAAGTCCTGTAAGGAACTAATTTGCTTTTCTCCATCTTCATAACAGATACTCTCCTTATCATCAAAACAGTTCTCCGGTATTTTCCTGCAAGTTATTTTCTAAAATGTACAATGGGAATCATAGCAAAAAAAATCCGTGAAAGCCATTCGCATTTTATATTAAATTTGCAGGTGTTTTCCCTCTGTTTTTTTGACATTTCTCTGATGGTCTTATCCTTTTGGACACCAGCGTCTAAATAAAAGACCAGGGGATAAATACCAGTTTACGGGTGGTTCGAAAATACCATAACCTTTATCTATCCTTTACAAAAACACGCCTTTATTTTTGTGAAAATTTCCCACTGCAAAGTGGGCTAAATTTCCCCATACCAGTATATCCAATGGTATTTAAAATAAAAATCCTTTCACCAATCCGTAGATATTACCCCTTTTCTTTTGTGAAAAATGACTCTTGTTTTACAAAAAGCAAATTGTTATATTGCGGCTATGAAGTATTGTCAGCGCCGGTGTACACGGGACAATACGTCTGGTTCTCTATGCACCGGCGCTGATAATCCCCCTTTGTTTCAATAAACATATCAGAAAGGATGAAAAGATTATGAACAAAAATTTTGTAGGTGTATATCCCGTATCCATCACCCCATTTAAAGAAAACGGAGATTTCGATTTTGACGCCGCCAAAAAGCATGTCGACTATTTGATTGAATCCGGCGTTCACGGAATCTGTGTATGGGGCGCAACCGGTGAATACCAGAGTATCACACTGGCAGAACATAAGGCGTATGTTAAGGAGATGGTTCCCTACATCAAGGACCGCGTCCCCGTTATTGTAGGCTGTACACGCGAGATGCCCGATGAAGCTGCCGACCTTGCCAGAAATGCTTTTGAGTACGGCGCCAGCGCAGTAATGATTCTTCCCACCTATTACTGCCATCCTTCACAGCAGGAAATCTACGAATATTATAAGTATATCGCTGAACATATAGACGGCGGCGCAATCATGATATACAACAATCCTTCCAGCGCGGGTGTAGAAATTGAAGCAGATACTTATAAAAAACTGATGGCACTCCCGCAGGTACAGGTCGTAAAAGAATCCAGCGGAAATATCCGTACTCTCACGGAAGTACTCAACAATGCCGGGGAAGATGTCTCCGTTTTCTGCGGATGGGACAATATGGCGTACGAAAGCTTTGTCTGCGGCGCTCACGGCTGGATATGCATGTTGGCAAATATGGCTCCAAAGCAGTGTGTGAGCCTGTTCAACGCTGTCTATTACGAAAAAGATTATGAGAAAGCCCGCGAAATCTACCGTGAAATTTTACCAGGTCTTACCGCTCTTGAGACAGTAGCAAAACCGGTCCAGGCAATCAAATATGTACTGGAGTTAAAGGGACACACAGGAGGTTACTGCCGCCGTCCGAGAGTCGCACTCACTGAGGAAGAAAAACAGGAAGTGCGCGACCTCTTTGACGTGAATGTCCTGTATTAGAACTGACCTACACGTTTCAGAAAAATTTTATATGGAGGGCTCTCCATCATAAATAATGTAAAGGAGCATCGACATGTTTACAATTGATACATATCTTCCCACCCGCGTTGTATTTGGCGCCGGACGTTTAAGTGAACTCAAAACCCTGGCGCTTCCGGGGAAAAAAGCTCTGCTTTGCGTAACCGCTGACGGTCTTATGACAAAGCTCGGAATCCAGCAGCGGGTAGTAGAATATTTAAAAGAAAACCATACCGATTGTGAAGTCTTCGACCAGGTTCAGCCAAATCCCACCATGGGAGGTGTGGAAGCCGCAACCGCCCTCGCCAAAGAAACAGGCTGTGATTTTGTAATTGGGCTGGGCGGCGGCAGCAGCATCGATACAGCTAAGGCAACTGCTGTCATGATGGTCTCTGACGGCAGCCTCTGGGACTATGCTTACACCGGAACCGGAGGAAGAAAAGAAATCACAAACGCGGCACCTATTGTCACCATCTCCACCACCTGTGGAACCGGCACAGAGTGTGACCCCTTCTGTGTCATTACAAATGAGGAGACGAAAGAAAAACTGGATTTTGCAGTGGAAGCAATTTTCCCCACAGTTTCTGTCATAGACCCGGAACTCATGCTCACGCTGCCGAAATCTCTGACCATTTACCAGGGATTTGATGCCCTTTTCCATGCTGCTGAATGTTATGTTGCCAACGGTCATCAGAATAAAATGGTGGATTTATATGCCAGAGAATCTGTTAAAACAGTGGCAGAAAATCTTGTACAGGTAGTCAATGACCCCCAGGATTTAGAGGCGCGGACAAATCTCGCCTACGCCGCTGATATTTTAAGCGGATATACACAGGCGCTCACCTCCGTCACCTCCCACCACATCATCGCACAGACATTGGGCGGCATGTATCCCACTTTCCAGCACGGCGCCACATTAATCGTGTTGGCGGAGGCTTACTACTCAAAAGTATGTTCCCTTCTGCCGGATGAATTTGATGAGCTGGGGGCTCTCATGGGTGTAGACGCTGATTCCGCAAAACCGGGATATGCATTTGTCGCCGGACTGATTCGGCTTATGGATGAAACCGGCTGCCGATATCTTAAAATGTCAGATTACGGTGTAAAAGAAGATGATTTCCAGGCAATCGTAGATATGACAGTAGAACAGGTCGGCATCGATCTTGACCGTTATACGCTGGCAAAAGAGGATTTTCTGGAAATGCTTAAGAACTCCTATCGATAAAACAGATTTTCACCCTTTCCTTCCTGCAGGCAGTACATATAAGTAATGCCTGCAGGAACTTATCTATACAAAGAGATTCAGTAGCTAAAAAGGAGAAAAAGAATGAAACTGACCGAATATGAAAAAGAACTCCTCGACGGCAAACACGGCGAGGCGGTGCAGATGTCCATGCGGGTTCTTTACGATTTAGGCGAATATTACGGGGCAGACAGATTTGTAGAAATCAGTGCCTGTCACGATGACAGCACCGTCTACTTCGGCGAGGCTCAGGTCGCTTTTGCCGAGCACCTGGCAGCTATAGGGGCAAAATTTTCCGTTCCCACCTCCACCAATGCCTGCGCGCTTGATATGGCACGCTGGGACATCCAAAAACATGAGGCAAGCTGGATGGCGGCGACCAGACGGATAGAGGCATCCCATCTGAAAATGGGCGCGATTCCTTCCTGGACCTGCGCGCCTTACCAAACCGGGTTCGCGCCGGTGTTTGGTTCACAGGTTGCTTTCGCGGAATCCAATGTCATTTCCTTTACAAACTCCATTGTGGGCGCCAGAACAAACCGCTATGCAGGTCCGCTGGAGTTATTGTGCGGCATCGCCGGACGCGTGCCGAATTTTGGGCTGCATGTAACTGAGAACCGCTATGCGCAAGGTCTTGTCATTCTCGATGACGACATCACCGAGGAGATGTTCGATGACCCCAGCATGTTCAACTATGTCGCCTATGCCTACGGGAAAATCGTCGGCGACCGCGTGTGGGCACTGAAAGGGCTTCCCAAGCGCAACCTTACGATGGATAATCTGAAACAGTTCAGTGCCACCGCTGCCTCCTCCGGGGGCATCGCCTTATTCCACCTGATTGGTATCACACCGGAAGCACAGACAATGGAGATGGCTTTTGGCGGCAAAGAACCGCAGGAAATCGCCTATATCGGACTTAAAGAAATACAGGAAGCCAGGGCGGAACTATGCAACGAGGAGGAGCAAGGTCCTATTGACCTGGTATCTCTTGGCTGTCCCCATTTTTCCTGCGCGGAATTTCAGGATTTAGAGAATGCGATGGCAGGCAGGCGGGTTCATCCCGACACTGCTCTCTGGGTATTTACCAGCCGCGCCAATCTCGCTAATGTCGAATCCAGCGGGCTGCTCGACCGCATCAAGCGTCTCGGCGTACAGGTATTTGCCGACGGCTGCCTGATGGAATATCCGACAGCAACCTGGGGCACTAAATCCATCATGACAAACTCCGGAAAATTCGGAACCTACTGTTTTAACAAAGTCGGCATCCACCCGGTATTCGGTAATTTGAGAGACTGTGTGGAAACAGCGATAGCCGGAAAAGTAATCAGAGGAGAAGAGCCATGGAAAAAATAACTTTAAAATGCAAAAACGTCATTTCGGATTCAAAAAAGATAGAATTGGTATACTCCAACGACTCTTTCAGCTTTGTCGGCGGAGTAAATATCCAGACAGGCGATATCTCCGACTACCGCCATGCCAACTACAAAGAAAATATCGCCGGAAAAGCATTTGCTTTCCCTTTCGGACGGGGGAGCAGCGGCGCCGGACTCGTACTTATGGAAATGCTGCGTGTAGGCTCCGCTCCCGCGGCGCTTATCAACATTCATACTGACCCAGTCATTTTAACGGGTCCCCTGATTTGCAAACATTTTTACGGACAGATTCTGCCGGTAATAAACCTCTCCGAGGAAGACTACGCCAAACTGGAAGGCGCAAAAGAAATTGAGATTTTCGCAGACAAAGAAGAGGTAGTGGTATATAAATAATCTAAAATTCATTTATTAAGAAAAGAGACACTTGCACAGCAGTTCTATGTTCTAAGAACTTAAATTCTATGCGAATGTCTCTTTTCTAATTTTCTAAAATGAAATCAATATTTCTCCGGCAGCGTCTCTTTTATTTCGCCGTTTTCCTACTCTACCGTATCCAAGTCAAATCCAAAGTATCTCACCGCGTTATTGTAGGAGATATCTTTGACGATTCCGCCTAATACTTCCATATCCTTCGGATACTCGCCGTTCTCCACCCATGTTCCGAACAGGTCGCAGAGGATTCTTCTGAAATACTCATGACGTGTATAGGAGAGGAAGCTTCTGGAGTCTGTCAGCATGCCGACAAAGTTGCTTAAGCATCCTAAGTTTGCAAGGGATGTGAGCTGTTTTGTCATGCCCACCTTGTGGTCATTGAACCACCACGCGGAACCCTGCTGGATTTTTGCCGCCGCGCTGGAATCCTGGAAGCAGCCCAGGATTGTGCCGATTGCCTCGTCGTCGTTGGGGTTCAGGCTGTAAATGATGGTCTTCGGCAGGTCTCCTGTTTTATTCAGGGCATTTAAGAAGTCTGCCATCTGTCCGGACGGAGCATAGTTGTTGATGCAGTCAAATCCGGTATCCGGTCCCATCTTGTCAAACATCGGCGTGTTGTTGTCTCTCTTGCATCCGTAGTGGAGCTGCATAGCCCATCCCATTTTGCTGTACATCGCTCCCACAAAGAGCATGAACGCGGTCTTATATTTCAGCTCTTCTTCTTTGGTCACTTCCGCGCCGGAAAGTCTCTTGGCAAAGATTGCTTCAATCTCCTCATCTGAAGCTGGAGCATACATCACATACTCCAAGGCGTGGTCAGATGCACGGCATCCCATCTCGTGGAAAAATTCTGCTCTCTTCTCCAGCGCTTTCTTCAGGTCCGCGAAGGTATGGATTTCTGTTTCACTCACCTGTGCAAGCTTCTCCAGATATTCCGCAAATGTCGGTTTCTCGATGCCCATCGCTTTATCCGGGCGCCATGCCGGAAGCACCTGTACATCGAAGCTGTCATCAGCTTTTAACATCTTGTGCCATTCCAGAGAGTCAGCCGGGTCATCTGTGGTGCATACCAGAGTCACACCGGACTGCTTAATAAGGTTGCGCACACTCATGGAATCCTGACTTAACTTCTCATTGCAGAGGTTCCAAACTTCCTCCGCTGTTTTTCCGTTGAGTACTCCGGTGTATCCGAAGTATCTCTGCAGCTCCAGATGGCTCCAGTGGTAGAGCGGATTTCCGATTCCTCTCTCCAGTGTCTCCGCCCATTTCTGGAACTTCTCACGGTCGGTAGCATCCCCGGTGATGTATTTTTCATCCACACCGTTGGAGCGCATCAGACGCCATTTATAGTGGTCTCCGCCCAGCCATACCTGTGTAATGTTCTCGAACTTTCTGTCCTCCGCGATTTCCTGCGGATTGATGTGGCAGTGATAGTCCAGAATCGGCGTTTTTGCCGCGTACTCATGATACAGCTCCTGCGCTGTCTGTGTTGTGAGTAAAAAGTCTTTGTCCATAAATTGTTTCATAACCCATCGCTCCTATCTTTTCTTTTTTAATTATATTTATTTATACATATCCCATCAGGCTTGGCAGCCACAGTGAAAGCTGCGGGATGTAAGTCACCAGCATCAGCACCACAAAGATTGCCGCGAAGTAAACGAGCAGTTGTCTGAAGACGGTCTCTATCTTGACCTTTCCTACCTTAACACCCACGAACAAGGTCGTACCTACCGGAGGTGTGATGGTTCCGATACACAGGTTGAAAATCATCATGATACCGAAGTGAATGGTATCCATTCCCAGAGCCGTGCAGACCGGCAGGAAAATCGGTGTGAAGATAAGGCACGCCGGTGTCATATCCATAAAAGTACCTACGAACAGCAGCAGGATGTTGATGATAAGCAAAATGATGTATTTGTTGTTCGTCAGACCCAAAAGCGCTGTGGAGATTGCCGTCGGTATCTGTGTGAACGCCATAACCCAGGACATGATGCTGGAAACACCGATGAGGAAGATGATGATTCCCGTCATCTCCGCACTGTCCTTAAAAATCTTCGGCAAATCCTTGATTTTGATGGATTTGTAGAAGAACAGTGAAAGCACCAGACTGTAAACAACCGCCACCACGGAACCTTCCGTCGCCGTGAAGATACCCGCAATGATACCGCCGATAACGATGATAATCAGAAGCAGGCAGGGAAGCGCCTGGAAAAACACATTCAGTTTTTCTTTGCCCGTCATCTTCACCCGGTTAATATATCCTCTTTTCTTTGCCAGTACAAAAATAACTGCCATACAAGCGAGTCCCCAGAGGATTCCCGGTATATAGCCCGCCATGAAGAGGGCAGCTACCGATGTTCCTCCGCTGACGAGAGAGAATGTAATCATAACGTTGCTGGGCGGAATCAAAAGTCCGGTGGGAGCTGTCGCGATGTTCGCCGCTGCGGAGAAGTTTCTGTCATACCCCTCTTCCTCCTCCACAGGTCCGATGATGGAACCCATAGCGGAAGCCGCCGCTGTACCGGAACCGGAAATTGCTCCAAAGAGCATATTTGCCACAACATTTGTCTGGGCAAGAGCTCCGGGAGCACGTCCGCACAAAAGCTTTGCCAGGTTGATAAGACGGATGGCAATTCCACCCTTATTCATAATATTTCCCGCCAGGATAAAGAACGGTATCGCCAACAGCGAGAAGACCGAAATACCCGAGAAGATTCTCTGCGCGCCTGTCACGACCGCAATGTCAAAGGACATAATCGGAAGAATCGCGAAGATGGATGAAACACCCAGGGCAACCGCAATGGGCACTCCGGCGATAAGCATGATAACCAGCAACACTAATATAATCAAACCACTTAATACTGCAATATCCATATCTGTTTCCTCCCCTCTCTTATTCTTCCTGAGCGGGCGTCTCACCTTTCGCCCGGATGATGTCGATAATGTTCAATATGTTATAAATCAGAATAATCACACCACTGATTGGGATAACCAGATATACCGCGCCCATGGGGATTCCGAGGGACGCTGTCACCTGCGCGAACGCCAGCTTCGTGATGCTCACGCCGCCGAAGAGCAGCACAATCATTGTGAAAACAAATATCAGGATTTCAATGATGACATCCAGCACCATCTTTTTCTTCCCTGTCAGCTTGTCTGCCACAAATCCCATTCTCATGTGGTCGCGTTTTCCGAATACCAATGCAGACGAAAACAGCGCCATCCATGTAAAGCTGTATGTCAGAAGCTCTTCCGAGACTGTACTCGGACTATTAAAAAAATAACGCACGACAATCTGATAGGTGCCGATTACAACCATCGCGGCAAAGATAAAAACACACAAAAATGTCAGCAGGCTGTCAAGTGCTTTTCGGATTTTTACTAATACTTCCATACTCAATTTCCTCCCTCAGCATTTACCTTCGCGTTAATTTCCTGAATGTGCTCATAAATATCAGCGATATCCGGGTTTTCTTTTATCATCTTCTCATGTAGAGGCTCTACCTTTTCTTTGAAGGCTTCCACATCCACCTCGATAAATTCTACACCCATCTCATTTTCCGCGTAGTCTTTCGCCTCCTGTACCTGTGTATCCCACTCTTCCATCTCAACTTCTGTGGAGATACGCGCCGCTTCCTGGAAGATTTCCAGTTCCTCATCGCTTAACCCTTCTAAAAACTTCAGGTTGCCGATGAGCATGTCCGGCACCATCTGATGCATATTGTAGGAATAATACTTCGCCACTTCGCCGTGCTTGTTGTTCGTCAGCGCCAATTCGTTGTTCTCCGCTCCGTCGATTACGCCCTGCTGGATTGCCGTGTAAACCTCACCGAAACTCATGGGAGAAGCCGCCGCACCGAAAGCGTTCATCATAGACACACTCGCCGGGCTCTGCTGTACACGAATCTTTAAGCCTTTCAAGTCATCCGGTGTGTTGATTGGAGTCGTCGCATAGAAATTCCGCGTTCCGGCATTATACCATGTCAGCACACGAAATCCCGCCTCATCCGTGGATTCATAAATCGTCTCCATGTAATCCGTATCCTCCATGGTCTCATGGTAGGCTTCCTCTGATGTGAACAGATACGGCATACTGAAAATCTCGTATACATCCGCAAATGTTTCCAGGTTCGCAGTTCCCGCGACAACAAAGTCAATCGCGCCGGTCTGTGTCAACTCGATTGCCTTCTGCGCGGCTCCCAGAATCTCATTGGGGAAAATCTGTACTTCGTACTTATCTCCCAGGTTCTCCTCCACATACTCTTTAAACGCCAGAAGCCCGATGTGTTCCGGGTGGGTCTCCGACTGCGCGTGGGAAATCCTGATGATTCTCTTTCCTCCCGTGAAGGCGGACCCTCCGGTGGAGGAAGAACATCCAGCAAGCGTCATGAGCATGACACCGCAGAGGCATGCTGATACCAATCGTTTGATTCCTCTCATTTCTTTCTTCCTTTCTGTGAATCTATGAAACTGTTACTTTGCACTTCCCATTCTGCCGTCTTCTGTCATGCCCTGCTGCCCGCAAAATGTAAGTACTTACATTTTTATTTTATTTGCAAGTTAATTTTTTGTCAATATGCTTTTAAATCTTTGGCATTTCTTACAATTTATCCCAGTTATAAGCAGATATATCTTTCTGTTTTTTGGCAAATTCCACCAACTCATTGTTAATGTAACCACTTACAACTTTCCATGTATACTATCCATCTTTTGTAAGTACTTACATCTCTATTTCTGCACAAGGTGCACGGCAAACCCGCCGATTTCCTCTTTGATATATACTGCTGTCAGTTTGTCATTTTTATACTTGGCAGTCTCCATGTCTACTTCCACGCCCTGTTCCTTCAGGTATTCCACTGCTGCCGCCACATCTGTTGTCCCGATGGCGATATGACCATTTGCTCCCAGATAGGGTTTCTTCATCGCTTCCACAGCCGTACCCGCAAACACAGAGCTGTTGCCTACCTTCTTTGTAAAGCCGAAGATATCGTCAAATCTTCCAGCCACCTTACATGCTTCCTCCTCATTTGCGCAGTTAATTCCCACATGACGCAGTTCAAATCCAAGTTCCTCCAGTTTACTCATTGTTTGTCTCCTCCTTTTTCATAAAGATAGGTGTACAATCTTTTCCTTTGTACACCCGTTTATAGTTCGCTAAAAGTCTGTAGTACACCGTTTTACCAGATGACATTCCACGGGAACCTCCGCCGGGACTTCGCCCTCACCGCGCAGCAGCTTCATCATATTGTCAATGGTGAGGTTGCACAGGCGTTCCCCCGTGTTATCGATTGTCGTCAGTTCCGGTTCACAGCAGACTGAAAGCTCTGAATTATTATATCCGATGACGGCGAGCTCCTCCGGCATCTTCATCTTCCTGGCATGGGCGTATTTCACAGCCCCCACAGCCAGTCCATCTTCCGTGGCGAGCACACTGTCAAATTCCAGGTCTCTGCGCGCCAGCAGGATATCTCTCACATAGTGTACCTGATTTTTCGCATACAGCTTCAAATCTCCCAGCACGGGAAGTCCGTGGCTCTTTAATGCCGCCTCATATCCTTCCATCTTCCTCCTCGCGCTGTAGGAACTGGAATCTGTCAAAAACAAAATCCGCTTTCTCCCGGACTCGATAAGCTGAGATGCCGCTTCATATGTAGCCTCATAATCCTGACTGTATACACTGTATAGATTTTTCCCTTTCATACGCCCGTTTATCAAAAAGACCGGAATCTCCTGCGCTGCTTTGCGAATATAAGCAGTAGATTCATCATCTGTCCCATCTCCCGCATAGGTAGAGCCCACCATCACCAGAGCATCAATCCGCTTTTTCAGTATCAGCTCCATCGCCTGTTCTTTCTTCTCCTGCTGATGGCTGCTGGAATACAGGATACAGTCATATCCGTATCCCCTCAGGCGCCGTTCTAAAAATGCCACCGCAGACGCCATAAACGCATCCGCCACATCCGGGCAGATGATTCCGATGGTCTTCATGGAATCCAGCCCCAACCCTCTGGCAAATACATTAGGAGTGTAGTTATACTCCTCCATCACTGCCCGCACCCTGCTCTTCGTCTTCTCACTCACTCTGGGGCTGTCATTGACAACCCGCGAAACCGTTGCAATGGAAACCCCTGCGATTTTCGCTATGTCGTAGATATTCAATGTTCATCCGCCTCCATTTCCATACAGCGTGTTACTTTGTTCTCATCTTCTTTTACCCTATGCGTAACCGCTTACATTTTCTTTCATTATATAAAATAATATGGGAACTTACAATCTCTTTTTCTCTGTAATATCTTCCAAAAATCCAATGCAATTTTTATTAAAAATGCCGATTTTTTTCTCATTTCACCCTCTTTTTCCGATTAGGGTTGACGGCAGAATAAAAATGTTGTAGCTTAAATGTAAGCACTTACATCTTTATTTTCATGTGGGCGTTTCTGTATTGCCTCTTATAGACATCTCTCCACCTGAAAATCGCAGTAACAGATGTAGAAAATGCATACAAAGAAAGGATGCAGTTATGAAAACCTATTTACAAATCAATCCAAAAGACAACGTGGCAGTCGCGCTCGCTCCTCTGTCATCCGGCACTGCCGTAGAACTGGACGGATTTTCCCTTACTTTAAATGAAGACATCCCGCAGGGACACAAGTTCGCCCTCAAGGATATCAAAAAGGACGAGCAAATCATCAAATACGGATGTCCCATCGGATTTGCC
Source organism: uncultured Ruminococcus sp. (assembly GCA_900541505.1). Classification (GTDB taxonomy): domain Bacteria; phylum Bacillota; class Clostridia; order Lachnospirales; family Lachnospiraceae; genus Mediterraneibacter. Next base: position 36,121 of record UQKK01000013.1, read on the forward strand.
AAGGAAGACATCTCCACCGGTTCCTGGGTACATATCCAGAATATCCGCACCGGTCTGGGAGACCTTCTGACCTATACCTATGACAAACAGGACACCACCTTAGAGCCCACAGAAGAACGATTTTTCCAGGGCTTCCGCCGTCCTGACGGCAAAGTGGGCGTGCGCAACGAACTGTGGATTATCCCCACTGTCGGATGCGTCAACAATGTGGCAACTGCTATCGAACGCAGAGCGCAGAACCTTGTCAGCGGCTCCATTGAAGCGGTGGCGGCATTCCCTCATCCATACGGATGCTCCCAGATGGGGGACGACCAGGAGAACACCCGCCGCATCCTGGCGGATTTCATCCATCACCCGAACGCAGGAGGAGTCCTGGTACTCGGGCTTGGCTGTGAGAACAGCAACATTGATGTGCTCAAAGAATATATCGGAGAATATGACCCCAAACGCGTAAAATTCCTCGTCTGCCAGGAATCAGAGGACGAGATAGAGGACGCCCTCTCACTTCTGTCCGAGCTGGCGGAGTATGCGGGCAGTTTCCAGCGTGAACCCATCAGCTGCAGCGAGTTGGTTATCGGAATGAAATGCGGCGGCTCAGACGGACTGTCCGGCATCACTGCCAACCCGACCGTGGGCGCGTTTTCCGACCTGCTCATCTCCAAAGGCGGAACCACTATCCTCACAGAAGTACCGGAGATGTTCGGCGCGGAAACACAGCTTATGAACCGCTGCGCCAACGAAGAGCTCTTCCAGCAGACTGTAGATTTGATAAACGACTTCAAGGAATACTTCAAACGGCATGACCAGACCATATATGAAAACCCCTCACCGGGAAATAAGAAGGGCGGTATCTCCACTCTGGAGGACAAGTCCATGGGATGTACACAGAAATCCGGTACTGCGGCAGTGACCGGCGTGCTCGGCTACGCGGAACCCGTCAAAGTAAAGGGGCTGAACCTCTTGAGCGCTCCCGGCAACGACCTGGTAGCAGCCACAGCACTGGCAGCTTCCGGCGCGCACATCGTTCTGTTCACCACCGGACGGGGAACACCGTTCGCCTCTCCGGTACCGACTGTGAAGGTATCCACGAACAACACATTGTTCGAGAGGAAAAATAACTGGATTGACTTCAACTGCGGCACCCTCGTGGAGGGCGAGACATTGACTGAACTGCGCGACCGCTTCTTTGATTATGTCATCGAGGTTGCTTCCGGCAAACAGGTAAAATCCGAGGAAGCCGGATTCCATGATATGGCAATCTTTAAACAGGGCGTTACATTGTAGGCGCAGCCCGGCACAACCGCACCTGCACACCGCAGCAAACAATCACTCTGCGAAAAGCGCAGGCGGCGGTATCAACAGAGTTACAATACCAAATGGTAAATTTATAAAGGAGGCATTTTTGCTATGAAAACTATCAACGAAACAGTAGAGAAAGTTTACGGAAATTACCCGGAAAAGGTTCTGCAGTTTGGCGAAGGAAATTTCCTCCGCGCATTCGTCGACTGGATGATTGACAAGGCGAACCGTGACGGTGTATACCAGGGCAGCATCGTACTCTGCCAGCCCATCGCTCAGGGTCTCAAGGACATGATTAACGCGCAGGACGGCGTTTACACTCTCGCTATGCGCGGAGCTGAAAACGGAGAAGCTGTAGAAAATATCGAGACTATCACTTCCGTTTCCCGCTGCATCAACCCTTATGAGGACTACGAGTCACTCATGGAGATTGCCAGAAGTGCAGACCTGGAAGTTGTCGTATCCAACACCACTGAGGCAGGAATCGCTTATCACGAAGGTGACAAACTGACAGACAAACCTCCGGTATCCTTCCCGGCAAAGGTAACCGCTTTCCTTTACGAGAGATACAAAGCATTTGACGGCGACAAGGACAAAGGTCTCCTCTTCCTTCCCGTAGAGCTCATCGACAACAACGGCGCTGAGTTAAAGAGAATCATCCTCCAGTACGCAAATGAGTGGGAACTCGGCGATGATTTCATCAACTGGGTAGAGACAGCCAATGAGTTTACAAGCACTCTGGTAGACCGTATCGTTACCGGATATCCGAGAGATGAGGTTGCTTATTTCGAGGAGAAACTCGGCTACAAAGACAACATCATCGACACCAGCGAGCTGTTCAACCTCTGGGTTATCGAGGGCGACAAAAAATGGGCGGACAAACTTCCGGTACATAAGACAGACGCCAATGTCATCTGGACAGACGATGTAAAACCATATAAGAAGAGAAAGGTACGTATCTTAAACGGAGCGCACACCTCCACTGTACTGGCAGCTTATCTGGCAGGATACGATATCGTGATGGACTTTATGAAAGACGATACGGTACGTACCTTCATGAATGATGTCATCTATAAAGAAGTCATCCCCACACTGGATTTACCGAAGGACGAGCTGGAATCCTTCGCAGCAGCAGTAAATGACCGCTTTGCGAACCCGTACATCAAACACAAACTGCTGGACATCGCGCTGAACTCCTGCTCCAAATTCAACGCACGCTGCCTGCCCTCTCTCCTGGGATATGTGGAAGAAAAAGGCACACTTCCGACCTGCCTGACCTTCTCTCTGGCCGCGTTCATCAAGTTCTACCAGGGCGAGATGAAAGACGGTGTCTACACAGGTACAAGAAAAGGCGGCACCCAGTACCAGATTCGCGATGACGAGGCAGTACTGAACTTCTTCGCTGATGTGTGGGCAAACAAGGATGCCGATGGAATCGCACAGGCAGTCCTTTCCAACACCGCGTTCTGGAGCGGCAAAGACCTGACCGAAGTGGCAGGACTCAAAGACGCTGTTGCGGGATACTTAAAAGAGATGGAAGAAAAAGATGTCAAAGATATCATGAAGGCTTTGATATAATTCATCTTTCTGTTGACGAGTCGGTTTTCCGCCTCTATAATATACTTAACAAGGGAGCCGAAAGCTAGCCGTAACCTAGCCACTCGGCAATATGTACTGCAAAATAGTGCCTTACTTTACCAGAGTGGGGGCACTATTTTTTGCGCTTGTTATTGGTTACAAGGGTAATAACTGCACAAAGCATAATGATAAAGCTGAATAAATCAGACCAGGTTATCATAAGCACCAACCCCCTTTCTGCTTGGTGGCTGGTATAGCACCTCTTCGGCTCCCTAGGTAAATATATTATTTATCCATTATGTCTGTTGACGAATTTCTTTCCTTCTCCTATAATATACTTAACAAGGGAGCCGAAAGCTGGGGCAAATCCAGCCGCCGGCAGATAGTGCAAAAGTAACGCCTTATCTTACCAGGACGAGGGCGTTACTTTTTGCGTTTTACGATAGTAACAACAAGCGTAACAACTGCACAAAGCATAATACCCTCTCTTTATAAGAGCACACACGGTCGATAAAGAGTAAATTTTGCGTCCTGTTGCGTTACTTTCAATCAGCGTACCACTCGGTACGCTTCATTCAAGTGCCTTACAGGGCACAAAATTTATCTCTTTTCGACTCCCCGACCTCAACCATGGAGATTTTCGTGTTCTGCAAGGCAGACGATTGAGGCGTACTGGACGTACGCCGATTGAGGATAACGCCGCAAAACACGAAAATATCATGGTTTGAGGCGTGTGTGTCCTTGTAAAGAGAGGGTAATAAAGGTGAATAAATCTCCATATGTAACCATTGTACCAACCCCTTTCATAAGTATCCGGCGCTGGTATATGCCCTCTTCGGCTCCTCGGTTAAATATATTATTTATCTATTATGTCTGTTGACGAATTTCTCTCTTCCTCCTATAATATACTTAACAAGGGAGCCGTTGGTCAGAGCACACCTGACCGCCGGTAAAATTTTTACTATTTATGAAAAATAGCGCTTTAGTTACCAGCTGTAGGCGCTATTTTTTGTGGCGTAATATCACGATCACAAGCGTTATTACAGCACATAGCATCATCACGAACGTATACAAACCTTCGTATGTAACCATAAGCACCAGCCCCCTTTCTTATCCGGCGGCTGGTATAGCACCAACGGCTCCCTGGGTAAATATATTATTTTTTTCAATGGATTTTCTCTACCTTTTTGACAAACCTTTTCACAGGAATTTCCCCATGGCAGATTTTGATTTTCCGCACGTTCAAACCTCTTCTGTCTGGCACACGCCGGAAAATTAGAATACCCCTAAGACCCCCACACCAGACCGGTGGGTGGATTTTTATTATAGTATATCTCCTTCCACTTTTCAACCCCGCAACTTTTGCAATGTCTCCCGCAATCACGCCAATTTGTTTTTTACAAAAAACGGTTATAATAAAGGCATAGAAAACGAAAACCAAGCCGAATTGGAAAGAAAGGAAGAAACAGTTATGGAAATGACATTGAGATGGTATGGGAGCAAATTTGACACAGTAACCCTCCAGCAGATTCGCCAGATTCCGGGAGTAACAGGGGTCATCACTACATTGTATGATACTGCGCCCGGAGATGTATGGAGCCGCGAGCGCATCCGGGAACTGAAAGAGGAAGTGGAAGCAGCAGGTCTTCACATTGCCGGAATCGAGAGTGTCAACGTACACGATGCAATCAAGACCGGTTCCGAGGACAGAGACAAATATATCGACAACTACATTGAGACACTGAAAAATCTCGGACAGGAAGACATCCACCTCGTATGCTACAACTTCATGCCGGTATTTGACTGGACACGTACCGAGCTGGCACGTGTAAGACCGGATGGCTCCACAGTTCTGGCTTACACACAGGAAGCAGTAGATGCCATTGACCCGGAAGATATGTTCAACTCCATCGCAGGCGATATGAACGGAACAGTTATGCCAGGATGGGAGCCGGAACGTATGGCACACATCAAAGAACTGTTTGAGATGTACAAGGACATTGACGACGAAAAGCTCTTCGAGAACCTGAAATATTTCCTGGAGCGCATCATGCCTACCTGTGACAAATACGACATCAACATGGCAATCCATCCTGACGACCCGGCATGGAGCGTATTCGGTCTTCCCCGTATCATCATCAACAAGGCGAACATCCAGCGCATGATGAAAATGGTGGACAACCCGCACAACGGCGTGACATTCTGCTCCGGTTCCTACGGCACCAACTTAGAAAACGACCTTCCGGACATGATTCGTTCCCTGAAGGGCAGAATCCATTTCGCGCATGTGAGAAACTTAAAATTCAACACTCCTACAAACTTCGAGGAAGCCGCTCATCTTTCTTCCGACGGAACCTTCGATATGTATGAGATTATGAAAGCGCTCTATGAGATTGGATTTACCGGACCTATCCGTCCTGACCACGGACGTATGATTTGGGGCGAGGTAGCAATGCCGGGATACGGACTCTACGACAGAGCACTGGGCGCTACTTACTTAAATGGTCTCTGGGAAGCGATTGAGAAAGGAGCAAGATAATCATGAGATTAAACGAAGCTGGTCTTGCAAACCGCAAAGAATGGGAAGAAAAGGGATATACGCTCCCGAAGTTTGACAGAGCCGCTGTCACAGAAAGCACAAAGAAGAATCCCTGCTGGATTCACTTCGGTGCCGGAAATATTTTCCGCGCTTTCCAGGCAAATGTCGTGCAGAACCTCTTAAATGAAGGCGTACTCGACACCGGTCTGGTTGTTGCAGAAGGATATGACTATGAAATCATCGAGAAAATGAATGAGCCCCACGACGGCTACAGCATTCTTGTCACCTTAAAAGCGGATGGAAATGTAGAAAAAACCGTGGTAGGGAGCGTTGTGGAATCCCTTGCCCTGGATTCTGAGAACGAAGCTTCTTTCTCCCGCCTGAAAGAAATTTTTCAGGCAGATTCCCTTCAGATGGCAAGTTTCACTATCACAGAGAAGGGGTACAGCCTTGTGGACGGCAAAGGAAACATCCTGCCGGACGTGCAGGCAGATATGGAAAAGGGACCGGGGAAACCGGCAAGCTACATCGGCAAAGTGGTTTCTCTGCTCTATTCCCGTTTCCTGGCAGGGCAGAAGCCCATCGCCATGGTGAGCATGGACAACTGCTCCCACAATGGAGATAAATTATACGACGCAGTGAGCGCGTTTGCTGAAAAATGGGCGGAAAAAGGGCTTGCTGACAGCGCCTTTGCCGACTATATCAAAGACCCGAAAAAAGTTTCCTTCCCCTGGTCCATGATTGACAAAATCACTCCAAGACCGGACCCGTCTGTGGAAGAAATTCTCAAAAAAGACGGCGTGGAAGAACTGGAGCCTGTCATCACAGCAAAGAATACCTACATCGCTCCCTTTGTCAACGCGGAGGAATGTGAGTATCTCGTCATCGAGGATGCCTTCCCGAACGGCAGACCGAACCTGGAAAAAGGCGGTCTGATGTTCACCACCAGAGAAACCGTGGACAAGGTGGAGAAGATGAAAGTCTGCACCTGCTTAAATCCACTGCACACCGCGCTGGCTGTGTTCGGCTGTCTCTTAGGATACGATTTGATTGCCAACGAGATGAAGGACGAGACTCTGAAGAAACTGGTAGAGGGAATCGGATACAGAGAAGGGCTTCCGGTTGTCGTAAATCCGGGAATCCTGAACCCGAAAGACTTTATCGACACCGTATTAAATGTGCGTGTGCCGAATCCGTTCATGCCGGACACTCCTCAGCGTATCGCCACCGATACCTCCCAGAAACTGGCTATCCGTTTTGGAGAGACCATCAAGGCATATGCCGCTTCCGACAGCCTGGATACCGCGGACTTAAAGCTCATTCCATTGGTATTTGCCGGATGGCTGCGCTATCTCATGGCTGTGGATGACAACGGAAATACATTTGAGTTGAGCCCGGACCCGCTTCTGGATACCGTTTGCCCGTACGTAGCAGATATCACTCTGGGCGGTGACTTTGACGCGGAAGCCAAATTAAAACCAATACTGGAAAATGCCGGCATTTTCGGCGTGAACCTGTATGATGTAAATATGGCGGACCTGGTATGCGGTTACTTCAAGGAAATGACCGCAGGAACAGGCGCTGTGCGCAGCACACTGGAAAAATATACCGCGTAAAAACGCATAAAACTGCCCTGCGAAAGGATTCCCAAAAGGGCTGTCTCAGACAGCGCTCTTCCTTTCGCAGGGCAGTCTTTTTTATCTCCGTTTCACCTCAATACTTGAACAGCATGGCGCCTCAATAGGGCACAGCAACACGGTACCCCAATACTTCAGAAACCGGCGCTCAAAGGCTCAGCAGAAATTCCAGGGTCAGTGCGTTGTACGCCTCCAGCTTCTCCCACTGCTGCACGTGCCCGCCTCCGGGACAGAGATAGAGCTGACTTCCATGGATGCCGTTTTTCATTTCCATTGTCTTCTCCAATGTCATAAACAAATCACTGTCCCCCGCCGCAATGAGCACTGGCACAGTAATCTCTCCCAGCCGCGCGGATGTGTCGTGATTCAGACACGCATTGCACTGTGCTTTGTAGGCATATTTCGGCATGGGGTACGGATAGGACATATCTTCCTTTTCCAGTGCCAGCAATTCGTCCTGTCTGTCCCTCTGAAAGTCTTTGGAAAAGGTCATCCACTGGTTCAACCGCTTAAACGTCACCCCGTCCAGCTGGTCGATTGCCGACTTCAGCGTCTCAATCGCCCGTCTGAAAGTGTTGCTCACACTGGCGAACGTGCTCGTCAGAATCAGCGCCCGCACCCTCTCTGGGTGGTTAAGCACCAGTTGCTGCGCGATGGCACCGCCCATGGACACTCCATTGACAAAAGCTTTCTCAATTCCCAGCGCATCCATGATTCCGATGACATCCTCCGCCATTTCCTCCGTGGAATAGGACTCACACTCCGGCTTGGACGACCTGCCCGCTCCCCGGTTGTCTATGGTGATGCACTGAAAATGCTCTTTATATACTTCCACATTGGGCGCCCATTTATCGCCCGGCGCTCCCAGCCCCATAATCAGCACAAGGGGAAATCCGCTCCCTGTTATGGTGACATGGAAATGTAAATCTCCTACCTGAATATCCCGCTCTTCTCTCAACGCCTCTCCCTCTCTTTCCGTTTCACTCTCATTACTCTATACTCTTCTGATTGCTTTCGCTTTGTTCTTCTGGCCGCTTTCTTTTTTCACTCCCGGCTCTGTCTTTTAGTCCCGCTCTTTTCGCGGTACCTGTCCGGTATAAATAGGAATCTGTCTGCTTCCGCACTCCGGCAGTTCCTTCTCCATCCGTTCCAGCACAGGCGGATAATCCAGATTCTGAATGGGAAGGTCCACTCTGACATTATCCAGCGCGCTGATACACATCCCTTCCAAAATCTCGTAGCCGTGATATGCCGTGTCAATATCGCAGGGATGTACCTTTGCATCATCTTCCAGCCACTGCGCAAACTGGGTGTAATAGGGCGTCTGGATTGGCACCTGCTGATGATAGCGCCAGCCTGCGTCCTTTCCCTTCACCAATTTTCCTCCGGTCTCAGGGGAACACTCTCCCCAGAAGCCGTCCGTCTCCGCGTACATATATCCGTCTTCTCCGTAAACTGTCAGGCGGTTATCGCTGCTGGCATACCGCTCTATGCTGTGCGCCTCGCTCAAATAGCCGCACTCTACATACACTTTGATGCCGTTGCGCTCCTGTACCTCCTCGTCCGTCTCCGGTTTCCCCTCCGGGAAATTGCGTCCGTTCTCTAACTCCAGTGTGCCCAATAAATAATCCGGCGACGGGTGAGTATCTGACAGTGCATTTGTGCCGTGGGCATGTCCGCACACCCATTTCGCGCGGCGTCCCCCGCTAATCCACAGTGCATAGTCGATGTAGTGAGTGCCGAGCTGTGAGAACCACGCCTGTGTCTCCACATGGATTTTTGTGATGCGTCCAATCACACCGGAATCCACCTTTTCCTTCATCCGCTGGAACTGCGTCAGATATTTCTGCTGATGGCAGACGATTGCTTTGATTCCGTGCTCATGGCATAAATCTACCATCTTCTTTGCTTCAGGGAGCGATTCTGCCATGGGCTTTTCAAAAGATACCGCCTTGACACCGTAGCGGATTGCCAGTTCAATCATATTCAGCCGCATATCCGGATACGTGACAAACACAAACACCTCCGGTCGCACAGTCTTTAACATCTCCTCCGCATCCAGAAACTGCGGAACGTGCTGCAGATGATATTCTTCTGCCACCAGGTCCAGCGCTTCCTGCTTGATATCGCAGATACCTGTAATCTCAAAATCATCGGGGTTTCCCAGCAGTCCGTGAATATGTACCTTTCCCCGCACGCCTAAGCCCATCACTGCCACGGTATGTTTACTCATTTAGACTCCTCCTTTCGCACTTTCATCCCAAAATTGTGCCATATAGTTTCCATCTTCCTTTACAACACCATCGGAATCTTTCTCCGCTCTCGGCGATTCATCCTCCACCATAATCCAGCCCGCATATTCTGTTTCTCTTAAGTAGTTCACAATTCCCGGATAGTCGATAGTCCCCTCTCCCATCACAGCCCAGATTCCGTCCGCTGCGCGGTCTTTAAAATGCACGTGCCGTATGAGCCTGCGCGCTGCCTTAAGGATTGCAAGCGGGTCCATGCCGCCGTTTACAATATGCCCGATATCCGGCGCATATCCCACGCTTGTCTTTTCCAGCATATCAAAGAGGACCTGGTAATCCTCTGCGGTCCGGAACAGAGAGTTTTTCGCGGAATTTGGATGATAGCAGGTGACGATTCCCGCTTCCGCTGCCCGCACCGCCACACTGTCCATACACGAGAGCAGGTTCTCTCTGCGCTTTTTAAGCGCTTCCCCCTCTCCTCTCGGCTGTGCGCCCGCGTGATGGGACACCATAATCTTCGCCCACGGGAAATGTCTGACAAACTCGATTGTTTTCTTTGTCAGCGCCTCTTCCTCGTCTGTCTCCTTCTCCTGCTCCCATTTCTGATGGAGCACCACTGCTGCCAGCTCCAGCCCGTTTTTGTCCAGTATCTCCCTTACTTCCTCTGGTCTGTCGAAATACTCTCCCAGCATACAGATTTCTGCTTCCAGTCCTGCAAATCCCGCTTCAGCGGCGACCTGCGCCATGTGGGGCACATCTCCCGCGAATTTCTCCATATTCATTTTCCACGGATATGTCTGGCACCCGTAAGATATCTTTGCCATTCTGTTTTCCTCCCAACCTTAACTATTGCTCCAAATTGCTCCGAAGTATCAGTGACGACCGCATATACTCCATAGCGGACGGCGGACGGACACTGTGCAGTAGCCAGTCTGTCAGCCGCTTTGCCCCCACACGCCCCTGCTGCCCCGGACTTTTGTCAATGATACTGGTCATGACGCCTTTGCGCATATACCGCGCGCTCTCCGGGCAGAGGTCGCTTCCCGTGAGCCAGATTCTGCCTTTCCTCCCTGTCTCCTCCACGATTTTCGCCAGCAGAAGGCTGCTCCTTAGATTTACCGAATAAAGGGCGCGGATATTTTTCTCCCTCGAGAGCGCCTCCCGTATCTTCTCTTCCAGATTGTCCCTGTCTGCGTAGCCGTATATTTTGAGTATCTCTCTGTCCCCTGCATATTTCCCGATGTACTGCTCAAAACCATTTACGGCGCTGCGGTTAGAATAAAGGCGCGAATCTCCGGCACATATCAGTATCTTATCCCCCGGCAAAGTCTGGGAACTGAGAAGCTCCGCCGCCAGACTGCCGTCCACAAATCCATTTGTGCGCACACAGGACAGATAAGAACCTTCCAAATCTTCCTCACTCACCAGCGCCACCGGAATCCCTGACGCACTGATTTTTCTAAGTCTCTGAAATCCCTCCCGGAAAATCCTTCCGCCGGTAATCATCCCGTCAATCTCCCATCCCGTCTCCGAGAGCATGGTCTCCACCACGGTCGTGTAATCTCTGCCGGGCGCATCCTCGTAAGATACCTCCAGCAATTCAATGGGATACGCCTTTAAACCTTCTATATATTCTCTTACTCCTTCCCAGAGCTGAGAATAAAAGTAACGGTTGTCCCCTGCCGGTTTGGGAAATGCCGCCGCAATACGCACCGGCTTCCGGCGCATGACAGAGGATACCTTTTTCGGGCAGTACCCCATCTCCTGCGCAAGCCTGCGTATCTCCGAAGCCACCACCGGGCTCACTCCCGGCTTGCCGTACAGTGCCCGGTGGACCGTTGCGTTGGAAACCTCCAGCCTTTTCGCGATTTCGCTGATTGTTGTCCTCTGCTGCATCAAATTTCTCCCTTATTTTTACAGTTCATTGATTCAGCCCGATTATAGCAATTTCCGACCTGGAGAGTCAATAGAATTTGTACATTCCGCTGTAAAATCGTATAGAATATATAGGTTTTTACTTTTTTTCTTATACATTTTTTACAAAGCATTTTTTCTTGCTCTTGTATCCCGCACACGCCTTCTATATAATGGAACTATGCACTCCCAATGCGGGGCGCAAAACTCGCAGGGGAGCCTTGAATCTTCTGCTTTTCGGCGTTAATCGCTGCACACAGGCAACATAACTTTGAACTGCACAATTTCAGAAAGGAATAGCATTATGAAATATAAAAACATCATCTTTGACTTTGGAAATGTAATCGGAACGTTTAAGGCAAACTCGATTTTGAAACAATTCTGTTCTTCACAGGAGGACTTCGATACCCTCGCCTCCGTATTGTTCCGTGAATGGCCGGCGCTGGACGCCGGAACCATTGATTATGACGAGTATGCAGAAGCCTCTATTCTTCTGCTGCCGGAGCACTTGCGGAAGACCGGGAGAGCCTTTTTTTCAGACTGGTTCGCCCATGTAGAGCCCATCCCGGCAATGTGGGATTTTGTCCGGGAACTCAAAGCACAAAACGTCTCCATTTACCTGCTCTCCAACGCTCCCACAAAATTTGCCGAGAGAGCGCCCCAAGACCATGAGATTTTAAAAGAGTTTGACGGGATTGTCTTTTCTGCTCCCATCAAGATGGCAAAACCGGCACCGGAAATCTATCGTTACCTTTTCGACACCTTCCATCTTGCACCCTCCGAATGTTTCTTCATCGATGATACGGAAGCGAATATTTTAGCCGGCAGAGAACTGGGAATGGACGGAATCGTCTTTACAGGAGATGTAGAAGCCGTAAAAAAAGCAGTGGGATTTTAAAATCTCCCACTGGCTTTAAATTCTCTCTGTGCTTCTCTTTTCTGGTCCTTTTTCGCGATATCCTCTCTCTTATCGTAGAGTTTCTTACCTTTTGCGAGTCCAATCTCCACCTTCACAAGGCTGTCGGAAAAGTAAACCTGAAGCGGCACCACTGTGATTCCCTTTTCCTTCATCTTGCCGTAGATTTTGTCAATCTCTTTTCTGTGAAGGAGGAGCTTGCGCACCCGCAGAGGGTCTTTATTGAAAATATTTCCTTTCTCATAAGGGCTGATGTGCATGCCGTAAATGAACATCTCGCCGTCCTCTATGCGGATGAACGCTTCTTTGATGCTGCACTTCCCCATGCGCAGGGATTTCACTTCCGTGCCGTGCAGCACGATTCCCGCCTCATATTTTTCCAGGATAAAATAATCGTGATATGCTTTTTTATTGTTGGCTATAAGCCTGCCTTCCGTCTTCGCCATCTTTCTCCCTCATTTCAATCGTCATATTCCTGTCCGTCCTCAGCGAACTCAAAATCCACTGTCCTCTGGAGCCTGTCCGCTCCGATGACCCGTACCCGCACGAGCTGCCCCAGCTTATACACATGATGGGTGTGCACGCCAATCAACTCATACTGTTCCTCCCAGTATTCATAGTGGTCGTCTCTCATATTTGTCACATGCACAAGCCCTTCCACTGTATTGGGAAGCTCCACATAGGCGCCCCATTTCGTGATACCGGAAATCACACCCTCGTACTCCTCCCCGATACGGCTCTGCATGTATTCCACTTTCTTCAGCTTCACAGTCTCCCGCTCGGCTTCCTCGGCGCGCCGCTCCCGCTCACTGGTCTGAAGCGCTACCTCAGGGAGGATTTTCTCATAATGCTCTGCCCTCTTGGGCGTCATCCTTCCCCGTATCGTCTCTTTGATGATACGGTGTATCTGCAAATCGGGATACCGCCGTATGGGAGAGGTAAAATGCGTATAGTACTTTGCCGCCAGCCCGAAATGTCCGGTGTTCTCAGGCGTATATCTCGCCTGTTTCATAGAGCGAAGGGCAAGCCTGCTGATGAGACTCTCCTCCGGCGTACCTTCCACTTTCCCTAAAAGCTTCTGTACCTCCTTGGGACGCACCTCATTCCCCACATGGATGTGATAGCCGAAATTGTTGATAAACGTGCTCAGCTTCTTAATCTTCTCCTCGTCCGGCGCTTCGTGTGTCCGGTAGAGAAAGGGCACCTCCCTCCAGAAATACTCCTCCGCCACCGTCTCATTGGCGAGCAGCATAAAGTCCTCGATTATCTTTGTCGCCACATTGCGGTCATAAGGTCTGATATCCTGGGGCTTTCCATTTTCATCGAGTATGATTTTCGTCTCCGGGAAATCAAAGTCTATAGAACCTCTGGCGTGGCGGCGCTTCCGCAAAATGGAAGACAACTGCGCCATCCGCTCAAACATGGGCACCAATTCCCGGTAGCGCACTCTCTCCTGCGCCGTCTCATCCTCCAAAATCTTCGCCACAACGGTATAGGTCATGCGCTCATCCACACAGATGACCGTCTCCGCTATCTGATGGTCGATGACCTCCCCTTTGGGATTCACTGTCATGATACAGGACAGCGCCAAACGATTTTCGCCCGCGTTCAGAGAACAGATGCCATTGGAGAGCTTATGCGGCAGCATGGGAATGACCCGGTCCGCCAGATAAACGCTCGTTCCTCTCTTTTGCGCCTCCCTGTCCAGAGCGCTCTTCTCCTGCACATAATTCGCCACATCCGCGATATGGACGCCCAGCCGGTAATTCTCTCCCTCAAGCGTAAGAGAGACCGCATCGTCCAAATCCTTGGCATCCTCCCCGTCAATGGTCACCATCTGCCAGTCCCGCAAATCCAGCCTGCCCGCCATGTCCGCCTCACTGACGTCCTTTCCCACGCGCACTGCCTGGTTTAATACCTTTTCAGGAAATTCTACCGGAAGGTCATATCCTTTCACGATAGACATAATGTCCGTGCCCGGGTCGTTGATATGTCCGATGATTTCTACAATCTCCCCTTCCGGCTTCATATCCTGTCCCCCGTAGGAGGTCAGCTCCACAACAACCTTGTGCCCGTCCATGGCTCCCTTTTCTTTCCCTGCGGGGATATAGATATCCTTCAAAAGCCTCTGGTTATCCGGGCGTACAAACCCGAAATTTTTGCACTTCTCATACAGCCCTACAACCTTCGCCGTGCCGTGGGAGAGAATTTTGACAATCTTTCCTTCCCGGCGGCGTCCTTCCGGCGCGTTTACGATGATAAACTCCACCTCATCGCCCTGAAACGCCCCGCCGATATTTTCCTCGGAGATGAACACATCTTCCTCTTCATTCTCCTGTATGACAAAGCCGAATCCCCTGACGTTCGCCTGAAATGTCCCGGTCAGCCGCTTTGTGCCGCCCTTGGAGTACTTTCCCTTTTTAGAAACAGAAATCCTGCCTTCCTCCACCAAAGCGTCAAGCACTTCTTTTAACTCCTGCCTCTGCTCCCTCGGTATCTGGAGCACAGCGGCAATCTCTTTTATTTTCATAGGCACATAAAAGTCGTCGCAGATAAATCCGTAAATGACCTTTTTGCGCTTCTCAAATGTCTCGTCCATAAGTCAACCTTTCCTGTGATAATTCTGCCCGGAGGGCTTTTTTATATCACAGGTTCACCCTGTGATAAGATAAAGTGGGCAAGCCTGCTTCAAGTCCACTCCCCCTTAATTTCCAGGGGCTTGAACACTTTGTGCGCCGCCGCAATACCGCAAAGCGGTAATATACCTTATTGCGGCGTGTGCATCCTGCCCGGAGGGCTTTTTATATCACAGGTTTACCCTGTGATATAAAAAAACACCCTATATCATCTGTATAGAGTGTTTTGTCATTTTCTCTTCTTAGTTAAATACACCCAGGTTCAACACCAGCGCCAGAACAATGAACAGCACAGCGATAAACTTTGTCGCCTTCACGAGTGCGCCCTCCATGGAACGCCCCTTGTTCTGTCCCCAGTATGTATCCGCCGCGCCGCTGATGGTTCCGAGTCCGGCTGATTTACCTTCCTGAAGAAGAATCACCGCTGATAATGCAATACAATCTATAACAAATACAATCGTCAAAACTATTTTTAAAATATCCATCCTTACACCTCCTGTGGATAAACCTCTCATATTTTACCACAGTTACGCCCTGTTTGCAACTATTTTCTCCTTTATCCACTCGGTGTGCCGCATCCGGAAATACGGCAGTCCCTGAGACTGTTCCCCCATGGATGCCAGCAGACTGATTTTTCCCTTTTCTATGCCGCACGCCCTTGCGATAAAATTCTGGGAGGTCTTAAGATATTGTATCTTTCCATATTTAAGTATAACCGACTGCCGTCCGAAATATCCGCGGGTTATCTTTAAAAATCCATCGTTCAGCCCAATACCCGCCGTCCTGTACCACAGCACCATCCCCAGCAGAATACACAGGATAAGGACTCCTGCCCCGAGCCAAATCCACAATATATGACGTTCCAGCACCATGCAGCAGATAAGTGCGGCTGCTCCAATCACCCCCGTCCAGAGACACAGAGGAAGCATCCAGACCGCCCACACTGCCGCCGGAGCCCTCTCAATCCTGGCTGCCGCTGAATCTGCAAATTCCGGCAAAAGGAGCCGCAAATGTCCTTCCATCTGCCCGTAACTTCCATACAGCACAAGAAATGCCTTTTGATTCGCCTCGTCATTCATTCCCACATTGATAACTTCCACCATGTATTTTCCTGCCAGCCTTGCCAGAAAGGTCTGGCGGATTTTCAGAGCCTGAATCTTATCGACAGGAATTGTATATGCCACCTTTTTCAAAAATCCATAACGGATATAGATTTTATCCTTCTCCCTCTTGGCACGGAAGTCATAGTAATGTACAAATCCTTTCACAATATCCCAAAGTGCAGAGAAAACAATCGATGCGGCAATAAAAATACTGATAAGCATTCCCAGCACAGTCTCTGCGGAGCCCGGATTTCTCACAATCCCGATGATTGTCGCAGCAGCGCCAACTCCACCCGCAATGACAATGCAGAGCGAGAAGATGTTTATGGAGAACAGCCCGTGCACAAAAAGAGCCCCGAAATCCGCCCGAACATCATATGATTCTTCAGGCCAGTCTCCTTCCCAGACATTCCCGCCCGTGTCAGCTTTATCATTCACAGCAGACGGACCGCCGCCTGAAGCCATCGCTCCCACTCCATCGGGCTCGCTGTTTCGCAAGGTTCTCCCTTCCTCATATGCCTTCATAATCCGTGCGAGCTGTCCGCAGAATGCCTCCGCCTCTCTTTTCTTAAGCAGGATTTTCACATCCGTCTTATCCGCGGTGGAAAGACTGTTGGTGTCCAGCTTGACTTTGCACGTTCCCAGCAGCATCTCAAACAGATTCTGCTCTGTATTGATATTGGAAATATTTTTGATGCCAATCGTGTGTTTTTTGCGGTTCACTGTATTGCGCTCAATCACAATCGCGTTTTCCTGTATGGAAATACGGGTTTTCGCCCACACAAACAGATTTCTGCCTATGATGAATGCCAGCACAAGCAGGCACACAAGCGCTCCAATAATAACGCCTCCTTCTTTCAGGAAATCAAAACTCGCATCTTTTAGCCTGTCCACATTCTGCGCCAGAGCGCTGACCGCCATGATAAGCAGAATATAGAAAAAGCTCCCCATCTGTTCCGCCACAATAGAAATATGGTTGCGAAATCCCTTTTTGCTGTCCGGGGAGCCTTGTTGTTTCATCCTTTCTTCCCTTTCCGTCATTTTCTTCATCCGTCTGTCCCTCACGCCTCATTTGCCGCGCGGCTCTTTTCCTCGACCGCAATCTCATTGATACGCCGGCGCAGAGATTCCGCAATCTGCTCCGCCTTCTCCTCCTCTAAAAAGGAAATGGTAACGTCTCCCCCGCCTGTGGTCACGACCACCTTCGCCACTTTAAAAATCTGGTCAATAGGACCTTTGGCAGTCTGCAATTTATGTAACCTCTCAATGGGAACAATATTTCGCTTCACAAACAAATATCCTTCCCGGATGTCAATACACTCCTCGTTGATGCTGTATCGATATCTGTAATAGCGGAAATACGGGCTGATGAATCCATCTAATAAAATGAGTATCACCAATATCAGGGAAATCACCTTTCCCAGCCCGATATTCTTTGGAAAAATCCAGAAATAATTCACTGCGGCAATGATTGCAAGCACAATCACACATGCCACCGCTCCCGCCGCGTACATACAGCCAAGCGCCCGTTTTGACAGCTTTTCGTATACCATCTTCATACTCCTTTATATAGCCGATTTTCTTCATCGTACCATATGGAGTAAGTCAGGTCAAACTCTATTTAAACAAAGTGGGCAAGCCCACTTCAGTCCCCCTCATACATGAGGGGCTTTCCCACTTTGTGCGCCGAGCGCAGTCGCTCTAGCGACATGTTACCTCATGCGCTCGTGTGCATTTCGCCCGGAGGGCTTTTTATTTTATAGGAAATTAGAAGGAATTTCCTATAAAATAACCGGAGCAGTCACGCTCCGGCTTCCTCCTCAATACGCAGAAGGCGGTTATATTTGGCAATGCGCTCCATACCGGCAGGTGCCCCTGCCCTGATATATTCCGCATGGAACGCCACCGCGATGTCCGCAATCAATGTATTTTCTGTCTCACCCGGACTGTGGGAGAGCATTACTTTATATCCCGCGCTCTTCGCTGTTTTTATGGCGTGGAAAATCTCGCTCAGCGTGCCCGCCTCGTGCAGTCTTATGACTGCGGCGTTCGCTGTTCTGCTTAGAATCCCTCTCTCTATTTGCCGTACATTAGAGGAAAACAGCGTTCCGCCCGCTATCGTGTGTTGTTCTCCCAGTTCTTCCATCAGATGGTCCCATCCTTTCCAGTCGTCAGCTCCCAGCGGGTCCTGGATGAAGCAGATGGGAAACTCCCCCAGCAATTCCTCGCAGTATTCTGTCATTTCCCGCGCACTTCTTAGGATATGCTGCCCCTTCATCCTGCTTTCCCCCGGAAATTCATACATCCTGCGGTCCTCCCGATAAAGCCCCTGCGCACCGATATCCAGCGCGATAAAAATATCCGTTCCCCAGACATAATCCGTTCTTTCTGCCGCCTCTTTTATCAGCTTCAGCGCTTCTTTTACATCCGGCAAATCCGGCATAAATCCGCCGCTTTCCCCTGTCTCTGCGGACAGTTTGTTTTCTCTTAATATGTCCTTTACTATGTGGTAAATTTCTGTACAGATTCTAAGCCGTTCCCGGAAATTTTTCGACCTTCCGGGGACAAGCATGATTTCCTGTATATCAAGTGCGTTTTTGTTATGAGCTCCGCCTTCCAAGGCTGACATCACAGGAATCGGCATCTCTCCCGCATTGGTCCCTCCCAGATAGCGGTAGAGGGGCATATGAAGCGCCTGTGCCGCCGCGTTCGCCGCAGCCATAGACACTCCCAGGAGTGTGTTTGCACCCAGATTCCTCTTATCCCTGCTCCCGTCTGTCTTTGCCAGCAGCCTGTCCAATCCTGCCTGGTCGAACACATTCCAGCCTATCACCGCCTGCGCCACCTGCTCATTTACATTTCCCACCGCACGTTCTACACCTCGTCCTAAGTACCTTGTCTCCTTATCCCAAAGCTGCACTGCCGCCTTATCCGCAGAGCCTTTGGCTTTGTATCCTGATATTTTATCCGGCAGACTTCCCGATGGAACGGCAGCTCTGCCTATGGTCTCCTCTTCTATCAGCACCTCTGCTTCCAGTGCCGGATTACCTCCGGAATCCAGAATTTCTCTCGCGTATATGTCCCGAATCGGTAAATAGCGATACATCATTTTTTCCTCCTTTTGCGAGGTTAGTATTTCCCGATATATGCCGCTTAATGCGTTGACTTTTCGCGTCTGCCACGTTACAATTCGATTAAAGCGGCAGGTCCGTTTTTAAGCGCTGGCAAGCCGCCGGGAACAGACAGATATCTTTTGTGATAGATAAAGGAGGCTTTGCGGATGAAAGAAAAATCCCGTCATTTTCTGCTGCTTACCGTAAGTACACTCATCATGGCTGCCGGAACCTATTTTTTCAAATTCACCAATAATTTTACATTCGGCGGAATCACCGGTCTCGCCGTCCTTGTCGCAAAGACCGGAGTCTTATCTGCCAGTGATTTCACCTTCATCATGAATATGCTTCTGCTCGCCATAGGCTTTTTTGTACTGGGAAGAAAATTTACAGCTAAGACTGCTTACTGCAGTATCCTCTTATCCGTCTCGCTGTCTGTGCTGGAGCGCGCCTTTCCCATGGCTCGCCCGCTCACCAATGAGCCCATGCTGGAACTCTGTTTTGCCATTGCTCTGCCTGCCCTGGGGTCAGCCATCCTTTTTAATATCGGCTCTTCCAGCGGCGGCACGGATATCATCGCCATGATACTCAAAAAGTATTCCAGCTTTGACATCGGCAGAGCACTTTTGCTGACGGACCTTCTGATTACCATCGCAGGCTGCTTTGTATTTGACATTGAGACAGGACTGTACTCCTTTTTAGGGCTTGCCATCCGCTCTTTCATGATTGACAACTTCATTGAGAGTTTCAACCTGTCCAAATATTTTAACGTGGTATGCGACCACCCGCAGCCTGTCTGTGATTTCATTGTCCATACACTCAAGCGCAGCGCCACTATCTGCCATGCGCAGGGCGCCTTTTCTGGAAAGGATAAATACATTGTCTTTACCGCACTGAACCGCCCGCAGGCAGTCCGCCTGCGTAATTACATTAAGGAGACACAGCCGGAAGCCTTTATCCTGATTTCCAACACCAGCGAAATCATCGGCAAAGGATTCCACAGTATTTAAATAAAAGGAGACCTCATTTATGAAACAACTGGTTATTGCGGAAAAACCATCCGTGGCGCGGGACATTGCCCGCGTCCTCCACTGTAAAAAGAAAACCGATACTTATCTGGAAGGGGAACAGTATATCGTCACCTGGGCGCTGGGGCATCTGGTGACTCTGGCGGACCCGGAAGAATACGGGGAGCAGTATAAAACCTGGAACTTAGATACCCTTCCCATGCTCCCGCAAAACTGGAAGCTGGTGGTCATCAAGCAGACCTCCCGCCAGTTCCGCTCCGTCAAAGAGCAAATTTACCGCAAAGATGTGAACGGCATCGTCATCGCCACCGATGCGGGACGGGAGGGAGAACTTGTCGCCCGCTGGATACTAGAGAAAGCAGACAATAAAAAACCCGTCAAGCGTCTGTGGATTTCCTCTGTCACAGACAAGGCAATCCGGGACGGATTTTCTCACTTAAAGCCGGGAAAAAATTATGAGCCGCTCTACCACGCGGCAGTGGCAAGGGCGCAGTCCGACTGGGTGGTGGGCATCAACGCCACCCGTGCCCTGACCTGCAAATATAACGCCCAGCTCTCCTGCGGCAGAGTACAGACTCCCACGCTGGCGATGATTGCCGCCAGAGAAGACGAGATTAAGAACTTTGTTCCCCAGCCCTTCTATGGCATGAAAGCTGTGGTAAAGGGCGCTGCCTTCACATGGACGGACAAACGCAGCAACTCCACTCGCACCATGGATAAGGCGCGGATTCAGAAATTATATGAGCAGGCAGGCAGCACCCTGACTGTGACGGAGGTGAAACGGAAATCCAAAAAATCCTTCTCCCCCGCCCTCTATGATTTGACGACTTTGCAGCGAGAGGCGGACCAGCGCTACGGATTTTCCGCCAAGGAGACCCTCAACATCATGCAGCGGCTGTATGAAAACCACAAGGTATTGACCTATCCCAGAACGGACTCCCGCTACCTCACAAGCGATATGACAGGGACGTTAAACGAGCGGTTAAAAGCCTGCGCCGTGGGACCATACCGCAAGGCAGCGGCAAAACTTTCCATGCAGAAAATCCAGGCGAATAAATCCTTTGTAGATGACAGCAAGGTCTCCGACCACCACGCTATCATTCCTACAGAGCAGTTCGTCCAACTGGAACATATGACGAATGAAGAGCGTAAAATTTATGATATGGTTGTCCGCCGTTTTCTCGCTGTGCTTTCTCCTGCTTGCGAGTATGAGGAAACTTCCCTGAAGGGCACCATCGGTTCCGAAATCTTTACCGCCCGGGGAAACCGTATCCTCTCACCCGGCTGGAAGGATATCTATGACTTTGACACCGCCGATATGGAAGCGGCGGATGAGGAGGCGGACAGCACCTACACTGCAGGCAGCGGACATGCAGCGGACTTGCTTTTCACGCAGCAAAGCCTCCCCGCTATGGAAAAGGGCGATGTTCTGCCCGTTTCTTCCCTTACCGTCACGGAAGGGAAGACCAAGCCCCCGGCTCATTTCACGGAAGGAACACTCATTGCCGCTATGGAAAATCCGGTCAAATATCTGACGCACAAAGACAAGTCCATTGTCCGTACTTTAGGCGAGACAGGAGGACTGGGGACTGTCGCCACCCGCGCCGACATTATCGATAAGCTGCTGGGAAGCTTTCTCATGGAGAAGAAAGGCAAAGAACTGCATATCACTTCCAAGGGACGCCAGCTCCTCGCCCTCGTGCCCCAGGATTTAAAAAGCCCGGAGCTGACCGCGCAGTGGGAGATGCGCCTGCAGGCAATCGCCAAAGGAAATGAGACAGACCGCCATTTCATGCGTGAGATTGAGGGGTACACCAAATCCTTCATACAGGAAATCAAAACCGCCTCCGGAACCTTCCGGCACGACAATATCACGCGCACCAAATGCCCGCAGTGCGGCAAATTTATGCTGGAGGTAAACGGAAAGCACGGGCGTATGCTCATCTGCCAGGACAGAGAATGCGGATACCGTGAAACCCTCTCCCGCCTGACCAACGCCCGCTGCCCTGTGTGCCACAAAAAACTGGAGCTGGTGGGGAAAGGCGATGGACAGCGATTTGTCTGCTCCTGCGGTTATAAAGAAAAACTCTCCGCTTTCCAGGAGCGGAAGAAAAAAGAAGGAAAAGGCGCCAGCAAAAAGGATGTCAACGCTTATCTGAGAAAACAGGCAAAGGAGGCAGAACAGCCCATCAATAACGCCTTTGCCGATGCACTTTCCAAGATAAAATTGTAGGGAAGCGTCTGGGGATGCGTGCTCTTTTAAAGAGAAGATATCAGTACAGCAAAACATTAGAATGGGGGATATCCGAAAATGAATTATACTTATCTGGATATGGAAACTTACAAAAGGAAACGTCATTTTGAATACTTCAATCAGTTAGCCTGCCCATATGTTGGAGTAACAGTAAATGTAGACATTACAGATTTCCTGAGCACCGTCAAGGCAAAAAAGCTGCCATTCTTTTTGTCTGTTTGCTACTGTATCTCCAAAGCCGCCAATCAGGTGCCGGAATTCAGACAACGGATTATGGATAATCAGATTGTAGAATATGAGTATTGTTTAACCTCTCATACAGTGGCATTAAGTGACGGTACATACTGCTACTGTGACCTCGACGGGAATCGCTCTTTTGAGGATTATATCCGTTATGCCGCTGAAGAACAGGAAAAAGCAAAACAAAGAAACTCCCTCGATGAGGAACCGGGCGAAGCCCTAAATAAAATTTTTATATCCACACTCCCGTGGATATCGTACACTGCTCTTATTAACCCTACCCCTATCCCGGCGGACAGCAATCCGAGGATTACCTGGGGGAAATATTTTGCGCAGGATAAAAAAATATTACTTCCGGTTTCGGTGTTATGTCATCACGCATTGGTGGACGGACTGCATATTTCTAAGTTTTATGATTTCTTAAATAAAGAACTGGCAGTTGTCGCAGGATAGATGGCGGTGTTAAGAACTATGGAATTGACCGAGCAGAGCGAGGGATACTTCTTGAACGCAAGTTCAAGAAGGTGGACAGTCAAATAACGCCCATTTTGAAATTGCTCTTTATGTGGATACTTTCGATGAAGTTGACAAGACTTTTACCGCTGCCGTTTCAAAAGGTGCTACACCTGTTTTAGAGCCTGCAACTGAACCTTGGGGACAGCGCACTTGTTATATTTCCGACCCAGAAGGCAACTTAATTGAAATAGGTTCTTGGAACAAACCGTTTCGCAGTTGATTAGACAAAGATATGTAAGATACTAGTTTGAAAAACCCAATAGCCTAAAAGCGGCAGGAAAAAACTTCTGCCGCTTTTGTAATTCACATTTATATTCAAAATACATCATCCCGATGTTCCTGCCCCCAATGACAAAAGGCGTCAAGCACAGGCTCAAGTGTTTTGCCACGAGGAGAAAGGCTATATTCGACCCTCGGAGGTATTTCCCCGTAATCTTTTCGGATAATTAAGCCGTCCTCTTCCAATTCTTTTAAGGCTTTTGTCAGGGAACGGTATGTTGCCGTTTCCATCTTCCTCAGTAATTCATTGTAACGGGTTGGTCCGTCAAGCTGCAGGCAATATAAGATGGGGAGTTTGTATTTCCCTTGTATTAGGGATTTCGTATAGTAAAATCCTGTATTTTTTATTCCGTTAGCTGCAAAAACTCTTTTTTCTTCTGTTAAGTTAGTTTTCATTAGAGCCCTCAAACTATACTAAAGTATAGTATATATACTTAAATACCGTACTTGTTATATAAACACCCACATGATACAATCTTACACGTAAAAAGTCAAGGCGTATTGGAGGATACAGCATGAAGACTGGGTAAACCGTGTGTATGATGGCAGTCTTGTTATGGGAAATCTAATGCTTGCTTCTCACGAACTGGGGATTGAAGGTGAATATGAGGGTATTGGGCACTGTGCTCTTGGTTATATTGACGGAAATTATCCCAAAATGCCTGCAAGAAAAGATAACAGAGTTTTTTATGTTAAGGAGGACTAATTTATGCAGCATAAAGTAAAACTAACAGTCATTGATAAAAAATTGTATCCAGAGCTTCAAAAACAATACTGTGCAGACCCTAATTCGGGAGCCTGCCCCTGCTATAATGTAGGAGATGAATTTATTTTTGAACGTTACGGTACAGCTGATGATTTCTGGCATATGGGATTAAACACTCTAAAACAGACGGTCAATACCGTGGATGGAATTGCGGGAGGAACTGCTTTCCCTCATTGTTCAGAGGCTTGGGATGCTATTTCCCGTTATATTTATACAGGTTTGCAGGGCGGTTCAATTATGCGTGGGTGGATGTCTGACGAGCGTGTTATGATTGCCTGCTGTTCGGACGGAACAAGACCTGTCATTTTTAAAATAGAGAGAATGGGCTATAAAGCAATCTATATTGAGGGGATTACTGATATAGACTTTCAGAACAAAGTGAAAGATACCGTTATGCAGATAGAAGCTGTTACAGATGTTGTTTTTAGAGATGAGTATGCCGAAATATATTTGCAAAATGATGTGGCAGATGAAGTATTAAAAAGTACTGTGGAGAACTGTGGAAAGTATGGTGTAATAAAGATTGATTAGACTATAGGGTCTGGGGCGTAACTTTCCCGGAAACTCAAGCAAAACCTTCCCGGAAACTCCGAGCAAAAACCTTCTTGACTTTCCTGTCTATATGTGCTAGGATTTCCATAAATTGAAATAATTTTGCCACCGGGCAGTGCCTTATTTTTCATTCCGTTAGGTCTTTGAAGGAGTGAATAGATAAGGCATTTTATTTTTTTAAGAGAGGTGTTTATATGTTTCAAGAAATGAGGAGGAAACGGCAGGCATTATCGTCAGAAGAAATCTCTGCCGTATTAAACAAGGGCACATCCGGCGTACTGGCTCTTTCGGGGGATAATGATTACCCTTACGCAGTTCCTATCAGCTACGTGTATGACGGAGAAAAACTATATTTCCACTGTGCAAAAAGCGGTCATAAATTGAACGCTGTCCAAAGAAATGCCAAAGCTTCTTTTTGTGTCATTGACCAGGATAAGATTATTCCGGAAGAATATACAAGCTATTTCAGAAGCGTCATTGTGTTTGGGCGTATACAAGTGATAAAAGACGAGGATAAAAAGCGGCAGGCGATAGAAAAACTGGCTGTTAAATATGCGCCGCAGGATAGTGATGAAAGAAGGAGAGAGGCAATCGACCGGGAGTGGAAACCTCTTTGTATGCTGGAGATGACGATAGACCATATGAGTGGGAAAGAAGCAATTGAACTGCTAAAAGGAAAACAAATATAACGGAATAAAAATTATGAAATAAACCTGCCGGGGTTTCATTGTATTGTGTAACAGGCCTGCGTAACACATGACGCAGGCCATTTTTATTGTAGGAGGATTGAATAAGATGTATCAGGGAAAATCACATACTTTATTTCTGAAATATGCAGTCCCACAGATGATTGGGCTGTTGTTTAATTCTGTCTATATGATTGTAGACGGTGTGTTTATCGGCAATCGTCTCGGACGCGATGCTATGGCGGCAGCGGCGGTCTCTGTACCACTGGTAGAAATTCTCATTGCTTTATCCATGGCGGTTGCTACAGGCGCAGGAGTCATGATTTCTTCTCATCTGGGGCAGGGCGAAAAAGATAAGGCACGAAATATTTTCAGCCTTTCTGTGCTGTGTACTGCTGTAATGGGTTTGTTCATCAGTATATTGGGAAACATATGGATTCACCCGTTAGCGGAACTTCTTGGCTCAACGCCTGCTATCCACGATGAAGCAATTCATTATATGTGGTATATTGTCACCTTCTCACCCTTTTTGCTTTTCAGTTTTTTGTTGAGCGGGCTGGTACGTAATGACAATCGCCCGAAGCTAGCCATGTTCGCTCTGATGTTTGGCTCCGTGTCAAATATTGTATTAGATTACGTATTTATGTACCCCTTAGATATGGGTATCGCCGGAGCAGCGCTGGCAACGGCACTGGGACCGATTTTCAGTGTACTGATTATGCTTCCCCATTTTGTTTTCAAACGAGGGGATTTGTACTTGAAAAAGTTCAAGTCGAAATGGCATAACCTGCGTTCCGTCTATGTGCTGGGCTTTCCTTCCTTTATTATGGAATTTACCATAGGTATCATTACATTTGTATATAATTTTGCCATCGTACACTATGGTTTTGGAGAAATTGGTCTTGCAGCATACTTAGTCATCGGTTATCTGATGCTGATTATTTTAACTTTATTCCTGGGAATGGCGCAGGGACTTCAGCCCGTATTCAGCTATTTTATGGGAACAGGTGAAGAAATAAGGAGTAAGGCGCTCCTTCGTTTCTCAATCAAAATATTTCTGGCGATTGGAATTTTCTGCTATATACTGATTTTCTTTTTCTCCCGCGGTTTTTTCACCATATTCAATCCGGGAGACATTGAGCTGATAGATTTCATGGAGAGTAAAAGCCTGCCCTATTTTTCCGGCTTTTTCCTTGCAGGATTCAATATTTTGATGATTGCATATTGGCAGGCAAATGAATGTACAGGCAAAGCGCTGACAATATCGCTGGCGCGAAGTGTGATTTATCCGCCTGTTTTGATTATGATATTGCCTTTGCTCTTTGGCAGTGAAGCAGTCTGGTTCTGCCATTCTGTCAGTGAGGTATTGACAGCAGCAACCGCGTGTATTTTACTTGCAGCAATTCGTAAAAAAGTATAAAAAAGAAGGAGGTATTCGTATGAACCGTATTATTACAATAGGACGTGAATTTGGCAGTGGAGGGCGTGAACTCGGAAGACGGCTGGCGGAAAATTTGAAGATTGCTTATTATGACCGGGAAATTGTAGAGGAATTGGCAAAAAGGACGGAGCTTGCTGAAAGCTATATTACACAAATAGAAGAACATCGCCCTCTTCCGCTGCTCCCAATCACTACTTGCCGTACTTTTGGAGTTCCCTCGAATCAGGTGTTGGAAGAACGCCTGTCAATTTACAGGCAGGAAAGTGAGATTATCCGTGAGATAGCCGAAAAATCAGACTGCGTGATTGTAGGACGGTGCGCAGACTATGTCTTGTCCGATTTCCATCCTTTCAGATTATTTGCATATGCAGACATGAAGTCGAAAATTATGCGCTGCAGAAAGAAAGGCGCAGACACAGAGGAAATGACAGATAGAGAAATACGCCAAAAGATTGCATCTATAGATAAAAAAAGAGCGCGCTATTACCAATTTTACACAGATAATAATTGGGGAGATAAAGCGAATTATGATTTGTGCGTCAACACAGGACAGTCAGAAATAAAAAAACTGGCAGACGCATTAGCTGTTTTCATAACAAGTATAAAATGAACAGATAGCTTTAGAGCAGTATAGCAATTGTCGTATCAAAACAAGTCGTCGTTTTCACAAATGTGACGGCAGGAACGCCCGCGAATACACATTTCTGCCGCCACATCTGATAAAGATTTTTTGTATTGTTACTGCATTTTGCGAAATTATAAGGCTGTCCCTTTCTTAGGCACGAAAAATGAAGACATATCTGCCTTTTCCAGTGTAAGTAACTGCACCTTTTTGTCAATGCCGCCTGCATATCCTGTCAAACTCCCATTTGTACCGACAACACGATGGCAGGGAATAATAAGGGAAATGGAATTGTGCCCGACAGCACCGCCAACAGCCTGCGCCGACATTTTAGAAAGTCCTTTCTGTTTTGCGATTCTTTGCGCAATTTCGCCGTAGGTCATTGTCTTTCCAAACGGAATGGTCAGCATAATTTCCCATACCTTTTTGCGGAATGGTGTTGTCTGCATATACAAGGGCGGCGTAAAATCCGGCGCTTTACCGCTAAAATAAATATCCAGCCAATGGGCGGACTGTTCAAATATTGGCAAGAATTTTTCCTCGTATTTTTGAGAAAGTGTATCTCCAAAATATTTTTGCCCATCAAACCAAAGACCCGTAAGTTCTGCTCCATTGCTGGCAAGTGTGATGCCGCCCAGAGGCGAGTCATAATGATATGTATAAATCATAAATCTATACCTCCCAATATTCGTTGGAATACGCGATACCCTTTTTCTATCGCTTCTTCAATTGTGTTTTCTTTTTAGGCGCGTAATCTTTCATTTCAGGTATTGCTCCGCCTGCTACTGCCCAAAAGTACAGGCTTGCCACACTGCAATAAGGACTTAATCGCCTGCGGTATTTTTCAAACAGCTCACGGTCAATTTTCCTGTGATGGTATACCATACGCATCCCCCGCAAAATGGCTAAATCTCCGAAGCTGAATACATTAGGACGCTGCATGCAAAAAAGCAGTATCATTTCCGCTGTCCAGACACCAATCCCTTTTAACTCTGACAATTCGGTTATTACCTCCTCGTCCGGTTTATTCCAAATACCCTGTAAATCAAAAGTACCATTTTTAACTCTCACCGCAAAATCTGTGATATACTCTGCTTTTTTGAAAGTCATACCCAAAGACTGTAAACGGTCTGCTCCAGCGGAAAGAATGGTGTCGGCATTCACAGCGCCAAGGTTGCCCTGCATTCTCTGCCAGATTGTTGACTGTGCCTTTGTTGAAATCTGCTGGCCAATGATGTGATGGACAACCGAAGAAAACAAATCGCTGTCAACTTCACGCTCAATCTTTCCGATTTTGTTAATTACTTCCGCAAGACGTTTATCCTTTTGCTTTAAATATTCAGTTGCGCTTTCATTGTACTGAAAATACACTCTTGCTCCCTCGACTTAACTCTAAATTTGCTCCACAGTATAATATTATCACATTTTAATGCAAGATAATATTATAATATCGCCTAAAATCATCATAATATATTCAAAAAGAAAGAATTGAAGTGCGATTTATGCTGGTGACTCGCAAATCAAAGGGAGAACGATGACCACACCGTTCTCCCTTTTGATTTGTCACAATTTAATGAAAATAATGGTCTCCTATCTGGATTCCCCAGTTTCCGTTTCCAAAAGACATGCAGTCGCCTATGGGATTGCTCCCCGCCAGCGCGTCTGCCGCCGCCTGCCATGCTGTATCTGTGTAGCTTCCGCTCGCCAGCACAGAGTCCAGCCATCCGGTCATGGCAGGTCCAAACTGACCGGACTGATAGATAACTTCTGTAATCGTGTTGGGGTATGCGCTGCTGCGCACCCGGTTCATCACAACGGCTCCCACGGCGACCTGTCCCTCGTAGGGCTGATTTCCCGCTTCACAGTAAATAAGTGCGGCGAGAAGCTCCTGTTCACTCGCGGCTGCCTGGAAACTGCCCTGCCAGCTCTGGTCGGAGGCTGTCTGCGCAGCTGCCGTTTCCGCCTGAGCCTGGGCTTCTGCCTGCGCCTCTGCCTCGGCTGCCTGTGCCGCTTCCAGAGCGCGCTGTTCTTCTTCTGCCTTTCTCTGTGCTTCCTCCTCGGCTTTTCGAGCCGCCTCTTCTTCCTGTTTCTTGATATAGGCTGCTTTCGCCTGCTCTGCCGCTTCTTTTGTATCCTTTAAGGTTCCCTCCGGAACTTCCTCTAAAACGCTCTCAAACGTCCATTCTCCGTCCCGCAGGTCAATGCTCCCGATTGCCGCCGCCAGCTCCCCCGGCTGCGCCGCTATACTGTCAAAGCCCGTAAAGCCCACTGTACAGACGGTCACTGCCGACATGACAGCGATAAACCTTTTATATTGTTTCATACTCCTACCTCCTGTTGATTGCAATATCTTTGCGCATATGTTAAATGTATATGCCTTTCATTTCATATTTATTACAGATATTACAAAAATGTTACAATCGCCATTCTAATATAAAAGATTTATTCTGTCAACTTTTTTATTTCTACACAAACCGACTTATTTTGAAACTGCAAAATATTCTTTTACAAACTGCACGTAAACCGCCATGCTGATTGGCAGGCAATCCTCATCGATATCGAAATTTCCGTGATGGTGAGGCGCTGTGATTCCCTGCTCTTCATTGCGGGAACCGATATTCATGTAAGTTACCGGGCAGACTGCCAGATATTCCGCAAAGTCCTCCGCCCCAAGGCTTAAATCCTGTTCCTTCACATGTTCTTTCCCAAGGATTTCCTCTGCCGCCCGCACTGCCAAATCCGTCAGATGGCTGTCATTGTACACCACCTTCGCCGTCGCTTCAAATTCTACCTTTGCCGTGCAGCGGTATGCCTGAGCCGAAGCCTCAGCCATCCGCTCGATTGCCCTGCGGTTCACCAGGCGCTGCTCTTCCTCCAGCACACGGATGCTTCCCTCGATATAAGCATTTTCCGGGAGGATATTAAACGCCGTGCCGCTCTCGAAGATTCCCACTGTCATAACGGTGGGCTTCAGCGGGTCGCTCTCCCTGGAAATGACTGTCTGCAGGGTTTGTACCAGAGAAGCCCCTGCAAGCAGCGCATCTGCTCCGTTCTGGGGCGCCGAACCGTGACATCCTTTTCCAGTAATCCATATGCGGAATTTATCATTAGCCGAGGACATGACTCCTTTTCGGATTGTCACCTCCCCGGTGGGAAGGGAACTGGATACATGCAGTCCGAAGATGCCTTCCACATCGTCAATCGCACCGCTCTCCACCACTGCTCTGGCGCCCTGACCATTTTCTTCTCCCGGCTGGAAAATGAGCTTCACCGTACCCGGTATTTCTTCTTTGTGCTCCTGAAGATAGACCGCCGCGCCTAAAAGCGCCGCTGTATGCCCGTCATGTCCGCAGGCATGCATAAGTCCCGGATTTTGAGAACAGTACGCATTGTCATTCAGTTCGTCCATCTCCAGCGCGTCGATATCGCCCCGCAGTCCGATGACTTTTCGCTGTTCCTTTCCTTCTATAACCGCCACAGTCCCGGTCTCGCCTGCTTCTACCCAGGGGATAGAACCACGCGACCTTTAAAAGTTCTTGACATATCTAATCCTCCTATCAGGCCTTTTGCGGCTTCTTGCCGGTTACGACGTACGACAGCAATTCATCGTCTTCGTAGAAACGAGCAGTGGAATAGGTTCTTAGCTTATTTGAGTTGGTGATGCACGGATAACTGGCGCTCACTTTGTTGATCATGTACATGGCACCGCAAAGGAAGCTAATGTGGATTCCATTTTTCTTCATGCGGGAAACCTGTGCCGGAGTTAAACGATCGATCACCAGCGGAGAGGCACAAAGGATGAGCGGAATCTCCAATTTATCTCTTCCTGCGGCGCGCAGTGCCGTGTCAACCCGTAGATCCCACTCGCGTAACTGGTTGAGTGTCAAATGGGGGCAACCCACAAAGGCGTAGCGGGGACGAGCTTCCGGATCTTTCCAAAGGACGGGATAGTTGGCTTTGGTTTGTGCCAGAACTTCATCCGTGATAACAAAGGTTTTTGCCGTTTTGGTCAGAAGTTTTTTACCGAGCTTCTTTGCTTCAGGGGTGATGTTTTCAACGTGGTAGAGGCCGACAGCACCGTTAGACGCCGTTGCAGCGCCGAAGTCCTTCAGGTAGTCGTCTACGGCTTCGGACAAGTACGTCCCCAGGAACTGGTCAAGACCGGTGATGTAGGGAACTTCCGCGCCGACTTTCATGCCAATAGCTGAACCGAGAAGAGTAGCTGTCGGTAACTTAGAGGTTTTGATTTCAATATGCCAAGTGGCTTGACGGGCTTCATCGGTCAAGAAGCCGAAATATGGGGTCTTGCCGGCAATGGAGCAAAGCATCTCAATCGGACCGCTGTTGCGATTGCATCGTGCTCCGATGACACTGTTCGCGTAGACGACTGCACTTGATTCTGCCCAAGCGAGTACGTCACCGAATTTGGGGCGATTGCCCACTTCGGGCAGGTAACAGGTACAGGAAAAACTCTTCTTGCTGCCGTCTCTTAGGCCAAGCTTGACGACTTGTTTGTCCCATCGTTCCTGATGGCAGTAAAGACTGGCGTTTTCCTTCTTCTCTTCTTCCGTGTATTCAATGTTTTCGTAGTCCATCGGGTACGGATCGATGGTGAACGGACGCTTTGCTTTGACGCCTCCTTCTATGAGAACGTCGGCCAGGTCGTATAAAGCGTCCAAGCCCTTCTGGCCCATGCCTGTCACCCAATGACCGTCATTGGACACATCAAGCAGATAAGGTGCTTCAAAAGCATCTCCGTAAGCAATCACGGACTTTAGGACTTTGGCCATCGTTGGGCCTTGTTTGCCGTTGAGAATGGCAATTTCTTCGTCCGTAAGCGCCATCTTGACACCTTTGATGTGCTTTCTTGCCGGATCTGTTTTATCAGATGCCACTGCAGAACCAATGGTGTTGAACAAAATTGGAGCAGATGCCGCGCTTGTACCCAAAAGCGTGACGAAAGAGCGACGCGAAACTGATTTCATATTCAAGTCTCCATGGTGACTCCAGGCCGTCACAAAGGGGTATGACTATTAACCTGAAGTACTAATTCCTCAGCATAGATAGGAGATTTTTGAGGGACAAGAAGAAATGTAGTGAAGAGGATAAAGTGGAAACCCTTAATGTGCCGGATTTAAATTTTGAATCGTACAGGGATACGTGGAAAAGTTTGGGTTATAGAGATCGTTTGCTCTTAAGTTAGATTTCGGTTAATGATTGTTGGAAAGTTCGGAGTTGGCTTCAGTTTGGAGTCGATAAAAAAGCCCCGGTGCGGAGAGAACACCGAGGCAAATTTGCAAATCTTGGAGGCGCAATGTATTGCGCCTCTGCTGATTACGAATTTTTATTTAGCGGCTTCAGCGGCAGCCTTACCAGCGATGCGACCGAACACAATGATGTCGGTATAAGCATTGCCGCCGAGGCGGTTCGTGCCGTGCGTCACACCCGTGACTTCACCGGCAGCCCAGAGACCCGGAATCGCCTTGCCCTCAGCCGTCAGAGCTTGTGCCTTTTCGTTGATACGTACGCCGCCCATCGTGTGGTGAACGCTCGGAACGGCCTTGATGACGTAGTACTTGCCCTGCGTCATGTCAACCAAGCCGGAGCGGTGGTTGAAGTCCTTGTCGTTGCCCTTGCCGGTCATGGAACTGACGCGATTGACCGTGCCCTTGAGGCTGTCGAACGGAATCTTGGTGAAGTCAGCTACGCACTTCAGATCATCACAGGTAGCCATGATGCCCTGCTTGGTGAATGCTTCGTATTCCGTCGGATGTTCTTTGACGGTGTTGGAAATCGAACCGATCTTGTCGTTCCAGAGCACCCAGCAGTAGCCGCCGGTCTGCTTCAGGATGGCTTCGGACAGCACGTCACGGCGCTGCAGTTCTTCCACAAAGCGCTTGCCTTCCTGATTGAGCATGATGGCCCCGTCGAAGCGAGCGTCAGCGATCAGTTCGATCACGCCGGAGATCGGGTCGCAGATCGGATAGGTCTGGATGTAGCCCATGTTGACAAGCTGAGCGCCAGCACGTTCGGCCATGTAGAGAGCTTCACCTGTCGTGCCCGGGGCGTCGGTGGTCTTGAAGCGTTCGTCGATTTTCGGGTTGTACTTCTTAACCATTTCGGGGTTGGCACCGAAGCCACCTGTTGCGAGCACAACACCGCCCTTGGCGTTGAAGGTGTAGCTTGCACCGTTCATCGTGGCCTTGACGCCGACAACGCGGCCGGACTTATCCTTGATGAGTTCTTCGGCCTTCATGTTGGTGATGACGGGAATGCCCAGTTCATCAGCCTTGGCTTGGAACTTGGTGATGAATTCCGTGCCGGTGTGGCCGACTGGAATCAGAGCGCGCTTGCGGGAGTGACCGCCGAAGAAGAAGAGGTTGTCGTCTTCGAAGCGAACGCCGAGGTAGTCACGGCACCATTTGGCAGCGTCAAGAGCGTTATGCGTCATTACCTTGATGACGTTCATGTCACCCTTCATGTCACCGCCCTTGTAGGTGTCTTCAGCGTGCAGTTCGGGGGAGTCATCGTTGATGCCGAGCTTGGGCTGAACCCAGTTCTTAGCTGCGTTCATTTCAGCGCCAGAAATCAGGGAGTTACCGCCGACGGCAGGCATCTTTTCCAGAAGCACGACGTTAGCGCCTGCATTCTTGGCTTCGATAGCAGCGGAGAAACCGGCGCCACCGGCACCGATCACGACCACGTCATAGGTCGATTCCTTCGGCAGAGTCTTGACGACCTTCTTGATAGCCTTCTTATCAGCCTTGCTGAGTGTCACGCCGGCTTTTTTGGCAGCATCGGCCACAGCGTCCAGGAAGCCCTTGGAAGAGAACGTGGCGCCGGAAATGGCATCCAGCTGCACGGAGTTCGTGTCAATTACGTGCTGCTTGAGATCCGTAAAGACCTTCGCTGCCAGC
Source organism: uncultured Ruminococcus sp. (assembly GCA_900541505.1). Taxonomy (GTDB): domain Bacteria; phylum Bacillota; class Clostridia; order Lachnospirales; family Lachnospiraceae; genus Mediterraneibacter. Next base: position 70,406 of record UQKK01000013.1, read on the forward strand.
ACAGGGTTTTCCTGCTGCTTGACAATTTTGATGTCCTTGATCTTGCCGCTGTCAAACGTTACAGCAACAGTCACATCGCCATGTTTACCGACACCGGTACCTTGCGTGGTAACGGGTGCAGCCGACACCGCAGCCGCGAAGACCGAGCAGACCAGGCCGGCAATCAAAGCACGAGAGAAATGCATTTAAGCCCCCTTTGAGTTTGGAGAAAGTAGAGCTGTTCTCTGTTGAATCCAGAGACAGTCGTATGAAGTAATAAATAAAACCGGGAATATAAAGCGACCGCTTCCCAATTCTTATTGGGTTGCATTATACAACAATCCGACCGGTCGGATTGGATTTTGTTTTTTGGTTTTTGCCGCAAAAACAAATAAGTAGCGGTCGTGTTGCAAAAAGGCGACACGACCGCTACTAAGATCACCAGGCCGATGAAGTGCCGTTGCGGCACTTCATCTTATTTGGGTGAATTACTTCACTTCCCAGTTCTTGAGGATCTTGATACCGTTTTCAAGATCACCCGAGAAGATACGGTCTTTTTCAACAAACGGAACCACCTTGCGGTAGGCCTTGTAGAGAGCGCCGGTCTTATCGGAGAGCTTGACATTGTCCTGCTTCATCTTGCGCAGATCGATAGCCTGCGTGTTGTGCAACAGTTCCATGGAGTACAGGTCGAACATATTGTTCGAAGCGCGCTTCAGGCGTTCAGCAACGCGCGGAAGGTTCGAAGCGGAGTCTTCGATGTTGCCTTCAACCGGAGTGCCGTGCATCGAAATCGGGTTAGCGAGTTCGATGTTTTCAGCATAGATCGAGACCATGGAGTCTTCGGTTGCGCCGAAGGCGTGGCCGTTGGGGTTGTTCGGACCGGCCAGGTAGCGAGCCAGACCGGAGAAGCGGTCTTCGTCAAGACGCATCGTACGGTGCAGAGCGTTGTGGCTCACGTGGCTCAGAGCGATCGTGGCACGCTGGGCGGCGATGGCGATCGGCAGCGGTTCGAAGTTGGCCGACGGAATGATGGCGCCCTTGACGCCGTCCTTATCCACGAAGTACTGCTTGACCTGGGTCTTGTCGAAGTCTTCCTTGGAGGCGTTCAAGATCACGCCGGGGTTGTCGTCCGAGCTGTTGATCTGGATGTTGACGAGTTCGTCGAGTTCCTTCAAAGCACGCTTGGCTTCGGAGATCGTGTACACGGTCGTACGGAAGGAGAGCGGATCCTGCAGAGCACGGGTCTTGTCGAAGTTCCAGAGGTAAGAACCCTTCAACGTAGCGCGCATTTCAGCAGCGGCTTCTTTCAGGCCGGTGAGCGGGTGGTTGTTCACAGTCTGAGCAAGGAACGGAGCCACGTTGCCGTTCATGCCTTCAAGGGTGAGGCCGTAAACGACGGGGGAAACCTTAAGAGCCTGACGCATCGTACGCATGGCGTCCATCGTCATGGCGACGCCAACGCAGTTCGAAGACAGAATGCCGAGGCCGTCCTTGCCTTCGGGAACCAGCGGAGTGATGCCCTTCATCTTCAGAGCTTCGGCGCCGGAGACGACCTTGCCGTCCACTTCAGCGCGCCATTCGCCCATCATCACGGAACCGATGTGGGAAGCCAGCGTGATGTCAGCGTCGCCGATGGAGCCGCGGGTGGGGACAACAGGCGTCACACCCTTGTTGAGGAAATCACGGTAGAGCTCAACAACGCGGGGCTGAGCGCCGGAACGACCGGTCAGCATGGTGTTCAGACGAACAACCATGGCCAGACGGGTCACTTCTTTGGAAAGGGCCGGACCGTAGCCCACGGAGTGGGAGCGAAGGATGTTGCGGTTGAATTCAATGCTGGCCTTGCGCACTTCGGGGGTGAGGTCACCCTTGGCGTCAAAGAGATGGTGGTCCTTGTTGAGGCCCACGCCAACGGTCAAACCGTAGATTTCAACGCCGGCACGAGCGGCAGCCATCACCAGACGGTTGGAGTCGGTGACCTGTTTCATGGCCTTCTTGGAAATGGCCACTTCTTCGCCCTGGGCGATACGCCAAGCCTGATCCTGCGTGAGGTCGGCGCCGGTGAGGGTCACGGTAGCGTTAGCGGCACCGGAAAGTAAAAGGAGAGAGGTTGCCACGGAAGCTGCAATGGGAGTAATCCGCATGATTGGTTCAATCCTTTGATTTGAGTTTAGGAGAAAGCGTGCGCCCCAGGTCTTAGCCGGGCGCTAATTTCGGAAACCGATTATAGGAGCAATCCGACCGGTTGGTCTGAACAATGCTTTTCTCAGACTCGATTGAACGCACAATTGGATGTTGGTTGATTGAAAAATCTTTTTAATTCAAATATCTAAACACAATTTGAGCTAAAGCAAAAGACTGTTAATTGGGTATTTCAGCATCGTTGTTTCAGGAAGTTTTAGAAAAATGAACGCGGAGTTTTTGCAGGCGACTGCGCATGGTGTTGGGATGCAAACCGGCTATGTGTGCAGCTCCGTTCGGGCCGGCGATGCGACCGTGACAAGCCTGCAGAAGTTCACTGAAGTAAAGCCGCTGCAAGGTGTCGAAGTCAATCCACTGACCTGTCGCATCCCGTGCCAGACTCCGTGTTTCAGAAACGGAGCCGGCAGTGTCTTGATCCAGAGGCAGGCTTTCCGGAAGTTGCTGATTCGGCTCGTCAAGAATCAAGCGCGGCGGGGTGTTGTTTTGCGCGATTGCCAGCACGGAGCGCACCACGGCGTTCCGAAGCTCGCGAACATTGCCCGGCCAATGCCAGTGTTTGGCTTGTTCTAACAGATGACCGAGCGTTTCTGCGGGAACGGATAGACGAAAACTCGTCTGCACTTCGTTGAGAAAGAGTTTGAGTAACGGTTCGAGGTCTTCGTGACGCTCGCGCAATGGACGAATTTGCAGGCTTAGAACGTTCAATCGGTAATAGAGGTCAACTCGAAAGCGTTTTTGTTGAACCAGTTTCGCCAGATTTCGATTGGTTGCGGAAATGATTCGGATGTTGACCGGAATTTCATGAGCGGCGCCCACACGACGAATTTTTCTGTCTTGGACAGCATGCAAAAGCTTTGCTTGCATGGAAAGAGGAAGCTCTCCGATTTCATCTAAAAAGAGAGTGCCTCCGTCGGCTTCTTCAAACAAACCGCGGTGCAGTTTGCGGGCATCGGTAAAAGCGCCGGGCTCGTGCCCGAAAAGCTCTGCCTCAATGAGGGATTCCGGTATAGCTGAACAATTGACTCGGACAAAAGGGCGTGAAGAGCGACCGGAAAGGCGGTGAATCGTTTGTGCGACAACTTCTTTGCCGGTTCCGGACTCTCCGGTGATCAAGACAGGAATATCAAAAACGGCGGCCTGTTCGATGGTCGGCTGAAGCTGACGCATGGATGGGGTGTTGTTCAGAAGGATCGCCAGCGGCAGTGGTTGCGACTGCTGAATGGCATCGGTTAACCGTTGGTTGATTGATTCGAGTTTGCTGTTTCGCCGGTCAATGCGTGAGGACAGTGCAAAGCCAACCTGCAGCGACAGCAGGTCGCGCAGCTCTTCGATTTGTCGAACGTGAGCGTCGTTAAAAGCTGCTGACCGACGGCTATAGAAACACGCGACGCCGAGGTGTCGCCCTTCGAGACGAAGCCTCACCATGACATAGCTTTGGATGTCTGCGATGACTTGAGTGGCTACCGCATGGGTGAAGGGATCCGTTTCGATGTTGTCGACGCGATACACGGGATCTTGAGAGGGAGTCTGTGCGTTGCTTTTCTTATTGCGGTCCAACGGGACGATGTCGTAGATCTCTTGAGCCGATTGATGAGTGGCGTGCGCAAGAAAATGAACTTCCTTTGTTTCGCTGTAGTAAGTGTTCACGAAAATGCCGTCGGCAGGAAAGTTGTTGCCAAGTGCTTTCAGGAGACTTTGCAGCGTGTGGGGCAAAGCCGTGGGACTGGATAGGACGGAAGCGGCAGACCAGGAAGATGCGGCGGACATAAAACGAAATTTCGTGAAAATTCCTAACTAACGATATTTCGTATTGTATCAACGATATTTCGTTTTGCGAGAGATGTGTAATTTGTACTGAAAGCGGAGTGATTAGGTCTTCTAAAACAAAGAAAAAACTTTCTATTTCAATGGATTAAAACCATTTTCATTCTGTGTTCTCCAAAAATTGGCATGCTTTTTGCTTACTACCAAAGTAGACAAAAGAGTCGAACGTTTGTTCCTGAAACAACCGTTGTGACGCTTACCCCAACTTTTATGGAGAGAATGAATGCAATCCAAAGTTTCACGCCGTCAACTGATTGCGGCCGGAGCTGTTGGCGCTGCGGTGGCTGCGACGACTTCCGCAGCTCAGGCTGCTTCCAAGAAGCCCCAATTTGACAAGGTGTATGACGTTATCGTGGTGGGCTCCGGCTTTGCCGGTTTGGCCGCCGCTTTGGAATCTCGTTTGGGCGGCGCGGAAGTTTTGCTGATTGAAAAGATGCCTGCTTTCGGCGGCAATTCCGCCATTAACGGCGGCGCGTTCTCTGTGGCGGGATCTCCCCTGCAGAAAAAGTTCGGCATCAAGGATTCGCCCGAACAGATGCTTGCGGACATGATTCGCTCGGGTCGCGGTCTTTCGCATGTGGATCTTCTGAAAATGGTCGTGGAAGGTTCTCTTCCGGCTTACGAATTCACGTTGCGTCACGGTGTCAAGTACAAGGACTTTGTGCAGCACTTCGGTGGCCATTCCGTGCCGCGAACGCTTCAGACGGTTGAAAGCACAGGCGGCGGCATTACGCGTCCCCTGACGGAATCCTGCCGCAAGCATGGCGTGGAACTGCACCTGCGCGCCAAGATGGAAGAGTTCATTCGCGACGATGACGGCCGAGTTGTCGGTTTGGTTGTGCGTGAACGCTACCTCTTCCCCAATGAAGAATCCGGTGTGTTGCAGCGTTACGGTGCCCGCAAGGGTGTCATCATGGCAACCGGCGGTTTCTCTCGCAATATTTGGTTCCGTCGTCAGCAGGATCCTAATCTTGACGAACGGCTGGATTCCACGAACCACCCCGGGGCAACCGGCGAAGGCATGCTCAAGATGTTTGCCATTGGTGCGGCTCCCGTTCAGGTCGACCAGATTCAGCTTGGTCCTTGGAGCTCTCCAGACGAACGTGGCTTCGGTTTGGTTTCCCAGTTCAATACGATCGCCGGCTTCCCGATGGGCATCATGGTTGATGTTCGCAACGGCCGTCGCTTCTGCAATGAACTCGCCGACCGTAAGGAGCGTACCGACGCCATCTTGGGCCTGATGGAAAATGGCAAGCCCGTGTATCCGGTGTGCTTCACCGACAGCAAGGGTGTTGAAAAGGCACAGACGCTGAAGAATGGCCTCAAGTACGGCGTGATCAAGAAGTTCGATAAGCTCGAAGATTTGGCTAAGGCCTACGGCATTCCGGTCAAGCCGTTCCTGGAACAGGTGGCTCAGTGGAACTCCATGGTGAAGAACAAGAAGGACACGCAGTTCAAGCGTGCGCTCGATTTGGCAATCGTTTTGGATCATCCTCCGTTCTACGCTTGCCGCGTCTGGCCCAAGGTGCACTACTGCATGGGTGGCGTCGGCATCACGGCCAAGGCCCAGGTACACGACGTGATGGGCAAGATCATTCCGGGGCTGTTTGCCTGCGGCGAAGTGACCGGCGGTACGCACGGTGCGAGCCGTTTGGGCGGTTGCGCGATTGCCGACGGCTTGGTGATGGGACGCGTGGCTGCTGACACGTGCTTGAAGATGACCCCGGTTGCGCTCTAAGTCGCAGACCCAGTAAGAGGAAACAACAATGAAGAAGATTCAAACTCTGGCTGCTGCTTTCGGTCTGATTTGCGCAGCCGCAATGGCCGCTGCTCCGGCTGCAGCTGCTGATATGGCCAGTTTCAAGGTTCAGAAACATCACGAGAAAGTCATCAAGGACTGCACGTTCTGTCACACGCAGGAAAATGCAGTGGCCGGAAACGCCTTCGTGGTGCCCGACGACAAGCAGTGCATGTCTTGTCATGGCACGTATGAAGCGTTGGCCAAGAAGACCGACAAGCTTGATGAACCGAACCCGCATCGTTCGCATCACTACGGCACGGGAATTTCCTGCACAGCTTGCCACAAGGAACACAGCAAGCCTGCCGCTTATTGCAACGAATGCCACGAATTCAAATACAAACTGCCCTGATAAGCAGATTGTCCGAATCTAGCGGGAGCTTTTATTCGGTAGGGCTCCCATCAACAAACGATCGCATGTTTTGTCAAAATTGAAGGAGTAGAAATGACAAAGTTCGCGAAGGTAACCGCAATGACGGCTGCTTTGATCATGTGTGGTGCAGTCAATGCTGCCACTATCACGCTTGACGGCACCAATCTCACGATCGAAGATGCTTGGAAGATTGCCAATAACGAAGCCGATGTGGCGATTGCTCCGAAGGCAATGAAGTTGTTGGAAGACAGCTACAAGCTCGTTTTGCGCTCGGCCGCTTCCGGCCAGCAGGTCTATGGCCTTACGGTGGGCGTTGGCCTCAACAAGGATCAGAAGCTCTTTACGGCTGACGGCAAGCTCACGGACGCCGTGATTAAGGCTTCGCGTGCTTTCAACTACAACGCTCTGCGTTCTCACTCCGCCGCTGTCGGCAAGATGATGCCGACCAATCTGGCACGTCTGTCCATGGTGGTTCGTCTGAATACGCTGCTGACCGGCAAGTCCGGCGCTCAGCCCCGCGTTGCCGAACTCTACCGCGATTTCTTGAACAAGGGCGTGACCCCGTTGATTCCTTCCGAAGGCTCCATCGGCGAAGCTGACATTCTGATGGCTTCTCACGTCGGTGCCGTGATGATCGGCGAATGGAAAGCTGAAGTGAAGGGTAAGGTCGTTGACGGCAAGACCGCTCTGAAGAAGGCCGGTATTACCCCGCTCGTTCCGGAAGGCAAGGACGCTCTGGCTATTCTGTCGAACAACTCCGTGGCTGTTGCTTATGCCATCGAAGCTGCTCGTAACGCCGCTCGCGTCATTCAGCTGACGCCGACCGTGTACGGTCTTTCTCTCGAAGGCTTGAACGGCAACGTTGCTCCGATCCTTCCGCAGACCGTCGGTCAGCGCCCGTTTGAAGGACTGGCTCAGACGGCCGCCGATATGCGCGCTGCTCTGAAGGGTTCCTATCTTTGGGATGCCGATAATGCCCGCCCGTTGCAGGATCCGCTGTCCTTCCGTGTGACCGTTTACGGTTTGTCTGAAGCCAAGCGTGCTCTTAAGGACCTGAACGAACAGATCACGGTTCAGATCAACA
>UQKK01000014.1 GCA_900541505.1 uncultured Ruminococcus sp.
ACACTTTCATATTCTTTTGTGCTAATCCTACTGCTAAATTAGCTGTACATGCGGATTTTCCCGTTCCCCCTTTTTGGTTTACAATAGAAATAATTCTAGCCATTTTTCATCACCTTTCATCGTCGTCAATCAAAAAGAGGACTGAATTAGACAACCGGAATCTATATTCCGTGCGAGCTAATTCAGTCCTATAATTACAATAATTCTGTTGTTTTTACTCTTGTCTTACACAAATCCATTTCCAGTCTGGATCTGTAATAATTCATATTCTGGAATGACAGCGCTGCCTTATTTTTCCCTTTTTCAGGGAGTTAAAAATAAGGACTAAATTAGTGCAACCCCTTGTATTTACTGGAGTTTTCTAACTTGTCCTTATTATAACTCGACCATGAGGTGTGATATTGGGCATTTGAATCCGGTAAATATCATTGTACCGCTTGACCATATGATTGAAACGGTGTTCCCAATGCATGGCTACTAAAGGATTACAGTCCTTATCCGTAAAAAGAAATCCTGTATATCCATCAATTACCTTTTCAAACCGTGGCTTTTCCCTGTCCTCAATGATTGCCTGAAAACACCTGAAAACATCCTCTGTCATTGGCAGTTTTCTTGTTCCGGCATTTGTCTTTGTAGATTCAATAATAAGTCTCATGTCCGATGTCCGTTGAAGTTGATGGTCAATATTGATAATTCTTTTTTCCAAATCAATGTCCCGGAGTGTCAGGCCACAGAATTCTGAAATTCTCATTCCTGTATGGAAAAGGACATAAACCACCTCATAGTACTTACAGTAGACATTATCGTCATGTACGAACTTCAGAAACTTCCGCATCTGATCTTTTGAAATTGCCTCTCTTGTAACGCTGTCATTTACTACTACTGTGGCCAGTTCAAATCCAAATGGATTTTTATGAAGCACATCATCATCAACCGCCATCTGAAAAGCCGGACGAAGGATGCCTCGTACTGTTTTTATTGTGCTATATCTTCTTCCATCCTGCTGGAGCTTTATCAGAAACAGCTTTGCATCTGATGTTTTAATTGTGGAAATCTTTTTATCATTAAAAACTTCACCTTTAAGAAGATTCTGCACAAATTTATAATTGGAAAGAGTGTTGGGTTTTACACCTGTTTTTGTCATCAAATATCGCTCCACCAGTTCTCCAACCGTAATATTTTTACCGAAAGGGTCAGACAGCGAATCAAGATCGTACCCTATCTGTTTTTCCAGTTCACGGAGTGACAAACAGGGCTTTTTACCAACAGGCAGCGTATCTGTCGGTTCCAGCCTCCAGCTATATACAAAATGTGGTTTTCCATTCACATGATATTTAAATTGATACTTCCCATCCGCGCGGATGGATTCTCCCCGGCGGAGAACCCGGTGTCTGGAATCACGCCTTGTTTTTGGGCGGCCTACTCTTGCCATTTTTCAATTCCTCCTTTACTCCTGGATTTTGTTCTAGGTATTTTTCAAACTCTGTACGGATAATCAACTTCCGGCTGCCATATAAGGCAGTAAAAGTATACTTTTTCCCATTATTCAAGAACCTATTGAATTTCCGCCTGCTCAGTCCAAAACAAGTAATTGCTTCCTCCGGATTCAGAATATCTTTTTGTTCAGGTACTGGTTTTTTCATCCTTCTTCCTCCCCGCCTTCCGTCAATAAATCAATATATTTTTCAAATTTCTCACGGATAATGAGGTACCGGTTACCCATAAAAATAGCAAAACACCCCGTATTCTCCTCTGCCATCCTTCTCATTGTTTTAATCCCAATATTGAAATATTCTGATGCTTCATGAATCGATAACATATACTTTTCACTGATTGGAATTGAAAGTTTTTTGTCACCTGTTTTACGGCTTATTTCCTTCATATCCTGAGCCTCCCTTTCCTATTCTTTTAAGGTCATGACATATATCACTCTAAAGCCGTAAATAGTCAACTACGGATGGCAAATAAAGATTATTTATATCGCAGAAGATTCTTCTATAAATTTTTCAAATTTGGTACGGATTATAAGATATCGGTTTCCACTGTAAACTGCAAACCGCCCGGTGTTATCTTCTGCCATTCTTCTTAATTTCTTGATTCCGATGTTAAAATAAACAGATGCTTCTTTTATCGTCAGCATATACTTTTCACTGATTGGCACAACCATCTTTCCATTTTCTAATGATTTTTTTATTTCCTCCACGGTAATTTCCTCCCTTCTGAAGGACATCTCCTTCAGAATACGGAGAAACCGCCGTGCTTTTGGGGACCCAGGTTCATAAAAAAGAACAAAAAAATAATACCTGCCAGGGATTCACTCCCCAACAGGCATTTAATGAAACTCAAATTTTCGCTGCAAAGTCCAGGGAATTCCACCCCGCACCGGATTTCAGTCGGCCCCATCTGGACGCTCCCTGTCCGCCAGCCTCCTCCACAATCGTGAATACGCCTTTACCCGTATACTTTCCGGTTTTGGCATAGTTGGTGCCAGGACCCTTACGGATGTTCAGGTCAGTAACCGATACCCTGACCAGATACGGAGAAAAGCCTATATTTCCGATATACAATACCTTACCCGCCTCATCAAAAACCGAGTATCCAGCATTTTCATCCGCGCACCGTTTCGCATTCTCCAGGCTGTGGAACGCCCCTTTCTGGGATTTGGCGTCCGCCCAGGTCTTCCGGACGCGGTACCATACTTCGGCTGCTCCGCCCGCTGCTGCATCAAACCGGGTCAGGTTCCACCGTTCAATGATAGAACAGAGATTTTCCACATAGGCAAGGCTTGTGGCATAACCGCCGTTCTTGATGAGTTGTGCAGCCGTTTTATAATCAGTCATCCCTGAAATTCCTGCATAACGCAGCTTATCGCCATTCTTTGCACCCAGCAAATAAGCGGAATGGTCGGCAATGGAATCCTCCACATTCGGGTACTTTCGGAATTCCGCTGTAATGGTGATATAGCTGCCATCCCCATTCTGTTCCTTCGTCTGCTTTGTGTAGACCGATTTGCCGTCCCAGACGGAACCACTCCAGGTATTGCCGGAAAGAGATTTCTTCATCCCAAAGCAGTTATTGACATTCTGCGCCAACTCAGACTTACCGTACCCTGATTCCAGGATAAACTGTGCCAGTGAAATACAGGCAAGAATGCCGGATTTTTTCTGGTCAGTGGTAAACAATGCGCCGACTTTTTCAATGACCTGCGCTTCCGTCAATCCCGAAAAATCCGTGGCCTGTGTTCCATTGTCCGTGCTGCTGCCGGAAGAACCACTGTCCATCTTTTCCTTGACCGCCCTGCGGAAACCGTCCATTGTGTAACCCATGCCAAGCTGTGTCCATAAATGTTCCGGGTCTCCGTGGTTAGAGGCAATGCCCCGGCTGTGTCCTTCTCTGTGGCTTACGATCACACCGTCAGCGGTTGGATTTAAACCATACTGCTTACAGAGCATGGCAAACAGTTCCACCGCTGCCTCATAAGTACACTTCGCAACAGCCCTGGCAGCCGCCGTATCGGAACAGGTAAAGTTAGAGCCTGATGTGTACCGGATACACGCAGGCTCGCACATTTCCACACCGATGTGAGTATTATTCCCGGAGGCTCCGCAGTGCCAGCCCCTGTGGTTCCACGGCAATGCCTGATACACCGTTCCATCATTGCCATCAATAAAGCCGTGGACGCAGGCATTGTTATAGGATGGGCTGTTCCATGAATTAATAAATACCGATGCCTTTGGCTGCGGGCAGCCCACGGAATGGAGCATCAGCCCTTTGACCGTGATTTTACGCCCTGCCGTGTAGCAGGGGTTCTTCGTTAAGATTGACTGTACCAGTTTCATAGTCATTCATCCCCCTTTTCTTTCTCCAGCGTATCTGCGCGGTCGTGTAGCTGCTCCAGCACCACCTTCAGCTTTTCCGGGATTGGCAGCCCCAGGTGTCCGGCATTTTCCAACAGGGATACCCCTTCATTGGAAATGTAGAAGAAGATAATCGCCGTCCGCAGGACGCTGCCGGTTCCGATGACCTGCACATCCAGGATGTTGGCGATGCCCACCAGAATGAAGATCAGCACCTTCCGGCAGATACCCTTAAAGCCAACCTCGCTGGACAGGCTTTTGTCTGCAATGGCACACATCACTCCCGTGATATAGTCCACTGCCACAAAAGCAAGCAGGGCATAGAACAGGCCGTCACAGCCACCCAGGAAATACCCAAGCCCCCCTCCGATGCCCGCAAAAACAAATTGAATCGTGTTCCAGAATTCTTTCATGTAAAATTCCTCTCTTTCTTTGATTTTTGTGTATGAAAAAAGGACTGTCCAAAGTTGGATAGTCCTCATTTCAAAAATATTAAGTTGTTACTGTTCCTGAATGATGTAGGTAATCTTCATAGTCTTATCCGCCGTTTTTGTTACAGGCTCAGACAGGTTATTGATGGTTGCCAGATAATTGGCCAGAATGAAGAATCCGACCGTTGTGTAATTCCCCGCACTGCAGTAAAAGAGCATAGGTTCATTCAGCACCGGGGTGTAGCAGTAATAACTGCCGCTGTTGTAAATCCGGCTGGTTTCTGAACGCAGCACTTCATTCGTAGCTGCGTTGGCGATGTACATATCATAGGAACTACTCCCGTTATTGGAGTCCTCATAGTAGAGCCGCCCGTTGATGGCAAGCTGCGGCAGTCCGGCAATCGTTGTAACACCAGAACGTTTCAGCTTTGTCACATTGGCCGCATTTCCAATCTCAAATTTGTAAACATCATAAGGGCTGGCATAGGCTTTCAGATATACGAATCCTTCATGGGCAAAGGCAAATTTCATCCCATTGGTCGTAAGTTGCACATCCGCCGTGTTGATCATCTCATACTGGTTAACCCTCCAGTTAATTAGAGAAATCTTCGTGATCAGAAAAGTGTCATTGGTCTTTCTGGTGCTGCCCGCACTGCTGAAAATATACAAACAGCCATCCGCAGTATCAAAGTTGTAGGCAAAGTAATTGGTGGGCATTGCCGTTTTCAGTTCGTCCAGGCTGATTTCCTCGATCAGTGCCTTCTGTGAATAAGGATTCTCCAGCACGGAAACACTCTGCAGATAAGCTCTCCGTTTCACGATGGTAATATTTGACGCATTGGCGATCCGGAAATAATACAGGATGTCATTTTCCCGGTCTACCAGGAACAGGCACTCCGTCTTTCCAAGGGTTAGCCCGGAATACTTATCGCCGGTGTTCGCCCCCGTATAGTTTGTGTACACATACTGAAGCTGCCCGTCATCCACACGCAGGGCAAGGGGTAGCTGTTTGTGAATACCGCATCCGCGCTCCCATAAGAAATGAAGCCGCCGTTTAAATGGGTGAGGCAGACACAGGCGATGGTGCCGTTTGCCTGGGAAGTCGCAAAATCATACACATATTTCATGTAATGGTTCTGCTTATTCAGTTCACTCTCTGTCTGGTTATATCCTCCTCTGGCAGTTCCTGTGGTGTTGTTCTGCAGCCCATAAGTGCCGCATCCGATCAGCCTGGCGCTTGCAGGCGGATACACATTGGCGACATTTTCTTCTATATTGCTGTCAAAGAGCAGGACGCCGCCCAGTAGCTTCTGGTAATATGGAGCCCAACTGTTCATGGCATTGGCGGGTGACTTCACGAGGCCCAGGGGACGAAAAATCTCCCGCAGCGCATTAGTCACCATGTTCTGCTCCCGCACCGTCTGGGTTTTCCCCGTATGCACATCGGTCAGTTCTATTTTCATTGTTCCTTTTAACATGGAATCCCTCCTCAATTCTCGTAGGTAATCTTAAAGCTAGTGATTGTCGCATTGTCATGAAGGACAAACTGCAACACCAGCCTTTTATCCTCATTTAGGCTTCCCCACAACTCCTGCGGGTCAGTGTTCAGCCAATCCGCCATCGGCATTTCTTCGGAGAAAGATTCTCCGTTATCAAGGGAACAGCGAATCCCCACCTCGCCCGAATACTGCGCCGTCATCATGACAATGCCCAAGATGGAAATGTGACTCATATCGACAATCGCGGTCATAACCTGTGGATAAGGGTAGGCTTTGACCGTATCCTTCAAAAGCGTCTGTTCACCGCCCGCCTTCCACAGATAAATATGCGGGTTTGCGATAGGAGTCAGCAGTTCCCTGGACGGTGGCTCCTCAAAACCATGTTTTAAAAACATCGCCGCCGTCAGATTTTCAATTTTCACTTCCGCCAGGGCATCCTCCACAACCGTATACCAGATATCTTCCACTTTCATTAGATAGGCGTGGGAGTAATAGTCTGTTGTCTCATACATGGCATATACGATATCCCAAGTCAGACCTCCGTCATCCTGATGGTAAAAGCTGACCTGTGTACCCCCGCCGCTTCCGTTTGCAAGGGTCAATGCGGTCGTGACTTTATTGCATATTAAATCGGAGGTACCGGTGTTTCCACTGGTCGGTGTCTGGATCACATTGAGGAACATATCGTTATTAGACAGCAGGAACAGTTCAAAAATAAGGCGGTTGCTCTCCACCCGGTTATTGTAGACGGTGTAACCCTCAAAGCGGATTTTTAAGAACTGTAGGCCATTTGTGGTTTCGCCAAGCTGGCGGTAAATCGCAGTAGAACAGCCATCCCGGTTGCAGATCCTCAGCTGCTCTGCATTCGTGCCAAAGCCCATCCAGTGATTGCTTGAAATGTAAACAGGACTGGCCAGGATTCCATTAAAATAAAATCCGTCCAGTCCTGTGGTCTGATAGGTGCCGTCATCGTTATATCCGTTACTTATAAATTCCATCTCATCTGATGTATTTAAAAACGGCGTCAGCACCGTCTTTTCCTCTCCATACTCTGCAATGATGCGGATATCACTGAGGCCGACATACTTTACCCCGGCATCCGCATCAGCGGTAAGGTTTAAGACCAGAAGGTCGCAGGAAAAGGGCTGCTCCGGTTCCAGGTCACATCTGCCCTTGGATTCCGCCGGAAACTCCCCTAAGAGCAGCACCTCCGTCATTTCTTCGTCCGCATAGACCTCCACACTCTTTGTCAGATGGATATTCCCGGTCGGCTTGTTGATCAGCTCGATCCGATAAATTTTCAGCGGCTGTGCAAACCGCCATAGAAACTGTGCATTGGTATCGGCCTCCGCACTCTCCCAGTGCGTATCCGGGTTTTCATCCAGTGCGTGATAGGCGGAATAATCCAGGCCGCCTATCTGGTGGACGGAAGTGGCAGAAACCTCACCCCAGGTATCATCCGCTGCGAACACAGGCTGCCGCCACTTTTTCCAGATGTATTTATTTTCTTCCACTAACACGTTACCACCTCCTGGCTTTCCACCCGTTCAAACGGTGTGGTGTCTACGAAAAGATGCTGCAGCTGGCCGCTGTTAATGCTCTCCTCCGCAGACACATAAACATAATCACAGATTATGCGGAATGCGCCCTCCTCTGTGAGTTCTATCACAGTCACATCGTAGGCTCCCGGACGGTTCTTATCCATCGTGAAGGTCTTGATTACCTCCACCGCCGTCACGCGCTCATTCAGCGCATCAAAGAGGAACCCGCCGCTCAAAATCGGTACCTGCGAAATCTGCTGGACAATATCCGGCAGGATGATTCTTGGGAAGGTCACCGTTCCGGCATCTGTAAGACCATCATAACCAAAATCAGACGTGTTAAGGGGAACTACATCAAAGGTTTCCGTCACGCTGATACGGCCGTTCCAGTCCCCGATGCCTGCCACAAGTCCCTGGCCGCTGATGGTCGCCCGTATCTGTGTTTCTGCAATACTTGCCCTGCCGCCTGTCATTTTCAGATACATGGAAAAGGTATTCTCACTGTTTGCCTCCACACTGCTGATTGGGAAAAACAGGGTAAGGATATGCTTTCCTTCATGGCAGATTTGAGTGGGGTAAAAATTCTCCACCTCGTCCCCGTTGATCTTATACAGCACCTCAAGATCAGGATGTGCCTTGTCTGTAAAGCGGTATTCCACGGCTTTCTCCACAGATTCCAGTACCGGCTCCCCAGCTTCATCCTCTGTGGCTTCTTCATACACCGCAGTGCCGGAGATTTTTCTGTCCTCCTCATCCGCTGTAATGTTCAAAAGCACCTCTGCCAAAAACATGGCGCTGGTGGTTTCCTTGGACACAAAGGTAATGGCAAGCACCTCCGTGGGGGAGCTGCCAATCTCATAGGGGGAAACATTCACAAAGTCATACACCACGGTTTTGTTTTCCTCCACCTGGTTTAACAGGCCCGTGATGTTCTTGTCATTTTTACTCTTTGCCTCTGCCAGCTTCGGGTTCTTGCCCACACATTTTAAGGTGTGCTTTCCGTTGATCTTATAAGTGATGCTGGTAATGCAGGATACCTTTGCGGCATCTGCGTGGCCGCCGGAAAAAGTCAGGCAGTCCATTGGGTCAAGCGCCGGATTGCCGATGGTGCTGCTGTCAAACGGTACATACTCCACAATGGAGATTGCGTTTAAGATGTTGGTGATCAGCCGCGCGCGGGTGGTTTTCAGTCCAAACTGCAAAAGCGGGTTCACGCCAAGGTTCATAGTCAGCCCGTCATCCGGGGTAAGTGCATAATATTCCGCTTCCTCCGTGATCTTATTGGTAGAGGAAACAGCCGTATACCTTGTCACAAAATCCGAGTAGCTGCTGTCATAACGTTGGGTCTGTTTGACCTCCCTGGCCGGTGTATTTCCATATGGGAGCAATACCAGCTTTCCCTCCCGGTCGATCTGGCAGACACAGCCCAGCACCTGCGCCACATAATACAAGAGGTCCCGGAACGTCTCGATATCGTTATCCGAATAAATGCCCAGCGTTTCCCTTCCGTTTGGCAGGGCATCAATCTCCGCCTGGGTCTGCGCCATCGCTACTTTACATTCCGTACAGATGGTATGAAGGAAGTTATAGGGCGTACCGCTGGAGGACTCAATGTTCAGCGTTTTATCAAACCGGAGCATATAGTCATAGGCTTTCAGTTCCAGGCATTTGACCGTCCGGTTTGCTTCGCTCACCTCAAACACGCCCATCGGGATGCTCTCAACAGTCCCATCCGCAAGATTTAAATGGAAGAAAAGCCGTATCTCCGCCCCATCCAGGGTGTAGCGGTCGATGCTGGAAAAGAGCGTGATGCCAAGCTCCGCTGCATATACCGCGCCGAGTTCGATTTCACTGCTGCCGCAGGCGGAGCGGGTAATGTATCCGCTACCCTTGACAATATCCTCATTGCCAAACTCATATGTGCTGTGATTGACCGTGACGATCTCTCCGGTCCAGTAATAGCTTCTCGCATTGCTTTCGATTGCCTGTAAAAAGGCATCGGATACCGGATACATGAAATCCCTCCTTCCATCAGAACTCTTTCAGTGTAAAGGATACCGTCCACAGCCCCTTATAGGAAGTATCCTTTTTTAATTTTGCCTGAAAGCCGTCCACATACATTTCTGTTTCCTTTGGTTCCAGCGTTTCTGTGTCAAAATACCGGACTGCCAGCTTATCCCGCTTGGAATAAGCCGTCAGCTTTTTCAGCCACAGAGGAGAAACGGAAAAGCTGACAGAAATGGTAACAACGCCCTGCCGCACGACATCACGCTGCGTGGTTCCCGCCTCCGTTTCCCCTGTGGTATCCGCCTCCACTGCCGACAAATCCAGGTCATAGGAATCGGGCAGAGGGAGGGGCTCCTTGTCAAATATCAGATATTGTAGAAATGCCATTTATCTCCCTCCGCTTCTCAAATTCGTTCTCTGCTGTGCGGTCACGATCACTTCATCCAGCATAGTGCCGCCAAGATACACCGGAATCACGATGTCGCCGCTTTGATTGTTCATGCCGCTGACAGCCTCCCGGATTGCCCCGACAATGCTTGCCGTGCTTTCCGCTGTTCCCACAGCCGCGCCGCCTGCTGCTCCTGCATAATCCACTGCACCCACTTTCGGGTTCAGTACCATATCTGCCGCAACACCGGATACGGCCTTTTCCACAAGCCCCCGGCTCTGCTCGATGCCCTTTGCCAACCCTGCCATAAAGTCGGGCATCCAGGATTCATAATCGGTCAGCGGCCCTTCATCCGGCACGGAAAAGTGCAGGAAGGACTTGATTTTATTTGCTACCCCACTGACCGCATCCGTAACCTTACCAATGCAGCTCTTGATACCGTTCACAATGCCGTTAATGATGTCCGCACCCCAATTGAAAGCCGAGGATGCCAGGTTTTTGATAAAGTTCACCGCGTTATCAAAGCCGCTCTTAATCGTATTGTAAATACCGCTGACGGTGCTTTTAATTCCGTTCCACATGGTGCTGAACGCATTGGACACTGTGGTCTTGATGGTATTCACCACAGAGGTAATCGTGGATTTAATGCTGTTCCACACACTGGTAATCGTGGATTTGATGCCGTTTACCACCGTGGTGATAACCGTTTTGATGGCATTCCACACAGTGGTAAATACCGTCTTTATGGCGTTCAGCACTGTGGTAATGACCGTCTTTATCGTATTCCAAGCCGTGGTAAGAAAGGTTTGGATTGTCGTCACCACGGTTGTGATAAAAGCAGAAATGGCGTTCCATACCGTGGTAATCACCGTCTGGATTGCTGTCAGCACTGTGGTAATCACAGTTTTGATAGTGTTCCAGGCTGTCGTAAGGAAGGTCTGGATTGCCGTTATAACGGTAGTCACAATGGTGCTGATGGCCTTCCATATCGTTGAAAAGAACATCTGGATTGCTGTAAATACCGTAGTGACTGTGGTCTGAATCGCCGTCCATGCCGTGGACAAGAAGGTGGAAATCGCCGTCACCACCGTGGTAAAGATGGTTTTGATCCCTTCCCACAGCCCGGTAAAGAAGGCTGCCAGCCCATTCCAGATGGCAGTTGCCACAGAGACGATGGCTTCCCATGCCGCTGTAAAAAATTCTTTCAGGGTATTCCATACCGCAACCGCCACTTCCTTGATGTTGTTCCACAGATCAATCCAGAACTGCCGGAAATCTTCATTTGTATTCCAAAGATAAATGAACGCTGCTACCAAAGCAGCAATGGCTGCGATAATCAGTACGATGGGGTTGGCAAGCATCGTGGTATTCAGCGCCGCAAAAGCGGTCTTTACGGTATTGATAACACCCGCCACCTTCGGCACAATCGTCATAATCGTGCCGACTGCGGAGATGACCTTGCCCACCACAATCAGGATTGGGCCAAGTGCCGCCGCTAAAAGAGCCACGGTCACAATCACTTTTTTCGTCCCGTCATCCATGCCGTTAAGCCAGTCCACGAATTTCTGCACCCACTCCACAATCTGTTTGATGGCAGGCATCAGAAGTTCACCGAAGGAAATGGCAAGCCCCTCCAGTGCAGATTTTAAAATGGTCAGCTGCCCCTGCAGGTTGTCAAGCTGTGTATCCGCCATCTGCTGTGCAGCACCTCCGCTGTCTGCAATGGACTGCTGCAGGGCATCCCAGGTATCTCCCGTATTGGCAAGCAGGGCATTGACGGAGGACAGGTCGGTCTTATTGAAAATGTTGCTGATGATGTTGGACTTCTCCGCAGAGGTCATGCCCTCCATACTGGTATTCAAATCACCCAGGATGTCGTTCATGCTACGCATATTGCCCTCGGAGTCATACACATCCACACCGAGGGTCTTCATGCTTGCCGCCGCTTTATCTGTTGGGTTCTGTAAGGACAGGATGATGTTACGAAGATGCGTACCACCCTCTGCACCCTTGATACCATTGTTGGCAAGGATACCAAGTGCGGTGTTCAGTTCCGCCGTGCCGCCCTTAACAGATTTTGCGGTCGCACCAATGGTCAGGATGCCTTCCCCAAGCTGTGCCACGGAGGTGTTGGTGGTAGAAGCAGTCTTTGCCATCTGGTCCACCATCGTTCCCGCTTCGTTCACACCCATGCCAAGGGCAGACATGGCATCCGTTACCATATCCGATGCGGATGCCAGTTCAATATCACCGGCCGCCGCCAGGTTTAGAACGGTCGGCAGGGTATCACACATTTCCTGCGTGTCATATCCGGCAAGAGCCAGATAGTTTAAAGCCTGGGCGCATTCGCTTGCGGAGAAGGCAGTTTCCGCACCCATCTTCTTTGCTAACGCTCCAAGGGTATCCATCGTATTGACGGATTCGCCGTTGACCTCAGACATGGAATCTTTGGTAATTCCCATTGTTGCCTGCACCTGGGACATGGAGGACTCAAAGTTGGCCGCCGTGGTGACCGCCGCCGTGCCAAGGGCTGTAACGCCTGCCGTCACCGGAAGCATTTTCTGTCCGGCACTGGAAATGCTGTCACCGGCCGTTTTCAGCTTTTCCCCCGTGGCGGCAATTTTCTGCATTGCCGTGGCTGACTGGTTGGCCTGTTCCTCCAGCCTTTTCAGGTCATTTTCCGTTTCGATGATCTCCCTTTGCAGGGCGTCATACTGTTCCTGAGAAATCTCCCCCTTGGCAAGGGCAGTGTTGGCCTGTTCCGCTGCGGTCTTTAAGGTTTCCAGCTTACTTTTCGTCTCTGCAACGGCATCACCAAGCAACTTATGCTTCTGCGCCAGCAGTTCCGTATTACCGGGGTCTAATTTCAGAAGTTTTTCCACGTCCTTTAACTGGGCCTGGGTATTCTTGACTTCCTTATTCACGCCCTGCAATGCGGTCTGCAGTTTGGTGGTATCGCCGCCGATTTCTACAGTAATTCCCTTGATTCTGTTTGCCACGGATCAGCACCTCCTTCCTGCACCAGGGCATAAAAATAGCCCGGATTTCTCCGAGCGTTAAAATTTATCGAAATCCTCCTGCGTAGCCAGTGTCGCATATTTGCAGTCATCGTTCCTGCTTTCTGCATACATATCATTGACCATGCCTATTGTGAGTAAATCCAGATCACGGATAGACAGGCCAAGCTGTACACAGCGGAGAAGGAACAGCGGCGTTGTCATTTGGCGGTCTGTGCTGCGAAGTTTTTTTTAGACTGGACATCTGTCTGTGTATTCAGCCCCCAAAGCTGAATCAGCTGCGGCAGCACCTGGTAGATGGAAAAAGTATTGAAACCGTCCAGCCAGTCCTCCGGTGTGTCCGGGATGGACGGATCTGCGTGTTTTGCCATCACATAGGCGATGTTCTCAAACATCTCAAGGGAGAACATATCCAGGCTGGATTCCTCCGGGTTCCCGTCACCGATGCTTTTCTCCAGCACACGCAGGTCTTTGTAAATATCCCGGTGAAACCGCATCCGGTAAATACGGGGGATGGCGGCGGATGCCTTGAATGGCACCTGATTTCCGTCAATCTCGATATTCTGCTTCATGCTCATGGCTTATCCCTCCTTCACAGCCGCAGTTTTAGTGGGTGTACCTGCTTTTGCGGTGTTTGATGCAGACTGTACGGCAGGCTGGTCTTCTTCCGCTTTTGGCAGATAGACCGCACTGTACCAGTCTTTATACACCGTATCCGTGGTATCGTCCCCGGTCTTTGCCTTGACATAGCCGCTCGCCAGCGGCGTGGCGGTCAGGGCAAGGGTTTCTGTCTGCACTTCAATCTCATCCTCATTGGTCTGGGATTCAATGCTCGGACGGCTTGCCGCACAGTTATACAGCACATGACGGATTTTCCTTACGTCACCGTCAAACTCAAAGAGCAGTGCAAAATTGGCGGTTTCTACATTGGCATTCTCCACCAGCACCTTGTTGCCGTCCAGTTCCTCTTTCAGCACATCGGTTCGAAAGCTCTCCGGCACCATCGCCAGTTCCAGGTCACCTTCGTACCCCATGTTGTTGGAAATAGTGTAATAAGCGTAGCCATCCGCATAAAAATTGCTCGGCTCGCCGTTGGCATCCAGCGCCAGAGAAACGGCACCCGGCATGGCAACAGGCACCGCAAAGGTCACTGTGCCATCTTCGCCAACCGTCTGCAGGGCATAATGCACGTTGCAGATGTTGAATTTCACTTTATTTTTCTTAAGGCTCATTTCAAACCCTCCTGTTCGAATTGATATAGGACTTCATACAGCTTTTCGCTGTCGATCCATGTTTCGGACTTTTCATAGAAGATGCCGTATCTGTCCAGCACATCCTCCAACTTCTGCTCCGCCGACAAGTCCTTGGTATCGGTGTACAGTTCCATGCGCACTTCATTAATCTTGTGGTACACTCTCCCGTCCGCAGCGAAATTGTTGCTGCCGGGAAGCAGATAACAGATAAACGGCGGCTCCGGGGCTTCCCCCTCTACAAAATGGTCATAGGCGAATGGGATGCCGGCTTCTTTCAAAATTTCAATTAGCTTATCCATTCCGCAGGCTCCTTTCAATTTCTTCCTCCAGTTGACGGACTCCCTTTTCCTCCGCCGGAGCGATATGGCTCTTTCCGGCTACCCGGCCGCCGCCTCGCTTGGCATGGCCGAACTCCAAAAGGTGTGCCAGCTGATAGCGGTTCTTGGAATACACGGTCAGTTCCAAAGACTGCGAAGTTTCCCGCACATTTTTTACCGCCCAGCTTTTCGCATAGGCTCCCGTGTCTTCCGGTGCGTTTACCTCGATTTCCTTGCGGACGGTTGTCCCGGCTTTCTTCACAGCCTTTTTCATATCATCAGCCGCCAGGTCTGCATATTCCGTCAGCCCCTCCATCACGGCCACTGCCAGCTGGTCAATCCTTACCCGGTCACTGCTCATGGCTACCGCCTCACTTTCTGGCACTTGAACTTGATGGATTTCCGCTTGTAACTCATGTGGTCAATGGCAAGGATGTTATAAAGTTCCTCCTGGAACACAATCCGGTAACCAATCACCTCCACAAGAGATGCCTTTTTACAGTACCGCACGGTAAAGGACAAATCCGAATCGTCCACAGTAATCCCCGCCACAGCGGTTTCCGTACCGCCCTCGCCACTGACCGTGGCATGGCAGCAATAATAATCCGTCCACTGGTTGATGTGGTTGCCGATGTCATCCACCGTCACTTCGTTTTTCTGAAAAATGACCGGAACATTTAAAAGAGCAATATCCATCAGAATCCCTCCCGTCTGCTGCCAAAGAGCAGGGAACGGAGGGTCAGCATCAGTGCGTGGTGGTCTGCCTCCTCACGGTGTTCATAAAGATAAGCCACGGTATACATGACTGCAGCTTTCGCATTCGGTTCCGATTCCAGCGTATCGGGATCATCCGTGCGCATGATATCCATACAAGTTTTCTCCGCACCGGACAGCAGACTGGCAATCAGGGAATCATCGTCCTCATACTCCACCCGGAGATACTGTTTCATTTCCTCTAACGATACAAGCATATCTATCACCACCTCGTTCCGTAAGTTATGGCAGTGCTGTCACTGCAACAACACCGCCAGTTTATCGTTGTTATTCGGATTTCAGTTTCAAAATCTGTACTGCCTCCGGCAGGATCAGCTTGCCGTCCACGCGTTCCTTTGCCACATAGCCGATCATGCCGTTGCCTGCAAACAGCTCACGCAGCTCAGAAAAGGAACGGCTGCCACGGTCACCGATGTTGTAGTAGCTGTAATCGCCAAAGGCGATGGCATCCGTAGGCGCGTAGGCAGAGGTGTGTACGGCATAGCCTAAAATCCTGTCCGGTTCGCCTGCCTGGTAGGACGGCTGCCAGATATAAGCTCCGTTGTTATCCTTCAACTTACGAAGGGCAGAAAGCGTCTGGTCATTCAGGATAAAGGCTGCGCTTTTACGGTAAGGACGCTTGAGGGCATACACCAAGTCCAGCATATCGTCCGATTTGATTGCCGCCGTCAGGGTGCCTGCGATGGTGCCGCCGCCAGCCGCCGCAAACAGGCCAAGCGGCTTGCCCGTGCCGTCACCGTTTAAGAACGCATCCTCCTCGGCGTTACCCAGTGCCTTGCCGAACTGATCCAGGATATAACCTTCCAGATTGAAGGCATTGTCATAGAGCAGTTCCTCCGTCACCTTGATGGCAACATGAAGCTTGTGTGCATCCAAGAGGATCTGGCTGAACGTAGCGTCCCCAAAGGTCAGTGCGCCGCCCTCCTCAATCCAGGCAGCCGCAGGCTTGATGGCTGCAATGTTAATCTTATGCTCTCCACTGGTGGTAATGGTCGTGGCCAGAGAACGCATGATGTTTTCCTCGGACAGGGTATCAATCAGGCGGCGGTCATATTCCTCCGGCACCAAATAACCGCCGTCAGCATCCACGCCCTCCTGCAATACGTTGTCCACCCGCTTGAAATTGGAGCGGAAGGCATCAAGCATGGCCCTACGGTATTCATCCGAAGCACGGCCCGTCTTTTTCTCCGCCTCGTGGCCCGCAGGCTTTGAGGTCAGCGGTGTGTTCACAGGCTTATTTAGCTCCGCCTCCATCTGCTCCTGACGTTCCAGACGGGCGATCTCTTTGCCAAGGTCATTGATCTCCTGCTCCATTCTGGTATAGGCGGCGTCATCCTCAGCGGTCAGGGTGCCTTTCTCAGTGCGATGAGAATCCAGAAATGCCTTTGCCGCATTCCATGCCTTGCTGCGTTTTTCTCTCAGTTCTAAAATAGTCATGATAAAAATCCTCCTTAAATGTGTTGTTTGATTACGTTAAGACGCTCCATGAGCGAATCTACACTGCGTTCCGTGCTTTCCGGCACGGCCGGTTTCTGCTGGATACGGCACTTCTTCGCGATCTTGTCCATCAACGAGTTGGTCACTGCCGCCTTGGAGTACATCATGGAAATCTGCGGCTGCCCGACATCCTCCGTTTCTCCCGGACGTTGCAGGATGCCATCGGCAAAGCCTAACTCCACTGCCTTGTTTGCATTCATCCAGCTTTCCGCATCCATGAGGTGCGACAGCTTGGCACGGCTCATGCCTGTTTTGATCTCATAGGCATTGATGATGGACTCTTTCACCTCGTCCAACATGGAAATGGCTTTCTGCATTTCCGCACTGTCGCCCCAGGCCATCGTTGCCGGATTGTGGATCATCATCATGGAAACAGGCGATACCAGCACCTTCGTTCCTGCCATTGCAATCACGGACGCAGCAGAGGCAGCGATGCCGTCAATCTTCACGGTCACGCTGCCTCTGTATTCCATAAGCATGTTATAGATTTGTGCGGCCGCCACGCAGTCGCCGCCGGGGCTGTTGATCCATACGGTAATGTCACCGCTACCGGATTCCAGCTCCTCCTTAAAAAGCTGTGGGGTGACGTCATCATCAAACCAGCTTTCCTCTGCGATGGTGCCGTTCAGGAACAGCGTCCTCTCCGGTGCCGATTTCCCCGTCTCCTGACTGGTCACCATCCGGGTCTTCCAATTCCAAAACTTCTTCATTGGATTCTTTCTCCTTTCCGCCTGCTGCGAAAATTCCCGCATCCGCAAGCTTTGTCATATTGCCGTTAATCAGGTATAAATCTCCGCCGTCCTCGGCCGGAATGCGGTCCAGGTTTTCCAGTTCCCGGATGTCATTGGCCGACATCCATCCGTTCTGCCTGGCCGTGGCATAGCCGCTCATCCGGCTCTGGTAATCCCCACGCAGCAGGCCGTCCACATTGAACTTGATGAAATAGGAGGTCTTGTCCTCCTGTGGGAGCAGGGAACGGATCATGGACTGCTCCCATCTCACCAGCCAGGGTTCCAGCGTGTATTTCACAAATTCCAGTGACTGCTGCTCAATATTAGAAAAGCTCGACTTTTCCAGGTCACCTACCATATGGGGAGGGACTCGGAAAATCCGGGCGATTTCATTGATCTGAAACTTTCTGGTCTCCAAAAACTGCGCCTGTTCCGGGGAGATGGAGATCGGCGTGTACTTCATGCCTTCCTCTAAAATCGCCACCTTGTTGGCGTTGTGGCTGCCGCCGAAGCCTTTATTCCAGCTTTCCCGGACACGCTCCGGGTCCTTGACAGTTCCCGGATATTCCAGAAGTCCGCCGGGGGTGGCTCCATTGGCAAAAAACTTAGCGCCATACTCCTCACAGGCAATCGCCATACCGATAGCGTTCTTTGCCATCGCAATCGGGGAGTATCCAACCAGCCCGTCAAATCCCAGGCCGGGAATGTGCAGCACATCTGTCGGCTTTAGGATGACTGTGCTGCCTTTCATGGTCGGCGCTTCATCTTTACTGGTCTGGTAGCTGTAATACAGCTGTCCTTTTTCATCCCGGTCTACTGTCATGCGGTTGGGCATCAGGGGATAAAGCGCCACTACCTCGCCCTTGCCGTTGCGGATGATCTGCGAGTAGGCGTTCCCCCAGAGCAACAGATGCGTCATCAGTGTTTCCCGGAACACAAAGGAACTCATCTCCGGGTTTGGCTCATCATGGAGTAAAAAATACAGCGGATGGTCAAGGGCTTTCTCCTTGCCGCCGCTGTCATTGTATTTGTAAAGATGAAGGGGCAGGCCCGCCACCGCTTCCGATAAGATACGGACACAGGAATACACCGCCGTCATCTGCATGGAGGAACGCTCCGTTACCGCCTTGCCAGAGGTGGACCCTCCAAAGAAAAAGCGGTAGGCCCCGCCTGCCGTGCTGTCCGTCACAGGCTTATCCCTTGACCGAAATAAACCGCTTAATATGCCCATACATTCACACTCCCTTCTGAAAAAGGACACAAGAAAAGCACCTATCCGAAAATAGATGCTGACCTTTCTCTATGAAACAATTGTTATTTCTTCTGTTTCTTATACCGTTTGACCAGTTGGTCAAGCAGGATACCATCCTGAAAGCCGCCCCGGTAGTAAATTTCATTTTCCTGTGCCATGTTGCCTGTCATAGCGTCTACGCAGTTGTTCAGGATATTCTGTTGCTCATCATCCAGCAGGGACAGAATCCTGTCATAATCATCAATGACTTTTTCAATCTGCATCCGCTCTTGCGCTGTAACCGGATGCTCCTTTGTATGCCGCCTAAAATACAGCGCCATACGTTCGTTCAAGATAAAGTCAAGAAATTCTGCTTCGGTTTCTTCTCTCATATTCACCGCCTCCTTTGCCTAACAGCATAAAGGAAGTAGGGAAAAACAGCCATACCACGAATCACCAAATTTTTCTGCTACAGACTGGTACAATACAACAAGGCCTCAGATGAACAGGATGCCACGCTCATCATACACAGAGGCACCACTGTCTACCCCACAGCGAATGGCTCTGTCCAGCCCCATGATGGTTGCCACAGCGCCGTCAATCTTCTCCGTGGATTTTTCTTTATCGGCTTTAATGTTCCCGGCCGGGTCGGTACGGATGAAGATGTTATCCATCATCCACCTGAGAACCGGATGCCCGCCGTGGGCGAGTTTCTGTTCCAGTGTCAGCTTCATCAGCTCTTTGGTCGGCGGAGACATATCCTTAAAGCCCTGCCCGAAAGGGACTACCGTAAATCCCATGCCTTCCAGGTTCTGCACCATCTGCACCGCGCCCCAGCGGTCAAAGGCAATCTCCCGGATGTTATATTTTTCTCCGAGCCTTTCAATGAACTTCTCAATGTAGCCGTAATGCACCACATTTCCTTCTGTGGTCTGCAGATACCCCTGCCGCTCCCAAATATCATAGGGTACATGGTCACGGCGGACGCGCAGGTCCAGAGTTTCCTCCGGTATCCAGAAGTAAGGAAGAATGCTGTATTTATCTTCCTCACCCAGTGGAGGGAATACCAGCACAAAGGCTGTGATGTCCGTGGTAGAGGAAAGGTCAAGACCGCCGTAGCAGACGCGCCCTTCCAGATCTTCCTCCGATACGGCAAATGCACATTTATCCCACTTATCCATCGGCATCCAGCGCACCGCTTGTTTGACCCATTGATTGAGCCGCAGCTGCCGGAAGGAATTTTCCTCGCCCGGATTTTCCTTTGCGGATTCACAGGCCGCCTTGACCTTATCCATCTCCACGGTAATCCCCAGGGAGGGATTGGCTTTTTTCCACACTTTCGGGTCTGTCCAATCGTCCGCTTCATCTGCACCATATATCACTGGGTAAAAGGTAGTATCGTGCTTTCTGCCCTCCAGAATATCCTTTGCTTTCTGGTGCGTCTCATAGCAGATACTGTTGGTGTCCGTTCCGGCTGTGGTAATCAGGAAATACAGCGGCTGCATACGGGCATCGCCGGAACCCTTTGTCATAACATCAAACAGCTTTCGGTTCGGCTGGGTATGCAGCTCGTCAAAGACCACACCGTGGATATTAAAACCATGCTTGCTGTATGCTTCCGCCGACAACACCTGATAGAAGCTGTTAGTGGGCTGATAAATGATCCGCTTTTGGGAGGCCAGGATTTTCACGCGCTTGGAAAGAGCCGGACACATCCGCACCATATCGGCCGCAACATCAAAGACGATAGTGGCCTGCTGGCGGTCAGCGGCGCAACCATACACCTCGGCACGTTCCTCCCCATCCCCGCAGGTCAGAAGGAGGGCCACCGCAGCCGCCAGTTCTGACTTGCCCATCTTCTTGGGTATCTCAATATAAGCGGTATTGAACTGTCGGTATCCGTTTGGTTTCAGTGTGCCAAACACATCCCGGATGATCTGTTCCTGCCAGTCGATCAGTTCAAAGGGCTTTCCCGCCCAGGTGCCTTTGGTATGGCACAGGCTCTCGATAAAGGCAACAGCAAAATCCGCCGCATCCTTATCGTACACAGAGTTCTTTGCCTTGAATTTTGTTGATCTGTATCTTTTCAGTTTTCGCAAGTGCCGTCACCTCCTTCAAAAAAAGGCATAAAAATAACCGCATCTCTGCGGCTTATCGGTAACAAGACACAGAGCCGTCTGGCCCTGTTCCTGAAATTTTCAGTGATAAAATTCTTAGTTATGTTCGTACATCAAAATGGCGAGTGCCCGTTCCGCTTCCCTGGTCTGCGGTGCAATATCTAGTCCTCTGTCGTAATTGTAGACGATTTTTCCGTCCTGCTTCAGCATCAGCTTGGAAATCCTGCCGCCGTCAATACCAAACGCTTCGCTTGGTTCATCAAAATGTTTGTACCAGTAATGCACTGCCGTGTATTTTCCGTCTTCGCCCATAACTCCAATTGTTCCTTCGCGCCACATCACCCTCATCCTCCTTATAAATTCATCCGGATTGCCGGAATAATCTGGTTTTTGCCTGTGAGGTAATCGGTGTATCTTGCTTTTACCTCGGTAAGTCCCGCCATCCGACAGTCTCGCTTTTCAAACTCTGCAAGGGTTGCGATGAGGCTTGAGAAAGTGCTTGAAATCGTGAACTCCTTGATTCCGTATGTTTTGCAATTTTCGATGATTGGGGCAATATCATAATCCCAAATCACATCGTCCAGGTTAATGGTGTCGTTTCCGGCTTCCTGACTGTTTTTATAAGCCCGGTAAAGGGTGCTGTTGATCCCCTGCTCCTCAAAAGTCTTGGTGCAGTCTGCGTTTTCAAATGCTTCAATCTTCTTCATGGCGGTTTCCTCCTAAAATGTGGTTGTGTGTTTTCCCTTCCGGTAGGTACATATTCGCTCTAAAACCACATAATAGCAAGTCAATTCAAAGCATATACTGCACAAATATCTGTGGCAAAAACTGTGTATCTTATAAGCGGTTCCCGGCGCATCTGTGGATGGTTTTGAGGATTTCCTCCTGCTCGGATTCCTCCACTCCGATGCTTTTAAGCGCCTCTCTTGTCCCGCAGTCGGGGCAGATGAGCGTTTTGTTGTCTGCTCTGGAAAGTGCAGGCGCACCGTGATAGGCTTTCCCGCAGCACGGGCAGATTTTTATTCTGGTATTTGCTTCAATCTTCATGGCAGTTCCTCCTGCTGTTTGCAATCGCATTGTATAAAAGTTTCTCGTCAAATCCAAAGCTACCATATCCCTCCAGGCAGGTGCGGATATAAAAGCTGCTCGGCATTCCAAGCGGCCTGTCCTCGTGCATGATGTACACAAAGGTGTCTCGGCTTCGCACCGTACCGGATTTGATTCCCCGGATGGGCAGTTTCATCTCCGCCTTATAGTAAAAAGTGGGGAAGCCCTCGTAGCGGTCAAGAGCCGCCTCATCCTCAGCCGTTACCGACCAGACTGCCACAGGAACCATTGCACCGGCCTTTGGCTCGATGGTAAGGTATGAGCCTGTCAGACTGCCCTTGAAAAGCAGCTCATAATCCGGAATCTCCGCTGTTCCGATGATTCGTGCCGATGGGCACCGCATCCGCATCTGCCGGATGTTAAGGTTGCTGCCATAGGCGATGTAATATCTTTTTTTCATAATGGTATCCATCCTTTCCGAAGGGATCACCCTTCTGCCACCTTAAGACCGCCAAAGCGGTCGGGGTAAGGTGGCAGGAGGCTAACTCCTGCGTGTCCTTCAAGCGGCTCTGCCATTACGGAAGGCGGTATCTCCTGCCAGCCGCTTGGTAAGGGTTTCCCTTGCAGTTGCAAATTCCTCACCGATGAATCCAAGCCGGAGGAGCCAGGTTCTCATGGCGTACTTTGGATTTTCATTCTGCTGCGGTTTCGGGCTTGCAGTGCGCACCGTCTTTGCCATTTGGCTCAGTGCAAGGCAAAGCTGAATGTAGCTTTTTAATTGCCCTGCGTGAAGTCCGTTCCGTTTTCCATCTGCGGGGGCATCGAATTGAAAAAGTCTGAATTCAATCGTTCCCTTGGTAAAAGTCGCATGGTAGTTGAGCATATGGTATCGGCTGTCATTGTAATGATGGTCTCTGCCGTAATCCGCTCCGTTGGAGTTGTACCAAATGTCTGCAAGTGCCGCCATCATCTTTGGCTTTTTCTTGTTGACCTGCTCTAAAAACCTTGGGTCAACCGTTCTGCAGTAGCGATGCATTCTGCCTCGGTCAAGGTCAAGGGCATCGGCTATGAGGCTTTCGTGGCTTGCCATGATATTTGCAAGGTTTCTCATGGTCTGTGGGGTGTGTCCGTTTGCCCCGATATGGATGTGAACTCCGCACCCTCTTGTGGCATCGCTCTTTGCTCCTGCATGGCGAAGTTTTCGGATAAATTCCTGCAAAACCTCAAAGTCTGCGTAGTGAAGAATCGGTGTGACCAGTTCACACTTTTCGCTGTCCGGCCCCACGATGCTGACATCCTTTTGGAATTTCCATTCCCTGCCGTCTGCATCCCAGGCTGACCAGGTTTGGTAGCCGTTCCTTCTGGCTGTGTCCTTATATCTTCCGGTTCCAAAAAATTCAGCGGCAATCTTTGCTGCCTTTTCCCTGCTGATGCTGTTCATCTCCACCTCAACTCCGATGGTCTGCTTTTTCATTTCCTCAATCTGTCTTGCGATTCTTTCGTTCATGGTATGTACCTCCGTTTTTTGTTTGGTGTATTTCCTTTCGGTAGTACATATATCACTCTAAAGAGACATAATAGCAAGAGAATTATGGGCATAAACTGCACAATGTTTCGGAATGGTATTTGTGTGTATTATGGCTGTATATTCTACTGTGAACGGGCATTTCCGCTCTCCTCATCCAAAATGGCAAGCATGAATCTGGCTCCGTTTTTGAAGCCCCGGACATAGTGATCCAGCGTAGAAATGGAATTGACCTCCATCTGTGCCTTTACCAGCCGTTTCAAAGCCGCAAGACTCTCACCCTCCAGTCTGGCGTTTAAAAATTCCTCTGCCTCCGCCGTTTCTTCCATAGCCTTCTGCAGGTTCGCTGGCTGTGAAACATCTGGTTCGTTTGGTACGATATTTCCGAAATAAAACTCCTCGATCATGTTACGCATCTTTTTTTCCCACCTTCCTGCACTGATCCTCTCCATAAACCACATTCAGGTGTGACCCGTTATCCCACTGCACCAGGATGGAGGCGGTATCGTCCACCCCAGTCACCGTGCCGAGGGTGCCAACCTGCGGGGCCTGTGCATCTTCCATTCGCACAAGCTCCACCCGTGTTCCCGCAGGGTAATCCCTGCGGACCTGTTCGAGAATCTTGCTATTCGGAAACCGCATTTTTTGCACCCCCTTTAAAAGCCGAAGACCCAGTCATATTCTTCAGCAGGATTTTCCGCTCCTCCTTATATTCTGCGCCAATAAATCCAAGCCGCAGGAGGAAGCAGCGGAAAGCGTATTTTTCATTCTCCGCATCCTTTTCCTTCGCCGTGATCCGTTTCTGGTTCTGTGCCATTTCGCACAGGGCCGCAATAAAATGGCTGTAGGCTTTTACCGCGTCGGCATCCAGCCCATCGGAAAACCAGGGGAAGGATACCTGCTCCTCTGTTATCTCCACCGGAAGCCCCTCCACCGCCAGCGCCTTTTTGATTAGACCCGCCTTAGCCTCCACCAGCCTTTGCAGGTTCGCAAGCGCCGTATCCGTGAAGGAGTCCCTCGGCATTGCCACTGTAAGCCCCACGTTTTCGCCCTGTGGCGCAGTTTCCGGCATTCCGTATGCAGGCGGGCAGTCCTCCAAAGGCTCCTCACAGTCGATTTCCGGCTGCGGTTCATCGTATTCAGAACTTTCGTAGTGAAAACCTCTCTGGTCAAGTTCCTCAAGCACACGCTCGATTTCTTCGCTGTCTGCCATGTCATCAAATGTAAGGTTGCCCTCGCGGGTCACGGTAAAATAATCCACCTTGTATGCGTAGGTTGGGGTTCTCATGTAGACTGCCTTTGCCCCTGTGATTTCTTCCAGTGCCTTTACAAAAGGCTTCCTGTCTGTAATGTTGTAAGTAACTTTCATGGTGTGTACCTCCTTTGCTTTTCGGTACTACATTAATCACTCTAAACGGCACAGATAGCAAGTGAATCCGGAGAAAATATGTGCCGATTTATCTTGTGGAATGTTGTGAGTAATCCACAATACCGAACAACTCGAAATCGTAGGGCATCTCTTTACCTCGTGTATTTCTTTGACTCATGGCGCACTTCCTTCTATGATATATAGCGTCTGTCATTCCTACACTTCCTCCTGCAGACTGACTTCCCCATATTGGTAGGTCAGGCCGTCACGCATAACGGATACGCCGTCTGCCGAACCGGCCTGCTCGATAAATCTCTTTACAATGACATCACAGTATTTTTCATCCAGCTCCACCATGCAGCAGATGCGCCCCGTCTGTTCGCAGGCAATCAGCGTACTGCCCGAACCGCCGAAGGGATCAAGAACAATACAGTTGCTCATACTGGAATTCATGATGGGATAGGCCAGGAGCGGAACCGGCTTCATGGTCGGATGGTCGCCGTTTTTCTTCGGCTTATCAAATTCCCATATGGTAGATTCCTTCCTGCCTGTGTACCACTGGTGTTTCCCTTTCTTCTTCCAGCCAAACAGCACCGGCTCGTGCTGCCACTGATAGGGAGAGCGGCCAAGCACCAGGCTCTGCTTCTTCCAGATACAGGTGCCGGACAGATAAAATCCCGCATCAGCAAATGCCCTGCGGAAATTCAACCCTTCGGTATCGGCATGGAATACATAAATACTGGCAACGTCCGCCATCGCCTTTTCTGTATTGCAAAAGGCATCCAGTAGGAACTGATAGAAAGCATCGTTGCCCATGTTGTCATTTTGGATTTTCCCGGCACTGCCTTCGTAATTTACGTTATACGGCGGGTCCGTGACCACAAGGTTTGCTTTCCTATCTGCCATCAGAAGCTCCAGAGTTTCTGCTTTGGTGCTGTCCCCGCACACCAGCCTGTGCCTGCCAAGCGTCCAAACATCGCCCTGCTTTGCGACAGGCGGTTTCTTTAGTTCGGCATCCACATCGAAGTCGTCATCCCGGATGCCGTCCTTTACATCATCCCGGAACAACTCATCAATCTCCGCCGGTTCAAAACCCGTGAGGGAAACGTCAAAATCAGCTCCTTGCAAATCAGAGATCAAAAGCGCCAGCTTATCCTTATCCCAGTCACCGCTTATCTTATTAAGAGCGATGTTCAGGGCCTTTTCTTTTTCCTCGTCCATCTCCACAATGACACAATCCACCTCGGAAATGCCCATATCAATCAGCACCTTCAAACGCTGGTGACCGCCTACCACTCTGCCTGTGGTCCTGTTCCAGATGACCGGCTCCACATAACCAAACTGTTGAATGGAACGTTTCAGCTTTTCATACTCTGCATCTCCAGGTTTTAAATCCTTGCGTGGATTATACTCGGCAGGGAGCAGCTCGGCTGTATTCTTTTTCTCAATCTCCATTACCCGCACCGCCTTTCCAACAGCTTATACAGTCCTTTTCGCGCACCCTCCACATCCCCGGCAAGCGCCTGGCCTTTGATGGTGTGAAACTGCTGCCTTGTCAGATTCCCTTTATTAGCTTTCAGCGATTTTAGAAAATCGGCCAGATTATTTTTCTCTCTCATGTCACATTCCTTTCCTTGCACGGAGCAGACGCTCCATCACATCATTCTGCGGTGCCTCATCACTATAATCCGTGCTGCAGTTCTCCTTCACGATTTGGAAGATTTCATTCCACAGTCTGACCGCCTGGTTCATGTAGTTGATGCCGATGTTGATGAAGGGGGAGGGAATCGGCTTCTGCGTGGTCGGATGCTTGGACAGAAATCCCAGCTTGCTGGTCATCTCCTCACACTGTATCCAGCGGGCCGAAGCCATCGCATAACGCTCCAGCAGCTGCGTTGACACCTTGGAGCTGCATCCAACCTTTCTCAGCCACTCCCAGGTTTCTTTGTAAATATCAGCGGCCTGCAGTTCACTGCCGTCACGCTGTTCGGCGGATAAAAAATCATGGGGCTTTGGCATTTCCACTCCCTCGATCTCCGGGATGTCCAGAACTTCCAATTTCCTGCCGCCCGGATTTCCTTTCTCCGCTTTTTCGGCTACCGCCGTTTTCTTGCGCCCGGCCCCGGCTCTTGTGCCGCCCCTGCCGCCTGTGTTGTTAGATTTTGTAGGCATTTTCTCTCAACCTCCTTTATTACCCTTTTGAAATCGCCTTTTTTGTGCGTGTGACCCCCGCACCGTTTCCCGGACGCTTTCGTCTGGAGAAGTGAACCGCCCCTCCCCGTCAATGGTTGTGCCAGCGGTCACCGTTCTTCGCATGAATCCTTGCATGGCACTCCTTACATAAAGCAATCAGGTTCTCCCTGTCATGAGTTCCACCTTGTGACAGCGGCAGCCTGTGATGGATCTCCTCGGTCTTTACATACTTTCCTTCCTCAAGGCACTGCTCACACAGAGGGTGGGCGGCGGCATAACTGTCACGGATTCGTTTCCACACCCTTCCATACCTATGGCGTACAGCCGGGTCACGGTCATACTTCTCGTAGCGTCTGTTCTCTAGCTTTGTGTGTTCCTCACAGAACCGTCCGTCTGTCAGGTTGGGACAGCCGGGGAAGGAACACGGCCGCTTTGGTTTTCTCGGCATCTGTTCCACCTCCTTTCTGGCATAAAGAAAGCCCCCGCAGGATTGCTCCCACGAAGGCCGTCTGTCTTTATGCGGTTTTCGATAGTAACAGTATAGCACTGCTAAATGGAAAAAGCGTCCACGATATTACTCATGCCTTCCCAAACAGCAGGGTCGTCAGATGCTGCAGGGCACGGTTCTTTTTGTTGTAGGCAGATGACCGCTCGATGTGGAAATGGTCGCAGATTGCATACACCGCGCCAGCCTGGCCGTCCTCATCAGAATAAAAAGTTTCCAGCACATACCGCTCATCCCCGTTCAGTTCCTCCCAAGCCGGAAGGAACCACGCCATGTATTCCACTGCCTGCCGGTACCGTTCCTTCAACACATCGATCTCCTCAATGCCCTTGGTGATCCGTTCCTCTACGGCCTTGGGATTATGGATGTGGGGCATCCCGTCAAATCTCGGACTGCCGACACCGCTCATTTTCTGATAAGCCGCCTTGACCTCATCATCCGTGTGGTGAATGATAAATTCCATGCTGCTGTAATCCTTTAACGCATCCACAGCCGCCGACCGCTTATCAAGATATTTCCAGATAATGCTCATGATCTGTACCTCCGATTCTGGTTTTTTCTTTCCCTCGGATTGGCACGGATTGTCCTATGTTTTCACAGATTTGCTTTCACCGCATCGATCAAAGCCGCCTGGGAAGTATCTTTTACTTCCAGTGCCTTTAAGATGCGTTCATCAATGGTACCCTTCGTGACGATATGCTGTACCACCACGGTGCCGGAAGACTGCCCTTGTCTCCATAGCCTTGCCACTGTCTGCTGATACAGTTCCAAGCTCCAGGTAAGCCCGAACCACACCAGTGTGGAACCGCCGCCCTGCAGGTTCAGCCCATGTCCCGCCGAAGCCGGATGGATTAGCGCCACTGAAAACTCCCCTGCATTCCATCTTCGGATACTTTGGGAAGAATCCAGCTTAGAGAATGGGATTTTCAGCTTATGCAGCCGTTCCGTAATGCGCTCCAAATCATGCTGAAACCAATAAGCGACAAGAAGCGGTTTCCCGTTCGCCGCCTCAATCATGTCCTCCAAAGCGTCCAGCTTCCGGTCATGTATCCGAAGTA
Organism: uncultured Ruminococcus sp.; assembly: GCA_900541505.1. Classification (GTDB taxonomy): domain Bacteria; phylum Bacillota; class Clostridia; order Lachnospirales; family Lachnospiraceae; genus Mediterraneibacter. The sequence goes on from UQKK01000014.1 coordinate 28,358, forward strand.
TCCCACCGCCATCCTCATATACCGCCCCGTTTGCCATCTGACTGAGTTTCCCGGAAAGGGAAGCTGCATTGGAGGCTGTGATTTCTCCGTCCGGAAGCTGCAGAACCAATTCTGTTTTTAATGCAACATACCGTTGCATTTCTTCCTCGGAAAGATACACCGTGTATCTGGACTCCACCAACTCCGGCATCTGCAGGTAATCCGACGACTTCATGGAAATCGTGATATCGGAAATCAATCTGTATATCTCCTGCTCTGCTCCAGGCAGGGGCTTATAGGAAAACACCACCTGACCGTTCCGCTTATCCGGCAGGAAATATGCCGTGCGGTACTGGCCGATAAACCGGCCAAGCCGCTGCCCCATATCCAGTAGACGGAATTCTGCAAATAAGTCCATCAGCCCGTTGCTGCTTGGCGTTCCGGTCAGACCCACGATCCGTTTTACCTTCGGCCGCATTTTCATCAATGCCCGGAACCGCTTTGACTGGTGATTCTTGAAGGAGGACAGCTCGTCAACCACCACCATATCAAAATCAAAGGGAATGCCGCTCGTCTCCACCAGCCACTGCACGTTCTCCCGGTTGATGATGTAAATGTCCGCCTGCCGTTTCAATGCTGCCAGACGTTCCGCCTCTGTTCCCACCGCTACGGAATACTGGAGGAATTTCAGATGTTCCCATTTTTCAATCTCCGCAGGCCATGTGTCTCTTGCCACCCGCAGAGGTGCTATGACGATTGCCTTATGGATTTCAAAGCGGTCAAACAGCAGGTCAGACAGGGCGGTCAGCGTAATGCTTGTCTTCCCAAGTCCCATATCAAGCAGAACTGCCGCAACCGGGTGCGTTTCAATATACCCAATGGCAAACTGCTGATATTCATGTGGCTCGTATCTCATCCAGCATCCCTCCAATCTCGGACACGATTTCTTTAATCCGCTCCACGCTGTCAATGACATACACCCGGAAGCCCAGATGCACCAACAGCTTATGCCTTGCTTGCTGGAGCGGTCTTGGTTTCTGCCCCGGTGCCTTCAATTCCGCAAATGCAAACCTGCCATGCGGAAGCAGGATCAGTCTGTCCGGCATCCCGGCAAAGCCAGGCGATGTAAACTTTGGACAGACGCCGCCGCTTCTTTTAACCTCCTGCACCAGTTTCTGTTCGATCTGTTTTTCCCGCATTTCTGCTCCCTTCTGGACAACAGGACGGACAACAGCCTGTTTTTTTCTATACGCGCGTATATACACATATACACCCACATATTTCTTTCTTTTTCTATTTTATTTTCCAATAGGTTTTCTCTTGTCCGTTTGTCCTTGTACTGTTATTTTCCTTACTATACCGCCGCTTCTTTACAGGACGGGCGGCAGGACACCTATTTGGACGGCTTCCGCCTGTCCCATGATGTGTCAGGACAGCTTCCGTCTGTACCCCCGCTGCCGTCCGTAAATAGGATATGTTGTCCGCTCTGTTTTCTCCCATCCGTCCATCTTCCGCATAATGGCTGCGATAGCATAGGAATCCGCGGGTTTCATAGCAGAGCCGTCCCTCCCAAAGCACTCACACCATATTTCCATGTTACAGACGTATTCTTTTTGTACGGTTCCATCTTTTTTGCAGAATCCAAAATCACAATCACCGAGATAGCTGCGCCGCTCAAACAGCGACATCTCCGGCCATTTTTCCGGGAGCAGGGTATCCAGGTATTCCCGCACCAGCCCTTCTCGCTCATCCGTTTCCAGTGCATCCGCCTGTTCGTTCACGGCAATCTCTGCCTCCGCACCTTCCAGATAGAGCTTCTCGCCTTTGTGGTACAGCACCAGCGTCTCCGCCCATATTTGCTCTACCTCTTCCTGCGTAATCTGCCACGGCTTCTTTTTTGAGGTGCCGGGAACCCGGACGGGCCAGAACCGGCGGTTGCCTGTGATGTCGCGCAGGAATCCGGTCTCCGCATTCGTGGTCCCGACAATAATACACTGCCTCGGATGGCTCTCCACATTGACACCGTATGAGGCGCGGTACTTGTCATCCACACGGCTGATAAAGGACTTCACCGTTTCTATGTCCGCCTTTCTCATGCCTGCCAGTTCACCCAGTTCTAAAATCCAATACCCTTGCAGCTTCTCCGGTCCCGCTTTGTCCTTCATGTCCGTCAGGGTGAGGCTGTCGGAAAACCAGCCGCCCGCCAGCTTTGCATAAAAGGTAGACTTGCCTACCCCCTGCGGACCGTTGAGGATCGGCACACTGTCAAACTTCGTTCCCGGCTGATAGATCCGCGCAATCGCCGCAGCCATTGATTTGCGGCTGACCGCTCTTGTGTAGCTGTTATCTGTGGCACCGAAATAGTCAATGAGCAAGGTGTCCACGCGGGGGATGCCGTCCCATTCCGGCAGGCTCTCCAAATATTCTCTGATAGGATGGTAAGCCCTCTCCGCCGCCACAGCAACCACGGCATCTTTTGTCTTTGCCGGGGAGTAGATTCCATAGTTTTTAGACAGGTACACCTTCAGCGCTGCAGCGTCAGAATCATTCCATCCGCCCTTAATCTGTCCCCAGGGCAGGCCGCCCCTTGTGTCAATCCCATCCCGGTGGCGGTTAAAGGCAATGCCCTGCAGTTCCTCATCGCCACGGATAATGCAGACGATATTGTCAAGCGTATCCTTGATGTTTCCCTTCCGGTCCAGTTCCAGATTTTTTCTCCAGTCGGTATCTTCCGCAAAGTCCTCACCCGCCTGCCTGCGCTTGTCTTCTAAAGCTGCCAGCCTCACATCCTCTATCGTCAATGCAAAATCGCACATCTGCTGAAACGATTTTTTCTCATCCTCATCACCAAATTTATGGATGCGGACAATGTCAAAGGCATTGCAGAGTTTTAAGTAAGCAGGGTCTTTGGCATGGTGGCTGTAGACAAACTTCCCGTTCTCCTTGATTTCCACGCCTGCCATGCTGCTAGATTCAATCAGGTGGTATCTGTCTTCTCTCGCCGCGGGTTCATATACATCCCCAAGAAATGCATCAATGGCAAGATTCACAGGGTAGTACACCCGGTTGAACAATCCGACCACACCTTCTTTTTCAAGCGGGTCCTGCACTTTCTGCACAGCGACAGTGTTGGCCCGGCTTTCCCTTGATGAGGTCGGCAGTCTGGTAGGGTCTGTCCATTCCGGATGCGCCGATAAAACGGCATCCGGGTCAAGCCATTCCTTATCCGTTTCTTTGTAGAGGAACACGCCGTTTGACGGGGTGCTTGGCCAGTACATGAGCTGATTCGGCTGGTAGGAGCATTCGTCAAAATAGTCCATGCCAAGCATCTGTGCCAGATACCTTGCCACGGCAACATATTCCTCCGGGCTCACGTCCCTTGTAAGCGGAAACACCAGCCGCACCCTCGGAGCTTCATCCGTATGGCTGTGGGTGGTGTAAAGGACTGATGCGTATGGGACGGCTTTCTCATAATCCTTTAAAAACTCCGCAGTGATCCTGTCCCCGTCCAGTGCGACCATAGAGCGGGATTCCACCGTGTCAATTTTCCGCCTGCCGCCCTTTAACACCCCGGCCACAAAACCGCCGTGGTCTTTGGCTGCATCCCTTTTCGCCTTTGGAAACCTAGCATACTCCTCCGCAGATTCCGATGTACGGACTGTCACCTTCAGCCGCTCCTTCAGAGCTTCAAAACGGATCGTCTTATTCGACCACTGCCTGGCGCTGCGGCTGTCCCCATATGCAATATTTAAGTCACGCATGGCATTCCCTCCTCACTTCCGGCTTTTCCCCATGTTCAAACCGCGCCTGCCTTGCAAGCCGGTACGCCCGCTCGGTTGCTACACAGTCTATATAATGCCGGTTATATTCTTTGGCATATCCGAACAGTTCCAGATGGCCGTCACGGTTGACACACGGTGTTGCCACGCAGTCCATCCCATCCACCGTTTCAAAATTAAATGGGCGCACCATCGGAAAATCTCGGCTGGTTTTACAGCTTCTGGCCTCTGTATACGCTTGTATCTCATGCACCGTTTTCCCTACGGGGATATTCCCTAACACCAAGACAGGTGTTTCCGACAGGGAGGGCAACCCCTCAATAATCCCGTTCTGATAAAGAGCCGCTATCTTTTCCGAATCCTTCTGTGACATCAATCCCTTTACCTCAACATAAAGGTCTTGTATCTGTGAATAATCACTTCCATTGCCATATCCGCCAAGCTGTACACCGTGCAGCAGGAAATCCGGGAGGTATGACAACCCCATGCCGAGATCATAGCCTTCCGCTTCATATTCCCATTCCACGCCGCAGGCATCAAAGAACACCGCCCATCTTGCTTCCAGGCGCGAGCGGAACAGATACCCCCGGTATTGTGTCTGTATCGGCTTCATTCTCATAATCCTGTGACCTCCTCCAGTTCTTCCGTAAAATAACGGATTGGTGTGTTCCTCTTTTCAGCCTTTGCAATCTCCGCCGCCATGCCTTTGGAAATCTCCCCGCCGAACACCCACAGTTCGTTACATTTGCCAAGCAGCACCAGGTTCATAAACATGGCAAGCTCCCGTTCCGCCGGATTACCGTCATCCATAAACTGCGGGAACAAAAGATGCGGCGCAAGAGGGATGGCGTTCTGCTTTAAAGCAAATCGGCTGTACACCCTCGCCATGTCCACATTGCATTCCACGTCCCCGGCATAGGGGGAGCATATATATACAAGCGGTTTGAAGGCCGTCTTTTTCGCCGCTTTTTCTTCTTTTTCTATTTTCGTGAGGGCCTCATAGGTTGTTGGGTCCTGATAGCCCTCTTTGTTGTATCTGCTGATTCCCATTCATCACTCCTCCTAATCCTTTTGATAAAACATACATTCATAGCCATCTGCCCGAAGCCTAAGCCCCTTTGCCCAGGGCGGCGTCCTGCCCATCTGTTCACAGACTGCGGCCAGGGACATCCGCTTATCTGCCTCAATGATGATTTCATCATGCACATGGGCCACAATCGCACAGTTTTTCAGTGTCTTCATGGCATAGCAGAGAATGTCCCTGGCAATCCCCTGAACAATGTTCTCCACAAACTTCGGGCCATAGCTTTCCAGACGTTCCCATTTCTTTGTGCCGCCCACACCCATATAGGTCACGGACTCCCCGCCAAAAAGGCTCTCCCCGATCCGTGGCTTCACATAAGCCAGCCGTCTGCCGGAGGGCAGCGTGATGAACAGCATCCCGCTTTGGTATTGGAACCGGATGCCATGCGTTTCTGTCGGTACCCTCAGCTTCACGCATTCCTTTACCGCATCGTCCACCTCCCACCACAGTGCTGTGATGTTCGGGTTAGAATCCCTCCAGGCCATGACAAGGGGCTGCAGTTCCTCCTCGGAAAGCCCCATCTCTAAAGCTCCCATTGCTTTTAATGCGCCAGCAGCGCCGCCATAGCCGAGCGCCAGCTCTGCGATCTTGCCTTTCTGCCGCAGATGCCCGTTGATGCCATGCTTTTCCACCGGAACGCCAAACATCTGGCTTGCCGATGCACAGTAAATGTCACCGCCGTCCTGAAAGACCTTGAGCCGCCACCGCTCCCCGGCGAGCCACGCAATGACCCGCGCCTCGATTGCGGAGAAGTCAGCCACAATAAACTTCCTGCCATCCTGCGGCACAAAGGCCGTGCGGATCAGCTGTGACAGGGTATCCGGAATATCCTCATACAGCAGGGAAAGCGCCTCATAATCTCCGTTTTTTACCAGGGCGCGGGCTTCGACCAGATCCGGCATATGGTTCTGCGGCAGATTTTGCAGCTGGATCAGCCGCCCGGAAAAACGCCCCGTGCGATTGGCTCCATAAAATTGAAACATTCCGCGCGCCCTGCCATCGCTGCCAACCACATTCTCCATTGCCGTGTATTTCCGGATGCTGCTTTTGGAAAGCTGCTGCCGCAGCTCCAATACGGTTTTTAACGGCTCCGGTGCAGTCTTTAAAAGTTCTGCGACTACTTTCTTTCCGAGTGTGTCTGTTTCCATCCCATTCTCTGCCATCCACTGTTTCATCTGCTGTACCGAGTTTGGATTTTCCAGATTGGTCAGTTCCTGCATAGCTTCTGACAATCCCTCTTTTGACTTCTCGTCCATTGCAATCGCCTGCTTGACAAACACCATATCCACACCGATGCCCCTGTCGTTGATCTCCTGGTCAAGCAGGTATTCCTCCCACACCATTTCCGGCACAGGGAATTTGGAGAGCTTTTGCTGTATCTGCATCTCCGTTTCCACGTCCCGCAGGTTATAGGCTTTGAACCGGTCCCACTTCTCCCGGTCATGCTCCGGCAGGTTCCGTGTCCTTCCACCGTTCACTTTGGTCGGCTTGCAGGGAACACAAAAATAACGGATCAGGTCTTTCCCCTCCGTCAGTTTCTGCTTTTCCAAACCCAAGGCAGCGCCCACGTTCTCAAGGGAAAGGGGCAGGCCAAGATATGCGGACCAGATCATGGAGCAGTGCCATGCCAGCGGATCAAGATACTCTCCTGTGGGCAGGCCCAGAAACCGTGACAGACATACCCGCTCAAATTGTGCGTTGAACGCCCATTTCATGACGGAATCATCAATCAGGGCCTCCTTGATTTCCGCAGGGATTTCATCTCCGCAGGCAAGGTCAACGACCCGCACCTCTCCGCCATCCACGGCATACCCAAACAGCAGGATTTCAAATTCCGTGGCGGACGCATATTTATACACACCGCATTTGGATAAATCCATATCCGAGTACGTTTCAATATCAATACTAATAAATTGCATTTCTTTCACCGTCCTTTCGCCGCTGTATAAGCGGCAGGGATATACTCAAATCCGAGCATATCCCTGCCACTCTCTGCGGTTTACTGTATCAGGACAGGAAGTCCTCGTCCTCATCTTCAAAATCGTCCTCTGCGCGGGTCTTTCCGCCAAGCGGTTCTCCGTCACGGATTTTCTGCAGGTTGTTCAGTCCGCAGGCGATTCCCTTATTGCCGTTGGAGTTGAAGGCATAAAAGTTGATGCTTGCCCTTCCATACACACCCACCACTGTAAACCTCGCTGCGGTCGATGATCTCCTGTCTGTCCGCGTCCACGATGCCGGGAGCGGTCGCACTGTTGGCATTGACGAAATATGCATCCGCATAGGCCGGATCATCCGGGCGCTCCGTATCGTCGTCACGCAGTGGTGTTTTCAGCACGGAAAGGGGCGGGACGCTTTTACCGTTACCCTTTAACTTTGCCTCGCCTTCCCGGTAAGCCGCCTCAATGGCCGCCTTGATCTTTGCGACAGTCTTTTGATCCGACTTGGGGATAATGAGAGATACCGAAAATTTCGGCGTACCTCCATTGATGCTCTTTGGTTCCCACACATTGGCATAAGACCAACGGGTATCGGGGCCGGTAATGACCTTCATAGGGTTGTTGACTGTATTTGACATGATTTGTTTCCTCCTAATTTTCACTGAAATCGTTTTTTGCCGATTCGACCGGTGTTTTTATCTTCATTGCCTGGCGCTTATCGCTCTCCGGTACAAGGGCCGGTTTGCCCTGTGGTTTTTCCACCAGGGAACCAAGCAGCTCATCAAACTTCTTTCTGCCAAGGACGGTGGTCATGGCCGTGATGCCTAGCAGCTTCTGTTCATACGGATTGAAGCCTGCCTTGGTAACCTTTTCTGCCACGGCTTCCTCGTTGGTGTACCTGCGGTTGGAGCGTCCCTCCACCACCTTGAACCCGTCATACTCGGTTCCATTAAGTGCCTGCTGCAGGGCATATTCTTTAACATCCGCCGCCCAGGCCGCCAACTCATCTGCCTTTGCCAGGATGGCTGCGATTTCCTCATCCTCCAGCGTATCCGGCATGGCAAAATCATACCGGGCAAGCTCCAGGTTGTATTCCGCACGTTTCCGGCAGGCTGCCTTTGCCTTGCAGAACCGGCACCAGTCACCACAGGCAAACTCGCCCCCGCCTTCATAGGCCAGCTTTGCTTTTGCCATCAGGTCATTGTGCGCCCACTGGAGCAGATCCTCCTTTTCCATGACGCAGACGCTGACATTGTCCCTGCGCGGCTGGAAGATAGCCATGCGAACCGTGTCAATGTCATAGATTCCGTCAAACAGCTCCAGCGCGCCCAAGGCATACAGCATCATCTGCGGATTTTCTGAAGCGGAAACCTCCACTCCCTTGCCGTGCTTGTAATCCACAATGTAGAGGGTGCCGTCTGCGATAATGACGCAGTCCCCGGTGCCAAAGCCCTCCGCCACAAAGCGGGAGAAGTCCAGCTGCTGTTCGATCAGCACCACGGAATCGGCACAGGTCTTTTTTGCCTCTGCCAGAAGTTCCGTCACATACGCTGCATAATCGCAGGCGCACTGCTCCATTTCCTCACTGTAAAAGGAGAGGCTTTCTGTGGGGTCTGTGGTTTCCATGCCGAGTGCCAGCTTCAGCTTGTGTTCGCACAGGCTGTGTGCATCCGTGCCTTCCTGGGCATACTCGCTGCCCTTGTCCTCATAGCTCTCACAGAGCCTTGCGGACGGCGGGCAGTTCAGCCAGCGGTGGCTGGAGGATGCGGACAATAATGCGTGCTTGCCCATCACAGCACCTCCGCTTCTGCAAGCAGGGCAGGGTACTCTGCCGGGTCGATTTCCGACAGTTTATCCGCGCCGTGCTTCACGAGCAGCTCCTTTACCGCCGCCGTGTGTCCGCTCCTGGACTTCTCTGCCAGGACTGCCCGGACATCCTCAAGGGCCAGCGGTTTTTCCTGCGGCTCCTCTTTTGTCGGTTCCTGCTTTGCTGCTTTGCTTTTTCCTGCTTTCTTTGCGGGCTTCTGTTCTGCCTCCGGTTTATTTTCCGTCATGGCATCTGCAACGGCCTGCAGGCTGTCCGCCAGGGAACGGATGTCCTGGATCACATCTAGTAAAAGTTTAATCCTACTCATGCACAGTTCCTCCTTCCGCCACTTCCTTAATGGATAGTTCCTCCACGGAACTGCCCGGAACGATGACCGTCAGCTTCTGTTTATCTCCAAGAAGGAAACGCAGAAAACGCTCCCTCACGGAAATACTGCGACAGCTGACCACGCCGCCATTGACAGGCTTTTTGGAAACACTGATCTGTAATGTGTGCTTCACCTTATCACCTCCGTTTTCTAAAGGACGCCTATCGTCCTTCACCATACGGAGATTTGGCCACCTGTTTGGGGACCCGGATCAGAAATGTTTTAGAAAATATTTTTTCGCCGCCTCAATGGACTTCTTGACCGCCTTATGGTCCACCCCTTCCATGCGGGCGATTTCACGCAGCGATTTTCCCTCCGCATACAGCAGAAGCCTTCTTTTCTGAATCTCTGGCAGCTCCGCTAAAATGTCCGCAACGTGTCTGTCGGCGGTTTTCTGCTCCAGCAGCTTTTCCGGGGTCTTTTCATCGGCATAATCCATCCCCTCAAAAGCCGCCGCATCCATCGAATAACAATGGTACCGTTCCTTCCGGTCAAGGTTGCTTTCCTTCCTTCTGGAATCCAGGATGATGTTCCCGATTTCCTCTTCCACCTCAACCTCTGAGGTTTCTCCATTTGCGAATGTGTAATTGATTTTCATTTTGCCGTTCTCCTTTCGGAGCCCGGCAGGCGGCACTGATACCGCCGTAACCAAAAAAAGCCTGACAAGCAGCACAAAAAGTGCCGCCTGCCAGGCTCAATGTCATATCCACTTCTCTATGGAAGTGGCGTATTAGAGGGTTGACTGCTTTTTACAGAATGAAATCTTCCCTCCGTGCATCATGCTCAAACAAACGCCTCACCGTTTTCCCGGCTTCGCTGTACGTTTCCCATCCCCATATACATTCCTTATGGGAACTGCCGTATTTCCGCAGCTATCCGGTAAGCTCCGGGACTGTTGCCCGGAGCATTCGGTGTTTCTATTCAGTTTTTATTACCCCGATCTCTGCGCCGCAGTGCCTGCACTTTATCATAAAATCAGGATACCGGTCCATCGACGAGGTAATGAACTGCGCCTTCGTACCTTCTACAGCGTCCATGATCCGGCACCCGCACTGCGGACACCGGACCGGACGCATCTTTGCTTTTATCTCATCTGCCGTTTCCTCCTTTTTTCTGCGCATCCTTATTTACGCCCCTTCCTGTTTCTGCCGCTGTCCGGCACGGGGAGAGCATAAGGACCTGCTATGCGTTTTTTTATCTGACAAGCTCCGAAAGCCACGCCGCCGTCGGCCTTGCCAACAGGCGCGCGTTCAGATAGGCCATCTCCAACGTCAGACAGGTGTTACCCAGGTAATACCCGTCCATGATGGTAAGGGTCATAGCAAGGTCAGGCTTCTCCATGTCTGTCAGACAGACCGGCAGGAGATACTGTACCCGGCCCTGGTAGCCCTGCGGCACCACAATCCCCGGCTCCACCACCGCTTTCCGCCGCGCCAGTTCGACTGCCGTTTCCAAAAGCAGGGGCAGGTTCTGCGCATCAAGGACCGCTTCCGGCAGACGGGATAAGTTCTCCCCGTCCCCAAGGATGTGGTCTACATTTACCCGTATGGGCCATTCCGGGTTATAGTTGACGCCATACTGCGTCATATCATAGGTGGGCTTTTTCGGAAGCGGGCTGATGTATCTGAGAAAAGGGGAAAGCTCGTCCGAAAATCCCCGGAAGTACCAATCCAGCATACTGGCCTGCCGCTTGTTCCGGTCAAAGCAGCCATAAATTGCTTTGTACCTGCGGGTATAAAGTCCAGTGTGAAAGCAGCAATACTCATTCTCCGCATGGAAATAGTCCGCCGCCCTTGCCGCATTTTGTTCCCCATTGTAATCGATCACTTGCTTTTTAAAGATGGAATGTATGTATCTCTCTAATATGGGAGTGTCTTGGTTTTTGGTACAGTAGTTTGGGTTCCGAAACCGCCAGGGTTCCGGGATGGCCAGCTCCGCCAGTTCGTCAAGCTGTGCATACCAGCTTGGCACGTAGGCGAAGGAAAACAGGTCTGGCAATAGGTTCATATCAACTTCCTCCATTTTTGTATTGCGGCGATGAAGTGCATCTGAAGCTGTATTTTCTTGTCCTCATCGATCTCGTTATAGATACTTCCATCGGCACCTATCCTTTCACGGGTTACAAGAGAATTGTGGTAAGGCTCATAAATCCTCAATACTTGCTCCAATGCCTCCGGCTCACCGCTGACTGCTCTTTTGATCAGGTCATAATTCAGTTCATGGATCTCGTCCTCGTTTTTCGTAGAATTCATAAATTTTGTTGTATGCGCGCTGTCTCAAGTTGTAGACAGTGCGTGGTGTTACCTCCAGTCTTTTTGCTATTTCCTTATCTGTAAACCCATACCAGAAATCCAAAAGCAGGACGGTACTCTGTTTGTCAGATAAAGATTTCAGTGCATCATACAGGGATTCATCATTTACGCTGCAGCACAGCCCGTCCGCATACAGCACAAAATGCTCCGATGGGTGCCGGTCCCGGCTCCCTATCAGTTCAAGCAGCAATTCCATCGGTTCCTGTGAAATATGCTTGTTCTGGTTCTTTTCTTTCCGCTGCAAATCACGAATGAAGTTACGGGATACCTTCTTGCTGAAAGCATCGAACATTGCGCAGATACGTTCTTCGTATGAAGGAGATGGCATACACTTCCCTCCTTCCATTCAGATTTGAGCGTGGCTGGTTTTCACCTCCTCGCTATACCAGAACGTTTTTTATGCACCCGAACCGGAAAGTTTTGGGAAAATATTTTATTTTTTTACGACAATTTTCGACTTTAAACAGAAAAAGGGCCAATCTACACAAAGCAGATTGGCTCCTCTCATTTAGCGAAAGCAAGATAAAACTATCTTGCCTTGGTATCATTTATCGTATCTTTTAATTTTTGAAAACTAGCTTCGCTGATAGTATGCTCCATCCGGCAGGCTTCCTTCTCTGCGGTCACCGGGTCAACCCCCGCTGCAATGAGCTGTTCTTTAAAAAAGCAATGCCGCTCATAAATTTTTGTGGCAGCCTCCCGGCCAATTTCAGTTAAATGCAAAAAACCGTCCTCATCCATTGTCAGGAAGCCGCCTTCCCGTAAAGCCTTGACCGCATGGCACACGCTGGGCTTTGATACCTCCATGTGCCGTGCAAGGTCAACGGAGCGAACCATACCGGTCTGCTTTTGAAGGATCAGCACAGCTTCCAGATAGTCCTCCCCGGACGCATGAAGTTTCATTGGTGCCTCCTTTACGCAGATAGTTTTTGTTCTGCCTTCCACATGGCCGCATACTTTCCGTTCTTTTTCAAAAGTTCCTCATGACTGCCGCTTTCCACCGCCTTGCCATCTGAGATAACAATAATCTGGTCTGCCTTCTGGACGATGGCAAGTGTATGGGCAATCATCACAACCGTTTTCCGGTTCCCCAGCAGACTGCTGATTGCTTCTTTTACTGCCAGTTCATTTTCCACATCCAGGCTGGCGGTTGCCTCGTCCAGCAGCAGAATCGGAGCTTTTTTAAGGATTGCCCTGGCAATGGAAAGCCTCTGCCGTTCGCCGCCGGAAAGCTGATTCCCGTTTTCGCCCACAACTGTATCATAGCCGTCCGACATCCTGCGGATAAATTCATCACAGTTTGCCTCACGGCAGGCGGCCTCAATCTCTGCATCCGTAGCCGATGGTCTGGCGTAACGGATATTATTCTTCACGGTGTCATCAAACAGGAACACATCTTGGTCAACCATTGAGATTTCAGCAAGCACCTGTTCCGCGCCCGCTGTCTTGGCCGGGCACCCGCCAATGAGGATTTCCCCGCCATCCGCTTCGTAGTATTTAGAAATAAGGTTCAGGATTGTGGACTTTCCGGAGCCGGAATCGCCCACAATGGCAGTCAGCTTATGATCCGGGATCGTAACACTGACATCCTTTAGTATGGGTTCTCCCTTGACGTAAGAAAAGTCCACATGGCGAAACTCAATCTCATGGCCTGCGGGAGTAAAGGGCACATCGCTTTCGACATCCTCTTTTTCATGGATCACGTTTTCAATCTGCTGCTTTGCAATCATCAGATTTTTGTAGCTTGTCAGGTCAACAAAGATCGTATCGGACAATTTGGATAAAAACAGAGGCAGAAAACACATCAGCAGAAATGCAACCGTCTCCAGATGACCGGAAATCCACTGCCGCCCAGCTACCCAGATCACAATCGGCATAGAGAACCATGAGAGGATACTGTGAATCATGCCGACGGGGATTACTTTAACCTCATAAAGAAAGCTGATGTCACTGAAAGCCTTCATCGCCTCTGTAACTGTTTTATTTTTGGTTCCGCCAATTCCATAAGCACGAAACGTCTGGATTCCTGTGATATACTCCACGATACTGCTTACATTTTCGGCACAGATTTCACTTTTCCTCGCGCCATATTTTTTGACCTGATGAAAAGAAAACCACAACGCTGGAATCAGCAACAAGTCTGCCGCAAGAAGAATCACACCGGCCGGCACACATAGTGTAGCCACAAACCCGATCAGCATCAGGGACAGTGCAATATTCTTCGCCAAATCCCCGGTTTTATGGGTCATGATTGTTTCATAGCTGTTCACATTAGCAGTCGCCACATTGATGTAATCGCCGGTCTGTGCGGCGTTAAAACGTGACAGAGGAATTTTTTTCAGCTTATCGCCCAGATACAGCCGGATGTTCTGGCTGACACTGGCCCCGCCAATCTGTCCCTGCACATAACCATAGCTGTATATGCCAAGACGAAGTACAAAGATCAAAAAGAGACCTCCTGTCAGCTTCAAAATCACCGGCATATCCAGCGTATTGTTCCACAAAGCCTGAAGCACATAATAAATCAGCATAAAATTGCTTCCGGATAAAAGCCCCTCAAGAACGGTACACAAAATAGACAGATGAAATTTCCGGTTCCCTTTTAAGACATTCTGTTCCTTCATACTGTCTTGCCCCCTTTCAACTGATAGGCCACTGACCTTGCACGGTTGTAGGTTTCCCATGCCTGCCTATAATACCTGTTTTTCTGCTGCACTTCCTCATGGCTTCCGACACAGGTAATCGTATGGTTTTCCACCACGGCCACCCGGTCGCACATCTTAATTGCCCCCAGCCGGTGCGCCACAATAATGACTGTTTTTCCTTTGCATAAATTTTCAACTGCCTTGTCGATCTCCACCTGATTTTCGGGATCAGAGGCGCTTGTAGCCTCATCCAGAATCAGGATGGGAGCATTTTTAAGAATTGCCCGTGCAATCGCAATCCTCTGTTTCTCCCCGCCGGAAAACCGGGAACCAAAGCTTCCTACCTTTGTGTCATAGCCATCCGGCAGCCCCATGATCATATCGTCTATCTGCGCCCGCTTTGCCGCTCGCCGCACTTCCTCCAGGCTGGCATTGCTGCCCATACGGATATTCTCCAGTACGCTGTCTCTGGTTAAAAAGGTTTTCTGAAATACGATAGCAACCTGTTCCAGAAGCTCCTCATAATTCAAATCCTTTACATTCTTCCCGCCAATGGACACCTCTCCCTCCTGTACATCATAAAAACGGGAAATCAGTTCGATGACCGTACTCTTTCCGGCACCGGAACGTCCCACAAGCGCCATCTTTTCACCGTCTTTTATGCTCAGGCTGCAATCCTCCAGTACATTTTTCTCTCCCTTATAGGCAAAGGTCACATGGTTTAATACAATATCATGTTTTCTGGGAAATGGCTCCCCGCCTTCATAACACGGAATATCCAGGATTTCTTTTGTTTTTGTAATGCACTTTAGCACCTGTGCAAAATTGGAACCAAGCTCCTGCAGCGGACGCAGCTCCGTCAGATAAAGGGAACCAATGAACATAAACAGCAAAAATGCACTGGCCGTAATGGAGCCGTGAAGGAACCAGTAACCGCCAAAGGGCACCATGAGGAGCATACCGCATTCCGTGATCACAACATACGCTGCATAAGGTGGCCCCATCTTGCGGGAAACGGCATTCCAAACGGCATTTTCTTCGTAAATAGCATCAGAATATTTCTGAAATGACTTACTCCCCATATTGTAAGCCTTGATCAGCCGCATTCCGTTGATATACTCAATGATTACTGAGTTCAAATTGGCAATCGACTTATTTGCCCGCTCCATCATCGTATCCATTCCACGGAACATAATCCCCATAACAAGGAACGCTAAAATAAGCGGAACCAGAGATATCAGCGCCAGCAGCACATTAACGGTACAAAGGTAAATAAAGACCGCCACAGGACCACACATATTATAGATCAGTTCCGGCAGATGATGAGCCAGAAACAGTTCCAGCTTCTCAATGTCCTCATTGAGAACCGTCTTAATGTCACCGGTATTCTTTTCACTCAGAACCCCAAGAGGCACTTTTGCCATATGCTCCACTACCATACAGCGCACCTTATAAAGCGCATGATAAGCGCCTTTGTGCTCCAATGCCCCTGACGTACTGAAAAACGTAAAACGAACCACAATAGCAACCGCAATCATAACCGCATTTTCAAGCAACACTTCGCGGGTGCAGTTTCCCCGGTAAGCCGCATCCAGCAGCCGGTAAACCCCATAATACGGGATCATAGTGGAAAAGCCACTGATAAAGGAACAAAGCACGGACAAATACAGATAATATCTGTCCTTTCCTGCCCAGGAAAGCAGCAGTCTCACCGGACTTTCTTTTTCTTCTTTCAACATGAAACACCTCACCTTCTTAATTTTCGGACTGTTTTTTAAATCGCAAACAGTTCCCTTATCCGAGGCTCATTTTCCGAACTGACCGCCAGATCATCCGGCATTTCGCCTTCATCAAAGTGCAAAATGCGTGTGCAGGTTCGGCATACAAATTCATAATCATGGGTAACGACAAAAATAATTTTCCCGGCAGCGGCAAGGTTCCGGATCAATCCCGCCACTTGTTCCATGCTGTCATAATCAAGGCCGCTGGTAGGTTCATCAAATACCAGCAGTTCTTTTTTGCAGATCATGCTGACGGCCACGGCCACCCTCTGCTTCTGGCCGCCCGACAGAGTGTTGGGATGCCGCTCTCTGAAAGGATAGAGCCCCAGTCCCTGTAAAGTCTGTCCGGCAAGCTGCCTGTCAGGTTTCTTAATCCCAAAGGAACATTCTGCTTCCACGCTCTCCGCAAACAATTCATAGTTCACGTCCTGCATAACCATATAGGAAAGTTTCAGGCGTTCCTTATGGCTTTGGGGCTTACCGTGCCACAGATAACTGCCCTGGCTGTCTCTATGCAGCCCGCACAGCCCGCGTGAAAATGTAGTCTTACCGGCCCCATTATGGCCGACCACGCCAATCACCTCCCCCGGCATTGCTCTCAGGCTGATATGCTCCAAAATTGTCCGTTTCTTATAGAACAAAGAAACGTCTTTTAGTTCCAGCACTGGTGGCAATGCAGGCGCAGGCAGACTGACAGGCTTTTCTTCCTCTAAATCAGTGGCTCTAAGCCCCATATCCCTTCGCTGCTTAACTGTCAATTTCCGGAATTCGGAAGTTCTGTAAACAGAGGCAATTTTACCTTGCTCCATATAGACAACCCGGTCTGCCACATCCATCAGGTAATACAGGCGGTGCTCTGCAATCAAAATCGTTTTTCCCTGCTTTTTGATCAGCTGTAAGTGTTCCCTCAGCTCATGTATGGCTGTCATATCCAGATTGGAGGACGGTTCATCCAGCAGATAAATATCCGGATTCATGGCATATACCGAAGCAAATGCGATTTTCTGTTTTTCTCCGCCGGACAGTTCAAAAATATTTCTTGCCCGTAGTTTTTCAATATGCAGTTCTTCGGTGGTCTGCCGTACACGTTCTGCCAGTTCACTTGGCGGACGGGCCTCGTTCTCAATCCCAAAAGCGATTTCACTGTCTGTATCTACATTGAAGAACTGGGTGCGTGGATTCTGGAACACGGACCCTACTTTCTCAGCAATCTGGTACATGGGAAGTTCTTCCACATTTTGACCATCCACCAATACGTTTCCCTGCAGGTTTCCTGTATAGAAGTGTGGAATCAGCCCATTTACCAGACGGGTAACTGTGGTCTTTCCGCAGCCGCTTCTCCCGCAAAACAAAACACATTCGCCATCTTTTATTTTTAAATCTACATCGTGCAGGCTTCCCTGCTCCTGTCCCGGATAGGAAAAGGATACTTGATGGAACTCAATCATGAGGAAATCACCCCTTTCCCATACAGCCCTGCCACAAAATATGCAAGAAAGCATAAAAGCACAAGAATATCCGCAACCCCAAATTTAATTTGTACCAGACAAGTGCGGGGCTTAGGGTTTTCAATCCCGCGCGTTACAGATGCAATGGAAAGCTCATCTGCCGCTTTAGAAGCCGCCATCATCAACGGAACATATATGCAGTCTACCGTCATTCCGGGATTTCTGATAACCCCCCGTAGCGAAGGCGATACATCCCGCATCTTCATGGCATCTTTGATAAAATGCCAGTCTTCCTGAATAGTTGGTACATAGCGAAGCATGACAGCCAGCGGAATCACAAGCTTCTTCGGGGCATGGACACGGTTCATCGCAGACAGAAATTCGCTGATTTTTGTAGTGGAAAGAACGATTCCTGACAGCAGACCACAGGGGTATACTTTGTGGACCAGACCAAGAAAAGCAACAAACATTGTGCGCAGTCCTCCTGTCATACTGCCCATCACCCAGACCGTGAACAGATAAACCAGCAGGTAGAACGCCACTCCTTTTATGGCATACCTCCCTTTTTTGCAGCATATGGCCAGGATACCAATCACCACTACAAGCCCAAGTTCATATTGAAGTGACGGTGCAAACATTGCGGAAAGGACACAGAGAAGCAGGAGCATAATTTTTGTCCGTGGGTCAATCCAAAGTCCTTTTTGCTGATAACCGCCCATCACTTTGTAATCCCTGCCTTTTCAAACTGCTTCCTCAGCATCCTGCCGCCAACCCACGCGCTGAAAGCCGCAATCAGCAAAGTGCCAAGAATAATAACAGCTAAAAGCCAGGAAGGCGCTGACGCACTCATCGTATCAATGTAAGACTGCTCTGTGCCATTTTTCAGCATAGTTCCTGCCCATCCTTCCGGGTCAACAAAAAATACCACATATGTAAATACACCGCCAAGGGACATTACCATATAAGAGAGGAGATTCACTGCTTTTTTCTTGTATTGTCCAAGTCCGGCAACAATGTCAGCAATAATCCCCATTGCAATATAACCGAGAGAAAATGCCCAGTGCATACCTGTCACAAACCAGATGATGCCCATAATAATGCCCAGGATTGTAATACTCCAGCGCTTATGTACTTTCGCATTAAGAAGCAGATAAATAGGGCCGCACAGCAGGGCACTGCCCATTGGCATATAAAAAGTTAAAACCGGATTCACGGCGAAAAATACGCCGCCTATCATAGTAAAGACAAAAAAGATGGCGCTGAAAATGCCCGTAGTGACTAAATCTTTCACGGAAAGCCCCGTCTGCATGGTGTTCGATTGTTGATTCATAATGATTTCCTCCTTAATTTTCAAAACGATTGACCAACCGGCCAAAGTCTGCTATTATTTGATTAGTTTTGACTAACTCCGATTTATAAAATAACTGATATTAGAACAAAGCGCAATACTTTGAAGAAAGGTTCGTCTATTCATTGCACAGTTTCGTCTAATCGTTGCAAGGAGGTAACAATTTGAATGGTGATATACTCACAGACTACTACGAGCCACTTTTGACCAATAATAATTTTATTCTGGCTGATCGTGACGAAGGTTTTCATTCCGGTAAATGCTGGAAACTCTCCCCAAAAGCCGGGGAAGGATTTTATTGGATATACGCCCAAAAAGATTTATATGACATAAAAATACATGATTTCTTTTTCTACGAAGATTTTTTTATGGAATTCAGCCTGCCGGAATGTCTCAGCATCACACAATATGAATCTATCTCCGGTGAAGAACTAAATCCATACCGCCGCCTTTCGGCTGGCTGTATCAAAACTTTTGTCGGGGGCTATCAGCCCTACAAAGCTCTGATACACAAAAGAATCCCGATTCGTTCTATTGGTATCGAGGTCATGCCTGCATATTATGAAGATTACTTAAAGAAGCGCTATCCGGGCGAATATAGGAACCCACTCACCGCTTTCCAAAAGGTAGACCAGACAATGGATTTTCCGGCAATGTCAAAACTGCTTTATGAGTTAAAAAATTACCGGGGGAACGGCATTGCTGCCGGCTTATTTTATGAAGCTAAAGTTGCTGAGGCCGTTTCCCTTGTAATAGAAGAACAGAAAAAGCTCATTTGTCGGGATGAAAAGCAACTATCAAAACAAGATATTGCACAATTAGAAAATGTTACCGCTTATTTGAATGACCACTATGCTTTTGAAATTCCCTTAGACCGCCTGGCTAAAATTGCCTGTATGGGAACGACAAAGCTTAAGTTGTCTTTCAAACAGTTGCACGGGTGTACCATAACAGAGTACATCCAACAGCGGCGGATGAGCCAGGCAGAACATTTATTGATAAATACAGATTTCACAATAGGGCAGATTGCGGAAACAGTCGGCTACTCTACTTCCAGCCGGTTTGCGGAGCTATTCCGCAAAAGCACCGGGATTTTACCAATGGAATACCGCAAAATGGCACGGCGAAACTAATTTACTATTTGATCCGCCAGCCCTCGGCCTGTTCACGGATCTTGATAAACTCCTGATAGGTTCCTTTTTGTTCCAAAAGTTGTTTATGGGTACCTTTTTGCGCCACGGTTCCGCCATCAATCACCAGAATCTGATCCGCATTTTCAATCGTTGCCAATCTATGTGCAATGGTGATAATTGTTTTACCATGTGTCAATTCAGAAATTGCTTCCTGGATTAAATGCTCATTTTCCGGGTCTATGCTGGCGGTGGCCTCATCAAGAATTACAATGGGCGCATCTTTTAACATCGCACGGGCGATAGAGATTCGCTGTTTTTCGCCGCCGGATAAGGAAGAACCGCCTTCCCCGACAACCGTGTCATAGCCATCCGGCAACACCATGATGAAATCATGGCACCGTGCCGCCTTTGCAGCCGCAATGATCTGTCCATCCGTTGCATCCGGGCTTCCGAATCGGATGTTGTTTTTGATACTGTCCCGGAACAAATATACATTCTGAAATACCATGCTGATATTTTTGAGCAGGCTGTCACAGGTAAATTCCCGCACATCTACTCCTCCAATCTTGACTGCGCCTGCGCTTACATCATAAAAACGGGCAATTAAATTGCACAAAGTTGACTTTCCGCTTCCCGACGGACCGACAATAGCGGTTGTTGTGTTCTGCGGAATCGTAAAATTCAGATCATGCAGCACCGTCCGGCTGTTGTAGCCAAAGGACACGCCGCTAAACTGAATATCGTAAGCAGAAAGGGAAATGTCTTTTCCATTCTGGTCAATGTATTCCACCTGCTCAAGCGCCTCCAGCTTATCCAATGCCGAATCCACAATTGCCAGGATGTGTGCGGCATCGTTTACACTTTCAACACTGCCGAAAATAACAAAGGAAAACAGGACAAACATCAGGAAAACAGGGATACTCATTTGTCCGGAGTAAGTCTGCCATGCACAAATCAGCATGACTCCCATAGATGCCATTTTAAGCGCCAGTAAATGCAGGCAGTTATACGGTATAAAGCCTTTCTCAATCTTAATATTGATTTCTTTTAAGTCACGGCTTGCCTTACGGAAGCTTTCTGCTGATGCTCCCTCCTGCCCGAAAGACTTTACAATAGAAAGGCCGCGGATGTATTCGATTGCCGCCCCGGACATGTCTTCCGTCGCCCTATGTGCTTTTAATGCTGTCCGCTGACTGCGGCGGCTGATTCCTGCCAGTGCAAGTGCGGAAAACAGTGCTCCGCAAATTGCCACAAGAGCAGCAGCGGGGCTGAAAAATGCCAGACACAAAACCACCGCCAGAAATTGAAGATACCCGTTTAGCACAACATCGACCATTTTCATACTCTGCAGCTCCAGAGCGGACAACTCCGTGGTCATTCTTGCGAGAATATCACCCACGTTGTTTTGAGAAAAATACCCAAGCGAAACTCGCTTTAGTACATCGCCCATACGGATTCGCTGGCTGGCTCCTACCTCATATCCGATACTTTCCTGCAAAACAGCTTTCCAATAGGAAAGTAAAAACCGCAGAAAAATAAATAGAATAATCGACAGTGTTGCAGTTATAACCATATGTTCAGGAAGCTGCGTATGATTCCAAAAAGAATCCAGAACGCCGCCTAACGCCCATGCCGCAATCATAGTAGGGGCCGCCGTCATAAAGCTGCTAAAGAAGGAGCATACAGCGCCAAGATAGAGCCGCCCCTTATATTTTCCGGACCAACGAATGATTCGTTTGATTGTTCCAAACATTATGACACCCCCTTGCTGCTGACAGACCAATTCTTTGCACCAATATGAGCCATCCACATATCCGCATAAAGCGGGCAATGCTCCAAAAGCTCTTTCTGTGTACCGCAGTCTGCTATCTGTCCGTTTTTCAATACTACTATCTGGTCTGCTGTCTGAATGGTTGACAGTCTGTGTGCAATGACCAGAAGCGTCTTTCCTTTTGACAACGCCATGATAGACTTTTGAATCTTATCTTCATTCTGCGGGTCTGTGAACGCGGTTGCCTCATCCAAAATAACAATGGGAGCATCCTTTAAAATTGCTCTCGCTATGGCGATCCGCTGTTTCTCACCGCCTGACAGCTGCTTCCCGGCATCTCCAGCTGGGGTATCGTATCCCTTTTCCAGTTTCAAAACAAATTCATCACAGCAGGCCGCTTTTGCCGCTTCAAAGACCTGCTCATCACTGGCCTGCGGGTTGCCCAGACGGATATTCTCTTTTAAGGAACAATGAAACAGGAAATTATCCTGCGTCACAAAGCTGACAAGATTTGACAGCTGCTTGATCGGCATCTCTTTGACATTGATTCCGCCAATCGTGATTCGGCCCTCCGTTACATCCCAAAACCTTGCAATCAATCTTGCAATCGTTGATTTTCCACCGCCTGACGGCCCAACCAATGCGGTAAAGCTTCCCTCCGGCATGGATAGGCTGACCTGATGCAGAACCGCATCTTTTTGGTTCCCCTCATAAGCAAAAGAAACATTTTCCAATTCAATATCTGTCCCCTTCAAAGCTGCATCTTTCGCAGGGTCAGACAATCTGGGGAGGTGCAGGATTTCATTGGCTGCTTCTACCGAAAACTCCATAGACTTCATTTCGTTGATAAATGTGGTTGCTTTCATAAGAGGCGCCACAATGCTCAAAGAAAGGATCAGGCACATTGCCAGCGCATCCGGTGTAATAATCCCGTTTTGGTAGAGGAGCAAGCCGATTGGCAGGACGCCGAGCATGGTTGTCGGCATAATGGCAAACGTCAGGTTCATGGTTTTCCATGTGCTTTTGAACCAGGCAAGTGTAAACTCTTTAAATGATTTGACCGCATCCGCAAATTTTTCATAGGAACCGGTGCTTTGGTTAAATGCCTTTACGACCTCAATTCCTTCCACATATTCAATAATGACGCTGTTTACATGATTGTTGGCTTCCATATAAGCGGCATATTGGCTATTATAATTTCTCATCATAAAAAACATAGGGATCATGGCGATGGCCGGTGCAATCAGCATGGATAAGCCCATGCGCCAGTCAATCGCAGCCATCCATATAAAAATAATGACTGGAAGCACCAGATTGGACGATAACTCTGGGATCATGTGGGCCAGCGGCGGCTCAACATCCTCAACCTTATCCATGATAATATTTTTCAGATAACCAATCCTGCGGCTCATTACCTCGCCCAGCGGAGCCTGCATCAGCCGGTCGGCAATTCTTAGACGTAACTGTTCCAGAATGGTATACGCCGAAATATGCGATAGCACTGTGGAAAAGCCATAGAATAACATTTTTACCAAATAGCCAACCGCACCGATCAGACACCAGAATAAAATCCCGTTCCAGTTTGCCGTCCGACTGATAAATAGAAGCAATATTCGATAAACTGCAAAATACGGAATGAATCCACCTGCCACGCTGAGCATGGCACAGATGACAGAAAAAATCATTTTCCCTTTGCAGGGACTGGCAAAAGACAATAATGTTTTAAACCAGTTCTCCTTTGATTGTTTCAAATTTTTCACCTCTCTTTTCTTTTTTGGTCAGCAAATAAGGACGGTAGCCTAAGCTAACCGTCCTTATCATAGCACTGTCTGTTTTTTTCTTCCGCTCTATATGGGCTTTTATGCACCAATCAGATAAAAGATTTTCGATATTCTAATGGTGTCTTTCCCATTGTCTGATGGAAAGCCGATGCAAATTTGCTGGGGCTGTCATAACCCACAAGTCCGGCAATTTCCGCAACCTTCAAGTTCTTATCGGACTTCAGCAAGGCAGCAGCGTAGTTCATCCGGTATGTTCTCATGTAGGTAAAAACAGGACTGCCATATACTGTTTTGAAACAATTCTTGAGTGGTGTCAATGCGATATCGAACTGCTCCGAAAGTTCTTCCATCGTGTAGCTTTTTGTCAAGTCCTCCGTCAAAAGCGCCTGGATTGCCTTGATTTTCTCTACCTGCCCTTTGTAGAAATAGGGTCGTTCCTCTGTATTGCCGGACAATTTAAGCGCATCCAGATACAATAGCAGTTCCAGTACCTTAATTTTGAAATAGTAGTTCTTAATTTTAGCAGGCACGTTGTAAAGCTCAGAAAAAATATGCTCGATTGCAGGTTCGCCGGGAATTACGAATGGTTTCGAACCGCTGCAATATTTTTTCTGCAATTCGTAAAGATCAACAGGGAAGTCCTTCATATAATCCGAGATTTCTTTTGCAGCAGTACCCATCTGAAATCCAATGGATATTCCATGATAATGACACAAAGGAAAGGTCACCTGACCACTATGATGGATACGCTGATCCACCCGCAAATCCCCAGCCTCTAAATAACTATATGCCCCCTCTCCGGCATCCTGCTCAATCCGCCCTTCCCGACAGTGGTCAATGCACAACAAATCCATATCCGTCTGAAAACCTGAAACACACTGCTTCATGTGAAAATCATTATACATGAGAAATACTCCGGGGAACACATGGTAAAGTGTCATTGTGCCATCGCCGGAGCTGTCGCTTAAACGCATGACCTTACAATCATCCGTTTCAATCATATTCTGGACATTGACGCCATAATCCATTTGTTCAAATATCTCTGCCACACTACCATCTCCTTTCTGCTGAGCATCCCTCCATATCAAATATTTTATCACAAGTTCGGCTCAAAAACTCAAAATCATGGGATACGATGATCATAATTTTATTTTCAGCTTTCAGTTTTTTAATCATGTCGCTGACTTCCAGCATCCGGTGATAATCAAGACCACTGGTGGGTTCATCAAACACCAAAAGATATTTGCCTGAAAGAATCGCTGTTGCCACGGCCAGGCGCTGTTTCTGACCGCCTGACAGAGCCATTGGATGACGATCCTTGAAATCCAGCAGGTCAAACACCGCCAAAATTTTCTCTATGCGCTCTGCCGGGCAATTCGGCATGGACAGCTCACATTCGTTCCAAACACTATCCGAAAAAAGCTGGTGATTTACATCCTGCATTACGCAGAAGCTCGTTTTGTTTCTCTGCTTTGCACTCAGCGCTTTTCCATCAAGCCGGACCTCTCCACTGTCCTCTTTTAGCAAACCGCACAGGCAGCGCGTCAGTGTCGTTTTTCCGGCTCCATTGTGTCCGATGATTCCAAGAACCTCTCCAGGAGCTGCGGAGAAACTAATCCCCTCGAATACAGTTTTTTTATCAAAAGCGCAGGAAAGGCTTTCTACGGAAAGCCCGATTGCTGCTCCGGGCGGGTTGGCAGGTGTCAGCTCCAGAACCGGATGCACCAAACTCCGCAGCCCCATTTCAATCCGTTGCTTTTCCGAGATTTTATGGAATTCCTCTCTGGCAAAAATCTGAATAATCCTTCCGTTTTGGACAAATATGGCTCGGTCAATCAAATCCATCAGGAAATAAATCCTATGCTCTGCGACAATGACCGTCCGCCCCTCTTTTTTGATCTGAATGATCTGCTGACGCAGGATGTCGATTGCTTCCGCGTCCAAGTTAGCCGTCGGCTCATCTAAAACGAAGATGGACGGATTCATGGCATACACCGAAGCAAACGCAAGGCTCTGTTTTTCGCCGCCCGACATGGAAAAAATATTTCGTCCAAGGAGCGGCCGGATTTTCAAGGCTGACACCGTGGCATCAAATCGTTCTTTAATTTTTGCAGGCGCAACACCCGCATTTTCCAATCCAAAGGTGATCTCGCTGTCAGAATCAATATTAAAAAACTGCGATTTTGGATTTTGAAATACGGAGCCAACCTGTTCTGCCAGACGATACATCTCCGTTTTTGCAACTTCCAGTTCATTTACTATGGTCGTCCCTGACAGAATACCGTTCTCAACAAAATGAGGGATTAACTCGTTAATCAGTTTTGTAACAGTGGTCTTGCCACATCCACTTTCACCGCAGAGAAGAATACATTCCCCCTGCTTGATCTGTAAATCAATATGAGAGAGTGTCCCTTGCTCTTTTTCATATTCAAATGAAACATCTTTTATATCTATCACAGGTCACACCCCCTTACCTAACCATAATTGAAATCATGCAGAACACAACGCCGAGTACCAGACATAAAAAATCCTGCACACCAAATTTCATGACAATCATGCTTGTCTTATGCGCCGGATTTTCAATTCCTCTTGTGACAGCGGCAGCAGATAATTCTTCTGCGGTTGTAGTGGCTGAAATCATAATCGGAACAAGCAGGCATTTTATTTTTTCTATTCCATGAATATTGCGCAGCTTCATGGCATCCCTTATGTATCCCACTTCTTCTTTCAGGGCAGGAAAATAGCGGATTGTAACCGACAGCGGTATAATCAGCACCTGCGGAATATGGCATTTACGGAGTGCCACCATCAGCTCCCTTACAGGAGTTTTTTGTAGTATCAAGGTTCCAACGATCAGACAGGGAAAAATCTTTCTCGCATAGGAAACCAGGATTGTAAAACTGCTGGCCAGAATCTTCGGTCCATTTGGGAAAATATAATATTGCAGGAGCAGACAGATTCCAAAAGCTACCGCCAATTTGCCTGCGGCCTTTTTACAGCCACAGGCAATGATCAGCAACAACAGCAAAACAACCCATGTAATTTCAACCCACACGGAATGCTGCGTAAAAGCAACCACGTTCGCCAGCACCAGCAAAAGCAGCTCCGTCCGTGGATCAAATTTTAATGTATGATTTTTGCTGGAATCGTTCATTACACAATTCCTGCCTTTACAAAATGCTTTTTGAACAGTCCCTTTGCAATAAAAGCCCCAACAATTCCGCCGATAACCGGAGCTACAAACAGAACAATCAACATCGCATTGGAAGAAAGTGCTTCTACCGCGGACACATAATCAGCGGGCATCCCCTGCTCAGTAATCTGGGACAGGAAATCCGCCTTGAACAGCCAGATTGGTAAAGGCGATCCAACCATGCCGAGTGAAAAAATCACATAGGCGATGGAATTTCCTTTAAAGCTGTTGTACTTCATGACGCCACGTACAATCTCTGCCAGAATACAGGTTGAGGCCATAGAAATCAAAATCACCATAGTAAACTGTCCCGTGGCAAAATAGATCAATGCAGTAATCAGCCCCATCAGAAAAACTGCGCCGGGTTTTTGTACTTTCGCCGCCATCAGCATAAAGGGAATTCCCGCAAACACGGCAATAAATCCGGGCATCAGCATCCAGAGAACAGGGTGGATACCACCCATCAGCATAAAAGCAAAATTGATTACAAAATAGATAGCGGAAAAAATACCAATGGTGATGAGGTCTTTTCCTTTTAGTTTTTTGTCCATACTTGTATTAGACATAAATATTTCCTCCTTTTGGTTAGTTTTGGCTAACACTGTGTTTTAATGAAAGCGCCTGCTGGCGCTTCTACTAAGTATACTAACAGATACGAATAATCCTTTCCGCTCCAATTAGTCTTTTTTATCCCGACAGGACTTTTAATTTAGAGCATTTTTTCTCAACTTAAACCATCTTCAAAACCCTGCCATAAAAATGCTCTCTAAATATTCAGATACCAGCACAGCAAATCCCCCTGTCCTTCCCGTTCTAATATCTCAACCACATATCTCAGCCATTCCTCTGGTGTCGGAACTTCTCCAGTGCAAGGGATTTTTCTCCACTGCGTCCGCTTTTCCGGATCTGGATCATTCCAACCATTCTCAATCCTTGCTGAAATGATTGCTTTCATTTCTTCCACCGTAATATTCCGCTCTTTTGCCCATCTGTCAAAAATTGTTTCCTGCTCTGCCATCAAACCGCCTCCTGCCTTTTTGAATAGTATCTCACATTATCCGTCATGCTATAACTATCAATATTCCCTTTTGGGTAATAGCCTATCTACTGATTATGACTATTGTAACACCCTTTTGGGAATTAGAATAGATACAGATAGGCGGTGATGATATGGATGCACAGAAGCGCATAAGGCAGCTTATGGAAGAACGTAGCTGGACAGATTATAAATTGGCGAAGGAATCAAACCTTTCCCACTCCACAGTCACAAATATGTTTAACAGAAATAATGCGCCCACGCTGCCAACCTTAGAGGCGGTGTGCCAGGCGTTTGGTATAACTTTGGCGCAGTTCTTTTCCGAAGGGGACAACCCGGCGGCTTTAACCGAGGAACAGCGTGTCTTGTTTTCAAGATGGAGTACATTGACGGAAGAACAGAAACAGATTCTTCTTGACCTTATGAGAACGATGTAGAAAACTCATTCGTTTTACTATGCAGGGTTCACAGAAATGTAGATGATTGATTGACAGAGGGTTCAGATGTGAATCCTCTTTTTTATCGTGAAATTAAAAATCCCCTGCAACCACACTGCAGGGGACAAAAGGCAAATGCACCCAAACAGTCTGTTCGGGTGCATTGTATCAATTTAGGGTACGCAAGCCAGTGAGATGATATGCCTAAAATCATCATTTGTTTTTCGTGATATACAAGCTGTCTAATCGACACTCCTTTTAACAATCCTATCTCCACAACCTACCCAATATCTATCCTGTCAACTCAACCCTCCGCCGATTTTCACAGTAGACCACTTTCCCAAGAGTGACAAGGCAATAAAAAACCGGGAGCCAAAACCACTGTCGAAACAGCCCCAACTCCCGGAAATCCCTTATTTCCTACACTTTCTCAGTTCATTATTTCCCAACCCGTGACATCGCACTCAACATGGGCAATCATCAGAAAATTATCAATAAATACCCGAATTTTAACAAAAAAATTCTTTTCAATTATTAGGAAATCACCTCAATCCGTGCCTTTTTCGCCAATTTTTTTGCTTCCATACTCCAGTTTATAGATTTTTTAACAATATCACTTATCTCTTTTATCTTTTGAGGTTCCTTTGAAATTGGAACAATAATTTCTTTAAGTCTGTCTCCTAAAGAATTGATAATATCCTGAGAGAATGTTTTTGACAACACCTGTTGTCTAAAAAAGTCTGATGAGAGTGCCGCTAACAAATAATATTTATCCAAACCATACTGATTCTGTTCATTTACCCGTATTTTATATAAATGACTTTGATATACAATTCTCGTATCATATTTAGTTATCATAGCACATGTCCCAATCAAGTATGAACCATCCTTTACCATAAGAATATCACCCTCTTGGACATCTTGCTTTTCTGCTAAACTTTTGTACAATTCTTCGCTAACTAAATGTTTTGGATCTGCTTTTATTTCCCAATTGGAAATATCTGATGTTCTAACAAATGGAACATTTCCACA
Source organism: uncultured Ruminococcus sp. (assembly GCA_900541505.1). Lineage (GTDB taxonomy): Bacteria > Bacillota > Clostridia > Lachnospirales > Lachnospiraceae > Mediterraneibacter. The sequence goes on from UQKK01000014.1 coordinate 57,249, forward strand.
TCCATATGCTAATTTTCCAACTTCATTTCCTGTTGTTACTGTTAATATTCCTTCTTCTATTAATTGTCCTATTGTCACTAAACTATGTGTTTCCTCAAAACAATGTTTCTTTTCTTGCGTAACATATACATATGCTCTCGGGGCTAAAACATTGTTTACAATCTCATTACTATTTATGATGAATCCCAAATTATCCATATCACATTCTTTACATTCCTGGAATCTGCAATAATTCTTTATTATCTGAGGAATATCATCATTCGGAATTTCTCTTCCTCTTGAGTCATGGCCGCACCATTTTGCTTCTGCCATAAAAATACTGTATGAAGCATTTATATCATGTTTTTTTTGCAACACTAATAAACAAGTTTTTGTATGAGTTCCGCTTTTACCAGAAGTTTTAAATAAATCATCTGGCATTCCAATGACAGCCTTTATAATACATTTTTCACAGATTAATTCTACAACATATGAGTACTTTTTATTTGATATCATACTTTCAGGTACCACAATGCCTATGTATCCGTTTTCTTTTACCAAATTAATACACTGTTCAAGAAATACCACTTGGGGCGCTACCGATTCATTAATAATCTCCGTTTTCTCTAAACTTCCAGCTTTATTTCTCTTGTATTTATAGGCCAATTGGTATTTTTCAAGAGTTTCAGCAGTTCCAGCCTGTATATTTACCCCAAATGGAGGATTCGTCAATATTATGTCATATTCCTCTTTACCTCTACCTAAAATTTTCTCATCCCAAATTAAACTATCAGCACATTTGATATTAAAAGTTCCTTGTCCCATACAAGCTAGGTGTATTTTTGCCAACCTTGTAAGATAATTATCTTTATCGATACCATGCAGATTAGCTTTTACAAAAGGCAGACCTCTTTCATTCCAATACTTTAAAGTTGCAACAAGAAATCCTCCTGCTCCACAAGCTAAGTCTAGTATCTTTGCATTTTGTGAAGGGGCAACCATATGTACTAATGCTTCAGCTGCATTTTGCGGTGTAAAAAATTGACCTGATTGTCCTTTAATTGTATCCCCCATGAAAATTTCATATGCATCTCCAATTATATCTCTTTCTAAATTATGTATATCCAAAGATTGTAATTTTTCATCAATATATTTTATGCTAACAGGATCCAATTCTATTTCTGTTGCCTGATCCATATAAATATCATTATGATTTCTTAATACCTTTTTAAACTCTTTCCTATATAAACTTGATAACGCTAACTCATCAAGTTCAGTTGTACACTTTTGTCCTATTTCATATTTACAAAAAATCAATTTAATTACTTCTTCTAATAGAAATTCATCTCTAGTCGCACCGATAAAACGTCCCGCCAGAAAATTTCTAATGTCTCCAAAAATCTTTTTAGCTGAAAATGTTTCCATATTTTTTCTCCTTAACAGTTTGTGTTACGATAATACCATTAAACAGAAACTGTTTCAAGTGATTTCTTATTCATTTTCTGAATTTTTTCTATTTGGAATATGTACATTTTGTCAGGTAAATGATATAATTTAGCAAAGAATACCAGGAGGTAGAGCAATTATGTACAAAGCTGTTCTTGAAAGCGCAATATCTGATCGTTTTTCGATTACTCCATGTTTAGATATTGAAACAGAGGTAAATAATACTGATATAATTAACGATTTAAATGTTTTATCAAGTAAATTGAGTCGAAATGATTATAAAAAATTCAAAAAATGTATTATAAGATCATCTTTTTTTATACAATTTACCGATTCACATGCCGAAAAAGATGCCCCCAAATGCCAAGTTCGCTGGTGCCAAGCTTTGATTGGCGATCCACGTTATGCCTCATATGAGCAATGTGAAGGTGTTTGTCAAAAAATAATACATGAAATTTCCACTTGCTCACCTGATGAATTAGAGCTCCTGGTAAAGTACTGCAATTATAGTACTTTTAATGAAGCATTACCCATTGATTATATTCGTAAAAATGCAACCCCCATACATATTAGTAGAAACATTAAGGTTTTTATGGATTCTGATATCCAAAGATATACTCTTGTCAAACAAATTATATACAATTCCGACTTAAATCCTGACAAGGATGTTTTTGAACGGATATATAAAGACAAAATACAAGTTAAAGCATATAAAACTGACAGGTCACAGACTGGGGACTATAAAACTAATCGAGAACTTCGTTGGGAAGCACACCCTAACAATTTTCAATTCTCCTATCGAAGATTTTGTGATGCAGTTGAAACTGAATTGATACTTCAAATATGTACCTTTGAAAATGTTAATCCTAAACTGACCACGGCTTTACAAAGCAATGGATTACTCCCAACCCCTTTCGATATCTATCGGTGCCCTATAACTGGTGATATACTTAAATTTGATGATTTTCAATATGAGGTTCGTAATCCTGAACATGGAAAAGCTGATTTTCAAATTGGCCATATGTCTCCTCTCAAATTAGGTGGAGTTCACGATAAAGATAATATAGCTTGGGTTTCTGCAGATGGGAATCGCATTCAGGGAAATCTTTCTGAGGATGAAATCCGTGAATTACTTATTCGTATATACAGAAACCGCCCTGAACTTCGAGTTTAAATTAAATTTAGAAATAATCTATCATTGAAATATTATACCGATGGCAGATGCTATAAGGCATAAGCCATCGGTTATTTTCTTCTCACCCAGACATGACAAAATTACATATTACAATCTCGTATTTTTATTTTGGCATTCGTAGTAAAACCGTAGTACCCCACTATCCCTATTGCACCGATTTGCCCCGCTTCACCAAAGTTCATGCCCTCAAGCCCAATAATGCTTCTCTCCTGCCGTGGCATATAAATAATATCCTAATCATTTACCTAAATCTCCTTATATCATCATATCCTTTATACAAAGAATACAAATTCGTATTACTGCTTTATACAATTGCGCATATTCCTTACACACGATCAAGACTATTCCAGGATACCTTGTACGACCATTACTTGCCCTCAGTTTACAATGCTTCCTGCTTTTAATAAGCCTCTGAAGTCATAAGCAGCCATTGCCTAGCACATATTCCCTATGCGGTGAACTCATTCATAAATCCGAAAATCAAACCCATCCTCCGGCTCACCAATCGGATATCCCAGAATTTTCTCCGCTTTGTTCTTGAAATCCGCAAACCAGTCATCCCATTCCTGTTGTGGCAGTTCAGCATAAAACTGTAATCCGCTAGCCTCCAGCGACGCCTCAATCAGTTTTCCATCATAGCCGTACCATTGCGGACATCCATCCGTAAACCCTCTGTAATGCGGCAGCTGCGCAAACATCTCCACAAGCGCATTCCAGAGATTCTCAGGTATTGAATAATGTATGTTCAGATTATGATTATGTATATCCATGTATGCTTCTCCTTGTTAACATTTTATTTTGATAAACACAGCCTGTTTCCATTTAACTCTACGCTGCTATAATCTTACGCACATCGCAAAGCTCACATATTTGTATTCCCGCTGCTGCCATAAGAAATGCAATCGATTTGCTTTCCCTATCACTTCACTGCTTTAATATGCCGCAGGATTGGCAAAGCATTCACCTTCGTAATGTAAATGAGCTTCCTGTAATTTTCTCTCTCATGTAGTGTCTGTTTCATCCTGGCTATGAACAATGAAAGCTCCTGAATCCAGCACCTAATTGTCCTGGACACTGATGCTTTCTGCAAAATATTTTGAAGCAATGATGCATAACTGCACCCATCATCCTCTATGCCTTTTCCATTGTTCATAATGCTTTGACTCCTGGATATCACTATCCTCACAGAATTTATCCTCATGCACACGATTTCCCCTGCATGAGTTTTTATATAACGCATGGTGCTGAAACAAATCCACACGTCTTATAAGCAATCGTAACAATGAAACCTCACGCTTTTGCATATTGTACATGTTCTGCTGTTTCCCTGTTACCTGTCCATGGTATCATGAAATGCTGTGATTGACAAATCCCTTTCTACAGATTTTTCAGTTTTTCCATGATTTCATCGTATTCCTGCTCCAGTACCTCTTTATCTCCTTGATTCTGCAGTAGACGATTCACCACCTCACTCCTGCGCATATCCAGAATCATCCGCCTTGTTTCCCTTTCGCGTTCATAGTCCTTTTTTCCCTTATCCGCTTTGTTTACACGCTCCTGTGGCAGATAGAGTGTTCCGCCCTGAAGTTTCCATACCTCAGTTGCGACATCCCGGATAAAGGCAGCATCATGTGATACAAACAATACACTGCCTTCATAATTTTGTAGCAGCTTTGTCATACAGCGTATGGATGGAAGGTCAAGATAATTCGTCGGCTCATCCAGTAAAAGCAGATTACAAGCACTTACCATCAGCTTGGCAAAGCTTAACCGCATCCGTTCGCCGCCACTCAAAAACGCAACCCGTTTGCTTAAATCCTGCTGCCGAAACAACAGGCGATCCAGTATTCCCCGGATAACTGCATCCCCCTGTACACTGTCTGCAGCCGCATTTTCATACACCGTCTTATCCTCCTGCAGATTTTCAAATTGCTGAAACAGCTGTCCGATTTTAACACGGGGTGCTTTCCATACTGCGTCATTCCCCTCTGCAATCGCATGAAGCAACGTGGTTTTCCCGCTGCCATTCTCCCCAACCAAAGCTACTCTGCTATGATTTTTCATAAAGAAATGAATATCTTTCAGCACACAGTGATCGCCATATGAAACACGCAGCCTCTGTGCTTTTAACAGCCATTTCCCCTGCGGCAGATCCATCGCCTGCAGGTTCATACGAATCGCTTCCTGCTCATCAACAGGCTTCACCTTTTCCAGCTGGTCAATACGTGTGGCTATCGCATCCGCCTGGCGATGCAACGCCTTATAAATACCATCCTTTGACTTTCGCAAAGCCACCTTTCCTCGCATTTTTTGTTCACTGCTGGAAATCCCCCGCGGCTTTCTTGCCGCCTTATCAGCCTGTCTGATTTTCCGCTCATATGCATCCTGCAGCTTACGGCGTTGTTTCTCAACCGTCTCATAGCGGTGCTGCTGACTTCTTCTAAGCGCCTCCTTTTGTCGAAGATAGCTTTCATAATTTCCATCATACACATGCAGGGTACCATATGAAAGCTCAATGATCTGATTACATACATCCTGAAGAAGTGTTTGGTCATGTGTAACAAGCACAAAGGTATCCATTGTCTGCAGCAGCTGCTTAACATAGGCTATCCCCTTTTGATCCAGATTACTCGTTGGTTCATCCAGCAGAAAAAGATGACAATTTTTACTCAATGCCTCTGATAAACGAAGTCTCTGCCGCTCTCCGCCACTAAACTGCTCCTGTTCAAGCAGATGGGCAACTGATAATTCACGTAATTTCCTACCATCACCATACACCGTATCCTGGGACAGCTGTGCAAAGTAGGAGAGCGTACAAAACCGCTTCAAGCATCCTTCCTCCGGTATACAGCTGCCCTCCAGAATACGTAGAAGCGTCGTTTTTCCACTTCCATTAGCACCAATCAGACCAATTCGCTGGCCCTGGTGGAGCTGCCACAGCGGTATCCTGAACAGCTCCCTGTCATCAAATCTCTTTACTATTTGCTGTAATTCAAGCAGCATTATGATTCCTCCCTTATAGCGGGTGGATTACCATATATAAAAATCTATGCTCCTGCTTCTGCTATATAGGATACAGCAGGCATTATAAAAGGAACAAAATGATAAAAACACAATGATAATTCCATTACAATCCGCAAAACAATACATACACAAGGGTATGCTAAACGTTTTATCCGATACTGTTTATGAAATTATCTAATTCTCATCGCTTCTGTTCCTCAATCTTTCTTCTTATAGCTTTATTATACGGCATGTTTTCAATTCGTCAAGTCCGTATTTGATTGCTTCTGCTCTATGCTGACTATTTTCTTTATCGCAAGCCCTGCTCCTAGTCAAGTCATAGTTTTTCCTATTAGATACGTATGCAGCTTACCTCAGTATTACAACAACTATGTCTTACCGCCTGTCACACGGAAAACGGCATGATGCTGTAGCGTATTCTTTGAATCATATCCGGATTCTTTACTGGAAGAAAATCCGCCAGATGAATGATTTTTACGTTATTGAGATTACCTGCCGCATGCTCGTCAAGCATAACAACATATTTTAGATACTGGTCTTTAATCTCAAGGAGATTGGCGAACCGCTCAATCTGATTCCTTCGGCAGTCTGCAGCACACTTGAACATATATACACATTATGCCATACTGCGTAAAGGAAAATGAATATATATCGACTGTATAAAACGCATCTGCCTGCTGCCGTAAGCCTTGCTTTGATGTGGTTTTCACGAGTTGCGTTAGGACCATTCGCACCAATTATACCTACTTTATACCGGATAAAATTTCCGTGTTTTCCCCTTCTTAGACGATACGCCGTTTCCTGCACAAGAATCACTCATGCTTCTTGATCCATGCAGTAAAAGCCTCTGCACAGCTTCTGTAATCAGAAGCTGAAAACCGGTCTGACACAGCTCCCTTTTTTAGGTAGTAAATGCCCGGAGTCGCATAGAAATCAGGAAACAGCTCCTTTACAATTCCCTCTTGCTGTGCTGCCTCCTCCAGCTTTACGACATAAAGAATCGTATCCTGTGATGGCTCCCATGTGGAAAGCATCGTCTTAAAATCCTTGCAGGAGAAACACATGGATTGCGTAAGGACAACCACAAAGCTTTGCTTCTCCTTAACCATGGCTGCCACATCATATATCGTAACCTCTTTTACCTCTGCCTTAGCTCTGTGTGCCTGACAGCCGCAGCACAAAGCAAGCAAAAAAACTGTCAGCCATCTGTATCGTAAACGCATAGCACCGCCTCCTGTTCTTCATTTTTCCATAAACCAAAGCCCTGCGCAAGCACAGACCGATATCCTTAACAGACTCTTTACAGTACCTTTTCCTGTCTTTTATAGAAAAACATTTCATATACAAGGTCAAATTACTTGAAAAAGATGGTACAATAATAAGATGAAAGCAGGGGTGTATGTATGGAGTTTACGAATGCACAGATCCGGGATTTCGCCGGAAGTGATGAACAATATGAAAACGCAAAAAGGCTGGTAGAGGAACAAAGAATCGTCTCTCTGGATATTGATGATTTTACATCCAATGAGATTATTATGGTCAACGCTACGATCAAAGATGGAAAGGACTATAGGGAAGTCAATATGTCCATTGATAAGGATGATGTAACCGTGCGCGCACATTTATGCAGCTGTCCGCAGCATGGAAAAAACACATTGTCCTGTGTACATTGTACCGCTGTTTTAATAAAGCTGAATGAGGAGCATGAAAAGAAGCAGAAGGAAGCAGATGCCCAGATACCCGCACAGGAGCATGACAGCTATGCGATTGCCCTCATGAATGCTTATGAGGAACAGATTATTTATTCCTCCTTGGCAATGAATCTGAAGCAGTCGATACATATCGAGCCGGTGCTGGAGATACGGCAGCGTACTATTTTGGCTCTGACCCTGAAGGTTGGAAATGCAAAGCGCTATATCGTAAAGGATATTGCCCAATTTTTGGATGATATCCGTCATAATGTGAAAAAGAGCTATGGCAAGGAGCTTGAATTTCTGCATAACCGTTTGAGCTTTGATGAAGAAAGCCAAAAGCTGATTGATTTCATGCTGCATCATGAGCATGACGTCCTTTATTTTCAAAACAGACATGCATTGGCACGCTGTCCGCAGGCACGGAATATGTGTATGACACCGGATGCACTGGATGAATTTTACAGCCTGTACGCCGGAGAGGATGTCATGCACCGGATGAAGGAAAAAATGTTGATCAATATGCGCTTTACAGACGAGAATCCGCAGCTGCACATGGAGGTGAAAAAGCTGGAGGATACCTCCTACGAAATTGCCCTGAGCACTTTGAATTATCGGCTCTTTGAAGGACGCAATCACCTGTATGTACTGATGGATCACATATTGTACCGCTGTGATGAGGCCTACACAAAAACCTGCAGCCGTCTGCTTACGACTTGTCTGGAAAAGAAAAAGCCGCTGGTTCTGAGTAAAGAGCTGATGCCGACCTTTTATAATAATGTGATTATGAATACACGCAAACACATTCCCTTGCACGGAGTGGATATTTCAGAATTTGCTCCGCTGCCGCTGGAATGCAGACTATATATTGATATGCCCAAGCATAATGTCATTTCCGCACGGCTGATGTACTGCTATGGAAATGAGGAATACAACGCTTTCAGTACAAGTGCCCTTTCCACCTCCAGAAACTTCAACGATGAAATTGCGGTCCGCCTTGTATTTACCCGCTATATGACCCGGATTGACGCCATGGAGGGAATCGCCTATATCGAGCATTCCCAGGATGCCATGTATGAATTTCTCAATCATGGTCTTGAGGAGCTGGGAACAACCTGTGAGGTATTTGCGACCGATAAATTCAAGAAGCTGCAAATCAAGGAAAGCGTCAATATCTCCATGGGTGTGCGCATTGAAAGCGATTTGCTGGAAATCAATTTTGACACCTATGATTTTCCTGTCAATGAGCTGCAGGATGTTCTGGCCTCCTATCGGATGAACAAGAAGTATTACCGCATGAAAAACGGCTCCTTTGTCAATATCGAGGACAGTGCTTTACAGGAGCTGAGTGCCATTCTTGATGGGATGCATGTAAGTGAAAAAGAAATGAACAGCGGTGTTATCAAGGTACCGAAATATCGTTCCCTGTATATTGACAACAGTCTGAAGGACAGTGAAATGATCAAGGTGGATCGAGATTCCTCCTTCAAGGATATCATCCGTGGAATCCGGAATGTAAAGGACAGTGATTTTGCTGTACCGCCGGCTTTGAAATCCATTTTACGTAACTATCAGAAGACCGGATTTCGCTGGATGAAAACCATGGCTGCCTATGGCTTCAGCGGTATCCTTGCGGATGATATGGGTATCGGTAAAACCCTGCAGGTCATCACTCTGCTGGAGGATGAAAAGCTGCATAACAGCGACTCCCTGTCTCTTGTCGTCTGTCCGTCCTCCCTTATTCTCAACTGGCAAAGTGAAATAGAGAAGTTTTCCAAAACTCTGACAAATATCATTATCAGCGGTACCAGTGATGAGCGAAGGGTGGCAATCATGCAATGCAGGGATTATGATGTCGTCATCACATCCTATGACTATTTGAAACGGGATATCGAAGCCTATGAGCAATTAAGCTTCCAGTATCAGATTATTGATGAAGCACAGTATATCAAAAACCATAACACCAAAAATGCGATCAGTGTCAAGCAGATTCATGCACAGCACCGCTTCGCCCTGACAGGTACACCGATTGAAAACTCACTCGCAGAGCTTTGGAGTATCTTTGATTTCCTCATGCCGGGATATCTGTATACCTATACGTATTTCAAAAAGCAGTACGAGCTGCCAATCGTCAAGGAAAACGATATGGGAATGCTGAAGGAGCTCAAGCGTATGGTGGAACCGTTTATACTGCGGCGTGTGAAAAAGGACGTACTCAAGGAGCTTCCGGAAAAGGTGGAGAACACCATGCTGATCGAGCTGGATGAGGAAACCAGAAAATTATATATGGCCAATGTATCCCTGATTCGCGATGATTTACATAAGAGCTTCAAGGAAAAGGGATTTGAAAACAGTAAAATCATGATTTTAAGTATGCTGACAAGACTTCGTCAGTTATGCTGTGATCCGCGTTTGCTGTATGAAAATTATAACGGTGTCGGTGCCAAAATCAGCGCCTGCATGGAATTTATTGAAAATTGCCGGGAATCCGGTAAGAAGGTTCTGCTGTTCTCCCAATTTACCTCTTTGCTATCCCTGCTGGAAAAAGAGCTTGTACGGCAGGATATCCCCTATTATTTATTAAAGGGAAGCACGCCAAAGCTGCAGCGTCAGCAGCTGGTTAACAGCTTTAACAGTGATGATACACCGGTCTTCCTGATTTCCTTAAAAGCAGGCGGTACCGGGTTGAATCTGACGAGTGCAGAGGTGGTCATCCACTTTGATCCATGGTGGAATGTATCCGCACAAAATCAGGCAACCGACCGGGCATACCGTATTGGTCAGCATAACAACGTTCAGGTAGTAAAGCTGATTGCCAAGGATACGATTGAAGAGAAAATCATGCAGCTGCAGAGCCTGAAGCAGGATCTGAGTGATTCTATTATTCACAATAACGAAGGCATAATCACAAGCATGAGCAAAGAGGAGCTGATGGATTTGTTCTAAGTAACCTTTTTATAACATTCATTCCTTAAAAATTATCCTTTGCGCTGTGTAAAAAGCTCAGAATATGAAGAAAAGCTATGATGCACATGCAAATCAAGTCTAAACAGCCTTCCATCGAAATAAAACACCTACCGGAAATAGCTATCCGCCTGTCGCTATATATCCATTCTATAACCATAGGGCACCTACTTTACCATCTCCCTGATTTTTAGAGTAATGAATTGCCGCATAAAAAATGGTGCCTTTCAGCGGTTTATGAAAATAAAACGTTAAAGAAGCGTTTCATACATAACCTGGCAGCTTCCGGTTACAGTATATTTGCACATTAAGATACAAATTTCACACGTTAAGGCACAGATAAGGAAAGACAGTACAAAAGGATTGATAAGCATTAAATATCCTAAATTGCACGATGCTCATATAACCAAATCTGAGAAGCCTCCTGTTAAAGACAGCCTGTTGCTTGTGCTATATGAACATGCAGATGTTTCACCAGGACGTTTTTTCAACAACACCGGAGAACACATTTGTTCTCCTTCTTTGTACTTTTTATGACAGCATTCGCATAGCTTACAAACAGGTGATCGTTCATGAAAAAAGAGCTTCTCTTTCCGCAGGACTGTGATGGAACACAGTATTTGCGCCGTCTTATTGACGCATATCCCTACGATATCGAAGAAACAAAAATTTTTGACCTGCTTACCACACAGCCTCACCCCAGTCCCTATCTTGTGGAATTTCTGATGTACGCAGCCTCACTCCCCAAGTTTCGATTATGCAGCTGTGAAGCAGCGCTGACGCCTTCCCTTGACAGCCTGTTTGAGAATATGAGTGCTCTGCGGCAAAAGGACAGCAGTCTATTGCATATGCAGCCCTTCAGCTTTGATGCCACACTGCAGTTGACCACATACGCACTCTCCCACCCCTATGCCCATCTTCCGCTGGAGCATATCCCGTTTATTTCCAAGGTTCAGCTCCACCATATACCGCTTTTTCACCAGCCGGATGCGTCAGATTTTCCAATCCTGCGTTCCTCCTCCTTTATCTACCGTGATATCAGTATGGATGCCAATGCTTTTTTTGCCATGAGCATTGCGATCGCTGATAAAAAGGGTATCGTCTATATCTCCCGTGACTGTGTACAGCTAGCCGTCTGTTTATCTGCGCTGTACCCGCTGATCCCGCCGGCGCTGAAGCAGGACTTTATTCTGATATTTGGCCTATCCTGTGGAAAGGAACAGGCAAGCTATTATTATGATGAAACCAATCAAATCACCATCGGTCTGGTCAGCGGTACGCAGCGAATGCATCACATACAATATCTAAAGGATATGCTGCAAACCCTATACAATACCATCTGTTTAAAAAAGCATGACCTTCCCGTACACGCCTCCATGCTGCAGCTGGATACACAAAAACAGCTGAAAGGACTCGTTTTCGCAGGTGAGAGCGGTACAGGAAAGAGTGAACTGCTATATGAATGCCTCCGCTTTTGTGAACAGGAAGCGCTTAGTGCACATGCGGTGTATGATGATCATGGAACATGGCATTATCTGGATGAGGAAATCGTCAGTACCGGCGGAGAAATCGGTGCTTTAAAAAATATCACGCATTCCCGTATCACAACAGTGTTCACCCAATATTCCAGCAGCCTCTTTCTACTGCAGGACAATCAGGAGCTGTACCAGATACTGCCCCTTGTCCCCCATGAACAGACACTGCAGTTTCATAAGGTTACACACGTATTTTATCTGGATAATGTCAGTGATGAGCATGGCTGGCGCAGACTGGATACACTGGATGAATGTCTGGACCTTTTCCGCAAGGGGCCCTGCCGCAGGCATGGACAGCTAATTTCCTCCTATTTCATAAACCCGCTGGGCTGTGCGCAAAACAAAAGGGTCTGCGATACCCTCATCCGTGACTTCTTCACAATACTTTATCTGCAGGATATCCCTGTGTATGTTCTGTACACAAAAGAAGCGGAAACCAACACTCTTCTATATGAGGAATATGCATCTGCCATTTTACGTGAAATCCTTGGAAATGATTGCGAAAACGAGGATGAACAGCTATACTTATAGTAGCTGCACGTCAGGAGGTAGTACATGGAAACAAAGGAAATCATAGACGCGCTTCAGGTAAAACGTTCTCTGGTTCGTATATCGCACGAAATCATTGAACATAATCGCGGTGTAGAGGATATTGTTCTCATCGGCATTAAGACAAGAGGAGAGATACTCGCCAATCGTCTGGCAGATATCATAGAGAATGTAGAGGCTGTAAAGGTTCCCTGCTTTGCATTGGATGTGTCTCATTGGAGAGATGATCGGGAGGAGCCTTATCCACTTCCCAAAAGCTCCCTGCCGGTAAAGGATAAAAAGGTGATCCTTGTCGATGATGTTCTCTTTAAGGGAAGAACGGTACGGGCTGCTATGGATGCCATTATGCACTATGGGAGAGCCAGAGAAATTCAGCTCGCTGTTCTTGTGGATCGCGGACATCGGGAGCTCCCCATCCGCGCTGATTATATAGGAAAAAACATTCCAAGCTCTCTGAGCGAGGTCATTCGTGTCAGAGTCAGTGAAATTGATGGCAACGACGGCGTTTATTTAAGCAAGTGAGGTAATGAAATGAATAAAACGTATGTATTGGATTTTGCGGCAAAGCTTTTAGGGACAGATTCCCCGACCGGGTTTACAAAAAAAGCAATCGATCTGGTAGCAGACGAAGCTGCTGCTTTAGGCTATGAAACAAAACGGAACAACAAAGGAAATCTTTTAATTTATGTGAAGGGCGCAAGCAGTGAAAAGACCATCGGCTTTTGCGCACACTGTGATACGCTGGGTCTGATGGTACGCTCAATCAAGAGCAACGGTATGCTTGCAGTTACAAATATCGGAGGACCGATCATTCCGACACTGGATGGGGAATACTGCCGCATCCATACAAGGGATGGCAGAAGCTATACCGGTACTGTTCTTTCCTGCTCCCCGGCATCTCATGTATATAAGGACGCCTCTACAAGAAAGCGTGAAATTGACGAGATGGAAATACGCATTGATGAGGTTGTCTGCTGTAAGGAGGACGTGGAAGCCCTGGGGATCTGCAACGGTGATTTCATCGCGATTGACCCTAAGGTACAAATCACGGAAAGCGGCTTTATCAAATCCCGTTTTCTGGATGATAAAATCAGTGCCAGTGCATTGATGGGTGTTCTACAGCATTTGAAGGAGCATGCCATAACTCCTGCGTGTGATCTGATTTTTATGATGAGCACATATGAGGAGGTTGGACATGGTATGGCACACATCCCTTCCTGCATCAGTGAACTGATTGCCGTAGATATGGGCTGTATCGGTTTGGATCTTGCCTGTAGTGAACAGGATGTTTCCATCTGTGCAAAGGATTCCAGCGGGCCGTATGATTACGAAATGACCAGCCGGCTGATTGAGCTTGCCAAGCAGGAGCATCTGAACTACGCTGTGGACATTTATCCAATGTATGGCAGTGATGTGAGTGCAGCCCTGCGTGGAGGCAGTGATATCCGTGGTGCCCTGATTGGCCCTGGTGTGCATGCTTCACACGGCATGGAGCGTACCCATTATGACGGTGTGGAAAATACCATGAAGCTGATTCTGGCATACATTTCCTAAAGCTGAACAGATTCCCTATTGCGAACAGTGTCAAAAGCACAAACAGCAAAAAGGAATCTTTTCTTTTTGGTTCTTTCTTACTTTAGGGCGTTTATGAAAAAGAGAACACAATAGTTTTGAATTCTCTTTTTCAGGTTGTACCCACAAGCGAGTAAGAACCTTCTTTTTGTATACCTGCTTTTACTTCTTCTTTTATTTTAGGAGATTTCATTGTATCATGCATAGCAGAAGCCATAAACACATATATTTGAAGGAGGTGAACCTATGCTGTTTCATACATTTCTATTTGTGTTTCTGGCAGAGATGGCGGATAAAACACAGCTCATGATTATGGCGCTGACAAACCGCTATTCTGTAAAAACCGTAATTGCCGGTATGATACTCGGTGTCTTTGCGATCAGCGGTGTTTCCGTGCTTGCCGGTGATTTGATCGGTGATCTTATCCCCATGCGGCTGATTAAGCTTGCGGCCAGTGCCATGTTTCTGTTTTTTGGCTTAATGAATCTTCGCTGTAATGACAGTGAGGAGGAGGGTCATCATTTTGCATTGAAAATACCGGTGGTATCCATTGCCTTTACCTTTGTAGTCGCAGAGCTGGGAGATAAGACACAGCTGGCAACTGTAGCGCTGGCAGCCGATCATATGGGAGAGCATCTGCCTGTCTTTCTTGGCGCATCTTTTGGTCTGATACTGGCAAATATTCTTGGTATTTTTGCCGGGAAGCTTATTTTTTCTCATTTACGTGAGGATACCGTCAAGGTGGGAAGCTCCTTTATCTTTTTCCTCTTTGGCTCATTGACACTGTTTGAAGCTGTACCGGGAAGCACGATGATATTCATCGTATACAGCACTGTTCTAATCCTGTGTGCCTATGCGATCTACACAATTTCCCGCCGTCATACAAATATGCAATGAGGAACTGTCTGAGTGACAGTTTTTTAGTCTTCCCCAATATATGCCCTGTTAGGAAGACAGTAAACATTCTCCATTTAGCATCTTTCTAAGCTGATAACTATTATATTGAATACCTTAGAGCCTGCCTTTAACAGCTGAACAGGTGCTCTGTTCTGCACAGGCAATCCTATATGATAACTACAGCCTATATTCATCATGATTCACTGCTTAGAGCTTTCATGTATGTTACATTACAAGAATTCGAATCTGTTTCAGCTGTTTGTTCATTCATCGTACAAAAAAAGCTGTTTAAGCAAGACATTTAAAAGCATGAGTGAGTGCTTCTTTTAGCTTTCCTCATACTGTATCAGTCGTTTGGTTATTCACCCTTCATAAAAAATACGCACGTTCCAGAAGGAGATTTGAACGATGCACTTTGGCTGTTGTCTGTAGAATCCCTTTCCGTTTTGCTTCTGCCGAGATAATAGCAGCTCTATATGCCGAATATTTGCATTTCCCTAAAATAAACGGCCAAAGCTATGCATTTCCTGTATAGATGGGATATAATATGGGTATTGTCTAAAGGAAGAAAGAAGGTAGATAATATGATGAAGGAATGGTCTTTAGATGTTTTATACAAGGGATATGATGATGAAGCGTTCATCCGTGATTTTAAAAAGATGGATGCCATGATACAGACCTGCTCACAGAGGGCGGATACTCTGTCCCATGAGGATGAGGTGCAGACATTGCATGATCTGCTGGCAATGCTGGAAGAATTTCATATACTTGCCGATAAGCTGGGACACTTTATTTCTTTGAAGCAGTCAACGAATACATCGGATGGGGAAACAGTTTCCCTAATGAATCAGTATGCGAAAAAATGCAGCGGTATTACCAAGGCGAATGCTAAGTTCAACCGTTATGTGGCTGAAATCGAAAACCTGGATGCCTGTATCAAACAGGATGATCTGTTACGGGAGTACAGCTATCTGCTGCATACGATCAAAGAGGACAGTAAGTATCTGCTGAGTGATGATGTAGAGGAAGTCCTGTCAAAAATGAATATCAGCGGTGGTGATGCCTGGGCAAATCTTCAGGAATACCTGACAAGCATTGTAGAGGTTGACTATAACGGTGAAAAAGCAACCCTATCACAGATTCGCAATAAGGCTTATGACAGTGATGCATCCGTGCGGAAAGCTGCTTATGAGGCTGAATTAAAGGCATACGATAAAATACAGGATGCCGTTGCCTTTTCTCTGAACAGTATCAAGGCGCAGGTACTGAGTGAATGCGAGCTTCGCGGCTTTGCTTCTCCGCTTGCCATGACACTGCACAATTCTCATATGAAACAGGAAACCCTGGATGCATTGCTGGAAACAATGCAGACCTATATGCCGAAATTTCATGCTTATCTGAAACGGAAGGCAGAGCTTCTGGGATATACGAACGGGCTTCCATGGTACGAGCTGTTTGCTCCGCTGGGAGAGGACTCCAAAACCTACAGTGTCGAGGAGGCCAAGGAGTATCTGTTAAAGCACTTCCGCCCGTTTGCGGATGACATGGCGGATATGATGGAGCGCGCCTTTGATGAAAGCTGGATTGATTTCTTTCCACGCAAGGGAAAGGTCGGCGGTGCCTTCTGTGCAAATTTAAGCAGTGTAAAGCAGAGCCGTGTATTGACAAACTATGACGGAGCACTCGGTGATATCGTTACCCTGGCACATGAGCTGGGACATGCCTATCACGGCATGATGATTGAGGATCACCGCCCGCTGAATACCGACTATTCAATGCCTGTCGCAGAAACGGCTTCCACCTTTAATGAAAACATCATTATGAATGCCGCAATCGAAGAAGCGAACGGAAAGGAAAAAATCACTCTGATTGAAAATCAGCTGCAGGATTTGACGCAGGTCATCTGTGATATCTATTCCCGTTTCCTCTTTGAAAAAACGGTGTTTGAAAAAAGAGCCGACAGCTTTATGTTTGCGGATGAGCTGGAAGCAATTATGGTGGAAACACAAAAGCAGGCATATGGAGATGGATTGGATCCAAACTACCTGCATCCGTATATGTGGATTTGTAAATCCCATTACTATTCCAGCGGTCTGAGCTTTTATAACTTCCCATACGCCTTCGGTGCCCTGTTCGCAAGAGGTTTGGTTGTAAAATATCAGCAGGAAAAGGAAGCCTTTGTTCCGAAATACCGCGAGCTGTTAAAGGCAACCACAGTTTCCAGTGTGGAGGATGTTGCCGCAATGGCAGACATCGATTTGTGTGATAAGGCATTCTGGACAAGCTGTCTGGAAACCTGCGCACAGCGTATTGATGAATTTCTGGAGCTGACAAAGTAAAAGGTACAAAAAGCAATTCCCGAATTTTCAAGGAATTGCTTTTTCTTGTTGCTATTCATATTGCCTCTGTATCCGGTATACGTCGAGCAAGTATCTCCAGCTTATGCTTCGCTCGAATACTCTATTTTGCCCTGTAGATTGTGTAACCCTCATAGTAATAGCTGGTATCAATGCCTTTCCTATAGACCTCTTGGTCATAGCTTTTGTCCGTATGAGCCGCTTTCAGCAGGTATTTTAACTCCACGCCCTTTTTTAGGCTGCGTTCCATAGTGAGAAGATTATCCTCTTTATCAACCATGCTCCAATCAATGTCCTGACTAAGCTCTTTTTTTAAAGGCTGCATCCATCCAGCTTCCGCTTATCTTTCCTCCAATTCGTGCAAGCTCGACTGAATCTGTGATACATAATTCATTTAAGTGTCATATCATCGTTCCTCCTTTGTATAAATATCTTTGTAAGACATGAAGTCGTGATAATCTGTTACTCTTTACAATTCACACAAATAAAGGATAGTAAAGATATAGCGCATAAGCACCCTTCTTATTTTACTGTTTTCAGGATATCTGAAGTAGATTAGAAGCTACACCTGCTGAATCATTCAACACAAAGCAGAGCAAATGCAACACTTCTAATTCTAATGTATTTGTGAATCCATATCCTATTTACATGTATACAAAGCATCATTTTTGTAAGTTACCTTCACAAGCTGACAGGCAATACCGCTTAGATCAATACCATGCACAGCACCATAAAAAAACCATGTTCTGGGAGAAACATGGTTTTTTTAAAGAAAAAGGATTAA